>JAKARC010000012.1 GCA_021822385.1 Pseudomonadota bacterium
GTTTGCGGAGTGCTTCCAGCGCGTTGCAAACCACCTTGTTCGTCGAATAGCGGCTACCGGGTTCGCTACAGTTCAGCTCGCCAGCCCGCTCCAGGATAGCCGATGTGGGGTTGGATGGAAGTGGCCATTTGTGCCCAAAAGCACTGGAAATACAGGATATTCGGGACGCTGATGGACGCCCATCGATAGCCCTGAACGCTATTCGGCGTTCTGCACCTGCTCGCGCATCTGCTCGATCAAGACCTTCATGTCGACCGCCGTGCGCGTGGTCTCGAGATCCTGAGACTTCGACGAGAGCGTGTTGGCTTCGCGGTTGAGTTCTTGCATCAGGAAATCGAGTCGCCGGCCAGCCGGCTCGCTCGCGGCGAGCACCCGGCGAATTTCCGCGATGTGCCCGCTCAGGCGCTCGAGTTCCTCGTCGACGTCGAGCCGCTGCAACAGCAGTGCAATTTCCTGCTCGAGCCGATCCTGATCGGCGCTGGCGGCGAGCTCCTTGATCCGGTCGCGGATCTTGGTCGTCAGTCGCGACTGGACTTCCGGCAGCCGTGCCTGCACCTGTTTTACCAGTGTTTCCAGGCTCTCACAGCGTTGTTCGAGTATGGCACGCAGCTTCTCGCCCTCGCGTGCACGCGCCGCGCACAGATCGGTCAACGCGCCGTTGAACACTTCCTGGGTCGCCGTCAGCAGTTCCTCGCCGGCCGCCGTGCGGTCCTTGAGCACTCCGGGCCAGCGCAGCACCTCCAGCAGGTCCACCGTGCCGACAGGGATGGTTCGCTCCAATTTATCGAGCTGCCCGATCAGCCGCTCGAGAGCGGACGGGTCCACCTCCAGGCTGAGGGCCGCATCCTGCGCCGGACGATAAGTGATGGTGCAGTCGAGTTTGCCACGACGGAGCGCCTGGACCGCGTTCTGGCGCAGATCGCTCTCCGCCGAGCGCAGTTCCTCGGGCAGCCGGAAGCTACTTTCGAGAAAGCGATGATTGACGCTGCGCAGCTCGCACACGAGCGTGCCCCAGGGACCGGAAAGCTCGCGGCGCGCGAAGCCTGTCATGCTGGAAATCACGGGTTAACGTTACGCTCCGGCGCTGTAGAATGATATAAAGCTGCCCCGAACTTTAGCAGATAAAAAGGGCGTCGCTTGCGGATCGACTACGCCGAAGTCAGCCTGCAGGGCGGACGCGGGGAGAATCAGGACCGGGTGGCCGTCGCCGTGAGCGAGCATGCGGCACTTCTGATCATCGCCGATGGCATGGGCGGCTATGCCGACGGCGCCCGCGCTGCACAGATCACTCTGCAGACCGTGCGCGATGCGTTTTCGCGTGCGCCCCGCCCCTTGTTCGATCCGCTCGGGTTTCTGCATCTGGCGCTTGGGCGCGCGCACGAAGAGGTGGTCAAGCTGGGCGCACAGACGCCGATCGATCGGCGCCCGCGTGCCACCTGTGCGCTGTGCCTGATTCAGCAGGGCGCGGCGTGGTGGGCGCATGTCGGCGACAGCCGCATCTACCATATCCGGGGTGGGCAACTGATCGGCCGTAGCCGCGATCACAGCCACGTCGAGGGGTTGCTGCGCGAAGGGTTGATCACCGCCGAGCAGGCGCAGGCGCATCCGCTGCGTAACTACGTCGAGTGCTGTCTCGGCGGCGGAACGATGCTGCCGGACATGGCGATCGCCCGGCGCCGTCCGCTCGAACCGGGTGATGCGCTGCTGGTGTGCAGTGACGGGTTGTGGGGGCCGTTGACGGACGAGGAGATCACGATGGGACTGAGTGCCGCTGGAACATCGATACGCGAGAGACTCACGGTGCTGGCGCGGCGGGCGGTCAAGCGCGCCGGCGCCGCAAGCGACAACACATCGGCCGCAGTGGCGCAATGGCTCGGAGACGCCGCATGAGCCCGTCGCCTGGAAGTTTGACCCGCGCCGGCGGGCGTGCCGCCGACCAGCTGCGGCCGGTGACCTTCACGCGCCGCTTCGCCAAGCACGCCGAAGGGGCGGTGCTGGTGGAATTCGGCGACACCCAGGTGCTGTGTACCGCGAGCGTCGAGGAGACGGTGCCGCCGTTTCTGCGCGGCAAGGCGCAAGGGTGGGTCACGGCCGAATACGGCATGCTGCCGCGCGCGACCCACACCCGCTCAGCCCGCGAAGCGGCGCGGGGCAAGCAAAGCGGGCGAACGCTTGAGATCCAGCGGCTCATCGGCCGTTCCCTGCGCGCGATCGTCGATTTGAAGGCGCTCGGCGAGCGCACGATTACGATTGATTGCGATGTGCTGCAGGCCGACGGCGGCACCCGCACCGCATCAATTGCCGGCGGCTACGTTGCGCTAGCACAAGCCTGCCGCAGCCTGCTGCGCCGGCGCGCGATCGCCGGCGATCCTCTGCACGGCCAGGTGGCCGCAATTTCGGTGGGCATTGTGAACGGGGTGCCGGTGCTTGATCTGGATTATCCGGAAGACTCTCACGCCGAGGTGGATATGAATGTCGTGATGAACGACGGCGGAGCTTTCATCGAAGTGCAGGGTACCGCCGAAGGCCACGCGTTCCGCCGCCATGAGCTCGATGCCATGTTGGCGCTGGCCGCCGGCGGCATTGAGCAGCTCTTTCCGCTCCAGGCTCGCGCGGTCGACGGATGAACGGGCACTCGGTGAGCTTCGGCGGTAGCGTCACCGGGAGGTCGGAGCAATCCGCGAGCGGTGTATGAAGATTGTTCTGGCCACCGGCAACCCGGGCAAGCTGCGAGAGTTCGGTGAGCTCTTGCGGCCGCTCGGTCTTGCGACCGTGCCCCAGACCGCTTTCGGCGTAACGACCCCGCCCGAGACGGGTACGACGTTTCGGGAGAATGCGCTCCTGAAGGCACGATTTGCGGCGCGCGCGACGGGATTGCCGTCACTCGCCGACGATTCGGGCATCGAGGTGGATGCGTTACAGGGCCGCCCTGGGGTGTACTCGGCACGCTATGCGGGCGAGGGGGCGGATGACGCTGCCAATCTACGCAAGTTGCTGAGCGAGCTTTCGGATGTACCGGACGATGCTCGCGGCGCACGCTATCGGTGCGTCATCGCCTTCGTGCGCGATGCGGACGACCCCGAGCCGCTGATCGCAGAGGGAGTCTGGGAAGGTCGCATTGCGCTGGCGCCGCGTGGTGGCGGTGGCTTCGGCTATGACCCGATCTTCCTCCCCCGAGGCTCGGCGCACACCGCCGCGGAATTCTCGGAGGAAGAGAAGAATGCGGTGAGTCACCGCGCGCAGGCGCTACGCGCCCTCGTGGCCAACGCCGGTCCGGTGTTGGCCGCAACGCGTGCAGTCAGCGCACCCGCACGGGGCCGGCTGATCATCCTGGCCGCACCCTCGGGCGCGGGCAAGACTTCGCTGGTGCGTGCACTCTTGGCGCGTAAGCCCGATCTGCGGCTGTCGATCTCGCACACGACCCGGCCGAAACGGGCCACCGAGGTCGATGGCCGTGAATATCATTTCGTTACCGTCGAGCAGTTCACGCGCATGGTGGCCGAGAATCGCTTTCTCGAGCATGCCCGTGTGTTCGACAACTACTACGGCACTGCGCGCGCGCCGGTGGAGGCGGTCCTCGCCTCCGGCGGCGACGTCGTCCTCGAGATCGATTGGCAGGGTGCCCGCCAGGTTCGTCGCGCCCTCCCGGAATGCCTGACGATTTTCATCCTACCCCCCTCACGCGCGGTGCTCGAGCATCGTTTGCATGGCCGCGGTACGGATTCCGCGGCGGTCATCGCCCGACGCCTGAGCGATGCCGTGAGCGATATGAGTCACTGGAGCGAGTTCGACTACGTCGTCGTGAACGATGATTTCGGGCAGGCGGTGGACGATCTGCTGCGTATCGTCGAGGGCCGGGGCGAGCCCCTGGCCGCGTCCCGGCCCATGCTCAAGCCGCTGCTGCAGCAGCTGCTGGCTTGAGCCCACGCAATTGCCGTATACTCAAAAGCTTCGCCACGGGCCAGCCGCGCCCGTCAACCCATCAGCACCGAAGTATTGCCATGGCCCGCATCACTGTCGAAGATTGCCTGCAGAACGTGGATAACCTGTTTCAGCTGGTGATATTGGCTGCACGGCGCGCACGCCGGCTCGCCAATGGCGCTGAGCCCACGGTTCCGCTCGAGAACGACAAGCCGACGGTCGTTGCGCTGCGCGAAATTGCGGCCGGTACCGTCACGCTCGACATGTTGCGCGAACCGGAACCGCCGGCCGAGCAAGACCCGCCCACCGAGCCGGAAATGGACATGCAGTCGGCGTTCCGCGCGCCGCAGTTCGGCCTCGGCGAGCATTAGCCAGCGATAGACCGGTCGGTAGTCGCCTGTCGTGATATGGAGTATGCCTCTTCCCTCCTCGGGCTGCTCCCCGGCGGAAGACGCACCCCGGGACTGAAGGATTTGCTCGCGACCGTCGGCAGCTACCTGCCGCCGGAGCAGGTGGCGCGCATCCGTGCGGCCGCGGAATTCGGGGCATCCGCCCATCAGGGTCAAAAGCGCCTCTCAGGAGAGCCCTTCATCGCCCACCCGGTGGCCACCGCGGCCATCCTGGCCGACCTGCGGCTTGACGCCGATACGCTCATTGCGGCGATCCTGCACGATGTCATCGAGGATACCCCGACGCCGAAGGATCAGCTGGCCGCGCGCTTCGGCGCTGATGTGGCCGAGCTGGTCGACGGGGTGACCAAGCTCGATGCGATCCAGTTCAAGAGCCGCGAGGAAGCGCAGGCGGAATCGTTCCGCAAGATGCTGCTCGCGATGGTGCGCGATCTGCGCGTGATCCTGGTCAAGCTTGCCGATCGCACGCACAACATGCGTACCATCCAGGCCATGCCGCCGCACCGGCGGCGGGCCATCGCGGGCGAGACGCTCGAGATCTATGCGCCCATCGCCGAGCGCCTGGGTCTCTACAGCCTGAAGCTCGAACTCGAAGAACTCGGGTTTCGCGCGCTGTATCCGCGCCGCTATCGCGTGCTCGAGCACGCCTTGCGCAAGGCGCGCGGCAATCAGAAGGAGTTCCTGAAGAAGATCGAGCGACAGCTGTCCGAGGCCCTCGCCAAGCGCGGCATCCAGGCGCGCGTCGAGATGCGCGAGAAACACCTGTACAGCATCTACAAGAAGATGCTGCGCAAGCGCGCCTCGCTCACCGAGATCGTCGACGTCTATGGTCTGCGCATCATCGTCGATGAGCTCGACACCTGTTATCGCACCATCGGTGTGGTGCATGCAGTATTCCGGCCGATGCCCGGACGCTTCAAGGACTACATTGCCATTCCGCGGGTCAACGGCTACCAGTCCCTCCATACCACGCTGTTCGGCCCCAACGCCGTGCCGATCGAGGTTCAGATCCGCACCGAGGACATGGATCGGGTCGCCGAATCCGGCATCGCCGCGCACTGGAAGTACAAGACCGGGGAGGCCGGCGGCTCGCTCCAGCAGGAAAGCGCGCGCGAGTGGCTCTCGGGGCTCGTGGCGCTGCAGGAAAACGGCAACTCGGAGGAATTCCTCGAAAGCGTCAAGGTCGATCTGTACCCCGACAAGGTGTACGTGTTCACGCCCAAGGGCCGGATCCTGCGCCTGCCGAGCGGCGCGACCGTGGTGGATTTCGCCTATGCGGTGCACACCGACGTCGGCAACCGCTGCGTTGCGGCCAAAGTGGATCGGCGGCTCACCCCGTTGCGCACCGTGCTGCGCAATGGACAGACCGTCGAGATCATCACCGCCAAGGGCGCGGTGCCGAACCCCGCGTGGGTGGGCTTCGTGGTCACAGCCAAGGCACGCAGTGCCATTCGTCATTACCTGAAGGGCCTGCGGCGCAGCGAGGCGATCGCGCTCGGTCAGCGGCTGCTCGCGCAGGCGCTGGAGGAGTTTCATCTCTCGTTGGAGGACGTCGCTCCAGAGACCTGCGCCGCAACGCTCGCGGAGCTCGGCATGCAGGACATGAACGAGCTCAACGAGAAGATCGGCCTGGGTGAGCGCCTGGCGCCGCTCGTGGCACGCCGGCTGTTGCCGACCGGTGTCGAACCCGGTACGACCCTGCCGGCGCCGCTTGCCATAGCCGGTACCGAGGGACTGCTGGTGAGCTACGCGCGCTGCTGCTTTCCGCTGCCCAACGACCCGGTGTTCGCGTTTCTCTCTGCCGGCCGCGGCGTCGTGATTCATCGCGAGCGCTGCGTCAATGTCGAGGACTACCGCAAGCATCCGGAGAAGTGGCTGCCGGTCAGCTGGCAGAGCGCGCCGGAGCGCCGCTTCAGCTCCGAGATCCGCGTCGATGTCGTCAACCGCACCGGGGTGCTCGCGCACGTGGCGGCCGCGATCGCCAGCGCCGATACCAACATACATCATGTTTCGATCGAGGAACAGGAAGGCGATGCCTCGATCCTGACCTTCGAGCTGAAGGTCCGCGATCGCAAACAGCTCGCGCAAGTCATGCGCGTGGTGCGGCGCCTGCCGGACGTCACACGGGTGACCCGGACGATTGCCGCGCATGCGCCGGAGACGTCTTCCAACAGCGACGACGCCGACGATGCGGAGGCAAATTCACGTACTCCATGAGGACCGCCATGAGCCGTACCATCATTAATACCGACAAAGCGCCGCCAGCGATTGGCACTTATTCCCAGGCCGTACGCGTCGGCGACACCGTCTATCTGTCTGGCCAGATTCCCCTCGATCCGATTACCCGGGAGCTGGTTGGCGGCGACATCGAGGCGCAGATCCGCAGGGTGTTCGACAACCTCGATGCCGTTGCGCGGGCGGCCGGGGGTACGCTGGCGCAGGCGGTCAAGGTCAATATCTATCTCACCGATCTCGCGCACTTCGCCACCGTCAATCAGATCATGGCGCAATATTTTCCGCAGCCCTATCCGGCGCGAGCTGCGGTCGGGGTAGCAGCGCTGCCGCGCGGCGCTGGCGTCGAGGCGGAGTGCATCCTGCATCTTGGCTGAGACGGCGCGCACAAGCGGAGCGAGCGAACAGCGGCCGGTGACGGCGCTGCGCGGCGTGGGCGCGCAGCTCGCCGAAAGACTGCAGCGGCTCGGGGTGACGCAGGTGCAGGATCTGTTGTTTGTCCTGCCGGTGCGCTACGACGACCGTACCACCTTGCGCAAGATCGGCGAGCTGACTCCCGGGATGAGAACGCTGGTCCAGGGTGAGATCCAGCTCACCGAGGTGGTGTACCGGCGCCGCCGGCAGCTGCTGACGCGCCTCGCGGACGGCTCGGGTTTCCTGACGCTGCGGTTCTTCCATTTCTCACAGCTGCAGCAGAACGCGCTGGTACGCGGCACGCAATTGCGATGCTTCGGGGAGGTGCGCCGCGGGCCCCAGGGCCTTGAGATCGTCCATCCGGAGTACCGGCGTATCGGTGCGCCGTCGGAGCCGGTGGAGGAAACACTGACGCCGTTGTATCCGCTCACCGAGGGCGTGACCCAGGGCCGTCTGCGCGCTCTGATCATGCAGGCGCTCGCGGAACTCGACCGCGCAGGGGTGCGCGACTGGCTGCCGGGCGAGTTGATGGCGGATCTCAAGTTGCCATCGTTGCGCGAAGCGCTGCGCTATGTCCATCGCCCTCCGCGCGATGCGAGTCTGCAGGAGCTCAGTGCCGGCCGCCACCCGGCGCAGCGCCGTCTCGCGTTCGAGGAGCTGCTCGCCCATCAGGCCAGTCTGCGGCTGCTGAAGCAGGCGGCGGCGACGGAGCCGGCGTGGCCGCTCGCGGACGAGCAGGGACTCGAAGCGCGACTGCTCGCCTCGCTCCCCTTCCAGTTGACCCACGCTCAGGCGCGTGCTCTGGCGCAAGTGGACGCCGACCTGCGCGCCGAGCGGCCCATGGTGCGGCTCGTCCAGGGCGATGTGGGTTGCGGCAAGACCGTGGTCGCGGCTCTGGCTGCGGCACGTGCGGCCGGCAGCGGCGCACAGGCGGCCCTGATGGCCCCGACGGAGCTGCTGGCCGAGCAGCATGCGCGCAACTTCCGCACCTGGTTCGAGCCGCTCGGACTGCCCGTGGCGTTGCTCTCGGGCACGCAGCCGGCGCGCACGCGGCGCAGTGCGCTCGAGGCCGTTGCCTCGGGTGAGGTGCGCCTCGCGGTCGGAACGCACGCGCTCTTTCAAGCCGGGATATCGTTCTCGAATCTGGCGCTGGTGATCGTTGACGAGCAACACCGCTTCGGTGTGCAGCAGCGTTTGCGCCTGCAGGAGAAAGGCCAGACGCAGGGCCGCTTCCCGCATCAGCTGATCATGACCGCGACGCCGATCCCGCGTACGCTGGCGATGACCGCCTACGCGGATCTTGATGTCTCGGTGATTGACACTCTCCCTCCCGGACGCGAGCCGGTGCAGACCGTCGTGGTGCCTGAGCAGCGCCGCGATGAGGTGGTGGCGCGCGTTGCCCAGGCGTGCCGCCTGGGTCGCCAGGTCTATTGGGTCTGCCCGCTCATCGAGGAGTCCGAGGAACTGCGTGCGCAAGCTGCCGAGGAGACGGCCGCTGTGTTGGCCAACGCGCTGCCGCAGGTGCAGGTCGACCTGGTCCACGGGCGTCTGTCCTCGGCGCGGAAGGATGCAGCGATGCACGCGTTCCAGACCGGACGCGTGCAGCTATTGGTGGCCACCACGGTCATCGAGGTGGGGGTCGATGTGCCGAACGCCACGCTGATGGTGATCGAAAATGCCGAGCGCATGGGCCTTGCGCAATTGCATCAGTTGCGTGGCCGGGTCGGACGTGGCGCCGCGGCGAGCACCTGCGTGCTGCTCTACCGCTCGCCGCTGTCGCTGCTTGCGCGGCAGCGTCTCGAGGTCATGCGTCGTACCAACGACGGTTTCGAGATCGCGCGGCGCGATCTGGAACTGCGCGGACCCGGCGAGCTGCTCGGGACGCGCCAGACCGGGCTTGCGCAGATGCGCGTGGCGGACCTGATGCGCGATGCGGATCTCCTGCCGCGGGTGCAGGCGGCCGCCGAGATGCTGCTGGCACGCTATCCGGATACTATCGCGGCGCTCTCGGCGCGCTGGATCGCAGGGGGCGAGCAGTACGGCAGGGTGGGTTAGCAACGATGTCAGCGACAATCGATCGAATCAAGCCGCAACCGGTCGCCGAGGCGCCCTGGTTCCACCGCCTCGGCCGCCGCGTGCAGGAGTACGGCCGGCTGGCGCGGCTCGACCGGCCGATCGGCACCTGGCTGCTGCTGTGGCCGGCGCTGTGGGCATTGTGGATCGCCGGCGGCGGCCGGCCGCATCCCGAAGTGCTTGGCATCTTCGTGCTCGGCGTGTTCGTCATGCGCGCCGCGGGTTGCATCATCAACGACTTCGCCGACCGCGATATCGATCCGTACGTGAAGCGCACGCGCGAGCGGCCGCTGGCCGCGCGCCGGGTGTCTCCGGCCGAGGCGCTGAGCCTGTTCGTCGGTCTGATGTTGGTGGCGCTATGGCTGGTCACGCGTCTGAACCGGCTGACGCTCGAGCTGGCGGTGGTCGGGGCGGTGTTGACGGCATCCTATCCCTTCGTGAAGCGTTTCTTTCCGTTGCCACAGCTGTATCTGGGCCTGTCGTTCGGCGGCTGGAGCATTCCAATGGCGTTCGCGGCCCAAGACGGACAGGTGCCGCGGCTCGCCTGGGTGTTGTACATTGCCGCCGTGCTGTGGGCGGTGATCTATGACACGATGTACGCCATGGTCGATCGCGACGATGACCGCAAGATCGGCATTCAATCGAGTGCGCTCCTGTTTGCGGATCTCGATCGGCTGCTGATTGCAGTGTTCCAGGTCATGATGCTCGCGGCGCTGGTACTGTTCGGGCACGATCTGCACTTGGGACGGTGGTACGACGGCGGCGTGCTCATTGCCGGAGTGTTGTTCGTCTATCAGCAGTGGCTGATCCGCAAGCGCGCGCCCGCAGACTGCCTGCGTGCCTTCCTCAACAACAACTATGTCGGCATGGCAATTTTCGGCGGCCTCGTGCTGCATTACGTGTACGCGCGCTGAGCGGCCGGCAACCGCACCCGGGTGCGGCCGGCGCGCACAGCTCACGCAGTGGGTCGCGACGCCAGCCTTTCCTGCTGCTGCAGCCGCGCGCCCAGGGACTCGTAGACCGGCTCGTTGCCGAGCAATGTCGGCACCAGCATCGCGGCGCAGCACGCCACGAGCATCGGCAGCAGCATGGTGACATTGCCGGTCATTTCGGTGATGAGCACAATGCCGGTGACGGGCGCGCGCACGATCCCGGTGAACAGCGCGGCCATCCCGACCAGCGCAAATCCCACTGGTTGGATGCCCAGACCCGGCAGTGCGAGCGCGCAGAGTTTCCCGATCCACAAGCCGAGCACGGCACCGAGCACGAGCAGCGGCGCGAACAGTCCGCCCGGCGTGCGCACACCATATGAGCCGGTGATCATGGCGAGGCGCAGCAGGTAGATGCTCGGCAGCAGCGCGAGCGCCCCGAGTCCGTCGAGCGCGTGGAACCCATCGAGCGCGTGCTGGGTGAGCGCGTCGCCGCCGCCCACCAGTACGGGTGCAAACCAGGCGATGCAGGCAATGGCCGCTCCCACTGCTGCGGCGCGCGCTTCGATGGGCCATGCGGCAAAGCGGTCCGAGGTCTTCAATCCCCACAACAGCGTCCGGTTGTAGGCGAGTCCGGCAAATCCCATGACGATGCCGAGCAGCAGATAAAGAGGCTGATGGGCGAAGCTCGGCGGCGCCAGCGCCCGCACCGTGAAGTCGAGCCGGTTGCCGAGGAGCCAGCGCTCGACCCAGATTGCCGCGGCGGACGCGGCCAGCGCCGCAATCGCCATGCGGGTCTCGAATTGCTTGTCCAACTCCTCGAGCACGAAGATTGCGCCCGCGATGGGCGCGTTGAAGGCGGTGGCCAGGCCCGCGCCGCCGCCGGCGGCAAGCAGCGCACGGCAATCCTCCCAGTTGCGCTTGAACCACCGGCCGGTCTCGTACGCGAAGGTGGCACCCATCTGAATCGTGGGCCCCTCGCGCCCGAGGGCGAGGCCGGAGCCGATCGCGAGCACGCCGCCGATGAACTTGACGAATATCAGTCGGATCCGGGGGGGCGGCAGGGTGCCGTTGAGCGCAGCCTCGATCTGAGGGATCCCGCTGCCGGAAGCGTGCGGCGAGTACCGCCGCACCAGCCACGCGGCGAGAGCAGCGCACAGCGCGACGAGCATCACCAGTACGGCAAATCCGCCGAAACTCCAGCCGTGCGCCCAGTGGATCATCTCGTTGCGCGCTCGGTTGGCGTCGATGAGGCCGAGCCTGAACAGCGCACCGACCAGCCCCGCGCCGGTCCCGCCGATCAGCGCCACGATCGCCAGGACGAGCAGGTTTCCCGGCGGTTCATCCTTCGGGTCGGAACTCTCTGGCATGACTGTCCTCGCGTTCCAATCGTCGCTGACGCTCCGCTCGTGCACTCAGGGCGCAGGGGCGGAGAACCCCATCGGCATGACCAAAACCTCGACGGGGAACAGTGCGGTCATTGTGCCGCTATTTTTCCACGGCGCTCAAAATTTTTCCCCCCGAGGACCCTCGTGACGCATGCGGTCTGCGCCCGGGCCGGCGGGTCGGGTGCCGCCGTTGCCGTATGCAGCACGCGCAGAATTGAGTACAGTTCGCAGCGGCCGGGTCGGGTCACCCCGGCCCGGTGTCCGCTGCGTACTTGAACGATCAAAAGAACCAATCGTTTGTCCGCCGTCTGCGCTTTGCGCTCGCGGGGCTGGCGCATGCCGTACGGGTCGAGCGCAGTCTGCGCACCCAGGCCGGCGTGTTCGCGCTGGTCGTGCTCGCGCTGGTCGTGCTGCGGCCCGGACCGCTGTGGTGGGCGGCGGTGATGCTGGCAAGCGCCGGCGTGCTGGCGGCGGAGTTGTTCAACACGGCGCTCGAGGCGCTCGCCGACCATTTGCATCCCGAGCACCACCCGCACATCCGCATCGTCAAGGACTGCGCGGCCGCGGCGGTGCTGGTCGCCACGCTGGGTGCCGTGGCGGTGGGTATTGCGCTCGCGGTGCATGTGCTATGGCGCTGAACTGAGACGTCGCAAACGCCTTGGGTTCTCGGTGGTCAAGGTTTGAGCAATCGTCAACTTCGATTGGCCCATCAGGTTGACAATAGGACGTTGTGCCGCGAACATGCGCCGCACACACCGTGTTTGCCCACCGGAGCGTTCATGAGTTCATCGCCGGCCGCGCTTGGCGGGATTCGCCACGACTGGACAGTGCCGCAGGTCGAAGCGCTGTTCGCGCAACCGCTGCTCGATCTGCTGCTGCAGGCGCAGCGCGTGCACCGGACCTATCACGAACCGAATACGGTGCAGATGAGCACGCTGCTGTCGATCAAGACCGGGGCGTGTCCCGAGGACTGCGCGTACTGCCCGCAGAGCGTCCGTTACGAGACCGGGGTACAAGCTGAGGCATTGATGGAGGTCGACGCCGTGCGTGCGTGCGCCCGGCGCGCCAAGGACGCCGGCGCAACGCGCTTCTGCATGGGCGCGGCGTATCGCTCCCCGAAGGCCCGGGAGCTGCAGAGCATCGCCGCGATGGTGCGCGAGGTCCGCGCGCTTGGGCTCGAGACCTGCGCCACGCTCGGCATGCTGACGCCGGAACAGGCCCTGGTGCTGAAGGATGCCGGACTCGATTACTACAATCACAATCTCGACACGTCGGCGGACTTCTACGATCAGATCATCGGTACACGCACCTACCAGGACCGACTCGACACCCTCGAAGCGGTGCGCGCGGCGGGTCTTAAGGTCTGCTGTGGCGGCATTCTCGGCCTGGGCGAATCGCCGCTCGATCGCGCCAAGCTGCTGTGCACCCTCGCCAACTTGGCCGAACATCCCGAGAGCGTGCCCATCAACCAGCTGGTCCCGGTGCCCGGCACGCCGCTTGCGCAGCGCGCGCCACCTGATCCGTTCGACTTCGTGCGGACCATTGCCGTGGCGCGGCTGCTCATGCCGCGCGCGCACGTGCGGCTTTCCGCCGGTCGCGAGGGCATGAGCGATGAGATGCAGGCGCTGTGCTTCATGGCCGGTGCGAATTCCATTTTCTATGGCGAGCGGCTGCTGACCACCGGCAATCCGGATACGGAGCGGGACCGCCGACTGTTCGAACGTCTCGGTCTGAAAGCAGAAGCCGCTCCGGCAACGCAGCAGACGCCGCCGGCGGCGATTCGCGCGGTCCATGCAGAGACAACCGCTTGAGCCGCTGCTCGAGCGACTCGAGCACGCGCATTTGCGCCGCCGCCGATGCACGATCGATAGCCTCGCCGTACCGGGCAGTCGCGCCGAGCTGAACATCGCAGGGCGCCGGCTCGTTGACTTCAGCAGCAACGATTACCTCGGGCTTGCCGCCCATCCGGAACTGGCGGCGGCCATGGCCGAAAGTGCTGTACGTGTGGGGGCCGGCAGTGGCGCCGCACACCTGATCAGTGGACACGGCCGCGAGCATGCGGCGCTCGAGGAGGAACTCGCGGCGTTCACGGGTCGTGAGCGCGCACTTCTGTTTTCCACCGGCTACATGGCCAATCTCGCTGTGCTCTGCACGCTTGCCGATCGGGGCGAGACGGTGCTGCTCGATCGGCTCAGTCACGCGTCCCTCATCGATGGTGTGTTGCTCTCGGGCGCGCGGTTGCGACGCTTTCCGCATGCCGATGCCGTTGCGGCCGAGCATCTGCTCGGTCGCGCCACGATGCGCACTGCCGTGGTGGCCACCGATGGGGTATTCAGCATGGACGGCGATCGCGCGCCGCTCAGGGCTCTGGCCCGAATTGCTCGTGCCCACAACGCCTGGCTCGTGGTCGACGACGCTCACGGCCTCGGCGTGCTGGGGTCGACGGGTCGGGGCATTCTCCAGCTCGACGATCTGTCGGCCGAGGACGTGCCGGTGTTGGTCGGTACGCTGGGCAAGGCTTTCGGGTCCTTCGGCGCGTTCGTGGCCGGCAGCGCGGCGCTGATCGAGCTGCTCGTGCAGAAGGCCCGTCCGTATATCTACACGACGGCCTTGCCGCAACCGGTCGCCGCTGCGACGCGCGCCGCACTGCGTATCGCGCAGCGTGAGCCGTGGCGACGCACGCGTGCGCTTGCGCTGGCGGCGCAGTTTCGCGCTGCGGCCCATGATGCGGGTGTGGCTGTCGCCGATTCGAACACGCCCATCCAGCCGGTGCTTGTCGGCAGCGCACGCGCTGCGCTCGAGATCCAACAGGCCCTGGCGCAGGCCGGGTTCTGGGTGGTGGCCATCCGTTCCCCCACCGTACCGGTCGGGCAGGAGCGGTTGCGTATCACCCTGACTGCGGCGCACCGTGAGGATCAAGTGCAGGCGCTGGTCGACGTTCTGGCGCGGGCGTGGCATCAGATTCGGCCCGAGACTGCGGCATGAGTGCGCTGTACCTGCAAGCGCGGGGTAACGGTGCGCCGTTGGTCCTTCTGCACGGTTGGGGACTCAACGTGCGTGTATGGGATACGCTGGCGCCGGCGCTCGAGGCCCATCGCCAGATCATTGCTGTCGATCTGCCCGGCCATGGGCGCAGCCCCTGGCAGGACCGGTGCGCAAGCGCAAGCGCGCAGGTGCAGTGGATTGGCGAGACTGTCGCGCAGCGCATCGGCCGCATGCCGTACGCACTGCTCGGGTGGTCGTTCGGCGCGCAGCTCGCATTGCGCTGGGCCGTGCAACCGCCCGCGGACCTGCAGCCGCCGTCCCATCTGATGCTGATCGCGGCCACGCCGCGCTTTACGCTCGGCCCGGATTGGCCGTACGGCACGCCGGAGGCTCGATTGCTGCACATGGCCGCGGGGTTGACGAGCGATTACCGGCAGATCGTGAGCGATTTCCTTGAATTGCAGGTGCGTGGCAGTGCCGTTGGAAGCCGGGTCCTCGAGCAGCTGAGCGCGGCGCTGTTCACGCACGGCGAGGCGGTTCCGCAAGCGCTGGCGGCCGACCTCGACGCATTGCGTACGACCGATCTGCGCGCGCTGCTGGCTGGCATCGACATCCCGGCGCTCGTGCTCGCCGGCCAATACGACCGGGTCGTGCCCCCCGGGGCCTGTGCGGCGCTCGCTGCAGCGTTGCCGCGTGCGCGTCTGGTCGAAATCCCGCGCGCGGCGCATGCGCCGTTTCTATCGCATACGGCCGAAGTCGCGGACCTCCTTGTGCAGTTTCTGGCATCGCCATGAGCGACCCGAATCCCTTCGAGCTTGAGCGCGCCGACGTGCGCGACTCGTTCGATCGCGCCGGCACGCGCTATGAGGCGGCCGCACAAGTGCAGGCCCGGATTGCCGATGAGCTCCTGGCACGCCTGACACCTTTCGGCTTCTCGCCTCAGGTGGTGCTCGATCTCGGCGCCGGGACCGGTCGGGTGAGCCGGCGGCTGAAGCGATTGTATCGACGCGCGCGCGTGCTTGCCCTCGATCTTTCTCCCGGAATGCTCGAGCAAGCGGCACGGCATCAGACTCTGCTATATCGTTTCGCGCGCGTGTGTGCCGACGCGAGTCGACTGCCATTGGGCGCGCAGAGCGTGGACCTGATCTTCAGCAATCTGATGCTGCAGTGGTGTGATCCGCCCGACGCTGCGATTGCCGAAGCGCGCCGCGTCCTGAAACCGAACGGCTTTTTTGCGTTCAGTACCCTCGGGCCGGATACCTTGTGGGAGTTGCGCGCGGCCTGGGGCGAAGACGGCCGTACCCACGTCAATCGCTTTCTCGACGTGCACGACGTGGGCGATGCACTGCTGCGCCAGGGATTCTCCGAACCGGTACTCGACGTGGAGCGGATAACGGTGACATACCCGGATGCCTTCGCGTTGATGCGCGATCTGAAAGCAATCGGTGCGCACAACGTGACCGCGGGACGCGCTCGATCCCTGACTGGCAAGAACCGGCTGCGCGGCATGCTGGCGCGCTATGAGGGGTTTCGACGCGAGGGACTGCTGCCTGCGACTTATGAAGTCATTTATGGGGCGGCATGGGCCGGTCGCGACCGTGACGCGGGAACTGACGCCCCATCGCTGTCGATCGGCGCAGCCGCCGGCGAGATCACCATTCCCGTGACCCAGGTTGGTCGCCGGAGGCGCTCGTGAGCACGGTGGGATATTTCGTCACGGGTACCGATACGGGTGTTGGCAAGACGCTGTTCGCAGCGGCCCTGACGGCCGCCCTGGCGTGCCGGGGGCTGCGCGTGGCGGTGATGAAACCCATTGCCTCGGGCGCGATTCGCACTGCGGACGGTCTGCGCAGCGAGGACGCGCTGGCGCTGCTGGCCGCCGCCAGCGTCGCGGCGCCTTATGAGACCGTGAATCCCTATTGTTTTCTGCCGCCCATCTCGCCGCATATCGCCGCCGCGCACGCTGGAGTACGGATCGACTTGCGGGCGCTGCGCACCCGCTACGATGAGCTTGCCGCCACTGCTGACTGCGTCGTTGTCGAGGGTGCCGGTGGTTGGCTCGCCCCCGTTGCGCAGGATGTGTTCATGGCAGACATCGCGCGCGTCCTCGAGGTGCCTGTGATCCTGGTCGTGGGCATGCGCCTCGGCTGCCTGAATCACGCCCTGCTGACGCGTGAGTCCATTTGCGCGCATGGGGCGAGTCTCGCCGGCTGGGTGGCGAACGCGATCGATCCGGCGATGGCGTGTGCCGAGGAGAATCGCGCGACGCTGCGGGCGTGGTTCGGTGAGCCTCTGGCGGACATCCCGGCGCTCGGATCTGCGGGCATGCTGCCGGAAGTCTCCGCGGCAGCCGCCCGGCTCATGCCGCGGGCTTGAGTGGCGCGCGGCCCGAATCGTCCCGCAGTGTGCGCGGAAATCCTAAGCGTGTGCTTTGCAGTGAACGCAGGCTGCCCGCCGGGGAAACCCGCGCGACAGATGCGCTACGATGCGCCGGTGTGCAACGGAGTATGGTCTTGATTTTCGCATCCCACCCGCGCAGCCCACGAGGGCGCGCAAATGCCGGCGCACGGCGATTCCAGCGCTGCCTCGAGCAGGCGCATGAATAGCCGATCCGAAGTGGCCGGTCCCGCGCCGGTGCTCTGGCGCCGGTATCTGGAACTGACCAAACCGCGGATCGTCGCGTTGATCACGTTTACCGCGCTGGTCGGCACGCTCCTGGCGAGTCCCGGCTGGCCGCCCGTGCGCGCTGTGCTATGGGGCACGCTTGGGATTGCGCTTGCGGCCGCGTGCGCCGCGATCATCAATCATGTGCTCGACCGGCGCATCGACGCGCAGATGTCGCGCACGCGCTCGCGGCCGTTACCGCGCGGGGAGCTCACCGAGCGCAATGCGCTGCTGTTTGCCGCTGTTCTGGGCACGCTCGCCATGGTCCTGCTCACGGTGCTGGTGAACCCGCTGACCGCGCTGCTCACGTTCTTCTCCCTGATCGGCTATGCGGTCGTCTACACCGCCTGGTTGAAGCGCGCGACTTCGCAGAACATCGTAATTGGTGGAGCCGCGGGTGCCGCACCGCCGGTGCTCGGCTGGGCGGCGGTGACCAACACCATCGCGCCACATGCCGTGCTGCTGTTTCTCGTCATCTTCGTGTGGACGCCGCCACATTTCTGGTCGCTTGCGATCGCGCGCAAGGACGAGTACGCGCGCGCCGGCATTCCAATGCTGCCGGTTACCCACGGCGTGGAGCATACCCGCCTGCAGATACTGCTGTACGCGGTGCTGCTGGTGGGCGTGACTGTTCTGCCGTTCGTGATCGGAATGAGCGGACCGATCTATCTGATCGCGGCCCTGGCGCTGGGTGCGCGCTTCCTCTATTACGCCTGGCACTTGAAGTTCAGGCCGCGACCGGAGCTGCCGATGCGCCTGTTCCGCTACTCCATCAATTATCTGATGTGGCTGTTTGCAGCCCTGCTGCTTGATCACTATCTGCCGGCGGCGCGCCTGCTCGCGTTGCTGCGCGTGTGAGCAGGATCTCCCACGAAGACAGTTGCCGCGCACCGAGCAGGAGCACGCCGGCGGCTTGATAGTGTTCCGGGTCGATCCGTCCATAGTGCTCCGCGCCGTGATAGCCGCTGCCTTCGGACTGGTAGATCGAAAGAATGCAGCATCCCAACACGGAGAAGGTGCCCTGGATCTTCCCGAGCTCGGCATTCTGTGAGATCCAGCGCAGGCATGCGCCCTGTTTCGCCGGCGGCTCGATCGAGTAGACGTTGCGGAACTCCACCGGCGGCGACCCCAACACCCTGAGGGAGCCGGCGAGCAGCCAGCACGCGCTCTGGTGCGTGATCTCGGTGCGCCATTCGGCCGGCAGCGCTTCGCCGTCCTCGCGCCAGAACGTGCCGGTGCCCGTCCAGAGGCCGGGCTCGAGCAGGTACGTATGGCTCATCAGCACTCCCCTGAGTTTGGCGCCGGCCGGCGGCCGACGTTCCGACTAGCTCATCTCGGCGCCGCCGCAGGACTCGCGGACCACCAAGCGCGGCGAGAGCGTCACGTTCTCGACCTCCCGACCCTCGATCTGACTGATCAGAGTTTGCACCAGCACTTCCCCGGCGCGCCGGGTGTCCTGCGACACCGTGGTGAGCGCCGGGCGGGTGACCGCACCCATGGGAATGCCGTCGAACCCCACTACGGCGATGTCCTCGGGAACACGCCGGCCCGCCGCCGCGAGTGCACCCAGGGCACCGATTGCGATCAGATCGCTGGCCGCGAATATCGCATCGAAAGCCACGTCGCGTTCGAGCAACAGCCGCAACGCCGCCGCGCCCGAGGCCTCCGTCGAGACCGCCGGGAGCTGCAGGCGTCGCTCGAGGCTCAAGCCGGCATCCTCCAGGGCCGTACGGTAGCCGCGGTACCGATCCGCCATCTCGGGTGCCGAAGGCGCTATTTCCCCAATGAAGGCGATGCGTTGGCGTCCCAGCCGCAGCAGATGTTCCACCGCGATCCGCCCGCCCACGAAATTGTCACAGCCCACCGACACTCCGGGGTGGTTCGGCAGGAGTTGCCCCCAGCGCACCAGATGGGCACCGTGCGCGATCAGCGTCTCGAGACGGTCGCGATAGGCGACGTAATCGCCGTACCCGAGGAGAATGAGGCCATCGGCCTTGTGGCTGTCCTCATAGTCGGCTAGCCAATCCCGCAACAGGTCCTGGAAAGAGACCAGCAGGTCGTAGCCGTGGCGCGAGCAGGTGCGAATGATCGATCCCAGCATGGAGTGGAAGAAGGGATTGATCGATGAGTCATCCGTCGTGGGGTCTTCGAAGAACAACAGCGCGAGCGTCCCGGCATGTTTGCGGCGCAGGCTCGAGGCATTCTTGTCGACGTGGTAGTTGAGCTGTCGGGCGACCTCGAGGATGCGTTCGCGCGTGGCCGAGGACACCATCGGGTCGCCGCGCAGGGCTCGCGATACCGTCGATTGCGACACGCCGGCCAAATGAGCAATATCGAGTGAATTGGCACGATGACGCTTGTCGGACGTGCGCAACATGCTTGCCCCGCTAGGAACGTCGGAGGCAACAGCGGCTGTCGTCTCTATGGTGCTCAATGTGTTTCATACGGCGCAACGGCCGCCCCCTCATGACCATTCACGGCTAGTCTACTGGCAAGCGTCGCCCATGCCAAAATCGCCATTGTTGCGATCACGCAACCGATGCGTGAGGCTGCCGGCCTGCCGGGGAAGGCGTCAGAGGCTGTTGTGCGGACGGGAGCGCGAGAGGTTCAGACAAGTTCGGCGAAAATGACGCCGTGCGGGGGCAAAAGCACCATACCTTCTTCGATTTTCCCACTCGCTAGACCATGGCCGTTGAGGGGCTGCACTGACCGAGGGTCGAGCGCGAGCGGTGCGTGCTGCACCGCGGCGGAAAGATTGAACACGGCCAGGACCGTGGTCCCGTTCAGTCGGCGCGTGAATGCGAGGATGGGCTCCGGGGCAGTGATGAATTGAATCGCACCCCAGCGCAGGGCGGGATGTTCGCGGCGCCAGCGTAGAAAGCAGCGCAAGCCATTGAGCGGAGAGGCCGGATCGGCTTCCTGGTGGGAGACCGCCAGCGCCAGATGCGTCTCGGGCACGGGTAGCCAGGGATGCCCGCTGCTGAAACCTCCATTCGGACCGTCTTCCCAGGGCATCGGTGTCCGGCAGCCGTCCCGACCCTTGAAGTTCGGCCAGAACGCGATGCCGTAAGGATCGCGTAGCGCTTCGTACGGGACATCGACCTCCGGCAGGGCGAGTTCTTCGCCCTGATACACGCACACCGATCCGCGCAGCGAGCACACCATGGCACTGAGTACTGTGGCGAGGCTGGGAGCAGCGTCCGCTCCACCCCAGCGTGTCAGTACCCGCGCGACATCGTGATTCGAGAGCGTCCAGCAAGGCCAGCCGCCCGGCATCCGCCGCTCGAGCGTTTCCACGACGTTGCGTATGTGGCCGGCACTGTGTTCCTCGGTCAACAACTCAAAGGAGTAAGCCATGTGCAGGCGTTTCGCCCCGACGTATTCCGCCATTGTTCCGAGGGAGTCCTCGGAGGAAATTTCCCCCAGCGACACCACTTCCGGATATTCATCGAACAGCCGCCGCAGCCGCTCGAGAAACGCCAGGTTCTCGGGTTGGGTATTGTTGTACCAGTGATATTGATAGGCGTACGGATTGTCCGGACTGAACCCGCGGCCGCTACGCTCGTGCTCGGGTTTCGCCGGGTTGTCGCGCAAGAGACGGTCGTGATAGTAAAAATTGACGGCATCGAGCCGCACGCCGTCGATGCCGCGGTCCAGCCAGAACTTGAGGATGTCGAGCATGGCCGCCGGAACCGCGGGGTTGTGATAGTTCAAATCCGGTTGTGACTGCAGGAAATTATGCAGGTAGTACTGGCGGCGACGCGGCTCCCAATGCCATGCCGGTCCGCCGAATATTGATTGCCAGTTGTTCGGCGGCGAACCGTCCGCGCGCGGCTCGGCCCACACGTACCAGTCCGAGCGCGGATTGTCCCGGCTCGCGCGGCTCTCGACGAACCAGGGATGCTCGACCGAGGTATGGCTGAGCACCTGATCGATCATCACGCGCAAGCCGCGCGCATGCGCTGCATGGACCAGCTGGTCGAACTCCTCGAGCGTGCCGAACATGGGGTCGACCGCCGTGAAGTCCGCGACGTCGTAGCCGAAGTCCGCCATCGGCGAGCGATAGAAGGGCGAGATCCAGACGCAGTCCGCCCCGAGTCGCTCCAGATAATCGAGTCGCGCCGTGATGCCGGGCAGATCACCCACCCCGTCGCCATTGCTGTCCTGAAAGCTGCGCGGATAGATCTGATAGATCACCGCCCCCTGCCACCAATTTTTTTTGGTCATGCGCATGTTCCGTGCCACATTCGGCGTACTTTGACACAGCGCGCGGATGAAACAATTGCGTACCGCGGCGCCGCATACGTATTCGGCCGGATTCCCGCATACGTATTCAGCTGGCGACGTGCGCCAAGGCGCGCGCCGCAAGCCAGCAAAACCGATGAATACGTATGCGAGCGCTTGCGTTGCCGAGGTCGGTTATCAAATCATTTGCAACAGTTCCGCGGCGGCGAGTGCGCGCACGCAGGCTCGGCCGGGCTTGCCGCGTAGCCGGGTGCGACACTCGGTGCAATATCGTTAGCAGTTCAACTTGCTCTTGGGGGGGTTCTCGTGATCATCAGACGCAAGCGCACTATTCTCGAAATGGCGGTGGCCACGGCCTGCTTTGGAGCCGCCGCCGCCGCCCTGATGCCAGTCACCGCCGTTGCCGCGCCGCAGAGCGCGACGGCGCCGCCAATCGCCGCGAGCGGCAAGGCGGGTAAACAGCAGATCGCGAACGAGAAGCTGCTGAAGCCGGTGCTCATCAACGGCTTCATCAGCAGTATTCAAAACGCGATCGCCATCCAGAAAAACTCGAACTCCATCGTCGAGGCGATCTCGGCGCAGGACATCGGGCGGCTGCCGGCGACCAGCATCGCTTCGGCCTTCGAGCAGCTGCCAGGTGTCTCGGTGCAGATGGTCGGCGGTGAGCCGGAGGCGGTGAACTTCCACGGCCTCGGGGAAGACTTCAGCACCGCGCTGGTCGACGGTGTCGAGCAGGTCACCACCGCGGAGAACCGCGGCGTTCATCTCAATCAGTATCCGCCCGGCTGGTTCAAGTCCATCAAACTCTACGTCAGTCCAAAGGCCGATTTGATCGGTCAGGGTATGGCCGCGACCTTCGCGATGCAGACGTGGAAGCCGCTCGAGGAGAAGGGACCGCAAGGTGCGCTCAACGCCGACTACACCTGGGTTACCCCGGGGGATCTGATGCCGGGCCCCGGCGTGAACGACAAGGGCTATGACGTCAACGGCATGTACATGACCCAGTTCGACCACCACCGGCTCGGGGTCATGGTCGGCGCAGACCTCTCCGTTCAGCCCGAGAAGAGGCTGCGCGAGGCACCCTACGGCCTTGCGACGGATAAAGCCGGAGACCTCGTGCCGGGGGGTGTAAAAAGCTACAACTACTCGGTGCTGCGCAAGCGCGAGTCGTTCATTACGACCATTCAATATCGCCCAAACAGTATTTATGACACGGACTTGACGCTGTCGTACGAGCGTTATCACAAGACGACTCAGCGCAAGGGCATCGAATTCCAGATGCAGGACAACAGCGTGGCACAGCTGACGCAGGTGGGACCCATCGTCAACGGTTTCGTCGAAAGCGGAACGTACTCGGACGTCTACCCGGTTATCCGCAACGATTACAACCATCATCACGACCGTGTCATCAATATCGATTGGCAAAACCGTGTGCGGCTCCCGGACAGCTGGGTCGGCCGGTTCCAGGCGAGCTACAACAGTGCCATGCGCATCTACGGCAAGCTCGAGAGCTACTCCGGTTTCGGCTACGACGGGCCGGCGAACGAAACCACCGTCCCGCCGACGACCCTGAACTTCAGCTACGCTCCCGATGGCCAGCTGCTGCTGTCCTCGCCGCAAAACTTCGCCTCCTCCGCCATCGTCCTCACCGACCCGCAGGGCTGGGGAGCAGGTGCAGGCTTGGTGCAGCAGGGCTTTCTCAATCAGTTGCATAACGACGAGTATCTCGCCAACTTCAAGCTGAGCGCACAGCATTTCTTTGCGCGCGGACCGATCTCCAGCATGAACGTCGGCGTCGACTATTCGCATCACCACAAGAACCTGACTCTTGCCCAGGATTACGTGGTGCTGCCGGGCAGCTGCTATATCTTCAGCAGCACCTGCACGCCCACCGAGACTGCGCCGATTCCGGCGAGCGCATCCCTGGGGTCTGTAGACGCATTGAGTTTCATGGGTATAGGTCCGCAGGTTGCGTACAATCCGAACGCGCTCCTCGCCAGCGGCGCCGATCTGTTCTACCCGACGACGGATTCGAATACCGGGCCGCTGGGACCGCCCGATTGGACGCTGCACGAGGACGATACCTACGGCTTCATTCAGTTCGACATCCAGACATCGCTCGGGCCCGACGTCGGTTTGCGCGGTAACTTCGGCGTGCAGGTGGCGCACACGGCGCAGAAATCCGCGGGTTCGCGGATCGCGCCCGCCGTGACACCCGGGGGACCGTCAATCCTGATTCCAATGACCGGCGGTACCAGTTACACGCGCTATCTGCCGAGCCTAAACCTCGTCTTCTCGTTTCCGCACAACTACGATGCCCGGCTCGGCGTCGCGCGGACCATGGCGCGGCCGCTCATGACCGCCATGGCCGACAGTCTCGCGGTCAGCACCAATACCTCTTACCTGACCAGTACCAACCCTAATCAAGCCTATTTCAGCGGCGGTGGCGGCAACCCGGATCTGTTGCCGACGATGGCAACCAACGTCAACCTGAGTTTTGAAAAATACTTCACCGGCTCGGGCTACAACTGCACACCGGGGGAGCGGGCGGAGAACTCCTCACTGTGTCTCACTGGCGGCGCGGGCTTCGTGCAGCTGGCGGGATTTTATATAGGCCTGAGTGATTACATCAATCAATCGGCGGCCACCCTATACAACTTTGCGCCGTTCGTGAGCACGTACCTGACCCCGGCCCAGCAGCAGGACCTGGGTACGACGTATGGCACGCTCACCATTCCGAACAATGACGGCTCGGGTCACATCTATGGTGCGCAGCTTGCGACCAACCTTCCGTTCGGCGACCTGACGCATTGGTTGAACGGTTTCGGTGTCGAGGCGAGCGGCACTCTGACGCACAGCGCGGTGTACTACGCCGGTAACCCTCAACCTGTCACGGTCCTCGGTCTGGCCAAGTGGGTGCAGAACTATACCC
The DNA here is from genome assembly GCA_021822385.1 of Pseudomonadota bacterium. Classification (GTDB taxonomy): domain Bacteria; phylum Pseudomonadota; class Gammaproteobacteria; order Steroidobacterales; family Steroidobacteraceae; genus 13-2-20CM-66-19. Next base: position 24,194 of record JAKARC010000012.1, read on the forward strand.
TGTACTACGCGTACCGCGGCTTCGAAGCGGATGTGAACTTCAACTCGCGCACCAAGGCCCTCGCGGAAATCTACGGCATTAGCGAAACCCGCCAGGCGGACATGCAACGTGCGCAGCACTGGATCAGCGCGCAGGTCAGCTACGAATTCAACAGTGGTGACCTCAAGGGCTTGACCCTGATTGCCTCCGGGCAGAATCTCGGCAACGAGGTGCAAGAGGAGTATCAGGGTACCGATCCGCAAAACGTGATCCGCTGGGAGCAGTACGGGCGCACGTTCAACGTTGGCTTCTCGTACCGGTTCGAGTAATTGCGGCTGCAGCACTGAATTCCCGTCGACGGACGGCGGCGGGAATTCCTCAGCGCCGGCGCGGCAAATCGGCTGGTGCACCCTGACCCCCTCAAGCCCGACCGGAGCAATCCGGCCGGGCTTTTTTTAGTCCGAGACAGGGGCTTGTTCGTGTGCAAGCGGTGTTACCATCGCCGTAACGGTGCCGTGTCGTGGAGAAACGTGTGAGCGAGTTGGCTGTTCGGCGCGTTGTCATCGTGGGCGGAGGCACCGCCGGCTGGCTCGCGGCGGCAGTGTTTGCCCGCACCCTGATCCCAAACGTCGAGGTGACTCTCGTCGAATCCGCCGCCATCGGTGTGATTGGCGTGGGCGAGGCCACGATACCGCAGATCCGCAACGTCAATCGCTTTCTCGGCATCGACGAAGACAGCATGCTGCGTGCGACCGGCGGGACGTTCAAGCTCGGTATCGAGTTCAACGATTGGCTGCGCGTCGGCCACTCCTACATCCATGCCTTCGGTGAGATCGGGCTGCCGTTGGGCCCGGTGCCCTTTCAGCACTACTGGCTGCGCAGTCGCGCCGACCCGGCGGCGGCGGATCTGTGGGCCTATTCGCTCAATGCGACGGCGGCCCGCGCCGGGCGGATGTCGCGGGAGGAGCAGATTGGGCGCACGCCGATCAGCGGTCTCAGACATGCGTTTCACCTCGACGCGGTGCGGTATGGCGGCGTGCTGCGCGAATATGCCGAGCGGCACGGGGTGAAGCGCATCGAGGGTACGATCGTCGAGGTTAAATTGCGCGGCGAGGACGGCTTCATCGAGGCGCTACTGCTGGAAGGCGGTGCGCGGATCGACGGGGACCTGTTCATCGACTGTTCGGGATTTCGCGCCGTGCTCATCGAGCAGGCGCTCAGCAGCGCATGGGACGACTGGCGCGCGTGGCTGCCGTGCGACCGGGCGTTTACGGTGCAGAGCGTATCGGGCAGTCGGTTGCGTCCCTATACCCAGGCCAATGCGCGACCGGCCGGCTGGCAATGGCGCATTCCGCTGCAGCACCGCACCGGCAACGGCCATGTGTATTGCAGCGAGTACATGGGCGATGAGGAGGCCGCGGCAATGCTGCTCGCCAGCCTCGAGGGGGAGGCTCTTGGTACACCCCGGCAGATACGCTTCAGCACGGGTGTGCGGCGCGAGCCGTGGGTGCGCAACTGTGTGGCCATAGGTCTCGCCGCGGGCTTTCTCGAGCCGCTCGAGTCCACCGCCATCCATCTGGCGCAGTCCGGCATCAGTCGCCTGGTCGCGCTGTTTCCGGACCGGGGGTTCGATCCAGTTGTGATCGACGAATACAATCGCAAGATTCGCGACGAGCACGCGCAGGTGCGCGACTTTCTCACGCTGCATTATCGGGCGACCGAGCGACGCGATACCCCGTTCTGGCGGGACTGCGCTGCGCGGCCGGCCCCACCGGAGCTGGCGCGCAAACTGGCGATGTTTCGGGCCACGGGCCAGATCTTCCGTGAGGGCGAGGAGTTGTTTACTGAACAGTCCTGGCTGCAGGTCATGATCGGGCAGGGCATTCTCCCGCGGCGTCATCATCCCGCGGCCGACACCGTTGCCGCGGCGCAATACGCAGAGTTCCTGAATAATATCCGCACCGTGATCCAGACCGCGGTGGCGCGCATGGACAGCCACGCCGAGTTCATCGCGACGCATTGCGCCGCAGCTGCGTAGCCGGTGAGGCCGGGAATTTGGATCTGCATGAATACGTATGCGAACTGTTGCCGGGAACGCCGAGCGCGTCGCATTCTCAGTCTACTGCGGAGGAGAATCGTTCACGGCGAGCGCAAGGCTCGGACCTGGTGCCGCGGCTCGCGCTGGTAGTGCGTGCTTGCGGCTGCATACGACGGTGAGTGCTGCGGCGATCTGCACGCCTGGAATCCATGCACGGGGCTGAACGAGACTCGGTACCGCCGGGGGCACTGCAACGACATGAGAACAGGCTATCGATGGGCTGCCCAGCTTGCGGCAACACTGCTCGGACTGTCGGCCGCCGCGAGCGCAAGGTTTCCTCTAAAGCACACCGCCAGTGGGCAGTCGAGTGGAACCGGTCGGCGCGCATGTGGGCCGCGTCGCAGTGCGCTGTCCAAGTGAGCAACCCGAGTACGCAACGAGCGTCAGATGATCGCGCACGAGATTCGACCGCGGCGGCTGCTGCGTTTGGCGCCGATGTTGATCGCCGTCACGCTGACATTTCTGTTACCGGCTTGCGGTGGTGGCACCACCGCGACCGCGACGGCAGGCAGCGCAGGCGACCGCTCAAGTGTGCCCGTGGTCGACGCCACCGACCTGTTCTCAGACCAAGGCCCGATGTTCGATAGCAATCCCGAGCCCGCTCCCGACTCTGCCGTCACCCTGACCTTGCGTGCCGCGCACAACAACGTCACTAGCGCCAGCATCGTATACTACGACGTCGCCACTGGCGCGACCACCTGGCTGTCGATGCGCAATATCTCAACCGACCCTACCGGCCAGTTCGATTATTGGCAGGGCACTATCAGCAACGTGGGCGGCTTGGAGCTCCGCTACTGGTTTCAGATCAACGACGGCACCGCTACAGTATGGTACAACCAAGCCGGCGTCAGTTTGACAGAGCCTACGGCCACAAACGCCGATAACTTCTTCATCATACCCGGATTCACGACGCCTGATTGGATGAAAAACGGTGTCGGTTACGAGATCTTCGTCGATCGCTTCTACGACGGCGATCCAAGCACAAACATTTTTACCGATGAGTACAGCTACGGCGGCTGTGAAACCGAGCAGCACTCGTGGACCAGCGGATACACCAGCGTGGTCGCCAACCAAGGTAGTGCATGCAACAGCGAAGTATTCTTCGGTGGAGATCTCGTGGGTATCCAGGACACACTGTCCTACATAAAGCAGACGTTGGGCGCGAACATTCTCTACCTGACGCCAATCTTCGAATCGCCGACCAATCACGGGTACGATACGGCCAACTATTACGAAGTCAGTCCAGAGTTCGGTACTAACGCGGATCTAGAGAATCTGATCGCCGCAATTCATAGCAGCAGCAATGGACCTGAGGGCTATATCATCCTCGATGGCGTGTTCAATCATACCGGTGACACAAACTGCTGGTTCGGAAAATATACCTATTGGAACGAAACCTGCAACGTCGTTGGTGCCTACCAGTCGCAGTCAAGTCCGTATTACGACTACTACACGTTTCAGTCCTGGCCGACTGAGTATTCGGACTTTCTTGGTGTCTGTGGAACATCCAATAGTGGGATCTGCAGCATGCCGAAGTTGAACTATGGGTCGACGGGCTCGCCAGTGCGCGAACAGATCTACGGTAGTTCCACCTCAGTGATGCAGACTTATCTTGAGCCGCCGTACAGCATTGATGGCTGGCGGCTGGACTCCGCACAGTACATCGATGCAAACGGGAACGGTGGGAGCGACGCGACTAACCACCAGATCATGCAGCAGATGCGTGCAGCCGTGACTGCCATTAACCCAAACGCTGAAATCCTGGGTGAATACTGGGGGGATGCATCTGCATGGCTGGACGATGGCACGGAATGGGACAGTGCCATGAACTACAATGGCTTCACGAATCCCGTGTCCGAATGGATTTGCGGGGTGGACGAGATGGATAACAGCAATTCTATTGACACGAGCCAGTTTGCCGCCTGGATGTGGGATACCCGCGCGGACCTACCATGGAACGTACAGGAAGTCATGACCAACGAGCTCGGCGCCCAAGATACACCACGCTTCGCCCAGCGTTGCGCCTGGACCGATGGATGGGGAACGTATCTTGGTCTGTTCATGCAGTTTACTTACGTCGGTACCCCGATGATCTACTATGGCGACGAGTACGGCATGATGGGCGGAGCCGACCCGGATAATCGCCGCACGTTCGACTGGGCGGACGCCACCACCGCCAATCCAGGGGTGGCTTTGACGCCGAAGCTGATCGGTATCCGTCGCGAGTATGCGGCGATGCGGACCGGGTCATTCATACCGCTCGTTCCAGATATTACGGGGGATCTGTATGGAACCAGCGGCATCTATGCGTTCGCACGCGTCGACCAGAATCATCGTCTCGTGGTAGTACTCAACAATACGAGCAGCACCCAGACCGTTGAAATCCCGGTCTGGTTGGCTGGCGACGGCGTCGGCTCGACAGTCACGGATCTGATCAGCGGCACACAGTACACGGTCGCTGACAGTGGTGGCAGGGGCTACGTCGATGTGACAGTGCAAGGGCACTATGGCGCGATCCTGGAACAATGAGTCCAATATGAAAGAGCTTCCGTACGCTGCCGGCGGCGTAGTGGTGTGGGGTGCCGAGTTACACTTGTCGGCAATTCCCAACGGCGCCGACCATTACGCGGACCGTATCGTCCATGGTCGCGCACGCAGCCATGACCCACGAACTCCACAGCGGGGATGCACGGTTTTGGGCCCCCGCGCGGCGATTGAATACCGGCAAAGAGTGAGCTTGCGACTCGGCTCCCGCTCATCGGAGTCGGGGCACCGATCAGCGCCAATGACGAGGGCTACGCCGTGAACAGCCCGCCCGGCAGCACCAATTGGCCCACTGGGTGTTCGCGTCGCGATGTCGCTGGTCAGTACAGATCACTGAGGATAATCATTCACAAGTGTGACATATCATGGCCAGTGGATGCAGAATGCCGAAGACAGATCACGAGCGGGAAAGGAGTTCAGCGAATGCCACGGCAGGGCAAGGAGTATCGGGGCGGCACGAATCGTATTGACGACATAAATTGGCGCGGTCAATAAAGACTTGATCCGGGAGTATGTTTGTATGAGGCGCGTTGAGAAGAGTGCATGTCGATGGCAACAAGCAGCAAGGCCACGGTGGACTGTGGATCTGCGCGCGCACGGGATCCTGCGGGTAGTGAAGAAACGTCTCGACCGCTACGGGCCGAAGCAGGCGATCATGGTAATGCTGATCGCAGCGGGCTGCCTGGGCGCAGGACGGGTTGCGGCCGCGCCAAGCGGGCGCAGTGCAATGGTGGTCGACGGGCACGCACGATTCACCGTAATCACACCGACTCTGATCCGGATGGAGTACAGCACGGACGGGCGGTTCATCAACCGCCGGTCATATTTCGCTTGGGAACGACACGTCAAGCCGCCACGATTCACGGTGACTCGAACGGCCGGCGCGCTGAGGATCGCGACGGCGAGATTGAGGCTGACATGGAAGGGGGGGCCGGACGGCTTCAATGCGAGTAATCTGTCGGTGGCGTTCAAAAACGGCCATGGGAAATGGACGACCTGGCATCCGGGCGAGAAACAGACCGGGAACCTCGGCGGAACATTGCAAGGTCTCGACGGATGTAACGGCGCCGAGCCGCTGCCGCACGGAGTGGTGTCGCGAGCCGGGTGGTTTCTGTATCGCGACCACACGTTCCTCCTCACCAACGGACTGCATCCCTGGATACGGCAGCGACCGCCGGCGGAGATCGACGATTGGTACTTCTTTGGCTATGGCCGGGATCGATACCACACGGCGCTGCGGGATCTGACGACGGTGAGCGGCCGGATTCCAATTCCGCCGCGGTTCATGCTGGGTGCCTGGCGCTCGCGCTATCGCAATTACACCCAGAGCGAGTTCCAGCAACTGATTCTGGAATATGACGCGCACAAGTTCCCATTGGACGTGCTGGTGATGGACATGGGCTGGCACACGACGCCGCACTGGGGCTCGCTCAACTGGGACCGGCAGCGCATCCCGCACCCGACACGACTGTTGCAGTGGCTGCATGCCCGCCATCTGCATGTGACGTTGAACTGGCATCCGCAGGGTGGAGTCGGTCCCTGGTACAGCCAGTACGATGAGTTCGCCAAGGCAATGGGGATCAATCCGGCGACGAAGAAAATAATTCCGTTCGAGGATACGAACGAGAAGTTCATGCGCAATTACTACAAGCTGCTGCTGGATCCGAAGGAAAAACAGGGCGTGAGCTTCTGGTGGCTGGACGATCCGGTGAATCATCTGGCCTGGGACAACGCGCAGGATTTCTGGAACATCGGGCGACCCGGCACTGGCAAACGCGGCGCTTCGTTCAGCCGCTGGGGCGGATGGGGAGACCAGCGCTATCCGGTTCAGTTTTCGGGCGACACGTCATCGCTGTGGCGGGTGCTGCGATTCGAGATTCCCTATACGGCGACCGGCGGAAATGTGGGCGCAGACTACTGGTCCAATGATATAAGCGGATTTCACCTGAAGATTCCAAGTCCGGAGCTGTTTACGCGGTGGGTGCAATTCGGCGCGTTGAGCCCGGTGTTCCGCACGCACGGGACGATACACTTTGGCGATTACCGGACGCCGTGGAGCTATGGGAAGCGGGCGCAAGCCGCAGCGCGACGCGCCTACGACCTGCGCGATGAGTTGTTCCCCTACATCTACTCATCGGCGTACCTGACCTGGCGGACATCGCTGCCGCTGGTGCGGCCGCTGTATCTGGGCTTTCCGCGTGCCCCGCAGGCCTATCGGCACCGCTATGAATACGAATTCGGCCCGGACGTGCTGGTGGCGCCGATCGTGACGCGCGGCATGGGCAAGGCATGGCTGGGCGCGACGTCCATGTGGTTCCCACAGGGGACATGGTGGAACCTGCTGACGGGTGAACGGGTTGCGGCGCCAGGCAATCACACGGTGCAGGCGACAGCCGGTGAGATTCCGGTGTTTGCGCGCGGCGGTGTCCCGTTGCCCATGCAGGACGTGACGCTACGCATGGCAGCACTTCCACCGAATCCATTGGTAGTGCGGGCGTACCCGGGTCCCAATGGCACGTTCACGATGTACGAGGACGATGGGAAGTCGCCTGCCTATTTGCATGGCGCCTACGCGCTCACGCCCCTGCGGTACGAGAATCGCGGCGCGCAGGGCGTCCGCGTGACGGTGGGTCCGACGAAGGGCAGCTATGTCGGCCAGCCGCAGGCGCGGCGGATCGTGGTGGAATTGCCGATCACCACGCATCCGGCGAGTGTGACGGTCGATGGCCGGCAGGTGCCGGAATCGTCGGCAGCGGTGCCGGGATACTCCTACGACGCGATCCGCGCCCTGACTATGGTCCGTTTGCCGCGGGAGTCAATCCGCCAACACGTTGTGGTGAATGTGGCTTTCCGGGGCTCGAAACAGGTGCAGGCGCTGCTGCCGGAAATCGTGAACCGATTGGCGGTTGTGCAGCGGGCGCTGGATGGGGCCGAGCAGAGGCGCGCAAATTGGATGTTGCGGCTGATTTCCTTGCGCTTTGACCTGCAGACGTTGCTGAGCCAGGCGGAACAGGAGTTCGGTCCCGTGAGCGCGCGAGCCGTTCAGGCTGGACTGAAATCCGACGAGGAACTGCAGGCGAAGATTCAGTCGGAACTGCAGCGCTACAAGAACAGGCAGGCGCGGGTCGGAGCCTTTGCTCTGGCCGATGCGTATATCGGCGACAGCGTGCGGTTGCGGAAAGCCGCTGCTGGTCTGATGATGAGCGATACGCCGCGCTATTACAACAACTTGTATGTCGACTATGGGCGGCCGAATGACATCAAAGGCTACACTGTCGGGTTGTTGCTGCGTGTACTGCGGCCGTCGGCGCCAGCCGGAGAATCGCTGGCGGTGAATGTGCCGGGAGTGGCGGACAGGGCTTTCACGCTGCCCCGCGGCAGGGTGCAGATGTATGCGTTTCTGCCCTTGATGAAGGCGACGCAGCATCCGCTTTACAACCTGCGCGGCACGGCGAGGCTGACGTTGGATCCGGGCGGCTCGCCCCTGGTGCTCAAGCGCGACATCGACCTGCGGCACGAGTTGCTGCGGCAATGGAGTATTGTCGGTCCATTCGCTCCGGGGAAAGCCCCGGCCATCGGCGGGCAGGCTATAACGGCCGCGACTCTGCGGCACTCGTACATCGGCAAGGACGGCACGCATGTCGCCTGGCTGACGTGGCGGAACGCTGCCCGGCATCAGTCGCGCGCACGGGATTATCTGCAAAGAAGAATGCGATGGGTGGATCTGTACACAATTTATCCGACCAATCACGCCGAGGCTGTGGCGGTGACTTGGGTGGAGTCGCCGCGAGCGATGACGGTGAAGCTGCGTGTGCGGCACGATGCCGGCATTGCTGTGTGGGTCAATCAACATGCGGTGATGACGTCCAGAGGCGCGAAGGGCCTGACCGACCTGATCGATCCGCCACCGGACGTGGCGGCGGTGAGTCTGAAGAAAGGCTGGAACCAGATTGTGGTCAGAACGGACGACGCGATGGGCAATTGGGGGTTCTCATTGCGGCTCAGCCTGCCTGCGGGCGTGGTGTGCGCGCAGTCCGATACACCCCCCGCACATACGTGACTTATGTACAGCCTGACCGGCCGGATGCGGCGCTTGTGTCTCAATCTCGTACATCGTTTGAGTTTTCAATCCGCCATCCGTGTTCTCCCCGCGATTTCGCATTGATGGACGGTGATGGGTTGATGCCATTGCCGAGATACGGAAAAACTCAGTGCGATCGCCGCGTCGGGAGTATCCGGGATGAACGGACAAGATGAACGGTCGCATCGGCCGACGTCGGGTTGTCAGGCATCACTCAGGTGGACGGTCATTCGTGCGTCGACCGGCAGGTGCTGTCGTCTCTGACGGTGGAGCGCTAGACGATGTGCGGCTCGATCAGCTTGCGCGCCGAGCGTGACCGCATCGCCGCTCCGCTGATCGCGGACAGTGCGCCGATCGACACTGACCGCCTCAGCGACGGCGCCGGGCTTTGCGCGGTGCCCATCGCGCCGCTGCTTGGCGCTCGATGCGAAGAGTGGCCCGAACGGGTGCGGTACGACCGGGCAATCGCCCGGTAGATCCTCTCGAGCAGTCCCGATGTGTGCCAAACCGCGGGCGAGCGCCGGATGGACGGTAAGCCCATGGAAGATCCTGTCGCAGCTTCGCAACCGGTGGGACCGGGCTGGGATCCACATGAATACGTATGCGAAGTGTTGCCAGGAGCAACAGCCGCGTCGCATTCTCGTTTCGCGGGAGTGGAGAGTCGTCCACAGACGGCGCTCGGCCGAGACCGGGCCGATCACCGCCAATGACCGGCGATGCATCCAAGCGGCTGAATGCGGTTGCGGTGATGCCGCAATCGGGACGCCCGGAATCACTCACACGGTCTGCACAAGACACGGCACTGCGGGGGGCACTGTTCCGATATGAGAATACGCTATCGATGGGCTGCCACCCTGGTGGCTACACTGCTCGGCGTGTCCGTTGCGGTCGGCGCACAGGCGGCCGGTATGGCGGTCACCACGCTCCCGACGGGTGCCGTAATACGGTACAACGATGGGACGCTGAAGCTCGATCTTGTGCGCGCGAACGTCCTGCGCGTGCACTTCCTGCCCTACGGGCGCGCAACACGCCCGGCACTGGTCATCTCACCCCGTGCGCCACATGCCGCGAGGAGCCCTGTCGCGGTGCATCTTCAGGGCAGCCAGATCGTCCTGCAGAGTGGTACGATGCGGGTCGTCTACAACCGTGATGCCGGCACGCTCAGCGTCTATCGTGCGCGTGCCTCGGCACCGCTTCTCATGCAGCGGCACCTGCGGCTGCTTGGCCGTGATACGCTGACCTTGCGCTTCCGGCCGCAGGACGCGGCCCTTTACGGCGTGCACGGATTTAGCGCGTTCCAGTCCGCACGCGCCGGTATGTTGCGCACAGGCCAACAGCTCGCCGCCGCCGGCTGGGAGGGTGATGCCGGTGCGCCTCTGGTATGGAGCACCGCAGGATTCGCGCTGCTGGTCGACAGCCAAAAGACGCTGTTCGATCTGGGCCACGGCGCCATCAAAGTGCTGCACGAAACCCGTCCCGACCTCGACTACTACCTCATCCTCGGCACTCCGCCACGAATCTTCTCCGCACTGGATGTGCTGACGGGGCACGCCCCGATGTTCCCCAAGTGGTCGTTCGGCTTCATCAATAGCCAATGGGGCATCAATCAGGGCGAGCTGCTGCGCATCGTGCGCCGTTATCGCAAGATGCACATCCCGATCAATGCCTTTGCGCTCGATTTCGACTGGAAGGCCTGGGGACAGAACAATTACGGAGAGTTCCGCTGGAACACCAAGAAATTCCCCAGCGGCCCAAGCGGAAAGCTTGACCGCGAGCTCACCGCGCTCGGCATTCATCTGATCGGAATCATGAAGCCGCGCGTCTTCGTCAATACCGTGGAAGGTCGCTATTGCGCCCTGCATCATCTGTTCCTCCCGCACGAGAAGCCGTACCTCGACTACTGGGTACACCAGCCGGTCAAGACGCTCGATTTCGAGAAAGCCGCCACGCGCAAATTCTTCTTCAACGCCACGCTTCGCCACAGCTTCGCGACCGGCATCGTCGGCTGGTGGAACGACGAGGCGGACGAGACCAGGGCCGGCCGGCCGTTCATCAAGATGGAGGGGCGGCAGTTCTTCAACATGGAACGGGCGCTCTACGACGGCCAGCGCAAGTACTTCAAACAGCGAGTATGGTCGCTGAATCGCAATTTCTGGCTCGGCGCGCAACGTTACGCCTACGGCCTGTGGTCCGGCGACATCAGAAGTGGCTTCAAAAGCATGGCCGCGCAGCGCCAGCGCATGCTGAGCGCCATCGACGTCGGTGAAATGTGGTGGGGTATGGACGGTGGTGGCTTCAGCGGGCACCCTTCCGGGCAGAACTACGCCCGCTGGCTCGAGTTCGATGCGTTTGCGCCCATCACGCGTGTTCACGGCAGCCACCTGCAGCGCCGCCAGCCATGGATCTACGGTGAGACGGCGGCGCGTGCCGCCACGGACGCCCTGGATCTGCGCTACCGGCTCATCCCGTACATTTACTCGCTGGCATGGCATGAGCACCGCACCGGCATCGGCCTGGTGCGGCCCCTGTACTTCCTCTGGCCGCATGATCCACATGTACGCAACGACTATAGCGCCTGGATGTTCGGTCCATCGTTGCTGGTCTCGCCCGTTGTCGGACGCAACCAGCGTGTGAAGAACCTGTATCTACCGCCTGGCACCTGGACTAACTACTTCACCGGCAAGGTTTATCGCGGCAACCGGGTGATCACGATTGCGCTCGATGACAAGACCTTTGCGGACATTCCCCTGTTCGTCCGCCAGGGCGCGATCATTCCCACCGAGCCTCTGCTGCAGTACATTGGCGAGCGCCCGGTGAAGAGACTGACCGTCGCGGTCTACCCCGACCGGCGGCCGACGCACTTCGATTACTACGACGACAATGGCGAGACCTATGCCTATGAGCATGGGGCGTATTTCCTGCAGCGCCTGAGTACGCAGGCGCGCACCCACTCCATCCTGCTCACCGTTGGGGCTGTTCGCGGAACGTACAAGCCGGCACTGCGTCGCTACCTGTTCGTCCTGCACCGCGTCGCGGCGCGCTCCGTGCGAGTGGCCGGGCATGTGCTGCAACCGGCGGCTGATCGCTCAGGCCTCAAGGGATGTCGATCGATCTGCTGGGCGCGAGGCGAGGACAAAGGCGCAGCGGTCACCTGGGTCGACCTGCCGGCCGGCAGGCCTTACCGGGTCACTATCGCGACGGCAAACCCCGGGACATCCGGATGAGCGCAGCACCGACCGCCGCACGCCTGATTTCATCTGGCTCTGCCGCCGCGACCGACGGATGGACAGTGCGCAGGCCTTGGCGCATGCACGACTCGATCCGCATGCGTGCCGCCGGCGCCATTGGCACCTGTCTCGTCAACGCAACGTTCGCAGAGTTCCTTGCTGGAGAGTTTCCATGAACAACCGGTCTGATGACCTGTCGCAGCCGCGCAAGACCCCGCGGCTGCATCGTGACGTCGCGGTGTTGTCGATTCTCGTGATCGCTCTGCTCGCGGCCGGCGTGCACTGCGACCCCGCCCGCGGGAGCGAGCAATCCATTACCCGATCGAACACCATCGCTTTGGCGGATCTGTTCTCCGACCAGGGGACGATGTTCGACAGCAATCAGGAACCGAGTGCCACCCAGCCGGTCACCGTTAGACTCCGCACCGGGCACGATAACGTGACGCGTGCGACCATAAAATACTATGACACCGGCGATCACGCCTTTCATTATGTGCGCATGCGCAAGATCGAGGCCGATCCCACGGGTCGATTCGACTATTGGCAGGGCACGATTCCCGCCGGTCCTGCCGAAAAGTACTACCGCTTCGAGGTGCAAAACGGCACCGAGACGGCCTGGTACAACGCTACCGGCGCCCATCGAATTCAACCCGCCTATGGCGACTTCTTCATCATTCCCGGATTTCGCACGCCAAACTGGATGAAAAACGGCGTCATGTACGAGATTTTCGTCGACAGTTTCTACGACGGCGATCCGCGCATCAAGGTTACGAGCGGCCAGTACACGTTTCTCGGCTGTGCCGCCGAGCATCACGCCTGGGGCACGACCACCCGCCCCTGGGTCCGGGGCTGCAGTCAGGAAGTCTTCTTTGGCGGTGACCTGGCGGGCATCGAGCAGAAACTCGGTTACATCAAACGAACATTGGGTGCCAACATCCTGTATTTGACCCCGATCTTCGAAGCGCCGACCAACCATAAGTACGATACGACGAATTACTACAAGGTCGATCCATCGTTCGGAACGGCGCGTACGCTGGAGAAATTGATTCGCGCCGTGCACAGCAGCAAGAACGGTCCGAAGGGCTACATTATTCTCGATGGCGTGTTCAACCATACCGGCGGCTCGAATTGCTGGTTCGGGCGTTATACCTATGATCACATTAAGTGCAAGGTCGTGGGTGCATACCAGTCGAAGTCAAGTCCCTACTATTCCTGGTACACCTTCCAGCATTGGCCAAATCAGTATGCCAGCTTCGAGAACATGGTTCCCGATATGCCGAAGCTCAATTACGGGGCAACCGGCTCCCCGGTTCGCGAGCAGATCTATGCGGGGCCGCATTCGGTGGTGCAGACCTACCTGAAACCTCCCTTCGACATCAACGGCTGGCGGCTCGATTCGGCGCAGATGCTCGATGCGAATGGCGGCCCCGGGAGCGACGCCACCAATCATCAGATCATGCGCCAGCTGCGCGCGGCGGTGCTGTCGGTCAACCCGAATGCGGAGATTCTGGGCGAGTATTGGGGCAATCCGGCGCCGTGGCTCGACCAGGGCAATCAATGGGACGGAGCGATGAACTACAACGGGTTCACCAATCCACTCTCGGAATGGATGTGCGGTGTAAACGAGAGCGGCAGACCGGCGGCACTCGATGTCCGGCAATTTTCGGCGTGGCTGCAGCGTACGCGGGCCGCTCTGCCCGTGGCCGCCCAGGAGACCATGACCAACGAGCTCGGCACACAGGATACGCCGCGTTTCGCGACGCGTTGCGGTGGGATACTGGCCAGGAGTGAGCTTGCGATGGTGTTCCAGTTCACGTACATCGGAACGCCGACCATTTACTATGGCGATGAATACGGCATGCAGAGTCCGCCAGGCTTCAACAATCGGCGTACCTTCATCTGGTCAAAGGCAACGCGTCGCGACCCGCCGGTGGCGCTTGCGCATAAACTCATCATGATTCGCCACCGTTATGCGGCGCTGCGCACCGGTTCCTTCATCACGCTGCTTACCGCCGCTAGACAGGATGTCTATGCCTTTGGCAGATTCGACCGGAAACACCGGCTCGCCGTGGTGCTGAATGCGTCCGGCCGGCGGCAAACCGTTGCGGTGCCGGTATGGCAGTTGAGCGACGTCAATGGCTCTACGGTAGCCGACTTGCTGAACGGCAGGCGCTATCGGGTCATCAATGGCTCGGTCCGCATCTCGCTACCGGGCTACCATGGAGCGATACTGGAACAATAGCGGGCGGTCCGACCCATGTCGGCACTGTCATCGGAGGGGTGATGATCCTGGTCGCATGCAGAGCCGTTCTCGAATCATGAGCCACGATAGCGGATCGGGGCGGGGGCCGCGGCGCAGCAGGGGCGCAGTCGTCTGCGCCGGAGCGCTCAGTATGCTCTGTGTCCTCTCGGGCGCCGCCGCTCGAGTGCCTGCCGCAGCGGGCAACTGGCACACACACCTCACGTGGCGAGGCCATGTCGCGAGCGTCACGCGGCTGGCTGGCGGTGGCTACGTATTGCACGCCCCCTCGCGTACGCGCCGCATCCGGCCGCAGCGCGATCGGGCGCGAACCGCCAGCCCACTGTTCGATGCGCTGTTCGCGCTGGCGCAATCGGATTTGCGCAAGGACTCGGTACGGGCGATCCGCGCTCGGGCCTTCAATTACGGCAAACCGATCCCATGCCGCTGCTTCATCGCCGGGCAGAAGTGGCCGTTCACCTGGACGCGGGATGTGTCGTATTCGACGGATCTGGCGCTATGGCGCTTCGCGCCGCGCCGCGCCCGCACATCGCTTCTGTTCAAACTCTCCCCGGCACGGGGTGCCGGCGTTCGCCCCGGACTGTACGTCATGGAGGACACCGGCTCGGGGGGCAGCTGGCCGGTCAGCACCGATCGGGTGGTCTGGTTCCTCGGAGCACGCCACCTGCTCGGCGATGCGCACTTTGCCGCAACGGTCTATCGGGGGGTCAAGGATACCCTGGCGCAGGACCGCCGCTATGTGTTCGACCGCGCGGTTGGTCTGTATCGCGGCGAGACTTCATTCCTCGACTGGCGCCAGCAGACCTATCCGGGATGGACGGCGCACAACGTCGTATTCATTGCCCAATCGTATGCGCTCTCGACCAATGTCCTGCATTACGACGCCTTGCGGCTCGCGGCAGCGCTTGCCGTGCGGTACGGACAGCCGTGGCACGCCCGCCGCTACCGTCGGCAGGCCCTCGCGCTGAAGCGGGCCATCAATCGGCGCTTCTGGCAGCCGCAGCAGGACCTGTACATGAGTTACATCGGCGGCCGCGTCCGCCCGGCGCCCTATGACGCGCACGATCTGCTCGGCCTCGATCTGGCGATCATCAGCGGTGTGGCCGACCCCGCCCGGGCGCGTCTGGTGCTCGCCCACTATCCGATCTGGCCGGGCGGCAGTCCGGTGATCTGGCCCGAGCGGCGCGATCAGCCGATTTACCACAACCTGTCCATCTGGCCGTTCGTCAGCGCCTACACGCTGTGGGCGGCGCGCCGGGTCGAGGACGGACCGCTGATCGCGCGCGAGGTCAGATCGCTGATGCGTGGCGCGGCATTGAGCGCATCCAACATGGAAAACTTCTCGCTGCTCGAGCAATCGACCCATGTCCCGGGTCCCCTTGGCGGTCCGGTGGTGGACTCGCGCCGGCAGCTGTGGTCGATCGCCGGCTATCTCGACATGGTGGTGCGGGGCATTTTCGGCGTGCGCGACAACGGCCGCGTGCAGCCTGAACTGCCGGTATCGCTCGTGCCCATGCTTTTTGGCAACGGGCGCACCATCAGCCTGACTTTGGGTGCACGACGCATCGAACTCGAGCGCCCGCGGCATATCAGCGGCAATCTGCTCGTTGCCGCCGCGATCCGGCGGCGGGGCGAATTGACCCAGGTGCAACTCGTCGGCCGGCAGGTGCCGGCGCCGCCGCTGCGCACGCACGCGCCGTTATACGTACCGGCGACGCCGCCTGCGCCCGCGGTACGGGCGGTTGGCGACCGCTGGCGGGTCAGGGTCCGAAGCCCGGGCGTGCTGTATTTGAACGGCCGGCGTTTGGGCGCGATCGTGCGGCGTCTGTGGGTCGCTCAGGCCGATGGCCTGCAATGCTTCAGTGTGACGGCCATCGGGCCCGCCGGCCTTCAGTCTCTGCACAGTCCGGCGCGGTGTGTTGGGCCGGTGAGCACCGTGATTTCGCCATGGCCACGGCAGTGGATTGCACCGCGCTCGGGTGCGTACCTCGCCTGGCTGGATTACGACAATCCCAATGGTCCAATCAGCACCGGGATCACGGCGGCCGTGCGGCGCCTGAGCGTCCGCTGCGGCCACGCGGCCGCGAGGATCCGACCGCTGGTCATGCCGCAGAGCGACGGTGTGCAGGCATCCACAACGGTCCACTTCCACGCTCGCGCCGGCGCGCGCTGCACTTTCGGTCTTGCCGACGGGTTCAACATGAGCAATCTGGTGCATTACGCCTACTACACCGGCGGGGCAGGCGGGGTCACAGGCCCGCTCGACAGCGCGCAGATCGATGTGCTGCGCATTGCGCCGCTCCCGGGGCGCGCCGCTCCATGAGCCACAAGCCCGAGTTGTCGTTCCGGCAGATCTGGAACATGTCGATCGGGTTTCTCGGCATTCAATTCGCCTTCGGGCTGCAGACCGCCAATGTCAGTCGCATCTTTCAGACCCTGGGGGCCGACATCCAGCAGATTCCACTCCTGTGGGTGGCGGCACCAATCACGGGTCTGCTCGTACAGCCGCTCATCGGCTACGCCTCTGATCACACCTGGGGCCGATTCGGGCGGCGACGCCCGTATTTCTTCATCGGCGCGGTGTTGACGACACTGGCTCTGGTGGCGATGCCGAATTCGCCAGCGCTGTGGGTGGCGGCGGTGATGCTGTGGGTGATGAACGCATCGGTGAACATCTCGATGGAACCGTTCCGCGCCTTCGTCGCCGATCAGCTGCCGACATCGCAGCGGCCGACGGGATTTGCGTTGCAGAGCTTCTTCATCGGCATCGGCGGCGTGCTCTCCTCGATCCTGCCGTGGGTGCTGGCTCGCATCGGCGTTGCCAATGTGGCGCCGGCCGGACAGATCCCGGCTACCGTGCGCATCGCATTCTATGCCGGGGGTGCGGTAATGCTCATCGCCGTGGCATGGACCGTTTTCACTACCCGCGAATATCCGCCCGAGCGGCTGCATGGTTTCAGCGATTCGTTACCGGCACACGTGGATGCCGATGTGTCTCGGGCCTGGCGGCCGGGGCTGGCAATGCTCGCTGCAGGTGCCGCCGGCGTATTTGTGATCTGGCAGTTCGCGTTCGGATGGCAGTTGTACCTGCTCGCCGGTGGCCTCGGCGCGGCCGGCGTCCTGTATTTATGGCTGAGCCGCACACGTTCCACGGGCATGATACGGCAGGTCATGACCGACCTTTACGGCATGCCCGGACCGATGCGTCGGCTCGCATGGGTGCAATTTTTCTCCTGGTTCGCCATGTTTGCGCTGTGGCTGTATGCGACGCCCACGGTCGCTGCGGTACAGTTCGGCAGCAGCAATCCTCTATCTGCGGCGTATAACGCCGGCGCGAACTGGGCGGATGTTCTCGCCGGTGCCTACAGCGGATTTGCCGTACTCGCAGCCCTCGTCATCCCGCTGATGGTGCGGGCCGCGGGTCTGCGCTGGAGCCACGTGATCAATCTCGCGGCGGCGGCACTCGGACTGATTTCCTTCCTGTGGATCCGCAATCCCGACTGGCTGCTGCTGTCGATGCTCGGGGTCGGCTTCGGCTGGGCATCGATCCTGTCGCTTCCCTACACGCTGCTTGCGGACAACCTGCCGGCCGGGAAAATGGGTGTGTACATGGGGATGTTCAATTTCTTCATCACCATACCGCAAATCCTGGCGGCCAGCGTGCTCGGTGTGCTGCTGCACGCGTTCTTCGGCAACCAGCCCGTGTACGGCCTGGTGCTCGGCGGACTCAGCCTCCTGATCGCGGGCCTGTGCACCCTCAGAGTCGCCGAGCCTGGCACCGGATCGCTGCGGGCGGCCGGGCCGATCGCGCCGGTTTAGCCCCGGCACCGGCCGCGGCGGGACGCGCACGGGGGTAGTCGCGGGCAGCGGCGGCAAATTCGTGCGATCCGCGCCGTTGTGCGCCGGCCCGATGCCCGTGCCGATCGGGTATGCTCGAGCGATGCTGATCGAGCGCATCTGGACCGGGAACGCCTACCGCAACTTCCACTATCTGGTGGCGTGCCCCGACAGCGGCGAAGCGCTCGTCGTCGACCCGCTCGAATGGCGGCTGTGCCTGGCCGCGGCGCACGCGCGCGGCTGGACTATCACGCAGATCCTGAATACCCACGAGCACCGCGATCATACCGGCGGCAACGCTGCTCTGGTGCGAGCCACGGGCGCACAGCTGCTGGCACATGCCGCCGCGTCGATCGAGGGTGTCGATCGCGGCCTGGCAGCCGGTGATCGGATTCGTGTCGGGCGGCTCGAACTGGAATGCCTGGATACCCCCGGCCATACGCTTGCACACGTGTGCATACTCGCGCACGGCGAGCAGCCGGCGCTCTTCAGCGGCGATACGCTGTTCAACGCCGGGGCCGGCAATTGCCACCATGGCGGCGACCCGCTGCGCCTCTATGAGACTTTCAGCCGCATTCTGGCCCGCCTGCCGGGCGAGACGCGGATCTATCCGGGACACGAGTATCTTGCGCGCAATCTCGCTTTTACGCTCGATCGCGAGCCGGACAACGAGGCGGCGAACGCGTTGCTTGCGACCGTGAGCGGAAGTGACTCGGCCGAGATGCCCGTGACCACTCTCGCCGAGGAGCGGCAGATCAACACCTTTCTGCGGCTTGACAGCCCGACACTCATCGAGCGGCTGCGCGCAGCATATCCGGATCTCGGCGCGCGGCCGGATGCGCGCGTGGTCTTTTGCCGGCTGCGCGAGTTGCGCAACGCCTGGTAGTAGAATGCCCAGCCCATGACTGCCGATCCGATCCTCGACCCTTTGAACGCGGCTCAGCGCGCAGCTGTAACCGCACCGCTTGCTCCCGCGCTGGTGCTGGCCGGCGCCGGCAGCGGCAAGACGCGTGTGCTGACCCACCGTATCGCCTGGCTGATCGGCACGCATCAGGTCTCGCCGCAATCGATTCTGGCGGTGACGTTCACCAACAAGGCTGCAGGCGAGATGCGCACGCGGGTCGAGCGCCTGCTAGGCATCGCACCGGGGGTGTTGTGGATCGGCACGTTCCATGGCATCGCGCACCGGCTGCTGCGACGACACTGGCGCGAGGCCGGCCTGATCGAGAGCTTCCAGATCATCGACGCCGAAGACCAGCAACGCTTGATCAAGAAGCTGCTCAAGGCCGAGCAGCTCGATGAAACGCGCTGGGTGCCGCGGGAGATCCAATGGTTCATCAATACGAACAAGGATGCCGGCCACCGGCCGCAGGGGCTGAAATCGGGCAATGATCCGACGCGCGCGCAGATGATCCGGCTGTACGGACTGTACGAGGCGGCCTGCGCCCGCAGCGGCGTGGTCGATTTCGCGGAGCTCCTGCTGCGCTCTTTCGAGCTGTGGCGCGACCAGCCTGCGGTCCTGCAACATTATCGGCAACGGTTCCGCCACGTGCTCGTCGACGAATTCCAGGACACCAATTCCATCCAGTACGCCTGGCTTAAGCTGCTGGTCGGTTCGCAGTCCTGTCCGTTCGTCGTCGGCGACGACGACCAGTCGGTGTATGGCTGGCGCGGAGCACGCGTGGAAAATCTGCAGCAATTCGGGCGAGATTTCCCTGCGGCGCAATTGTTCCGCCTGGAGCAGAATTATCGCTCCACGGGGGCGATCCTCGCCGCCGCGAACGGGTTGATCGCCAACAATGCCGGTCGGCTCGGCAAGACGCTCTGGACGAGCGGAGCCCAAGGTGAGCCGATCCGACTGTACGCTGCCTTCAACGAGCGCGACGAGGCTGAATTCGTCTGCCAACGTATCCGCGAGCATGTCACACGCGGCGGTGTCCACCGCGATATCGCCGTTCTTTATCGCTCGAACGCGCAATCGCGCGTGTTCGAGGAAATTTTTCTCGCCACCCGCGTACCCTACCGCGTGTACGGGGGCTTGCGCTTCTTCGAGCGGGCCGAGATCAAGGATGCGCTCGCATACCTGCGCCTGCTCGTCAATCGGAGCGATGACGCCTCGTTCGAGCGCGTAGTCAATCTGCCGACGCGAGGCATCGGAGCAAAGAGCCTCGAGACCGTGCGCGCCGCGGCGCGGGTGACCGGCAGCTCGCTGTGGGAAGCCACGCAAGCGTGTCTCGGCGAGGCGCTCGGCGCACGCGCATCGACCGCGATGCGCGGCTTCCTCGAGCTGATCGAGCGGCTTACCGCGGAAATCCACGGCCTCGACCTGCACGAGCAGGTCGATCGCATGCTTGCCGCGACCGGATTGATCGAATTCCATCAGCGCGACAAAGCCGAGCGGGGCGAAGCCCGTGCCGAGAACCTCGAGGAGCTGGTCAGCGCCGCGCGCGGCTTTGGCGCCGAGCGTTCCGACACCGATCTGCCGCCACTCGAGGCGTTTCTCGCCCACGTGACACTCGAATCCGGTGACGGGCAGGCCGACGCGTGGGAGGACAGCGTGCAGATGATGACGCTGCATACCGCCAAGGGCCTGGAGTTCCCCATCGTGTTTCTGTGCGGCATGGAAGATGGGTTGTTCCCGCACCAACGCTCGATCGGCACTCTCGAGGGACTCGAGGAGGAGCGCCGACTCTGTTATGTGGGCATGACGCGAGCGATGCGGCAGCTGTACCTGACCTATGCGGAACAACGACGCCTGCACGGCATCGACAATTTCAGCCAGCCGTCGCGCTTCATCAAGGAGACCCCGGAGGAGCTGATCGAGGAGATTCGCCCGCGCATACAAGTCAGCCGTCCGGTTGCGGCGGGACGCTTCGCCGAGGACGGGGGCGTCCATGGCGCCGTCTCGTACCGGCGTACCGGGTATCCAGGCAGGAGCAGCCACGCCGAGCCTGCGGCCCCGGGCATGCGGCTCGGGGCGCGTGTCCGCCACGGCAAGTTCGGCGAGGGCGTCATCCTCAACCTCGAAGGCAGTGGACCGCAGGCGCGCGTGCAGGTGAACTTCGAGCGCCAGGGCACCAAGTGGCTGGTAATGCAGTACGCGAACCTCGAACCCCTATGAAGATTCTCATTCTCGGCGCAGGTCAGGTGGGCCGCACCGTGGCGCGGCATTTCTCGCGCGAAGAAGCCAACGACGTGACGTTGGTCGATATCGACGAAGCGGTGCTGCGCGACATCCAGGACCGCCTCGACGTGCATACCGTTGCCGGTAACGCCGCTCACCCCAATGTGCTCGAGGCGGCCGGCGCCGACGAGGCCGACCTGCTCATCGCGCTGACCACCAGCGACGAGGTCAATATGATGGCCTGCGAAGTGGCATTTCGCCTCTTTCGCACGCCGACCAAGATCGCGCGCATCCGTTCTCCCGAGTACACCGCGCGACCGCAGCTGTTCGGCGAACACGCGATCGCCGTTGATTTGTTCATCAGCCCCGAGCAGCTCGTCACCGGATATCTGGAGCGGCTGATCCAGCATCCCGGGGCCTTACAGGTGCTCGATTTCGCGGCCGGCAAGGTGTGCCTGGCGGGTGTGCGCGCCGAGCAGCGTGGCCCGCGGGTCGGGCATGCGGTGCGCGTGCTTGCCGAGCACCTCGATCAGGTGCAGGTACGCGTGGTGGCGATCTACCGCGACGGGCGGCATGTGATTCCCGATGGCGACACCATCATCCAGGCCGATGACGAGGTGTTTTTTCTCGCTGCCCGCGACGACGTCCGCAGCGTCATTGGCGAGCTGCGCACCGACGGATCGCGGGTGCGGCGCGTGCTCATCGCCGGTGGCGGCAACATTGGACGGCTGCTCGCGCGCGCGCTCGAGGGCTCGGCGCAGGTCAAGTTGATCGAACATGATTCGGAACGTGCACGGCAGGTTTCCGAAGAGCTCGAGAATACCATCGTGCTCGCGGGTGACGGTGCCGACGAGCAGCTGCTCATCGAGGAGAACATCGACAGCACCGATGTGTTCGCGGCGGTGACCAATTCCGAGGAAGCCAATATCCTGTCGGCCATGCTCGCCAAGCGGCTGGGTGCCGGCCGGGTCATGGCGCTGGTGAATACACCGTCGTACGCCGAACTCGTCGAGAGCAGCATCGATGTGGCAGTGGCACCGCAGAACATCACCATCGGTTCGCTGCTCGCGCACGTGCGGCGGGGCGACGTGGTGCGGGTCCATTCGCTGCGGCGCGGCTCCGCCGAGGCAATCGAGGCGGTCGCGCGCGGCGATGAGCAAAACTCCCGTGTCATCGGGCGCACGGTCGCGGAAATCGAGTTGCCGGAAGGGGCTGCAATCGGCGCGATCGTACGTGGCGAGGAGGTGATCATGGCTCATCACGACACCCGTATTCAGTCGAACGACCATCTGCTCCTGTTCCTCGCCGACCGGCGCCACATCGATACGGTCGAGCGGCTTCTTACCCGAGTCGCTCCGTAGTCGCGGCGACATGCTCGGTATCCTCTACTTCCTGGGGCTGATCCTGTCCGTATTCGGCCTGGTCTACGCGCTGCCGATCGCCTGCTCGCTCGCCACCGGGGACGGACTGTGGCCGATGTTCCTCATCTGTGCCGCGTTGACGGTGTGCGTGGGTACTGCGGTGGCGGCACTCACGTTTCGTTATCGGCGCGAGCTGAAGGCGCGCGACGGCTTCATGCTGATGACGTTCGGCTGGATACTCATTGCTGTCTTCGCCACTCTGCCGTTGTTGCTCGCGATCCCCGGTCTCACGTTCACGCGCGCGTTGTTCGAGACGATGTCGGGTCTGACGACCACCGGCTCCACGGTGCTCACCGGCTTAGGCTCGCTCGCGCCATCATTGAACTTCTGGCGGTGCTCGCTCATCTGGGTCGGCGGGCTGGCGGTGATTGTGGTGGCGATGGGCGTCATGCCGCTGCTTGGAATCGGCGGCATGCAGCTCTATAACGCGGATGCTCCCGGTCCGGTGAAGGATCAGAAGCTCGAGCCGCGCATCACCGAAGCCGCACGCTCGGTCTGGCTTGTCTACGTGCTGCTGACCGTAGCGGGCATCGCCGGGTTGCGCGTGAGCGGCATGAACTGGTTCGACGCGATCTGCACCGCGTTCTCGGCGGTGTCGCTCGGCGGCTTTACGACCCACGATGCCAGTATCGGCTACTTCCACTCCGCGGCGGTGGATGTGGTGCTGATGGTGCTGATGCTGGCGGCGTCGATGAATTTCACCCGCCACTTCGTGGCCTTGCGCCGCCTGACGCTGAAGCCCTACCGTCACGACCCGGAGTTCAAGGCCATGGCGGTGGTGCTCTCGGTGAGCGTCCTCGGCATCGCGGTGCTGCTGGCGATCGACGGCATCTATCCGAACTTCAACACCTCGCTGCGCTATGCCGCCTTCAATGTCGTGTCCATGGCAACCACGACCGGCTGGGTGACCGTGCGTGACGGCTTCAGCCGCTGGCCCGTGTTCGCACCCATCTGGATGCTGTTTCTCTCCGGCATCGTATGTAGTACCGGCACGACAGGCGGCGGCATCAAGATGTTCCGTACCCTGGTGTTGACCCGACAGTCGGGGCGTGAGCTGAAGCAGCTGGTTCATCCAAACAGTGTGGCGCCGGTGCGCATCGGCGGACGGCCCATCCCGGAGCGGATCGCCGATGCGGTTCTGGCTTTCATTTTTCTATATTTCATGGCGGTCGCGCTGCTGCTGTTCGCGATGCTGCTCACCGGTATCGGCTTCTCGCCCGCGTTCCGGGTAATCGTGGCCTGTATCAACAATACTGCCTATGGCTTGCCGGGTCGGGCCGCCTGGAGCCTGCATGGACTCAGCACGCCGCAGATCTGGATCTGCACCATCGCCATGTTGCTCGGGCGCCTGGAGATCTTCAGCGTCATCGTGCTGTTCACCCGCACCTACTGGCGCAAGTGAACTCCGCTGCTGCTCAGCGGACCGGGTGCATTCGGTGCAGGTTGATCTGGGCGCGTAATTCGGCCGCGGCGGCGCGCGCCGCCGCGGCGAAATCATCACCGCTCGAGGCGTAGAGGATCCCGCGCGAGGAGCTGATGATCAGACCCGTTCCCGCGGTGGTCTGGCCGTTGCGCACGGCTGCGGCGACATCTCCGCCCTGTGCGCCAACGCCGGGCACGAGCAGCGGCATCTCGCCGACCAGCGCGCGCACTTCGGCGAGCTCGCGTGGATAAGTCGCCCCGACCACGAGCAGGCAGTTGCCGCGACCGTTCCATTCACGCGCCGCACGCTCGGCAACGACGTGAAAGAGCCGTCGGCCGGCAGCATCGACGCTGAGATCCTGCAGGTCCCGGGCACCCGGATTCGACGTGCGGCACAGCACGATGACACCACGGTCTGCGCGCTTGAAAAAGGGCTCGAGCGAATCTCCGCCCAGATAGGGATTGACCGTGACTGCGTCGGCCTCGTAACGCTCGAATGCTTCGATCGCATAACGCTCGGCGGTATTGCCGACATCGCCGCGTTTGGCGTCGAGGATCACTGGCACGTCCGGATAAGAGCTGTGAATGTATTCGATGGTACGCTGCAGCTGATCCTCGGCTTCGTAGGCCGCGTAGTGAGCGAACTGCGGCTTGTACGCGCAGGCGAGATCGGCGGTGGCGTCGATGATTGCCTTGTTGAAGTGAAAGATCGGCGAGGCATGCGCGGCGATGTGCGCGGGGAATCGCTCCAGTTCCGGATCAAGGCCGATGCACAGTAGCGAGTCATTGCGTGCCCAGCTGCGCGCGAGTCGATCGAGAAAGGCGCTCATGCGACGCGCGCTGCGGCGCCGTGGGCGCGTTTCTTCAGATGCACCAGGAGCAATGTAACTGCGGCGGGAGTGACACCGGGCACGCGGCCGGCCTGTCCAAGCGTCGCTGGCCGATATTCGGTCAGTCGCGCGCGCACTTCGTGCGATAGACCTGCGATCTGCGCGTAGTCGATATCCTCGGGCAACCGCGTCTGCTCGTTGCGTCGCTGCCGTTCGATCTCCTCCAGCTGACGCTCGATGTAGCCGGCGTACTTCGCCAGCGCTTCCACCTGCACGCTCACTTGGGATGCAATCCGATCATCGGCAAATTCCTCCGTCGCCGCCGGGTCGGGTCCGGCAACCTCGAGCAACGCCGGGTAGGCAACCTCGGGCCGCCGTAGCAGCTCGAACGCCGATACGTCGCGCGCCAGCGCGCCGCCGAGCACGCGTGCGCACCAGTCGGCATCGAGGCTGGTGGGGTGCAGCCTGACGGACCGAAGACGCGCGACCTCGTACTCGACGCGCCGCTGCTTGGCTTCGAAGAGACGCCAGCGTTCATCATCGATCAGACCCATGTCGCGGCCGATGGGTGTCAGCCGGGTGTCGGCGTTGTCTTCGCGCAGTAACAGACGATGCTCGGCCCGGCTGGTGAACATGCGATAGGG
This sequence comes from Pseudomonadota bacterium, assembly GCA_021822385.1. GTDB lineage: Bacteria > Pseudomonadota > Gammaproteobacteria > Steroidobacterales > Steroidobacteraceae > 13-2-20CM-66-19. The sequence goes on from JAKARC010000012.1 coordinate 49,661, forward strand.
CTCGCGCGTTCCGCGCGTCACCAGGTCATCGATCAGCACACCGAGATAGCCGTCGCTGCGCCCGGGAATCCAGGGCTCTTGCCCGCGGGTCGCGCGCGCCGCATTGATGCCGGCGAGCAGACCCTGCGCCGCAGCCTCCTCGTAGCCGGTCGTGCCATTGATCTGGCCGGCAAAATACAAACCGCGCACGGCGCGCGACTCAAGCGAGGGTCGCAGATCGCGCGGATCGAAGAAGTCGTATTCGATGGCATATCCCGGCCGGGTGACATGCGCGTTTTGAAAGCCGGGAATGCTGTGTATCAGCGCGATCTGCACGTCGAACGGCAGGCTGGTCGAGATGCCATTGGGGTAGATCTCGTGCGTCGTCAGCCCCTCCGGCTCGACGAAGATCTGATGCGAAGTGCGGTCGGGAAATCGCACCACCTTGTCCTCGATTGATGGACAGTAGCGTGGCCCCACTCCCTCGATGGCCCCGGTGAACATCGGTGAACGGTCGGTGGCCGCACGGATTATGGCGTGGGTATGCTCGGTGGTATGGGTGATATGGCAGGGCACTTGCCGCGGATGCTCGCCCGGGCGTCCGAGAAAGGAGAAGACCGGCAGCGGCTGATCGCTGTGCTGCTCGGGCATGACGCTGTAGTCGATCGTACGCCCGTCCAGACGCGGTGGCGTACCGGTCTTGAGCCGGCCGGTCCGCAGCGCGAGCTCCCGCAAACGCTGCGAGAGACGATTCGAGGCCGCTTCTCCGGCCCGGCCGCCGGCGTGGCTGTCGAGTCCGACATGGATGCGACCACCGAGGAACGTTCCGGCTGTGAGTACCACGCAAGGCGCGGCGAAGACGATTCCGGTTGCAGTGACCACCGCGCGGACCGCATCGCCCGCGAGCATGAGATCCGTTACCTCCTGCTGAAACACCGCAAGACGCGGTTCGGACTCGATCTGCGCGCGGATCGCCTGTTTGTACAGTAGCCGGTCGGCCTGCGCACGCGTGGCACGCACCGCCGGACCCTTGCTGCCGTTCAGTATGCGGAACTGAATTCCGGCACGATCGGCCGCGCGGGCCATCGCACCCCCGAGCGCGTCGATCTCCCGCACCAGGTGGCCCTTGCCGATGCCGCCGATCGCGGGGTTGCAGCTCATCTGTCCGAGCGTCTCGACGTTGTGCGTCAGCAGCAGCGTGCTCGCGCCCATGCGCGCGGCCGCGAGCGCAGCCTCCGTGCCGGCATGGCCGCCACCGATGACGATGACTTCGAAGGACTGGGTAAATCTCATGCGTATAGTGTAGTGCAGGCCGCGGTCCGGCCCAAACGGCGCGGCCCAGTTCGCCCGAGTACATTATGATGCCGGGTGTGGTGCGAGGTGTAGCGCGAAATCTGGGCCGGGCTCTGATCGGCGCAAGTGTTCTGTGGGGTGCGGCCCCGGTCGCCGCGCATATTGCACTGGCGCCGTGCGAACTGCGCTCGAGCGGCGATCTGATGCTGGTGAAGGCCGAGTGCGGCCGGCTGCCGGTGCTGCAGAATCCGGCCCATCCGCACGGCCGCACGATCGATCTTGCCATCGCCGTGGTGCCGGCCGTGCGCACCGTGCCGCGCCCTGACCCGCTGTTCGTTCTGGCCGGTGGGCCGGGTGAGGCCGCCACCACGTTCTATGCCGGCGTCGCGAGTGCGTTCGCCTTGATCCATCGTGACCGCGACATCGTTCTGGTCGATCAGCGCGGCACCGGGGGTTCCAACGCGCTCAACTGTCCGGCAACGCGGCAGCGCACAGCGCATCAGTGGGGGGCGCCGACCCGAGCCGAGATCGTCGCGGCGACCGAGCAGTGTCTGCGTGCGCTGCGCCGGCATGCGCACGTGCGCGATTACACGACGGATCTGGCCGTCGGCGATTTGAACCGCGTGCGTATTGCCCTCGGCTACCGCAAGATCAACCTCTATGGATCGTCCTACGGCACCGTGGTGGCGCAGGAATATCTACGCCGTTTCCCACAGCACGTGCGCAGCATGATTCTCGATGGCGTCGTGCCGCCGCAGGTGCCGATCGGCGCCCTGAGCGCTCTCAGTGCGCAACGAGCCGTCGATCGAATTTTCGCCGAGTGCGCTGCAGCGCCGGCCTGTCACGCCCATTTCGGCAACCCGCTCGTGACCTATCATCATGTCATGTCCGCTCTGCAGGCCCATCCGGTGCGGGTGACCGTGCCGGATCCGACCCGCGGTACGCCGGTCGCACTGCGCCTGGGGCTCTATCAGCTCGGGCAGGTGCTGCGTCTGGCCAGCTATACTCCGGCGCTCGCGGCGCTTCTGCCGCTTGATCTGCAGGCGGCAGCCGCCGGGAATTACGGGCCGCTTGCGGGGCAATTCCTGTTCATCGATCGGGTGTACAGCCACGCGATTGCCGCCGGCATGAACAACACCGTAATCTGCTCCGAGGACGTACCTTTTTATCACGTCACCGCGGCTCAGCGCGCGGCGATGCGCCGAACCTTTCTCGGCACGGCGCCGCTGCGCGAACTTCAGACCGTCTGCAAACTCTGGCCCAAAGGTCCCGTGGGCCCGAACTTCCATGCTCCGTTGCACTCGACCGTGCCCGTGCTGCTGCTCTCGGGCGGCAATGATCCGATTACCCCCCCGCGCTACGCACGGCTGGCTGCGCGCGGCTACCCGAACAGCGTGAATGTGGTGGTGCCGGACGGTGGGCATGGCCAACTGATGGATCCCTGCATGGACCAGGTGATGGCGCAATTCGTGCAGCGCGCCTCGGTGGTAGGTCTGAACCTCTCGTGCATTCGTGCAGCGCGGCCGATGCCGTTCTTTCTCACCCTGAACGGACCTGGACCCTGAGCGCGCCACCGATATGATCGAGGCACGGGAACTCAGCAAACGTTTCGGCGCGCTGAGCGCGATCGATGGCGTGTCCTTGCGGGCCGCTGACGGTCGCATTACCGGGCTGCTCGGTCCGAACGGCGCAGGTAAGTCGACAACCTTGCGCATCCTCTATACCGTGTTGACCCCCGATGGCGGCGAGGCCTGGATCGACGGCGTGAGCGTGCTCGCCGAGCCGCTCGAGGCCCGGCGACGCATGGGAGTGCTCGCGCACGGCGCCGGGGTCTATCCGAACCTGACGGCGCGCGAGAACATCGAGTACTTCGGCGCATTGCACGGGCTCGAGCGCGACGTTCGGCGCGCGCGCGCGGCGGAGTTGATCACGCGGCTCGAGATGACGGCGTTTGCGGATCGTCCGGCCAAGGGGTTTTCCCAGGGCGAGCGCGTCAAGACTGCGCTCGCGCGCGCGCTCGTACATCAGCCGCGCAACGTGCTGCTCGATGAGCCGACCAACGGCCTCGATGTGATGGCTGTGCGCACTCTGCGCCGGCTGCTCGGACAGTTGCGCGACGCGGGTCATTGCATTTTGTTCTCGAGCCATGTCATGCAGGAAGTGGCGGCGCTATGTGACGAGGTGATCATCATCGCCGGCGGCCGCGTCGTCGCCCAAGGCGAGCCTGAGGCGCTCAAAGCCCGCGCCGCAACCGCGTCCCTCGAGGAGGCGTTCGTCCGGCTGATCGACTCGAGCGACCGGGGCAGCGCACCATGAGAGCGATCTGGCGCGTCTTCGGCAAGGAGGTCCGCGAGACGCTGCGCGACCGCCGCTCCTTGTTCACGACGCTCATCGTCGGACCGCTGCTGATACCGGCGTTGATTGGCACGGTGATTTCGCTCGCCATCCGCCACAGCGGCACCGAAAATACCGGACCCATCATGCTCAGCGTGGCCCACGCTGACCGTGCGCCGCGACTGCTGGGATTTCTGCGGCAATACCAGGTTGAAATCACGACGGTCAATACCGACCGTGAACGCGCGCGCCGCCTGGTCGCGCATGCGCAGGGGCCACTGCTCTATATCCCGCGTGACTTCGGGGCGCGGCTGATGGCCGGAGAGCCGGCACCGCTGCGCCTGTACGCCAATGAATCGAACCGCAGCGTGCAGGGCAAGGTGGCGCGCCTGAGTTCACTGATCGCACTCTACAGCGGCACGATCGCGCGGCTGCGATTGGTCGTGCGCGGACTCGACCCGCAGCTGCTCACGCCCATTGCAATGCACCTGATCGATACCTCGACCCCGCAGAGCCGGGCGGCGCTGACGCTCGGCATCCTGAGTTACGCTATCCTGTTCACGATGTTGATGAGTGGGCTGTACATCGCCATCGATACCACCGCCGGGGAGCGCGAGCGCGGTACGCTTGAACCGCTCCTGACGGTGCCGGTCGCACGCGAGCAGCTGGTCTACGGCAAATTGCTGGCCGCCTGCGCCATGATGCTCGTAGCGTTGGTGCTGACGGTCACGGTCTTTGCGATCACGCTGCCGCATGTCGGTTTGGCGCGGCTCGGCATGAGTGCCAACTTCGGCCCCGCTGTGGCGGCCGGCATCGTGCTCGGCTGCATGCCGCTCATTCCTGCCGGTGCAGCACTGATGATTCTTGTCGCCTCCTACACGCGCAGCTACCGTGAAGCGCAGACTTATGTCGGACTGGTGCTGCTGGTGCCGACCCTGCCGCTCATTTTTGCCAATATTCTGGGACTCGCGCCGCGCCCGGCGCTGATGGCGGTTCCTTCCCTCAGTCAGCACTTCATCATCATGGGCCTGCTGCGCGGTCAACCCCTGCCGGGGGGTGAGGTTGCGATCTCGGTGGGCGTGAGTCTGGCGCTCGGCGCGGTGCTCGTTCAGCTGGCCGGGCGTCTTTACCGGCGCGAACGTCTGCTTGGATGAGTGCGTGCACGGGCGGGGACCCCATCTCAATGGAGGCTGAACGATGCGTTGCATGATCCTGCTGGGCCTTGCTGCGGCGCCGGCGCTCGCGTGGGCGGGCGTCAGAGGGCCGGCTGCTCCCTTGACGACAGTGCGCGTGACCGCCATGGCGACGGTTGCGCAAATGCCCGATCGCGCCTACCTCGAAGTCGGTGTACGGACAGAATCGCCGCACCTGCAAGGCGCCGCCGCCGGCAATGCCGCCCGGGTGAGCAGAGTGCTGGCGGCCGTGCGCCACGTTGCCGGTCGCCGCGCGCAGCTGACGACCTCGAACTACTCCGTTGCGCCTCAGTATCAGTACTTCAGCGATGGTCGTCCGCCGAGGCTCACGGGGTACATCGTGAACAACGATGTGCGTATCCGGCTGGATAATCTCGCGCGTGTTGCCCGCGTCATCGACGCGGCGACCGCCGCGGGCGCGAACCTTGAACGTAACCTACGCTTTGTATTGCGCGACCCCCAGGCGGCTCGGTTGCGCGCACTGGCCCGGGCGGCTCAGCACGCTCACCAGGCGGCGGCGACGCTCGCGAGGGCCCTGAACCTGCGGATCGTGCGGATTGCGGCGGTACGGCAGACCGATGTTCCGGGTGCCGCGCCGAGGCCACCTGTCTTTGCCCAGGCAATGCGTCTACCTGCGAGTACGACGCCCATTGCATGGAGTGCGATCCGGACCACGGCCGGTGTCACGCTGACAGTGGTCGCGGCGCCGCGGTAGGGGTACTCTCGGCGGTGAAGTCCACGTGCGGCACGCCGCGGCGTGTCCGAGAGGAGGGTGAGATGATTACCGTACGTCACCTGCTCCAGAGCAAACAGCCGGCACTGTTCACGATCGGGCCGGATGCGCCAGTGATCGAGGCGGTGCGCGCGATGGCCGAGCACGGCGTCGGCGCCCTCCTCGTGATGCGCGGGGCAACGTTGACCGGCATCGTTTCCGAACGTGATTATGCGCGCAAGGTGGTATTACTCGGCCGGGCTTCGGCCGACACTCCCGTCGCGCACATCATGAGTTCCCCAGTGGTGACTGTGGCCCCGCAGACCAGCGTGCAGCGCTGCATGATGCTGATGACCGAACGGCGCATCCGCCACCTGCCCGTGGTCGAGGGCGGCGGAGTGATCGGCGTCGTGTCGATCGGCGATCTCGTCAAAGCGGTGATGGAGGAGCAGCAGCACACCATCGAGCAGCTCGAGAGCTACATCCACGGATAGCCACATCGAGCGCTGCGCGGCCGCCGCCCGGATGACCTGCGCTGCTCACGCCCCGAGAAACATCCGGTACGCGGGATTGGCGGTCTCGTCGGCGTATTCGTAATGCAGCGCGTTCAGGTGCTGCAGGAACTCGTCGCGCTCTGCGGCCGGTACCTGTATCCCCGCCAGGACGCGGCCGTAATCGGTGCCCTGGTTGCGATAGTGGAACAAACTGATGTTCCAGCGCGAGCCGATGGCCTCGAGGAACTTCAGCAGTGCACCGGGGCGCTCGGGAAACTCGAAACGATAGAGCAGCTCGTCGCGAATGCCGCGCGCTCGCCCGCCAATCATGTAGCGCACGTGCAGCTTGGCCATCTCGTTCTCGCTCATGTCGGTGACGGCGTAGCCGGCCCCGCGCAACGCCTGGACGACGCTGTCTTTCTCGCCGCGCCCGTGCGCGAGCCCGAAACTGACGAATACGTGCGCGGCTTCCGCGCTCTCAAAGCGATAATTGAACTCAGTGATACTGCGCCGGCCGAGAATTTCGCAGAACTGGCGGAAGCTCCCCGGCCGTTCCGCTATGGTTACGGCAAGCAACGCTTCCCGCTCCCCGCCGAGGTCGGCGCGTTCAGCCACGTACCGCAGGCGGTCGAAGTTGACGTTGGCGCCGCTGGTGACGGCGGCGAGCCGCTTGCCCCGCCAGTGCTCACGCGCGACCACCTTCTTGAGGCCTGCGACCGCGAGCGCACCGGCAGGCTCGACGATGGAGCGGGTATCCTCGAAAACGTCCTGGATGGCCGCGCAGATCTCGTCATTGTCGAGCAGCACGACCTCGTCGACATGCTGACGGCACAGCGCGAAGGTCTGCTCGCCGACGCGCTTGACTGCGACACCATCGGCGAACAGGCCGACTCTCTCGAGCGTCACGCGCACGCCAGCTTTCAGCGACTCGAACATCCCGGCGGCATCCTCGGGTTCCACCCCGATGATGCGGATACCCGGATACAGATACTTCAGGTAAACGGACATCCCGCCGATGAGGCCGCCACCCCCGATGGGCACGAATACGGCATCCAGATGTCCGCCGGTCTGGCGCGCGAGCTCAACGGCAATGGTGCCCTGACCGGCGATGACGTCGGGGTCGTCGAACGGATGCACGAATACCATGTTGCGCTCACGGACCAACTCGAGCGCGTGCTCGAACGCGGTGTCGTAATCGTCGCCGTGCAACACCACTTCGCCGCCGAGGTCATCGACCGCCTGGACCTTGATCCGAGGAGTCGTCTGCGGCATCACGATGACAGCCTTGATCCGGCGTCGCCGGGCTGCGAGCGCCACGCCTTGGGCATGATTGCCGGCCGAGGCGCACACCACGCCGCGCTGGGCGGCCGACTCGGACAATTTGGCGATGCGGTTGTACGCCCCGCGCAGCTTGAATGAAAAAACCGGCTGCAGGTCCTCGCGCTTCAACAGCACGTCATTGTCGATACGGCGTGAGAGGCGCGGCGCGTGATCGAGCGGTGATTCTATGGCGACGTCGTAGACACGCGCCTTGAGAATTTGCTCGATATAGGGACTGACCATGATCGTTCAGGCCTTGAGGAAATCCTGGATGAGCACGGCAATCGACTGGGGCGCCGAAATGAACAACGCCACCGTGCCGGGCAGCGCGCGGCGCGATCGTGCCGGCACTTCCTGGAACGGCTCGTGCACCCCGCCTGGCCACTCGTGCGAGTGCAACAGCAGCAGCGGCTGTCGAGTCGCGCGTAGACGCTCGCGCAGCGGGTAGTCCCGTTCGGCGGTGGTCACGGCCGGACTCTGCGCCCCGTTGAGCAGCCGATCGCCGCAGGCCGCAAACACGCTCGCAAGCGCTGCCTCGGAACCGCAGTCCGCGCGCGCGCTGGCCCAAGCGCCGCGAACATAAGCCTCGGCCGTCTCGGCGGACCGGGGTTGCGCGGCCAGATCGCGCATCGGCAGCGCGACGATGATCACGCGCCGCACGGCCGGGTGCGCTGCGGCCAGCTCGAGGGCGACCAGGGCGCCGAGACCGCAACCGAGGACATCGATTTCCCGAAGCCGCATCGTTGCGATGAACTCGCCGATCACTGCGGCGTGCTCGGGGATCGACAGGGGCGCCGGCGCATCGGAGGCGCCGAATCCAGGCAGATCCGGGGCGAACGCCGAGCGAGTCCTGCCCATGATCGGCAGCAGACCGGTGAACATGCGAGCCGAGAAAGGCGCCGCGTGCAGCGCCAGCAGGGGGACATCTTCCTCGAACCCGCCACCTGCCGGTATCGCCTGATGGACGTGCAACTGTCCGTGACGGGACTCGAAGTAGCCGCGCCGGATGCGCGGTGCAGCGCCAGGCCGAGGCGACGGGTCTGTCGTACGTTTGATCATGAGGTGTCCCATTGTGCCCGAGCCGGCACGGGGGATTAAGGGTTTTGGGCCGCGGGGCGTGCCCGCGATGTCAGAATACGGTCTGGCGTGCTTGCCGCACGGGGCGCCAACGTGGGCACTGATATCGAAGCGCATGCCGAGTGGGTTGCGGTGGCTGCGCAGCAGTGATCAGGGCGATGCGCGGGCCCCGTTCGCCCAGCGTCGATCGGCACAGGGCTGCGAGCGGCTGTGTCCGCGCTCAGCGCCGCCGAACGGCCCGGCGCTGGCCTCGGTTTACGTCTCTCCTGGGTCCGGCGGTCCGCTTGCGTGACGGCGCGCTGTGTACCACCTGACGAGCGGGTGCCTTGCGAGCCGGGGTCTTGCGAGCCGGTGCCTTGCGGGTCGGGGCCTTGCGGGCCGGTGCCTTGCGGGCCGGGGCCTTGCGAGCTGGGGCCTTGCGGGCCGGGGCCTTGCGAGCTGGGGCCTTGCGAGCTGGGGCCTTGCGGGGAAGTGGGGTCGGCATCGGCTCGACCGGTGCAGCTTTGGCGCGCTCGTGCAGCGCA
>JAKARC010000055.1 GCA_021822385.1 Pseudomonadota bacterium
GCGAGAAACTTAGAGCGCTTGTAGTGACCGACCATGTCGGCCAGGGACACCGGGGTCGCTTCGGTCCCGAGACCTCCGTCGGCCGGCAAGCCGATGCACGCTACGCTGCTGGTGTAGACGGTGCGCGTGACGCCGGCGCGGCGCGCCGCAGCCAGCAGGTTGCGCGTACCCTCGACATTGGCCTGGTACATCGATTGGGGATCCGGCACCCACAGCCGATAGTCCGCGGCAACGTGAAAGAGCGCATCGCACCCGTCGACGGCCCGATACAGTGACGGCACGTCGGTGAGATCACCGATCACCGTCTCCAGCGCAAGGCCGCTGAGATTGCGCCGGTCAGAGCCGGCACGCACCAACGCGCGCACCTGCCAGCCGGCCGCAAGCAGCACGCGCGCCACGGCCGCGCCGACAAACCCGCTCGCTCCGCTCACCAGTGCCTTCACGCTCTCGTCCTCCACGGACCGCCACACAGCGCACGCCGCGGCGGCAACCCGGGCTCACCCAGGCGCGCCAGACTGTCGCAGGCGGTGCGAAACCGGCGGGCGAGCCGCCGCACCGCCACAATATCCCGTGGCGAGCGCGCCAGACCCCACAGCAATCGCCCGATCGCAAGCTCGCCACCGGCACTCGCCGCGAGCACCGCCGCAGGCAACTCGTCGCGGGCGGTATCGACGATCACCCGCAAGCCCACGAACGGGACCGCTGTCGAGGCGGCAAATTGCGCCACGGCCGCGCTTTCCATGTCGAGCGCCACGCAACCGGTTTCGCGCCACGCAATCGCTTTGTCGAGCCGCGCGCCGATCGGCACGCGGCTGGTGAGGAGCGCCCCCTCACTCACCGTACAGTCGCGCGGCAGTGCCGCCCGCACCGCGGCGCGCCAGCGCGCATCACTCACCCGGGGCGGACCGTCGAGCACGTGAACCTCCGCCGGCAACACGACCGCGCCACACGGCAGCTCGGGATCGAGGCCCCCGGCGGTGCCGACGCTGGCAAGTGCGGTCGCTCCAGCAGCGGCAAGTCGTTGCGCGGCAAGCAGTGCCGCCTGCCAACCGATGCCGCTCACCGTGAGCAACGCCTCCTCCTCGAGCTCAATCACCTCACCCCGACGCGCGCCCATGCGAGCCTCCGCGGCGAATGCACGCGCCTCGGATGCGAGCGCCGCGACGATGCCGACGCGACCCAAGGGGCGGCTAGCTCCCGTGGCGATAGGCTGCGAGCGCCCACAGGGGGAAGTAGGCGCTGTAGCCGTGGTATTTGAGGTAGAACACCCGCGGAAAGCCCGGTGCGGTGAAGCTTGGATGGCTCCACAGACCCTGCTGCTGGGTGCGCAGCAGGAACTCTATGCCCCGGCGCACCACCGCAGTGGTGCGTTGCCCGGCGCTGATCAGCCCCAACAACGCCCAGGCCGTCTGATAGGGCGTGCTTGGGAACGGACGGTCACCGTAGCGCTGTCGATCGTAACTATCGTTGCTCTCGCCCCAGCCGCCGTCCGCGTTCTGGCGCGAGCGCAGCCACTCGACGGCGCGGGCGACGGCCGGATCGCTGGGTGCGATGGCGGCCGCCTCAAATGCCACCAGCACCGACCAGGTGCCGTAAATGTAGTTCGTCCCCCAGCGACCGAACCAGGAGCCATCGGTTTCCTGCTCGCGACGCAGGAAGGCGATCGCTCGCTCGAGTGCCGCCCGGTCCTGCGGCCGGGCGGCGCGAGCGAGCACCGTGACCACCCGCGCCGTCACGTCGCTGGTCGGCGGATCGAGCAGCGCGCCATGATCGGCGAACGGAATGTAGTTGAGGTTGTAGTGCGTATTGTCGGCGTCGAAGGCGGCAAAGCCACCACCCTCGCTCTGCATGCCGACCAGCCAGTCGAGCGCCCGCTCGATGTTGTATGCGAACTGCTCACTCTCCGGCGCCGCCTGCATCGACCAGACCACCACCGCCGTGTCATCGAGGTCCGGATAGTGGGCATTGCCGTACTGGAACGCCCAGCCACCGCTGCGCAGCGCCGGCCGCTTGGCGCGCCAGTCCCCGACGGGATCGAGCACCTGGCGGGGCTGCTGCCAGAGCAGCGCCCGGTGCACGCTCGAGAGACTCTGCGCATCACCCACCGCCTGCAGCGCGAGGCATGCGAGTCCGGTATCCCAGATCGGAGACACGCACGGCTGGCAATAGGCCCGATCGCCCTGCTCGACCACGAGCTTCTCGAGCGCACGCTTGGCGGTCACGCGGCGCGGATCATCGGCCGCATACCCGAGCAGCACCATCATCTCGAGCGCATTGACCATGGCCGGGAAGATCGCCCCGAGTCCATCCTCGCCGTTCAGCCGCTCGAGCGTCCAGCGCTCCGCACGCCGAATCGCCACGGCACGCATGGCCCGCGGGATCAGCGGATCGAGCACGCGGAAAACCCGATCCAGCGTGAAAAACACCCGCGCCAACAACCGGCCGCGCTCGGGTAGGCGGAAGTAGTGACGCTCCTCCTGCGGCTGGACAGTGAACAGTTCGCGAATGTTCACCCGGTGGGGATTGCGCGCCACCGGCTTCAGCGTGCACAAGACGAACAGCGGCACCATGACGGTGCGCGACCAGTAGGACACCTTCTCGAGATGAAACGGGAACCATCGCGGCAGCAGCATGATCTCGACCGGGATATACGGCACGGCCCGCCACGGCACCTCGCCAAACAGCGCGAGCGCGATACGTGTGAACACGTTGGCGTGGGCCGCGCCGCCTGCGGCGAGCACCGCCGCGCGGGCCCGGCGCATGTGCTCGGACTGTGGATCGTCGCCGGCGAGTTTCAGCGCGAAATACGCCTTGACGGTGCACGAGAGATCCATGTGGCCGCCCGTGTATAGGGGCCAGCCCCCCTCGGGCTGCTGATGCGAGCGCAGGTAAACAGCCAGGCGCTGTTGCAGCGGCGCATCGATCTCATCCAGGTAGTGCATCATCATGATGTACTCGGCCGGGATGGTGCAGTCCGCCTCGAGCTCGAACACCCAGTGGCCATCCGGCTGCTGCAGACCGAGCAGGGCCTCGCGTGCGGCGCGGATGGCCTGTTCGAGCGCATCGGTCGGCGCGGCCGGCCGCGCGGGCGCGCCCGGCGCCCACGCGGATGTCTGCGGCGCGGCGCGCGCCCCGAGATCAACCGGTTCGCTCATCGGCTGAGCCCCGTGCCGGTCAAAGTCATGTCAGTACCGCGGGTGGTTCGCTCAAAGTGCATGATTCATGAGTGCCTTCAGGCCGGGGGCGATCCGACTGGGGGTTGCGGAACGTACGTTCCTGCTCGGGCCGAACCTCAAGGCGCGGCCCCGTGACAGGGCATGCTCTCGCCATACTCCCCGCCGCCGTCCCCGCAGCTACCGTCGAAGGCCGGCAGGCCTGCCGGCCGCAACGGCACCGGATCGGCCGCGAGCGGCAGGCCGCGCGTCGCCCGCTCGAACAGTCGCTGCAGCAGCGCATCGTTGCGCACCGAGAGGTTGGTCAGGGTCTGTGTCATCGCCACGGCCGAGCGCGACACCTTCACCTGGCTGCCGGCGGTGTAGCCGGGATGGTCCTGGATCTTGCGCAGCGTCAGGGCCGCAAGCCCGATCGCCCAGAGGCAGAACTTGCGAATGCCGGTTTCATCGGTCGGAATGAGCAGCGTGAAGGCGAGCGCATTGGTCAGATGCCGATGCGCGACGCCGACCAGCTCCATGATGCCGGCGTGAAACCGCGCATCGCTCCCAGCGGGTGTCAGCGTGGCGAGCTCGATGCCATGGCGGCTGAACACCTCCTGGGGCAGCCAGCAGGCGCCGCGGGCGCGATCCTCCCATACGTCCTTCAGGATGTTGGTCATCTGCAGACCCTGTCCGAACGACGGCGCGAGCGCGTACAGCTGGCGGTAGTGGCGTTCGATGCGCGCCGAGTAGGCGCAGAACAGTTCCGTCAGCGTCTCCCCGACGATCCCGGCAACGTAGTAGCAGTACGTATCCAGATCGCTCGTGCGTGCCAAGCCCGCAAGGCTCGCCGTGCGCTGGAACTGATGCATGCCATGACCCATTACCTCGATGCAGCGGCTGATGGCCGCACGCTGGCGCGGCGCGAAGCTGCCGACCACGCGCATCACGCGCGCGGTGTTGGCGACCAGGTCACGCTCGGCGGCGAGCGTGCTCGCCCCGAGCTGCGGCACCACCTCGTCGCTGAAGCGCTGCGCGTCCTGCACGCCCTGCACCACGGCCGTGAAGCGTCGCAGGAGCCTGTACGTCTCGGCGGGCGAGATCTCAGGTTCGTCCTCGATCGTGTCGGCAATGCGGCACAGCAGATAGGCGCTCGTGACCGGGGTGCACAGCTCCGCGGGCAGCTGCGGAATGGTCAGCGCGAAGGTGCGCGATACCAGCGGCAGGATCTGGTCCTGGAAAGCCGCGTCGGACTCGGGCAGATCTGACATGAGCATCCCGGAGGAAAAATTCAGTTACGGCGCGCGAGCAGCCACTCGGCCACCGCCCGCAGCGGCTCGGCGGCCGCGCCAAAGGGCGCGAGTGAGTCGAGCGCCTGTCCGCTGAGGTGCCGCACGCGTTCCTGCGAGGCACCAATACCGATGATCGAAGGATAGGTCGACTTGCCGCGCTCACGGTCCGACTGGGCCGCCTTGCCGAGCGTGGCGGTATCGCCGATCTCATCGAGCAGATCGTCCTGGATCTGAAAGGCGAGCCCGATCGGCGCTGCGAACCCGGCCAGGGCGCGCTCGCGCTGCGGGTCGAGATCGGCCACACAGGCGGCACCCATCATGACGCTGGCGCGGATCAGGGCTCCGGTCTTCAGCGCATGCATGCGCTCGATCTGCTCGATGTCGAGTCGGCGACCCTCGGACTGCAGATCAATCGCCTGTCCGCCGGCCATGCCGAGACTGCCGATGGCTTCGGCGAGCAGGCCCACCAGTCGCACGCGCACTGCGGCCGAATCCGGCAGCTGCGGATCGCGCGCGAGCAGCTCGAAGGCGAGCGACTGCAACGCGTCCCCGACCAGCAGCGCCGTGGCCTCGTCGAAGGCCTTGTGACAGGTCGGCCGGCCGCGGCGCAGATCATCGTCGTCCATGGCCGGCAGATCATCGTGCACCAGCGAATAGACGTGCACGAGTTCGAGCGCGCAGGCGGCGGCTTCGACGCGCGCCTCGGGCAGTCCCAGCGTACGCGCGGTCGCAAGCAGCAGGATCGGTCGCACCCGCTTGCCGCCGCCGAGCACGCTGTAGCGCATGGCCGCGTGCAGCCGCTCGGGCCAACGCTCGGCCGGTTGCAGCCGGCGCGCCAGAGCCGCCTCCATGTGCGCGCGCCAATGCTCGAATTGAGCCGTTGGAAGTTCAGGCGCCGCTGACACGGCGGCCTTCCCGGTTCGCAGCCTGTGCAACCTCGCCGAGCGGAATGGTCACTTCGGCGGGCACATGCGCCTTCAGCGGCGGCTCGTCGTAGAGGATCGGCAGCTCCGGGGCCATCGGACCGGTCACACGCGGGCCGCGCAGCGAGCGCCACAGCGCTTTCAACGGGTGGGCAAACGCGTCATCCACCGCCGTACCCTCGTAGCCGCAATGCGCCATGCAGTTGTTGCACAGTGGATTGCGGCCGACGCCATAGCGCTCCCAGGCGGTGTCGGCCATCAGCGCGCGGAAGCTGTCCGCATACCCTTCGCCCGTGAGCAGATAACAGGGGCGCTGCCAGCCGAAGATGTTGTACGTCGGGGTGCTCCAGGGCGTGCACTGATAGGCCTGGTTGCCGGCCAGAAAATCCAGGAACAATGCCGAATGGTTGAACGACCAGCGCGCGCCCCGGGCACGCCCACGGCTGAAAATGCCGCGGAACAATGCCTTGCTCGCGCTGCGGCCGAGGAATACGTCCTGCCGGGGGGCGTGCTGATAGCTGTAGCCCGGGGAGACCGTGATGCCCTCGACGCCGAGCTGCATGGCGGTATCGAAGAAATCGGCGACGTCATCCGGATCCTCGTTCTGAAACAGCGTGCAGTTGACCGTCACGCGAAAGCCCTTCTCGCGCGCGAGCCGGATGGCCGCGACCGCCTTGTCGAATACGCCTTCCTGGCAGACCGACTCGTCGTGACGCTCGCGGTTGCCATCGAGATGCACCGAGAAGGTGAGGTACGGCGAGGGACGATACTCATCGATGTGCTTGGCGAGCAGGATCGCATTCGTGCACAGGTACACGAAGCGCTTGCGGGCCACGATGCCCGCGACGATCTGCGGCATCTCCTTGTGGATCAGGGGTTCACCGCCGGGAATGGAGACCATGGGCGCGCCGCACTCCTCCACCGCGCCGATCGCCTGCTCGACGGTGAGGCGTTGCTGCAGAATCTCCTTCGGATAATCGATCTTGCCGCACCCGGCGCAGGCCAGGTTGCATTGAAAGAGCGGCTCGAGCATCAACACCAACGGATAACGCTTCTGTCCGCGCAGCTTGCAGCTGAGAATGTAACGGGCGACCCGGTACTTTTGAATCAATGGAATGCCCACGTTCCTCTCCCGATGTAGGACCGGCGCCCGGGCCGCCGGCCGGCCCCGCCGTCGGGGCCGTTGTCTGTGTTCCGCCTAGCCGCGCGCCAGCGCGCGTACGGCTTTCTCATGATCCCGCCGGATCCGCGCCCACTCCTGGGTAAACCACGGCGTGAAGCGCGCCGCACCGGCCGCGCGCATCTCGGCATCAAGCGCCGCCGGCGCAATCCACCGCCATGCGGCCACCTCGGCCGGATCGGCACGCACCGGCGCGCTCGATCGCCCGATGAACACCGAGCACAGCTCATGCTCGGCGCCCGCACCGTCAAATTGTGCCTGATACTTGAATTTAAACAAAAATTGCAGGGCGCAGGCCAGCCCGAGCTCCTCGTTCAACCGCCGGTGGATGGCCACGTCCATGCTCTCGGTGCGGCGCGGATGACTGCAGCAGCTGTTCGACCAGTATAGCGGCCAGAGCCGCTTGACCGCAGAGCGTTGCTGGATCAGCACCTCGCCGCTGTCATTGAAAATGAATAGCGAGAAGGCCCGATGCAACAGCCCCGCGCCTTCGTGACAGCGGGCCCGGCTCGCATGACCCACCTCCTGATCGCTGTCATCGACCAGAATCAGGGACTCGCCGCCCGCGACACTGTCGTCCGATGGCAACATCTCGCGGGAGGTTTCGTTCCAATCCATCATGCCGTTGCCCCCGCTCGACGTTCCAGCGTGTACTCTATGCATCCTTCAGGGAATTGAAACCCTCTGGCTTTCTCGGTCATCAATCGGTCCGCAGCGTAGGGATTCCTATGGACCATGATAACCGGGTCCACGTTCACTATCACTTCTTGACGGCATCATGCTGCTCCTCGGCCTGTTCTTCGCCATTTTGGCCTTCGGCTACTCGCTCACAGCCTATCTGGCCGTGCGGCGGCCGCGCAACGACGGTTTTCCGCCGCTGCCGGAGTCGCACCCGCCGATCACGGTGTTGCGCCCCCTCTGCGGCGCGGAACCCGGCCTGGAAGAGGCGCTCGACAGTCTGTGCCGACAATGCGATGCCCGCGTGCAAATCGTCTTCGGGGTGCAGGATCCGGCCGATCCGGCGCTGGCGATCGTGCGTGCCCTGTGCGCACGCTTTCCGGCGCTCGATATCGCCGTCGTGGTCGACTCGACTCGCCACGGGTACAATGCCAAGGTCAGCAACCTGATGAACATGATGCGCGCGGCGCGCCACGACTATCTGGTCCTCGCCGACAGCGATGTGCAGGTTCCGCCCGGATATCTGGCCGGTGTGTGCGCACCTCTGGCCGACCCCAGTGTCGGCATTGTAACCTGCCCATACTGGGGCCGACCCATCCGCGCGCAGGGCGCCTCTGGCCTGTGCTCGGAGCTCGAGGCGGTGTTCGTCAACGACTGGTTCATGCCCTCGGTGCGCGTGGCCGCCCTGATCGGCTCGCGGGATTTCGCCTTTGGCGCGACCATCGCGCTACGCCGCTCGGCGCTCGAGGCCATCGGGGGATTTGCCGCGCTGGCCGATCAGCTTGCGGATGACTATCGGCTGGGGCAGCTCACCCGGGCGCAGGGCCTGCGCACGGTCTTGTCGAGCGTGGTGGTGGCCACGACGGTCGCCGAGCCGGGATGGCGCGCGCTGCTGCAGCATGAGACGCGCTGGCTGCGCACCATCCGGGCCGTGCGGCCCGCGGGCTACCTCACGCTGGGTATCACCTTTAGCGTACCCGTTGCGGTTCTAAGCTATGCCTTGAGCGGTGGAGCTGGCGCGGTGGGCGCCCTGCTGATCGCCACCGCGACGGCCCGTGTGATGCTACATTTCGCAGCCAGCGCGCAGGGGCCCGGCCGGCCCGGCGCGTGGCGCCGCCTGTGGTTGCTGCCGGCGAGCGATGCGCTCGGCTTTGCACTGTGGTGCTGGGGCTTCGCGACGCACGAGGTGCAATGGCGCCACGAGAGATACCGGGTGGCCCGTGACGGCTCCGCCCGCCCGATTACTGTAGAGGACGTCGAGTCATGATGAAAACCCTCTTTCTGCATCCGCCTTCCTTCGATGGCTTCGATGGTGGGGCGGGCTCGCGCTACCAGGCCAAGCGGGAGATCCGCTCGTTCTGGTATCCGACCTGGCTGGCCCAGCCCGCCGCGCTCGTGCCCGAGAGCCGCCTGCTCGATGCGCCCGCCGACGGGCTGTCGATGGCCGACGTGCTGCCCTTGGCGCGTCAATACGATCTGGTCGTCATGCACACGAGTTCGCCCTCGTTCCCGACCGACGCCAAGGTCGCCGAGCTGTTGAAGGAGGAAAATCCACGCCTGCGGGTCGGCATGGTGGGCGCCAAGGTGGCGGTCGATCCGGCCGGCTCGCTCGGCGCCTCGAGCGCCATCGATTTCGTGGCCCGCGAGGAATTCGATTACACCTGCAAGGAAGTCGCCGAAGGGCGTCCGTTCAAGGACATCACGGGACTGTCCTACCGGCGTGCCGATGGCGTGATCGAGCACAATCCCGCGCGCGCGATGATCGAGAACATGGACGACCTGCCGTGGGTCACCCCGATCTACAAGCGCGACCTGACTATCGAGAACTACTTCATCGGCTATCTGCAGCATCCCTACGTCTCGTTCTACACCGGCCGCGGCTGTCGCTCCAAGTGCACCTTCTGTCTGTGGCCGCAGACCGTCGGCGGCCACCGCTATCGCGTGCGCAGCGCCGCGAGCGTGATCGACGAGGTGCGCTGGATCAAGCAGAACATGCCGCAGGTGAAGGAAATCTTCTTCGACGACGACACCTTCACGGACTTTCGCCCGCGCGTCGAGGAGATCGCGCGCGGCCTCGGCAAGCTGGGCGTCACCTGGTCGTGCAATGCCAAGGCGAACGTGCCGTACGAAACGCTGAAAATCATGAAGGACAATGGTTTGCGGCTGTTGCTGGTCGGCTACGAATCCGGCAACGATCAGATCCTGCACAACATCAGGAAGGGGCTGCGCACCGATATTGCGCGCCGCTTCACCAGTGACTGCCGCAAGCTCGGCGTCACCATCCACGGCACCTTCATCCTGGGGTTGCCCGGGGAGACGGCCGACACGATCCGCGAGACCATCCAGTTCGCCGTCGACATCAACCCGCACACCATCCAGGTCTCCCTCGCCGCGCCCTATCCGGGTACGCAGCTCTACCAGGAGGCGGTGGACAACGGCTGGCTCGCCGCGTACGAGAATCTCAACCTGGTCAACGACCGCGGCATTCAGCTTGCTCCGATCAGCTACCCGCATCTGCCGGCCAAGGAGATCTACCACGCGGTCGAAACGTTCTACAAGCAGTTCTATTTCCGTCCGCGCAAGATCGCCGAGCTGACCGGGGAGATGCTGCGCAGTTGGGAGATGACCAAGCGGCGTCTGCGCGAGGGAGTCGAGTTCTTCCGCTTCCTCAACGCGCACGAGGCCTGAGTTCGCCGGCTTGAAGGGCCTGGTCGTCACCGCCGACGATTTCGGTCTGCACGAGGCGGTCAACGAGGCCATCGAACAGGCCGCGCGGCATGGGGTGCTCTCGGCGGCGAGTCTCATGGTGGCCGAGCCGGCCGCAGCCGATGCGGTGCGCCGCGCGCGCGCGCTGCCGCAATTGGCCGTTGGCCTGCACGTCGTGCTCGCCGACGGTCATGCGGTGCTGCCGCCGCGGCGTATTCCGGCGCTGGTCGACGACAGCGGCCGCTTCGCGGCGCGGATGGCGCGCCAGGGCGTGCGCTTCTTTGCCCTGCCACGCGTCAGGCGCCAGCTCGAGGCGGAAATCCGCGCCCAGTTCGCGGCCTTCGCCGCAACCGGCCTCACGCTCGATCACCTCAACGCCCACAAGCACTTCCACGTGCACCCGACGGTGCTCGGCATGCTGCTCGCCATCGGCGCGGAGTACGGCGCGCCGCCGCTGCGCTGGCCGCGCGAACCGCTGTGGATGGCGCGCCGCACCGGTTCCGCGCTCGCCGGCGCGCTGCTCGTGCCCTGGCTCGCCCTGATGCGCGCGCGGCTGAAGGCCGCTGGCGCCGCATGCAATGACACGGTGTTCGGCATCGCCGCGAGCGGGGCCATGGACGAGGCGCGCCTGCTCGAGATCCTCGCGCGATTACCGGCGGGCCTGACCGAGATTTATCTGCATCCGGCCACGCGCACGGGACTGACCCCCGGGATGCTCACCTACCGCCACCCTGATGAATTAGCCGCGCTGCTCAGCCCCAAGGTACAGGCGGCGGTGCGCGCCTCGGGCGCCCGTACCGGGGGGTTCCGGGCATTGATCGGCGCGCGGCCCGCGGGCGGCGCGCCCTGCCGAGCCGCGTGAGACTCACGTTCCGCATTGCGCTGCTCGCGGGGCTGGCCCTGCTGATCGGGCTGATCGCCTACGAAGGCACGGCCATCTTCACGCCGATCGAACGCGCCGGCTGGGTGTTGTTGTGGCTCGCACCGTTGCACGCGCTCCCGATTCTGCTCGATTCGCGCGGCTGGCAGGCGCTCATTCCGCAGCGCGTCAAGCCCGGCCGGCTGTTCTGGATCGCGGCGGTGCGCGAGGCGATCAATCGGCTTCTGCCCGTCGCCAACATCGGTGGCGAGCTGGTGGGCATTCGTCTGCTCGCCGCGAGCGGTGTGGAGGGTGTACGCGCCGCCGCGAGTGTCACCACGGAAGTCCTGCTGACACTGTTCAGCCAGTACCTGTTCGTGTTGATCGGCGTCACGTGTCTGCTCAGCCTCTCCGGCACGGTGCATTCCGAAAACGCCGTGCTGATCGGCCTAGCGGCGTTCCTGCCGGTGATCGTGGCACTGGCCGCGCTCCTGCACTACGGCTCGCTGTTCGAGCGCTTGGAGCGCGTCGCGGTGCGCATGCTCGGCGAGGAGATGCTGCGGCTGCTGAACGGCAAGTGGACGGCGCTCGATGCGGCGATCCGCGCTCTGATCGGCGACTGGACGCGCTGGGTGCGCACGATCCTCTGGCAGGTTGCGGGGCTGGCCGCAGGCGCGGTGGAGACGTGGCTTGCGCTGCGCTGGCTCGGTCATCCGGTGGGATTCGAGACGGCGATCGTGCTCGAGAGCCTCACGCAGGCCGCGCGCAATTTCATTTTCGTGGTGCCCGCCGGCATCGGCGTACAGGAACTGACGCTGATCGGGATCGGCAGTCTGCTCGGCATCGATCCGCAGATGGCGCTCGCGCTCTCCCTCACCAAGCGCATGCGGGAGATTCTCTTTGGCACCCCGGCGCTGCTATCCTGGTATTGGAGTGAGGGAAGAAGGGAATTGCAGCATGTCCGTGGCTCGAGCCGCCTTTGAGTCAACAGCCATCCGCGTCGGATCGCCTGAGCACAAGCAACTGCTGGCGCAGTTTTTCCTGGACTCGCACCGCGACTACGATCCGGAGCGGATCGCGTGGCCGGTGCTCGGGCGCGAGGAGCTCGCGCGCCTGACGGCGCTGCCCTTCTGGCAGGAGGCCGTTGCCACCGAAAACGTCACCTCCAATACCGTGACGGCCGCGGCGGCGCTGGAAGCCGATCCGCAGCTGCGGCGCGCCATTGCCCTGCAAGGCTTCGAGGAGCAGCGCCATGCGCGTCTGCTCGCGGCGCTGGCGGCGCATTACCACATACCGATAGAGTTTCCGGCCGCCTACGTGCCGCGCGATCTCGAGGACGATTTTCTCTTCGCCGGCTTCGGCGAGTGCTTCGATTCGTTCTTTGCCTTTGGCCTGTTTGCGCTGGCACGTGCGGCGGGCCTGTTTCCCGCCGCGCTCGTCGAGGTCTTCGAACCGGTGATGGAGGAAGAGGTGCGCCACATTTTGTTCTTCGTTAATTGGGTCAAGGTGCGGCGCATGGATCTGCCGTGGTGGCGCCGGCCCGCGTTCCGTCTGCGCTGCGGCTGGATCATTCTGAAGCAGGTTGCCGCACGTGTGCGCACTGCGCGCAGCCTGAGCGGGGGGACGCCCGCATCGAGCGAGAACTTCACGCTCACGGCGCACCGGGACATCGGCCCCCCGGTAACGCTGCACGGGCTTCTCGGCACCTGCCTGCAGGAGAACGATCGGCGCATGGCGCATTACGACGCACGGCTGCTGCGTCCGCGGCTAGTTCCAGGGATTGCCCGCGTGGTGCATCGGCTGTTGCCCTCGCGGTTTTAGAGGGCCGGTGGCAATGGCGGCTGTCACGGCCGTATTCGTCGCGCTCGTGGTTGCCGGCGCGGTGGTGGAAACATGGCTCGCCGGCCGCCAGATCGGCGCCGTGCGCGCCCACCGCGCGCACGTGCCGGCTCCCTTCGCCGGCGAGATCTCCCCCGCGGCGCATCAGAAAGCGGCCGATTACACCATCGCCCGGATGCGCCTCGGACGCATTGCCACGCTCCTCGATGCGCTCGCCACGCTCGGCCTGACCGTCGGCGGCGGCATTGCCAGGCTCGAGGCGCTCTGGCGCACGAGCGGCTGGCCCGAGCCGTGGCTGGGACTGGCTGTCATCGCCTCGGTGGCCACGGTGCTGCTGCTGATCAATCTGCCGCTGTCGCTCTGGCGCACGTTCCGGCTCGAGGCGCGCTTCGGCTTCAATCGCACAAGCGCGCGCGTGTTCCTGACCGACCTGCTCCTGCAGATTGCGTTGACGGCCGTGATCGGCGGCGCGCTTGCGCTCGGGGCGCTCTGGCTCATGCTGCGCGCCGGCGCGCTGTGGTGGTTGTGGTTGTTCGGCGGCGGCGCCGCGCTCATGCTGGCCCTCGGCTGGGCCGCGCCGGTGCTGATCGCACCCCTGTTCAACCGCTTCACACCGCTCGCCGATCCGGCCCTGCGGGCGCGGATCGAAGCACTGCTCGCGCGCTGTGGCTTTCAATCGAGCGGCGTGTTCGTGGTCGACGGCTCACGCCGCTCGGCG
>JAKARC010000013.1 GCA_021822385.1 Pseudomonadota bacterium
AGCGGGCAAATACCCATCAGGGCCCGGGATCTAATCGATCCCACCGCAAGGCCGAATACATGGGTGCAATCAGATCTGCCCATCAACTGAGAAAATCCTTGCTACCGGGGACGGGTCCATACATGGGCGTTCCATAGGACGTGTGGAGCGAAGTGACAAGCGCCGTCACCCGCCCGGGACTGGTGTGCTTCGATTGGTCGCAACGATGAGTTATGCTGCGCACGCAGCAAATGGATCCCGCGGCGTGCCTGCGGTCCACGGGTGAAGAGGGCATTGGACGGTGTTGTTACAATTGCGGCCAAGGAAGAGGTGTGGGGGTGCACGGAGGGCGCGGGCGCAGCTTGTGAGGCGCGGCGCCTTGCAGCGCGGCGCACTGCGGCTCACGTTCAGCACCGCGTTGTGTATCCTGCTCAGTTCCTGCGCCCCGTTCCGTCCGGAACCGATTAGCCTGCGCGCCGGTGCCCGGCGCTTCGCAGCCCGTAGCCTGCACAGCGGGCCCCTGACGCGCTATCTGGTGGCGCTCGGGCTGCCGCCCGGAAACAGCTGGGGGTTTCGCCGTCTCACCTATGTCGCGGTATTCGAGCGGCCACAGCTGAAGATCGCTTCCGCGCGCTACCGGGTCGCTCTCGGCCGACTGCGCATCGCCGAGCAGATCGATAATCCGAAGATCGGCATCCACACGGCGTTCAATGCCACGCAAATGCTGCCCACGCCCTGGTCGGTGGGGCCGATCTTCAGCTTTCTGGTGCAGAATTTCTTCAGCAAGAATGCGCTGATCGGGGCGGCGCGCCAGAACGTTCTGGCGGCGCGCGCGGCCATCGCGAGCGTGGCCTGGAATGAGCGCGAGCGTGTCTACGGGGCGCTGCTGTCCCTGTGGGCGCAGCGGCGCGCGACGAGCCTGTACCGGCAGGACGCGCGCCTCGAGCGCACCATTGCGAGCGCAATCGGGGAGCGCTATCGGCTGGGTGCGGCCTCGGCGAGCGCAGTAACCGGCGCCCGGCTGAGCGCCGAGCGCGCCGCATTTCGCGAGCATCAGGCCACGCTCGAGGCGAGTCTCGCGCGCGCGCACCTCGCGGTCGTGGTGGGGCTGCCGGTGGGCGCATTGCGTGGGGTGAGGATCAGTTTCGCCATAGTTCACGAGCTGCGCATGCCCGCGGACCTTGCGCGGGCAGAGCGATTCGCACTCCTGCATCGGCCGGCGCTCGTGCGCGCGCTCGCCGAATACAACGCCGCGCAACTTCAGCTGAAGGCCGCGACCGAGGGTCTGATCAGCGGCGTGAAGGTCACACCCGGCTACGATGATAGTCAGGAGACATCGCATTACTCGCTGTCGGTCAAAACTCACCCGCCCCTGTTCAATCAGCATCAGGGTCAGATTGCCGTGGCGCGCGCCGAACGGCGCCTCGCGGCCGAGAATCTCAAATCGGTCCAGCAGAGCATTTTCGGCCAGATCGAACGGGCGGTCGTCGATTGGCGTGGGAGTGAATCGGCCCTGGCGGCGTCGCGGCGGGCGCTGATTTCCACGCAGCGCGAATTGGCGGACGCGCGGCAGGCTTACCGCGTCGGTGCGATCGGGGAGGTGCGTCTGCTCGGCGCGCGGCTCGAGGTTTTGAGCGCGCGCATCGACTTGCTCAGCACCGAGCAGGAGCACTATGCGGCGAGCGGCGATCTGATGGCCGCCCTGCACAGTAAACTGTGGGAATTCCACCATGAGAGTTGAGCGACTGTGGATGATCGGCGCGGTGTGGGCCGCGCTGGGTGCAATTGCGCTGGCGCGTGCCGCAACGGTCCGTGTCGGGGCAGAGGATCTGCTGCGCCGCGACGTCGTGGTGCGTGCCATCACTCCGCAGCCGGAGTATCCGGTCCGCTACGCCTATGGGCGCGCCATCGGGCTCGGCGCAATCGTGGCGGCCGTCAGTGCGATCGACAGTGCGCGCGCAGCCGCGCAGCTCGATTCGACGCTGCTGCGCGAGACCCGGGCGCTGTATCGCGCGCCGTACCATATTTCGGCACAGAAGTTGGCTCAGGCGCAAGCTGCGGCTGCGCAAACGCGTGCCAGGCTCGCGAGTCTCGTCGGGGTTCTGCGGGCGCGCTACGGTGTTGAATTCACACAAGCATTGCTCGGGCACGGGCGGCTCGCGGCACGCATTAGCCGCGCTGCCGTGTCGGTGGTGGAGGCAATCGTGCCGTATCCGCTGTTGCAGCATCCGCCGCGCGCGGCAACGGCGCGGATTGACGGCGGGGCGCTCATGTCGGGCAGAAGCCTGACCTTGCGCCTCCTCGGCGTCGGTGGACGGATGCCAAGCGGCATGATCGGTCAGGCGCTTTATTACTTGGGTCCTGCGCTGCAGGCGGGCACGATGCTGCGGGTGCGCATCCGGCTCGACACCCGCCCGGTGCCGGCCTTGAGAGTGCCGCTGTCGGCGTTGATTTTTGATGGTCGCACAGCCATTGCCTTTAGGCGCACCGGCGCGCGCACATTCCGCAGCTTTGCGCTGCTACGGCCGCTGCCCTTCTACACGCATGGGCATGTGGGCGGTGATCAGATCGCCTGGCCCGGCCGGGCTCCGGTGCCGATCGTCATCGCCGGTGCGGGGCTGCTGTGGTCGCTGATTAAAAGTAACGCCGGGAGCCGGTGAATGACGGCGCTACGACGGCTGGTGCAGTTCTGCCTGCGCTATCGCTACGCGCTCGTGCTGGTCAGCGCCTGCCTGTGTGTGCTCGCGGTCGTCGCGGTCAGACAGGCCACCGTGCGAGTGTTTCCCCCGTTCGAGCCGCCCATCGTCACGGTGATCACGCGGCTGCCCGGTCTGACGCCGCGGGACATCGAGCTGTCGGTCACCGATCCGCTCGAGCGCGGCCTGACCGGTCTGTCGGGCCTGCGCGCCACCGTATCGCGCTCGCAACCGGGCGTGTCGATCCTCACGTTGATGTTCAGCAGCCATACGCGCGTGGGCCAAGCGCGCAAGGCGGTCGCCGCACGCCTCTCGGAACTCATTGCGACCTTGCCGCCGGGCGCGGCGCCGCGCATCGAACGGCTGACATCGATGATCGGCGTGGCCGCGCAGATCGGTGTGGTGGGCCGGGGCATCACCCCGCTTGCGCTGGGTCGCATCGTCGAGACACGGATTGTGCCGCAGCTCGAGGCGACCGCAGGGGTCGCGAAGGTGCAGGCCTATGGGGTCGAGACTCCCATCATCGCCATCGAGCCGCATCTGGCGAGTCTGCTCGCCACCGGGATCAGCTTCGCGAACCTGGCCACGGCCGCGCACCAGGCCAGTGCGGTTCTCGGTCTGGGCGCCGTGACCGCGCCCAATCAACGCTTGCTGGTGGAAGGTCTCGGGCAGACGTTGAGCAGTCGTGCGCTCGCCGACAGCCTCGTCGGTGAGCGGGGAGGGCGGCCGTTGACCCTCGGCATGGTGGCGCGCGTGGTGACCACGGCGCCGCCGCCGGTGGGTGCCGCGCTGATCGGCACGCAACCGGGCGTGATACTGGTCGTCTGGGCTGAGCGCGGCGCACCGGCGGCGGCTGTCGCGGCGCGGGTGTTGCACAAGGTGCGGCGCTTGCGCCGGCAAATCGGCACACGCCAGGTGCAGATTCTGCCGCGTGTGTTTGCGCCCGCCACGTTCAGTGCGGTGGCGGTCGCGAACGTGCTGCGCCTGATGCTCTTCGGGGCACTGGCAATTCTCTGCGTGCTCGTGGTGGCGCTGCGCGACTGGCGGATGATCGTTCTCGCCTACCTACCCATCATCGTGTCGATTGTGGGCACAGTGGCGATCGAGCATGCCGCCGGCATCCGGCTCAATACACTCGGCCTGGCGGGGCTCGCCATTGCGTTGGCCGAGATCGTGCATGACTCGGTGGCCGACGGCATCACCATCCAGCGCCGACTTCTGCAAGCGCCGGCTGCCACGAGCCGAGCCGCACGCGTGCAGGTCATCCTTGCCGCGGCGGTGCAGATCCGCACCAAGGTGATGATCTGCGCGCTCGTGACATCGATTCTCTTTCTGCCGGTCGTCCTGCTGCCGGGGTTCGTCGGGGCGCTGTTTGGTCCGATCGCGACGACCTATATCATCGCGATCGTTACTTCCGTTGCGGTGAGCCTGGTGCTTGCACCGGCCTTGGCGGGGATCCTGCTGGTGGATGTTGGACCGGGACGCGCGCCGCCGGACCCACCCTTGGCGCTCCGGCGCCTGTATACCCAGCTGATCCGACCCTCTCGAGTCGTGCTGATCGCGCAGGCTGTGCTTGCGGCCGTGCTGTTTGCCGTCATCGCCGGCAGCATTCCCCTGCTGCGCTTTACGCTCCTGCCGCGCTTCAGCGAACGGGCGCTCGTCGTGCGGCTGCGCACGGCTTCCGGAACATCTCTGGCGCAAACCGCGCGCCTGGTGCGTACCGATGTCGCCAAAATAGGCGCATTGAGCGGCATTCAACAGGTTGCCGCCCTGATCGGGCGCAGCCGGCCAAGCGACCGGGCCACGGATGTCAATCGCGCGACGATCGATATCACGACCGCGAGCGGTGCCCCGGGGGCAACCCGGGCGTTTGCAGCGGCCATCAGACGGGCGCTCGCTTGTCCGCCGGCACTCGAGTGCTCCGTCAGTACCTTCATAGACGAGCGGCTGCGCCGGGTGCTGCCGGGTTATTCGGCGCCGGCGGTGGTGTCGCTGCTCGGATCCTCGGGTGGGGTGCGCATCGGTGCCGGTCGGTTGGCGCAAGCCATCGACAAGGCGGCCTGGGTGCGCAAAATCACCGTGCAGCCGACGCGGGTACGGCGCACCATGATCCGTATCAGACCGGTACGTGCGCTGATGGCACAGTACGGGGTGACCTCGCGCGCGGTCCTGAGCACAGTGGCGGCCGAATATCGTGGTCGGCAGGTCGCGAGCGTTTACGTGCGCGACTATCGTGAGCCAGTCGAGCTGCTGGCCAATTCCCGGGTGCGCAGCGACCCGATGGCGATCGAGCGCGTGCCGATCCGGGCCGGCGATGGACGGCTGGTGCCCTTGGGGCTGATCGCGCGCGTGCGCTTGCACCGTGCGCAGGGTACGATTTTCCAGATGAATGGCGAGCGTGCGCAGCGCCTGTTGATCTGGCCGCGGGCTGGATATTCCGCACCGGCTGTGCGTCGTCGCATCGCCGCTGTCGCCGCGCAGGCGCACCTGTCCCCAGGGCTCAGGTTGCGCGACACGGGGATCGCGCAGGTCGTGGCGCGGGCCCTGCGCGCGGTGATGATCCGCGCGGCGCTTGCGCTGCTGATCGTGGTGTTCCTGCTGTGGGTGCTGCTCGCCGAGGCGCGGGCGGTGGCAGTTTTGTCATTGGGGTTGCCGGTCGCGGTCTCGGGCGGACTGGCGATGATCTGGCTGTTCCTGCACGGCGCGGTGAACTTCGCCGCGCTGATCGGCCTGGTGGCGCTGTTCGGGATCGCGCTGCGCAACGGGTTGCTGCTGGTCTTTCAGTATCGCGCGCAATCCCCGCCCGGCGCGGCGGCGCTCACGTACGAGCAGACCCGGCACATCGCGCTCGAGATGCTGCCGGTGGTCCTGATCAGCGCAACCGCGGCGGTGAGCGGCCTGTTGCCCCTGGCGCTGTACACGGGCACGGCCGGCGATGAGATTGCCGGTCCGCTCGCCGTGGTCATCATCGGGGGGCTTGTGACCGGGGCGCTGCTCACCGCGCTGGCCTTGCCGAGGATGCTGCCGCGCATTCTTCCGCCTCGTCCCGGGCCCGCGGCCGTCTGAGCCGGTGCGCTCGGCCGGTGGGGTCTGCGCCTACTCGGCGCGCAGCAGCTCGTTGATCGAGGTCTTGGCGCGCGTCTTGGCATCGACGCGCTTGACGATCACCGCGCAGGCGAGCGCGTAGCGGCCGTCCGGCGAGGGCAGCGTGCCCGGCACCACCACCGCGCCGGCCGGCACTCGCCCGGTGAAGATCTGGCCGCTCGCGCGGTCATAGATACGCGTGCTCTGGCCGATGAACACGCCCATCGAGATCACCGCGCCGGTCTCGACGATGACGCCCTCGACGATCTCCGAGCGCGCACCGATGAAACACTCGTCCTCGATGATGGTGGGGCTTGCCTGCAGCGGCTCGAGCACCCCGCCGATGCCGACCCCCCCCGACAGGTGCACGTTGCGGCCGATCTGGGCGCAGGAGCCGACGGTGGCCCAGGTGTCGACCATGGTCCCGGAGTCGATGTAGGCCCCGATGTTGACGTAACTCGGCATCAGCACGGTGTTTGGCGCGACATAGGCGCCCTTGCGCACCACGGCGTGCGGTACCACGCGGGCGCCGCCGGCGGACAGCTGTTCGGCCGTGGCCTCGGCATACTTCAGCGGCACCTTGTCGTAAAAGCGCGTGAAGCCGGCGTCGATCACGGTGTTGCGGCGGGTGCGAAAGTACAGCAGCACCGCCTTCTTCAGCCACTCGTTGACCACCCAGCGGCCGTCACGGCGCTCGGCGATCCGCGCCTCGCCGACATCGAGCGCCGCGATGCACTCCTCGAGTTGGGTCGCGAGCGCCGCGGGGGTGCGGTCGGGGCCGAGCTCGGCGCGGCGCTCGAACGCCGCTTCGATGGCGGTCTGCAGGGTCGGGTTGTGGGTCATGTGCCTCGACTTTCGACGTAACGGCGGATGCGGTGGGCGGCCTCGATGCACTGCTCCAGGTCCGCGACCAGCGAGATGCGTACCCGGCCGGCGCCCGGGTTGCCGTGAGCGTCGGTGCGGGCGAGGTAGCTGCCGGGCAGCACCAGCACCGCCGCGCGCGCGTACAGCTCGCGGGCAAAGCGCTCGTCATCCTCGCCGACCTCGGTCCACAGATAGAACGCGCCGTCCGGCCGCTCGACCGGCAGCACCGGTGCGAGAATCTCGAGTACGCGCGCGAACTTCTCCTGATAGAGCCGGCGGTTGGCGCTCGCATGCGCATCGTCGTTCCAGGCGACAAGGCTCGCGAGCTGGGTCGGCACCGGCATGGCGCAGCCGTGATAGGTGCGATAGCGCAGGAAGCTCGCCATGAGGCCGGGATCGCCGCAGACGAATCCCGAGCGCAGGCCCGGCACGCTCGAGCGCTTGGAGAGACTGTGAAAGACGATGCAGCGCTCGAAGCGCTCGCGCCCGCTCGCTGCAGCGCTCGCGAGCAGCCCCGGTGGAGGCTGCCGCTCATCGAGGTAGATGTCCGCATAGCATTCGTCGGCGGCGACGATGAACCCATAGCGTTCGGCGAGCGCGAGCGCGCGCTCGAGGAAGGTGCGATCGAGAACCTTGCCGGTGGGATTGCCTGGATTGCACAGAATCAACACCTGACAGCGCCGCCAAATGCTCTCCGGCACGGTCTCGAGCTCGGGGACGTAGCCGTTCGCGGCCGTGGTGTTCAGCAGATAGGGGCTGGCGCCGGCGAGCAGGGCCGCACCCTCGTAGATCTGATAGAACGGGTTCGGCATGGCAATCAGCGCCTCGGCGCGGTCATCGACGGCCGCCTGCACGAAGGCGAACAGCGCCTCGCGGGTGCCGTTGACCGGCAGCACCATGCTGTCCGGGTCGATGTGTCCGGCGCGCAGGCCATCGCGCCGCTCGAGCCACGCGGCGCAGGCGCGGCGCAGTTCGGGGAGTCCCTGGGTGGTCGGATAGGTGTCGAGGCGGTGCACATTGGCGCGCAGCGCCTCGAGCACCATCGGCGGGGGCTCGTGGCGCGGCTCGCCGATCGACAGCGCGATGCGCGCGAGCTGTTGCGGCGGGGCGCAGCCGGCGATCAGGCGCGCCAGACGCTCGAAGGGATACGCGTGCAGACGCTCGAGGCGTGGATTCATGGGCAGTGATCTCGCTTCAGGCGGCCGCCCGCCGCTCGAGCGCATCGTAGAGGAGATCGGTCAGGTGTGCCGCTTGCGCCTCATCGAGCGACCGGCCGGCGAGGTCGGTGACGTAAAAGATATCCTCGGCGCGCTCCCCGACGGTGACGATCTTGGCCGCCTGCAGCAGGATGCGCTCGGCGGTGAGCACCTTGCCGATATCGTACAGGAGTCCCGGCCGGTCGCCGGCGATCAACTCGATCACCGAGCGGGCATTGCGCTCATCGACGCTGATGGCAATCTGCGTCGGCGTGTGGAACATGCGCGCCTGACGCGGCACGCGCCGGTGCACCGCGAGCGTCTGCTGCGGATTGTGCAGCGAGTGCCACAGCGCCTGCTCGATCTCCTCGCGCCGCTCGCCGTCGGCGATCGGTGCGCCGTCGTCCTCGAGCACGTGATACAGATCGAGACTGAAGCCATCGCCCGTCGGCGTGATGCGCGCATCGACGATGTTGAGGCCGAGCTGATCGAGCACGGCCGTGGTGCGCCCGAAGCCGTGCTCGAGCACGCGCGTGAATATCAGCACTGCGGTCGTGCCGCGCACGCTGCGCGGATCGAGCGCGACCACCGGCTCGTCGGAGTTCGGATCGCGGTCCGCGAGCAGACCGGTGTGCCAGGCGGCCTCCTCGGGCGAGTGCTGCAGAAAGTAGCTGTCGGAGAAACGCCGCCAGACCCGCTCGATCGCCGGCGCGCCGATGCCGCGGGCGAGTAGGAGCTTGTGCGCCGCTTCGCGCGTCTCGCTGATCAGCTGCTCCGGGTCGATCGGGGCGGCGAGACCGTGGCGCAGCGCGCGGCGCACACGCCGGTAGAAGTCGTGAAACAGCGAGGCCTTCCACGAATTCCACAGCTTGGGGTTGGTGGCACGCACATCGGCGCAGGTGAGCACGTAGAGGTAATCGAGGTGCGCCTCGTCGCCGACCTTGCGGGCGAAGCTGTTGATCACCTCCGGATCGGAGATGTCCTGCTTCTGCGCCGTGAGCGAGAAGGAGAGGTGGTTGCGCACCAGCCAGGCGACCAGGCGCGCATCATAGGGCGACAGTCCCTGCTCGAGACAGAAGGCCTCCGCGTCGGTGGCGCCGAGTTCGGAGTGATCGCCGCCGCGCCCCTTGGCGATGTCGTGAAACAGCGCGGCGAGGTAGGCCACCTCGGGTCGCGGCAACTGCTGCATGATGCGCGAGGCTTCCGGCAGCTCGTGGTCGTAGCGCGGCGTGGCGAAGCGGCGCAGATTGCTCACCACGAACAGCGTATGGGCGTCGACCGTGTAGGCGTGGAACAGATCGTATTGCATCCGCCCGACGATGCGCCCGAAGGCCGGAATGTAGCGGCCGAGCACCCCGTAGGTGTTCATCCGGCGCAGCTCGTGCGTGACGCCCACGGGCGAGCGCACGATGTCGAGGAACAGGCGGTGATGGCGCGGGTTCTGGCGGAATTCCTCGTCGATCAGCCACAGGCTGCGGGCGAGCGCGCGCAGCGTTGAGGCGCGCACGCCGTTGATCTCGGGGTGTTGCTGCAGCAATGCGAACAGTTCGAGCAGCGCCGAGGGGGTGCGCGCAAACACCGTGTCGCTGACTGCCTCGAGCGAGCCGCAGCGCACCTGGAAGCGCGCGTTGAGCGGGCGCGGCGGCTCGCTCTCGGTGAGGATGGCTTCGCGGAACAGCTGCAGCAAGAGCTCGTTGAGCAGCATCACGTCCTTGACGGTGCGGTAGTAGCGCTGCATCAACTGCTCGACCGCGAGCGTGTAGGAGGCATCCTCGTAGCCGAAGATCTCGGCGAGCCGCAGTTGATGGTCGAACAGCAGCCGATCCTCGCGCCGCCCGGTGAGCGCGTGCAGGCCGAAACGCACCTTCCAGAGAAACGACTGCGCCTGCTGCAGCCGGCGCAGCTCCGCGATGGAGAGAAATCCGTGGCGCGCCAGCTCATCGAGCGTCTCGGCGCCGAAGTGGCGCTTGGCGACCCAGGCGATGGTCTGGATGTCACGCAGTCCACCCGGGCCGCTTTTGACGTTCGGCTCGAGGTTGTAGGCCGTATCGTTGGCCTTCAGATGCCGCTCGGTCTGTTCGCGCACCTTGGCCTCGAAGAAGGCGCGCACGGGCCACAGGTGCTCCGGACCGAGCTCATGGCGCAGGCGGCCGAGCAGCTCGGGGCTGCCGGCGAGCAATCTTGCCTCGATCAGCGTCGTCATGACCGACACGTCGGCCTTGCTCTGCTCGATGCACTCCTCGACGGTGCGCACGCTGTGACCGACTTCAAGGCCGATGTCCCACAGCAAGGCGAGCAGCCGCTCGAGGGCGCCGCGCTCGGCCTCATCGGGCGGCGCGGCCGCGAGCAGCAGAAGGTCGATATCCGAGCACGGATGCAACTCGCCGCGTCCATAGCCGCCGACGGCCACCAAAGCCCAGCGCTGCATCGACGCCCCGCAGTAGCCGTCCCACAGTCCCTGCAACAGCCGGTCGATCAGTGCCGCGCGCGCGTGCACCAGCGTCTCGATCGGCTCGTCGGTGAAGAAGCGCGCCTTCAGCTGCGCGTGCGCCTCGGCCAGGAACTCGCGCAGCGCAGCCGGCGCGCCGTTGGCCGTGGCGATGAGCTCCGGCAGGCGCGCAAGCAGCGGCCACTCCGGCGTCGCGACGGCCGCGGAGTGGGCGGCCGGTATCGCGGCGCCAGTGTCCTCCGGTTCGCTGTCGCCCGCGGCCACGGCGTCAGTGCGTGCGGCGGTCGGCCGCCCCCAGGGTGAGCACCTCGTGGCCGGTCGGGGTGACCAGAATGGTGTGCTCCCATTGCGCCGAGAGCGAGTGATCCTTGGTGATGACCGTCCAGCCGTCCGGCAGCAGCCGCACATGGCGCTTACCGGAGTTGACCATCGGTTCGATGGTGAAGGTCATGCCGGCCTCGAGGGTGAGCCCCGTGCCCGGCTCGCCGTAGTGCAGGACCTGAGGGTCCTCATGGTAGACCCGACCAATGCCGTGGCCGCAGTACTCGCGGACCACCGAATACTCGTGCTGCTCGACAAAGGTCTGGATGGCGTGCCCGATATCCCCGAGCTGTACGCCCGGGCGGACCATCTCGATGCCGCGCCACATCGCCTGGAAACAGGTCTCGCTGAGGCGCTGGGCGTGGCCGGGCGGCTTGCCGACGTAGTACATGCGGCTGGTGTCACCATGAAAGCCGTCGCGGATCACCGTGACGTCGATATTGACGATGTCGCCGGCTTTCAGCCGCTTGTCGTTGGGAATGCCGTGGCAGACCACGTGATTCACCGAGGTGCAGA
This sequence comes from Pseudomonadota bacterium, assembly GCA_021822385.1. Lineage (GTDB taxonomy): Bacteria > Pseudomonadota > Gammaproteobacteria > Steroidobacterales > Steroidobacteraceae > 13-2-20CM-66-19. The sequence continues at coordinate 11,106 of JAKARC010000013.1, forward strand.
TGGTCTTCGGGAAGCCCCGGTAGTTGAGGTTTGCGGGAACCGAGCGCTGCACCTGCACGATGTAATCGTGACAGATCCGATCGAGCTCCTCGGTGGTCACGCCCGGTACCACATGCGCGCCGATCATATCGAGCACATCGGCCGCCAGTCTGCCGGCAACGCGCATCTTTTCCTGTTCCGCGGGGGTTTTGATCGTCACAGCCATGGGATTTCCAGTGAGACTTCCTCGGGGGACGGGGCGCCGGGGTCGCGACACCCCGGCCGAAACACGCAACACGTTGTTCAGGCGCGCCCTTCATGGTATAAAGCGCGGCCTTTTTTGGCAATCAACCCACACGCGCATCGCACCATCCGCAGACTGGGTGTTCCGTCGCCGCCCGTACGGGCGCGAAGGAATGGCTGCGGAGATGCGCGGAGGCTCAACCCACGAGGAGTTTCCCATGCCCGGCGTATCGATGCGGCAGATGCTCGAGGCGGGTGTCCACTTCGGACACCAGACCCGCTTCTGGAATCCGAAGATGGCTCCGTACATTTTCGGCGAGCGCAACCGAATCCACATCATCAATCTCGAGAAGACGCAGCCGATGTACGCGCAGGCTGCGGCCTTCATCAAAGGCGTGGCCGCCGATGGCGGCCGGGTGCTGTTCGTCGGCACCAAGCGCTCGGCGCGCGAGGCGGTGCAAAAAGAGGCCGAACGCGCCGGTCAGCCCTATGTCAACCAGCGCTGGCTCGGCGGCATGCTGACGAACTTCAAGACCATCCGCCAGTCCATCAAGCGTCTGGAGGAGATCACTGACCTTGCCGTCTCGGGTGCTCTCGAGAAGCGGGGCAAGAAGGAAGCGACCCAGCTGCGACGCGAGCAGGCCAAGCTCGAAAAGAGTCTCGGCGGCATCAAGCACATGGAGACGCTGCCGGATGCGCTGTTCGTCATCGACGTCGGCCACGAGAAGCTCGCCATCGATGAGGCGCGCAAGCTCGGCATTCCAGTGGTCGCCGTGGTCGACACGAACTGCTCGCCCGATGGCATCGATTACATCATTCCGGGCAATGACGACGCCATGCGGGCCATTCAGCTGTACGCCGCCGGCATCGCCGATGCGGTGCTCGAGGGCAAGGAGTCCGTGCCCGCGGTGGTCGTCGGCGAGGATGAGTTCGTCGAGCTCGACGAAGCGGGCAATCCGCGCCGCAAATCGGCGCGGGGCGCGCGCAAGCCGGCCGCTGCGGTGCGGGCGAAGAAGACCCCGGCCCGCCGGCGCGCACCGCCGCTGAAGGTGGCCGTACCGCTGCCGGAGGTGGCCGCAGAGGTCGTGGCGGAGCTCGAGGCCGAGGGCGTCGAGGAGGTGCCGGAAGTGGCCGCCTCCGGTGGCTCCGGTGCCGCTGCGGCGACCACGATCAGTCGCCGCCCGAGCACGGGCGCTCCGCGACGCAAGAGCCGTGGGACGGAATGAGGATCGATTGATATGACCGTTACCGCAGAACTCGTCAAACAGCTGCGCGAGCGCACCGGCGCCGGCATGATGGAATGCAAGAAGGCGCTCGTCGACAGCGGCGGGGATTTGAACGCCGCGGCCGAGCTGATGCGCAAGCAGGGGCTGGCGAAAGCCGACAAGAAGGCCGCGCGGGTGGCCGCCGAGGGGGTCATCGCGATCGAGTGCGCCGCCGATGGGCGCTCGGCCGCCATGGTCGAGGTCAATTGCGAGACGGACTTTGTCGCGCGCGAACAGGATTTTTGTGCCTTCGCGCAGACGGTGGCGCGTGCAGCGCTGCAGAGCCGGCCCGAAAGCCTCGAGGCGTTGCTCGCCGTGCGTGTCGCCGCAGCGACGCTCGATGAGACTCGTCGGGCGCTGGTCGCCCGGATCGGCGAGAACATCGGCGTGCGGCGCTTCACCGTGTTGACGAGCGCGGGATGCGTGGGGACGTACACGCACGGGGCGCGCATCGGGGCGCTCGTGGCGGTGACGGGCGGCAGCGCCGATCTCGCGCATGAGCTTGCCTTGCATGTCGCGGCGAGCAACCCGACCTACCTGTCGGTACGCGAGGTACCGGCGCAGGTCCTCGAGAAGGAACGGGAAATTCTCACCGCCCAGGCCCGGGGCGAGGGCAAGCCGCCCGAGATCGTCGCCAAGATGGTGGAAGGCCGACTGCGCAAGTCACTCGGGGAGATCACGCTGCTCGGCCAGCCGTTTGTGAAGGATCCCGATGTGACGGTGGAGAAGTTGCTGCAGGGTGCTCGGGCCCAGGTGAGCGGCTTCGCGCGCTTCGAGGTCGGTGCGGGCCTCGAGAAGAAACAGGAGGATTTCGTCGCCGAGGTCATGGCCCAGGTCAAAGGCGCTTCGCCCCGCACCTGAGTCGCCTCCGCGCCCACGGTGTGATCCGGGACCGCTCCGGCATCCGAAACGAGTGAAGGTAGACCCATGGCGATCGAGAACCCCAAGACCTCCCGGTATGCGCGCATCCTCGTGAAACTCTCCGGGGAGGCGCTGATGGGTCAGGCCGATTACGGGATCGATCCGGCAATGATCAAGCGCATTGCCATGGAGCTCGAGGAGATCAACCGCCTCGGCGTCGAGCTTGCGGTCGTCATCGGCGGGGGCAATATCTTCCGCGGCGCGGGCCTGGCCCGTGCCGGGATGGACCGCGTGACGGGCGATCACATGGGCATGCTCGCCACGGTCATGAACGCGCTCGCGATGCAGGATGCGCTTGAGAGCCGCGGGCTGCATGCGCGCGTGATGTCGGCCATACGCATCAATGAGGTCTGCGAGGATTACATCCGCCGCCGCGCCATCCGTCACCTCGAGAAGGGACGGGTGGTGATCTGCGCGGCCGGCACCGGCAATCCGTTCTTTACCACCGATACCGCCGCGGCGCTGCGCGCCATCGAGATCAACGCCGATGTTCTGCTCAAGGCGACCAAGGTCGATGGGGTGTATTCGGATGATCCGTTGCGCAACCCCGCGGCCAAGCGCTATCGCCGCCTCACCTTCGATCAGGTGCTGGCCGAGCGGCTGAACGTGATGGATGCGACGGCCATCGTGATGTGCCGCGACAATCGCCTGCCGCTGCAGGTCTTCAATCTCAACAATCCAGGCGATCTGACCCGCATCGTCCGGGGCGACGACGAGGTGGGCACCGCCGTGAGCTGCGAATGAGCCGAAACGGCCCGGAGGGTGACCATGCTCGATGACATCAAGAAAGCCGCGCGCGAGCGCATGGGCAAGTGCGTACAGAATTACCAGGCCGACATGCGCAAGTTGCGCACCGGGCGGGCGCACCCGAGTCTGGTTGAGCACCTCAAAGTCGAATACTACGGCTCGGAGGTGCCGCTGCAGCAGGTGGCGAGCATCGCCGTGGAGGACGGGCGTACCCTGGTCATCTCTCCCTGGGAGAAGGGCGCGGTGCAGGCCATCGAAAAGGCCATCTTCAAGTCCGATCTCGGCTTGACGCCCATGACCGCGGGCACCGTCATCCGCATACCGATGCCGCCGCCCACCGAGGAGCGCCGGCGCGAGATCGTCAAGATCCTCAAGGCCGACGCCGAGAATGCCCGGGTCGCCGTGCGCGCCGTGCGCCGCGACGTGATGAACGAGATCAAGGACCTCTTGAAGGACAAGCAGCTCTCCCAGGACGATGAGCGGCGCGCCGAGGTGGAGATCCAGAAGCTCACCGACAAGCACATCGCCGACATCGAGCAGCTTCTGGCGGCCAAGGAAAAGGAAGTCATGCAGGTCTGATGGACGTACACCATGTCCCGCAACGCCACCCTCGCGCCGCTGCCGCGTCATATCGCGATCACGATGGATGGCAATGGCCGCTGGGCGGCCGAACGGGGGCTCGCTCGATCGGCCGGACACAAGGCCGGGCTCGAGCCGGTGCGGCTGTGCGTGCGCGAGTGCGCGCGGCTCGGGGTCGAGGCGCTGACACTGTTTGCATTCTCGAGCGAGAACTGGTCGCGTCCGGCCGAGGAAGTGGCCAGCCTCATGGGTCTGTTTCTCGAGGCGATCGATCGCGAGGTGAGCGATCTCGACAACCGCGGCGTGTGCCTGCGGGTGATCGGCGATCGGCGTGTCCTGTCGGTGCGCCTGCAGGCCCAGATTGCCGCGGCCGAACAGCGCACGGCGAACAATTCGGGCTTGAAGCTGCAGATTGCGGTGAGCTACGGGGGGCGCTGGGACATCGTGCAGGCGGCGCGCACGCTCGCCACGCGCTGCCTGAGCGGGGAACTCGCCGTCGCGGCGATCGACGAGGACTGCTTTGCCGCGGCGCTCGAGCTGGCCGGCCTTGCGGACCCGGATTTGCTGATCCGCACCGGTGCCGAGCGGCGCATCAGCAACTTCCTGCTGTGGAATCTCGCCTACACGGAGCTGTACTTTTGCGATTGCCTGTGGCCGGAGTTCGATGCGCGCGAGTTCGCGCAGGCGCTCGCATTCTTCGCGCAGCGCGAGCGGCGGTTCGGGCGCACCTCGGCGCAGCAGCGCGGCTTGAGCGGTCCGCGAGGCTCGTGATGGTACGTCCGTGAGCGACTCACTGCGCGCGCGCATCGTCACCGCCGCGGTCCTCATTGCGCTGCTCCTCGTGGTGCTGTTCGCGCTGCCGCCGGTCGCGACCGAGTGTGTTCTGGGGCTGACGCTGCTGCTCGGCGCGTGGGAGTGGTCGGCATTCTGCAAGCTGCGGCGGCCGTGGCTGCGCGGCGCCTACGTGCTCGCGGTCGCGGTGGCGATGGGACTCGCCTGGCGGCTCAGCCGCACGCGCGCGGGCCTCGAGCTGCTGCTCGGCGCTGCGGTGCTGTGGTGGCTGGTGGCGCTCGCCTGGCTCACGCTGGCGCCGCGCGTGCGGCGCGGCTCGGCGGCGATCGCCGGGATTTGCTCGCTCGCCCCCGCGGGGGTGGCGCTTGCGCGGCTGCGCCTGCAGGGCGAGCGGGGTGCCGAGTGGGTACTGTTCTGCCTGCTCGTCGTCTGGATGGCCGATATCGGGGCGTATTTCGTGGGCCGGCGCTTCGGACGGCGGCCGCTCGCGCCGCGGATTTCTCCGCACAAGACCTGGGAGGGGGTGCTGGGGGGCATGCTCACCTGCATTCCGGTGGCGGTGGCGGGCAGTTTCTGGTTCAGTGTGCCCCTGGGGCGGCTCGTGGCGCTGTGCTTGGCGGCGGCGGGTTTCTCCATCGTGGGTGATTTGACGGAGAGTCTTTTGAAGCGCTTTGCGGGTGTGAAGGACAGCGGCCGGCTCTTTCCGGGGCACGGTGGGGTGATGGACCGCATCGACAGCTTGACCGGAGCGCTCCCGGTATTGCTGCTCGGTCTTACGGTAATGGGGGTCCTATCATGATTGGGGTGGTCGTTCTCGGTTCCACCGGCTCGATCGGGGAGAGCACCCTCGATGTGCTCGCGCGTCATCCGGACCGGTTCCGTCTGGTCGGTCTCGGTGCGCACCGCAACGCCGGCAAACTCGCCGAGCAGATCCAGCGGTATCGGCCGGACTACGCGGCGCTCGCGGACCTTGGTGCGGCTCGGGAGCTTGCGGCGCGTCTCGGCGACACGGCACCCTCGGCCCGCCTGCTGAGCGGGCCGGAGGGACTGCTCGAACTTGCTACTCTGCCGCAGGCCGACTGTGTCATGGCGGCCATCGTCGGTGCGGCCGGACTGCCCTCGACCCTGGCGGCGGCCCGCGCCGGCAAACGCCTGCTGCTCGCCAACAAGGAATCGCTGGTCATGGCCGGCCCGCTGCTGCTGCAGGCGGTGCATGCCGGCGGGGCGGTGCTGCTGCCGATCGACAGCGAGCACAATGCGATCTTCCAATGCCTGCCGCCGGGCACGGGTGCGGGGGAGACACCGCGCGGTGTGCGGCGGCTCCTGCTCACCTGCTCGGGAGGACCGTTTCGCGACTGGAGCGCGGCGGAAATTGCCGCGGCAACGCCTGCGGCTGCGGTGGCGCATCCGAACTGGGTGATGGGGCGAAAGATTTCGGTCGACTCCGCCACCCTCATGAACAAGGGACTGGAGCTGATCGAGGCGTGCTTTCTCTTTGGATTGACGCCCGATCGGGTCGATATCGTCATCCACCCGCAAAGCATCGTGCATTCTCTGGTGGAGTACGTCGACGGCTCGATGCTCGCGGAACTCGGCTCGCACGACATGCGTACGCCCATCGCCCATGCGCTGGCGTGGCCCGAGCGCATGAGTTCCGGGGTGGAATTTCTCGATCTGGTCAAGACTGGGCGGCTCGACTTCCGGGCGCCGGATCCGGCGCGCTTTCCGTGTTTGCCACTGGCGCAGACGGCCGCACGCGCCGGCGGGCTCACCCCGGTGGCGCTGAATGCGGCCAACGAGACCGCGGTGCATGCCTTTCTCGAGGGACAGTTGAACTTTACCGGCATCGCCTCGGTCATTGACAAGGTGATCACGCGCTGCACGGCCGGGCCCATCGGCGCTCTGGAGGATGTTCTGGCCGCCGACAGCGAGGCGCGGTGCCTCGCGCATGAAAGTATCGAGGCGCACATGCGCGCGGGCACGACGGTCTCGCTCGGGAGTGTGGGCGCATGACAGCGCTGTGGTATCTGCTGTGGTTTCTCATCGCCGTCAGCCTGCTGGTGACGGTGCACGAGTTCGGTCATTACTGGGTGGCGCGCCGGCTCGGGTTCAAGGTCTTGCGCTTCTCGGTCGGGTTCGGCAAACCGATTTTCTCCTGGCGCGGCAAGCGCGATCAGATCGAGTACTGGATCTGTCCGATCCCGCTCGGCGGTTACGTCAAGATGCTCGATGAGCGCGAGGGGCCGGTGCCCCCGCAGGAGCTGTCGCGATCGTTCACGCGCCAGCATCCGCTGAAGCGCATCCTGGTGCTGCTTGCCGGTCCGGGCAGCAATTTTCTCTTTGCGATCGCGGCGCTGTCGGTCATCCTCTGGACGAGCGGAATCACCCGCTATCTGCCGGTGATCGGGACCGTGCTGCCCGGTTCGATCGCTGCGCGCGCCGGCATTCAGCCCGGCGACCGGGTGCTCGCGATCAACGGCCGCCCGGTCGACAGCGAGCGTCAGGTGGTGTTGCGGCTGCTCGATGTCATGAGTGGCAACGGGGATGCGCGCCTGACAGTGCAGGCCCGCGGCTCCGCGCCGCGGATCGTCAACCTCGACGTGCGCAACCCCGCCGAGCGGCGCGCGCTCACCGGCCCGAAGGATCCCCTGCACGGTCTCGGCATGCATTTCTGGGAACCGGTCATCCCACCGGTGCTCGGTAAGGTGCTGCCGGGTGGCCCGGCGGCGCGTGCCGGACTGCGCGCCGGCGATCGGATCGTCGCCATCGATGGCCGCAAGATGAGCTCCTTCGCCGCGCTCGTCGCCGCGGTCAGCCCCAATCCGGGCAAGACGCTCGCCATTACGTATCGCCGCGGCGCCCGCGAGCGCACCGTCAACGTTACCACCGCGCGCGTGACCGTCGCCGGTCGGGTGATCGGACGGATTGACGCCGAGCAGCCCTTGTACTTCCACTATCCATCGGGCATGGTGCGTACCGCCCGGCTCGGACCGCTCGGGGCGGTGCGGGGCGCCGTGCAGCGGATCTGGACGCTGACGGTGCTGCAGACGCGCCTGCTGTGGCGGATGGTACTCGGCAGGGTATCGATCAAGAATATCGGCGGCCCGCTCACCATCGCCGAGGACGCGGGCCAATCGGCGAGCGCCGGGGCCGGTTCGTTCACCGAGTTCCTCGTGCTGATATCGATGGAGCTCGGTCTGCTCAATCTTCTGCCCATCCCGGTGCTCGATGGGGGACAGATCGTGATTCAGGCCATAGAGTGGGTCAAAGGGGCGCCACTGTCGGAGCGGGCGCAGATCATCGGTCAGCAGGTCGGCATCGCACTGCTGATTCTGCTGATGGGGGTGGCGGTGTTCAACGACATCGTGCGCCAGTTCGGCTGACTCTTGCATACGCACAAGCCGGACCCGAATCGAGGTCCGTTCGGCTGCGCGCCGGCGTGCCGGCCGGGCGGCGGGAAATACACGTGATCGAGGCAATACATTGGGGTCAAATGTTCCGCTACAGCGCCACCCGGGTACGCGTCCGATGAAGGGGCGCAAAGGCCGCTTGGCGCTCGCCGCCGTGGCGCTCGCCGTGCATTCGGCGCTCGCCCTGGCACAGGGCAATATCGCGCCGCACGCGGCCGACTTCACCGTGGGCAACATCAAGGTGGAGGGCCTGCAGCGCATCTCCCAGGGCACGGTGTTCAATTATCTGCCGATCAACATCGGCGAGGAGCTGACGCCCGCTAAGATCAGCCAGGCCATCAAGGCGCTCTTTGCCACCGGATTCTTTCGCGACGTCGAGATGCGCCGACGCGGCAACACGCTCATCGTCGTGGTGCAGGAGCGGCCGTCGATCGAAAGCTTCAAGGTGAGCGGCAACAAGGCGATCAAGACCAAGAACCTGATGCGCTCGCTGCGCAACGTCGGTCTGGCGCCGGGGAAGATCTTCAACCGCTCGATACTGAGCGCGGTCACGCAGTATCTGACCAAGATGTACTACAGCCGCGGCAAGTACGGCGTGCGCATCGACACCAAGGTGCTGCCGCAGACCCACAACCGGGTGAAGATCAGCATCAAGATCGACGAAGGCTCGCGCGCGGTGATCCGCTCGGTCAACATCGTCGGCGATACTCATTTTCCGATCAGCGAACTGCGCAAGCGCATGAAGCTGAAGACGCCGAACTGGCTGTCCTGGTATACCGACGATGACCGCTACTCGCGCGCGGCGCTGCGGAGCAGCCTGAAGCGGCTGGGCAATTTCTACATGGACCGCGGCTACGCGGATTTCTCGATTCGCTCGAGCCAGGTGCAGATCAGCCCGAACCGCAAGAACATCTACGTCAACATCAACATCAGGCAGGGCCCGGTCTACCGGATCTCCAAGGTTTCCCTCGCCGGCAAGTTCATCGTGCCGAAGCGCGAGCTCGAACAGCTGCTCGAAGTGCACCCCGGGCAGCTGTTCAATCGCAAGCGCATCATGGCCACGCGCAAGCTCATCGAGAATCGGTTGGGCGAGTACGGCTATGCGTTCGCGAAGGTCGATCCGGTGCCGACGCCCGATGAGAAGACGCATCAGGTTGCGCTCACCTTCTACGTCGATCCCGAGGACCGGGTGTATGTGCGCAAGATCACCTTCTCGGGCGAGACGGCCATCAATGACCGGGTGCTGCGGCGCGAACTGCGCCAGCTCGAGGGCGGCTGGCTCTCGAACCAGGCGCTCGAGACCGGCAAGCTGTTCCTGCAGCGCCTGCCGTACGTGAAGAAGGTCACCTACAGCAAGACCCGGGTGCCCGGCTCCCCGGACGAGGTGGATGTCAATTACAAGGTGACTCAGGGTCCGGCGGCTCAGCTCTCGGGCGGCATCGGCTACTCGGCTGCGTACAAACTGATGCTGAATGCGAATTTCGGTGACGCGGACTTCCTCGGCACCGGCAATGAGCTCAACGTCGACCTCTCGGGTGGCGCGTACGAGAAGCTCTACGACATCAGCTACACCAATCCGTTCATCACGCAGAACGGCGTGGCTCAGACGCTCTCGCTCAGCTACAACGACTCGACGCAGTTCGTCTCCTCGTCCTCGCAGTTCGACTCCAAGACGATCACGGCCGGGCCCGAGTGGAGCTACCCCATCAGCGAGTTCCAATATCTGTCCTTCGGCGCGGCCTTCGAGGAGGCGCAGCTGCTCACCAGCTCCCTCGGCAGCTCCGAGCAGGCGGTGCAATGGGTGCGGCAGAACGGCAACCCGTACAGCAACCTGGTCACCGAGAGTTACTCGAACAATGACATGGTGCTCTACGGCTCGAACTTCCACGACGTGCAGCTGCTGCTCGGCTATCAGTTCGATGACCGTAATCGCACGCTGTTCCCGACTCGCGGCCAGCGGCTCTCGGTGAGCGGCCTCGTTACCATTCCCGACAGCGGGCCGGTGCAGTACTTCGTGGCGCACCTGAACTATCAGCTGTACGTGCCGCTCTGGTACCACTTCATCCTGTCCTTCTATGAGCGCTCGGACTACGGCAACGGCTTCGATGGCACCACGGGGCTGCCGCCGTACCGGTTGTTCTATGGTGGCGGGCCGGACTCGGTGCGCGGCTTTCGCGAGGACTGGCTCGGGCCGCGCGATCAGTTCGGCAACCCCTACGGCGGCAATTTCGATATCGTGAGCCAGAATGAGATTCTGTTGCCGATACCGAAGAAGTGGCGTCAGACCGCGCAGGTGGCCCTATTCTTCGACATGGGTAACGTGTTCTATACCGGCAACAGCGTGCACTTCTTCGAGCCGGACAACACGACCCCGGTCTACTATCACTTGAACGGTTGGGGGAGCCTGAAGCGCTCGGTCGGCGTCGCCGTGGAGTGGATGTCGCCCATGGGATTGTTCCGCTTCAGCTATGGTATTCCGCTGAACGCCACGCGCGGGACGCTGAATACCTGGGGCGATCAGACCCAGGGCTTCCAGTTCACGGTCGGGCAGGCGTTCTAGGTTCTCCCGAGCGCAGGCGATGCCGTGATGGTAGAATGAGATGACTGTGCGTCCCGTTCCGGCGGGCGCGGTGAGAGCCTTTTTTCCGTCACTGCCACGAGGTGGATTTTTGTGAAGCGCTTGAGAACTCGTTCATTGAGTTGGATGATCGCCGCCGGATTGCTGGTCACGGCACTGGCCGTCTCTGGCGCCCAGGCCGCGACCTTGAAGATCGGGGTGGTCAATTACGGCGTGCTGGTGCAGTCCTCGCCGCAATACAAGGCGGCGCTCGCGGCGCTGCGGGCGGAATTCCTGCCCAAGCAGAAGCATCTGGCGGCGGTGGCCAAGTCATTGCGCGCCAAGCAGCAGAATCTCGTGCGCAATCAGGCGACCATGACGCAGGATCAGGTCGCGCAGGCCGAGCTCGATCTGCGCGAGCGCGTCGAGGCTTTCCGCAAGGAGTCGGCGCAGACCGAGCAGGCGCTCAGCACCCGGCGCGACGAGCTGTTTACGAAGGTCCAGAAAGCGGTGGCCGAGGTCGTGCAGCACTATGCCGTGCAGCATGGCTATAACCTGGTGCTGGCAAGCGGGGTGATCTACGCCGATTCGGGCATGGATCTCACCCCGGTATTGCTGAAGGTCCTGAAGGCACAGCCGCCCGCGCACTGATCGGCCCTGCCCGTGCAATGAGCGTCTCGATCGGCGAGCTCGCGGTCCGCTTCGGCTGCGAGCTACACGGTGATCCGGGCGTCACGGTCGAACGGGTGGGGACGCTCGCGAACGCGGATGCGCGCGCGGTGGCCTTTCTCGCCAACCCGCGCTATCGGGCGGAGCTTGCCGCCACCCGCGCCGGTGTGGTGGTTCTCGATGCGGCCAGCGCCGCGGCCTGTCCGGCCGCGGCGCTGGTGTGTGCCAACCCCCATGCCACCTTCGCGCGCATCTGCGCTGTGCTGCATCCGGAACCTTTCGGACCGTGTGGGGTGCACCCCTCGGCGGTGGTGGCGCCCGATGCGAGTGTCGATCCCAGCGCGCACGTCGGTCCGTTGTGCGTGATTGGAGCTGGTGCTGTAGTGGGCCCGCGCGCCTACATCGGTCCACAGTGTCTGCTCGAGGACGATGTACGCATCGGTGAGGATGTGCGTCTGGTGGCGCATGTGACGGTGTGCCGTCGGGTGCAGATCGGCGCGCGCACGGTGGTGCAGCCCGGGGCCGTGCTTGGTGGGGATGGTTTCGGGTTCGCCCCGGACTCTGGCCGCTGGCTGAAGGTGCCGCAGATCGGCGCGGTGCGCATCGGCGCGGATGTGGAGATCGGCGCCAACACCACGATCGATCGCGGCGCGATCGAAGATACCGTGATCGAGGAGGGGGTCAAACTCGACAACCTGATCCAGATCGGCCACAACGTGCACATTGGCGCGCATAGCGCTCTCGCCGCGTGCGTCGGCATCTCGGGCAGCACTCGCGTCGGCCGCCATTGCATGATCGGCGGTCAGGTCGGCATCGGCGGTCATCTGACCATCTGCGACGAGGTGGTCATCACCGGCTGCACCATGGTCAGCCATTCAATCACGCGTCCCGGGGTATACTCCGGCGGCATTCCCCACGAGCAGGCCCAGCTCTGGCGGCGTCTGGTCGCGCGTTTCAAACGGATCGAGTCGCTCACCGCTCGGTTGCAGGCGCTCGAGCAGCGTGTGTTGCCGGCGCGGGAGCTGAAAGAAGAGGACGATGACTGAAGCGCAACTGGATATTCACGCCATCCTGCGGCTGCTGCCGCATCGCTACCCGTTCCTGCTGGTCGACCGGGTGCTGCAGTGGCAGGCCAATCAGAGCATTCTCGCCTTGAAGAATGTCACTTACGATGAGCCGTTCTTTACCGGCCATTTCCCCTCCCGGCCGGTGATGCCGGGGGTCATCATCATCGAGGCGCTGGCGCAGACTGCGGGCATACTCACGTTCCTCAGCTCCGCGACCGTGCCGCACGAGGACAGCCGGTTTTATTTCGTCGGCATCGACAAGGCGCGCTTCCGCCGGCCGGTCGAGCCCGGTGATCAGCTGCTGCTCGAGGCCACCGTCGACCGCTGTCTGCGCGGCATCTGGCGCTTCTCGACGCGCGCCCGCGTGGGGGAGACCCAGGTCGCGCACGCGGAAATCATGGTGACTCCAGAGGCTGGCAAATGATCGACGCGCGCGCTGTGGTCTCGCCGCAGGCGGAACTGGCGAGCGATGTCAGCGTGGGTCCCTTCACTGTCATCGGACCGGCGGTCACGATCGGTGCCGGCAGCGTGATCGGACCGCACGTGGTGATCAACGGCCCGACTCGCATTGGCAGGAACAATCGCGTGTTTCAGTTCGCCTCGATCGGCGATGCGCCCCAGGACATGAAATATCGCGGCGAGCCGACCCGCCTCGAGATCGGCGATCGGAATGTGTTTCGCGAGTTCACCACGGTCAACCGCGGTACCACGCACGATCAGGCCGTCACCCGCATCGGCGATGACAATCTGTTCATGGCCTATGCGCACGTCGCGCACGACTGCGCGGTCGGCAGCCACACGGTGTTTGCCAACTGCGCGGCGCTCGGCGGTCACGTCGAGATCGGCGATTGGGCGATCCTCGGCGGTCTGACTGCCGTGCATCAGTTCAGCAAGGTGGGTGCGCATGCCTTCCTCGCCGGCGGCGCCATTGTCACGCGGGATGTGCCGCCGTACGTGATGGTGGCGGGCAACCCGGCGGTGCCGCATGCGATCAATGCGGAAGGTTTGAAGCGCCGCGGCTTCGCCCCGGAGCAGATCCGCAACATCCGTGAGGCCTACCGCACCGTCTATCGCAGCGGCCTGCGTCTGATCGAGGCCCTCGAGCGGCTCGAGCCGCGCGCCGCCGAGCAGCCGGAGGTGAGGGTGTTCATCGAGTTCATCCGCCGCAGTGGCCGCAGCGTCGTGCGATGAGTGATCCGCAGGGCGGTGCGCTCCCGGCGGCCGGAGCGCGCGCGCCGCTGCGCGTGGCGATCGTGGCCGGAGAGTCCTCGGGGGATCAGCTCGGCGCGGCGTTGATCACGGCGCTGCGGGAGCGGGTTGGTCGCGTACAGTGCTTCGGGGTCGCCGGCGCCAAGATGCAGGCCGCCGGCTGCGAGGCCTGGGAAAGCGCCGAGACGCTGGCGGTGATGGGCTTGACCGAGGTGTTGCCGCATCTGCCGCGGTTGCTCCGACTGCGCGCGCGCCTCGCGCGGCGCTTCCTCGCGGCGCGGCCCGATGTGTTTGTTGGGATCGATGCGCCGGCGTTCAACCTCGGGCTTGCGCGCAAGCTCCGTGCCCGTGGACTGCCGACCGTACAGTACGTGGCCCCGCAGGCCTGGGCCTGGCGGCAGGGCCGGGTGCGCACCGTCTCCCGGTCCTGCGATCTGCTGTTGTGCCTGTTGCCGTTCGAGACCGACTTTTACGCCCGTCACGGTGTGCACGCCGAGTTCGTCGGCCATCCGCTGGCCGATCAGATACCGCTCGAGGTCGATCAGCAGGGGGCGCGTGCGGCGCTCGGACTTGCGCCGCAGGCCACGGTCGTGGCGCTGCTGCCGGGCAGTCGCTTAGGCGAGATCGAGCGGTTGGGGGCGGACTTTGTCGCAGCGGCCGCGTGGATTGCCCGGCGCGCTCCGCAGGTGCGTTTCATTGCGCCGATGGCGAGTGTACGCGCGCGCGCGGCGTTTCTGAGGAAGATGGCGCAAGTCACTGATGCTCCGGCGATCACGCTGATCGACGGCAACGCGCAACAGGTTCTGGCCGCCTGTGATGGTGCGTTGCTCGCCTCCGGAACGGTTACACTGGAGGCGCTGCTGTCGCGCCGGGTCATGGTGGTGGCATATCGGTTCGGTGCGCTCACCGCGTTCGCGTTGCGGAGACTGCATCTGGTGAAGGTGCCGTATTTTTCACAACCCAATCTACTGCTGGGCAAGCCATTCGTGCCGGAGTTTCTGCAGCAGCAGGTGCGTGCCCCAGCACTCGGCGCGGCGCTGCTCGAGCATATGGAGGATGCCGACTACCGGCGTACGCTCGCGCTCGAGTTCGAGCAAGTCCACCGCCAGTTGCGTTGCGGTGGGGCAGGACGCGCGGCCGAGGCCATCATCCGCCTGACGGAGGCGCGCGCGCGGGGCGATGCGGCATGAGCAGGGCGGCCGAGGCGGATCGGATCGTTGCCGGGGTCGATGAGGCCGGCCGGGGGCCGCTCGCCGGACCGGTCGTGGCCGCGGCGGTCATCCTTGCTCCAGGCGACAGCATCGACGGGCTCGCCGATTCGAAGCGTTTGAGCGCGCGCGAGCGCGAGCGTCTGGCGGAACTGATCCGCGCGCGCGCACTCGCCTGGGCGGTCGGCAGTGCCGAGCGCGTGGAAATCGACTCGCTCAATATCCTGCGCGCGACGCTGCTCGCCATGCGTCGTGCGCTGCTTGCGCTCGGGATGCGGCCCGAGCACGTCTGCATCGATGGGACGCATGCTCCGCCGCTCGCCGATCTCGGCTGCACGGTCGAGACGGTCATCGGGGGCGATGCGCGGGTGCCTGTGATCAGCGCCGCCTCCATCCTGGCCAAGACGCATCGTGACGCACTGATGCGCGTGCTCGATGCGCGCTATCCGGGCTATGGCTTCGGGCGCCACAAGGGCTACGGCACGGCGGCGCATCTGGAGGCGCTGCAGCGGCTCGGGCCGACGGGCGAGCACCGGCGCTCGTTTGCGCCGGTGCGCGCGCTGTGCACTCGCGGTGGCTGATCCGGTGATGGCCGCCGAGTTCGTGCATCTGCGCCTGCACACCGAGTACTCGCTGCTCGACAGCGTGGTACGCGTGCCGCAACTGATCGAGGCGGTGGCCGCCGCCGGCATGCCGGCGGTCGCGATCACGGATCAAAGCAATCTGTTCGCGATGGTGAAGTTCTACCGCTGCGCGCTGGCGCGCGGCGTGCAACCGCTGATCGGCGTCGATCTGCTGGTGCGCGAGGCCGGCGAGCATCAGCCGCCCAGCCGTCTGGCGCTGCTGTGCCAGTCACACCAGGGCTATCGCAATATCACGCGCCTGGTGAGCCGCGCCTATCTGGAGGGTCAGCAGCGCGGGGTGCCGATGATCGCACGTGAGTGGCTGACCGAGGAGGCACTCACCGGGCTGATTGGCTTGTCCTGCGCCGCCGAAGGCGACGTGGGACGCGCTCTGGTCAATGGCCGCGAGCAGGAGGCGCAGGCGGCCCTGTCGCGCTGGCAGGCGCTGCTGCCGGAGCGTTACTACCTCGAGCTGCAACGCCTCGGTCGAGCGGGCGAGGAGGGGTATATCGCCGCCGCGCTCGATCTGGCCGAGCGGCGCGGCGTGCCAGTCGTCGCCACCAATGATGTGCGCTTTCTCATGCGCGAGGAGTTCCATGCGCACGAGGCGCGCGTGTGTATTCAGGAGGGCCGCCAGCTCGCCGATGCCGGTCGGCCGCGTCGCTACACGCCCGAGCAGTTCCTGTGCACGGGCGCGCAGATGGCGGAACGCTTTGCCGACATACCCGAGGCATTGGCGAACAGCGTTGAGATTGCCCGGCGCTGCGCATTGGTGCTCGATCTCGGTCGGCCGCGCCTGCCGGCGTATCCGGTCCCCGGTGGCGGCGATGCCGGACAGTACCTGCGTGCTCAGGCCGCGGCGGGCCTCGCACGGCGGCTCGAGGAGCAGGCGCGACCGGCCCCCGCGGAGGGCATGCCAGCCCCGGCGGCAGGCGCAGCCTATCGCGAGCGCCTGGCCGCCGAGCTCGATGTCATCTGCCAGATGGGCTTCGCCGGATACTTTCTCATCGTCGCGGATTTCATCCGCTGGGCGCGCGAGCACGGTGTGCCGGTCGGCCCCGGGCGCGGTTCGGGAGCCGGGTCGCTGGTCGCCTACAGTCTCGGCATAACCGACCTTGATCCGCTGCGTTACGATCTATTGTTCGAGCGCTTCCTCAATCCCGAGCGCGTGTCCATGCCGGACTTCGACATCGACTTCTGCATGGAAGGGCGCGACCGGGTCATCGAGTACGTGGCCGAGCGCTACGGGCGCGAGCGGGTCTCGCAGATCATCACCTACGGCACCATGGCGGCCAAGGCCGTGGTGCGCGACGTTGGGCGCGTGCTCGGCATGAGCTACGGGCAGGTCGACAAGATCGCCAAGCTCATCCCATTCGAGCTCGGTATCACGCTCGATGAGGCGCTCGAGAAGGAGCCGGAACTGCAGCGGCTCTACCGGAGCGAGGAGGACGTGCACGGGCTGATCGATCTCGCCCGCTCGCTCGAAGGGTTGACCCGCAATGCCGGCATGCACGCCGGCGGGGTCGTCATCGCCCCCTCGGTGCTGACCGATTTCGCGCCGCTGTATTGCGATGCCGAGGGCGGCAGTCTCGTGACGCAGTTCGATAAGGATGACGTCGAGGCGGCCGGCCTGGTGAAATTCGACTTTCTCGGTCTGCGCACCCTCACCATCATCGATTGGGCGGTGAAGTCGATCAACACATTGCGCGCCGCGAATCGCGAGCCGCCGCTGCGCATCGACAAGATCCCCTTGGATGACGCGGCCACCTACGAACGGATCCTGAAGAAGGCGCAGACCGTGGCAGTGTTCCAGTTCGAATCGAACGGGATGCAGCGCCTGTTGAAGGATGCGCAGCCCGATCGCTTCGAGGACCTGATCGCGCTCATCGCGCTGTTCAGGCCCGGCCCCATGGAGCTGATTCCCGAGTATGTCGCGTGCAAGCATGGCAAGGCGCCGCAGTATCTGCATCCGGACATGCGCGAGGTGCTCGGGGTCACCTACGGGGTGTTCGTCTATCAGGAACAGGTGATGCAGATCGCCCAGCGTCTGGCCGGCTACACCCTCGGTGGTGCCGACCTGTTGCGTCGGGCCATGGGCAAGAAAAAGCCCGAGGAGATGGCCCGGCAGCGCGATGTGTTCGTGGCCGGGGCGGCTGCGCGCGGCATTGGCGGCCCCGTTGCCAATGCGATCTTCGACCAGATGGAGAAATTCGCCGGCTACGGCTTCAACAAGTCGCACGCCGCCGCGTATGCGCTGCTCTCCTATCAGACCGCCTATCTCAAGGCTCATTATCCGGCGCAGTTCATGGCGGCGATGCTGTCGGCGGATATGGACCACACCGACAAGGTGGTGACGCTGATCCGCGAGTGCGCTGCGCTGGGGCTGACGATGCTGCCACCGGATGTCAACGCGTCGATGTACCCGTTCACCGCGGAGGGGCGTGCCATACGCTATGGGCTCGGAGCAATCCGCGGCGTCGGCCGGGGCGCGGCCGAGGCGTTGATCGCCGAGCGTGAAGCGCACGGGGCCTTTGCGAGCCTGGAAGATCTGTGCCGCCGCCTTGATCTGCAGAAGCTGAACCGCCGGGTCCTCGAGGCGCTGTTGCGCAGTGGCAGTCTGGATACGCTCGGGGCCAACCGGGCCACCCTCATGGAGCGGTTGCCCGCGGCCATGCTGCTCGGTGAGCAGAACCTGCGCGCCAGCCGCGCCGGCCAGGATGATCTGTTCGGACTCACGCCGGCGTTGTCGCCGCCGGCCGCGGCGCCGAGCGGTGCAGCCGAACTGCCCGAATGGCCCGAGGCGAAGCGCTTGGCCGGTGAGCGTGAGACTCTCGGGTTGTATCTCACCGGCCATCCGTTGACCGCGTTCGCCGCCGGGCTCGATCATCTGGTCAGCCACCGGATCGGCGATCTGACGCGTGATCGCCCCGCGCCCGGGGCGCACGGGCGTGGCCGGACGGTCACGGTGGCCGGACTGATCGATGCGGTGCGCAAGCGCGGCACGCGCGTGCTCGTGACGCTCGATGACCCGAGCGGCCGCATCGAGGCGAGTTTATTCGAGGAGCAGTATCAAACCTACCGGGAACTGCTCGTGAAGGATGCTTTGGTGCTCGCCGAAGGGCAGTTGCGGTTTGACGAATTTGCCGACGAGTGGCGGTTGCAGGTGCGCCGTCTGCGCGATCTCAGCCAGGTGCGTGAGCAGCACGCCCGACGCATCGTGCTGCGTTGGCTGACCGCGGCCGATGGCGCAATGCTGCAGGAGAAGCTGGCGCAATTGCTCGAGCGCTTCCGCCCCGGACCGTGTCCGGTCGTCATCGAGTACAGTGGTGCGCAGGCCCGCGGTCTGCTCGCGCTCGCGCCGCAGTGGAACGTGCAGCCGAGCACGGAGCTGATCGCGGCGCTCGAGGCGCTGTTCGGGCCCGCCGGGGTGAAGATCCTCTACGCCGCGGCGGCCGACGGTCCGCAGCGCTCGGCCGACGGAGGTTGACGGTCTGATGGCCTGCGGGCGCGCATGAGAGAATCGCGCCGGCGATCAGCGCAGGACCCGGGCCGGTGCATCGT
Organism: Pseudomonadota bacterium; assembly: GCA_021822385.1. Classification (GTDB taxonomy): domain Bacteria; phylum Pseudomonadota; class Gammaproteobacteria; order Steroidobacterales; family Steroidobacteraceae; genus 13-2-20CM-66-19. Next base: position 29,936 of record JAKARC010000013.1, read on the forward strand.
CTCCTGCCGGCGAGGATGTGTCAGTGGCGATGCGGGAGGAGGCTGGCGTTGTCACGAGGCCCCCCTGCGGGCAGTCCGCCCGTTCCCCGATGCGGAGGGTTCGATGCAGAGGATTACAACTGTCTGCGGCGCGCGCGCCCGGGCCCCGGGCGAACGCGGACACGCACGCGAGTGTGCTCGCCCCTGCGCCGGGACTCTCAACGTGCGCAGGCCGGGTCCGCGGCTGCTCAGATCTCGGCGCTGCGATCGTGGATCTCGAGCGTGATCTGCCAGCCCTCGAAACTCATGAGCATGCGACCGAACTCGGCCCAGGGGATCTCTCGCCCGTCAATCACGAGCAGCGGAACCGAATCGTCCTCGTACGCGTCCCGCTCGATGCGGCCGCGAGCCACGCGGTCGGCGATGTGCAGCCGGCCCGTGTCGATGGTGAGGTGGCGCAGGGCGAGGCCGCGGCGCATGCGCCCGATGAGGCGGGCCATCAGGGCGAACAGATCGGTCTCGGCCGCATCGAGAATCTGAAATTCATAGTCTCTTGGTTCGCCGTCCTTCAGCTCGAAGGCATTGATCGCCACCCGATCGCCGAGCAGATGCACCCGGAAGTGGAACCCGTGGGCCGCGCCGGCGCCGTCGCGCATCGTGAGCGGTTCGAACTGGACATGTTGGAAGTCGAGCCTGCCACGCGCGGCGATCTTCTCGTTGAAGCAGCGGCTGCAGAGCAGCCGGTAGCCTGTCTCCATCGAGCCGTAGTTGACACTATCGCAGGCCGCGATCTCCTGCCGGCAGGTGTGGCAGCGCTCCGGTGCGCTGTGCTCGGGGGTCGCGCTGGGGTCAACGGGGGGGTGATTTCGCAGGCATGGAGGGTCTCTTGTGATCGGCGATCGGCAGATGCGGCAATGTTGCAGTGTGCCCGGCCAGGGGTCGGCAGGCAGCCGAGTGCCGGCCTAAGGCACTGCTCAGCGGCACTGATCAGCAGGGCCCCGCGCGTGCCCGGCGAGGCGCGGCCCGCGGGGCCACCGCCCGTGCCATCGTCCCGTCATGGGATCCGGCGGCGGGCCTCTGTCGCGCGCGGCTTGCACCCCGGCGGTCCGGCCCGTACGCTCGCGCCCACCGATAGCATCCCGTGGGACAGCGCATGGCCGTCGCCTTTCTCGATTTCGAACAGCCTATTGCCGAGCTCGAAGCGAAGATCGAGGAGCTCAAACACGTCACCTGCGACCCGGAAGTCAACATCCAGGAGGAGATCACCCGGCTGCAGGCCAAGAGCCGCCAGCTCACCACGTCGATCTTCGCAAATCTCACCCCGTGGCAGGTAACCCAGCTCGCCCGTCATCCGCAGCGGCCGTACACGCTCGATTACATCGCGGCGATCTGCACTGAGTTCAATGAGCTGCACGGTGATCGCATGTATGCCGATGATGCCGCCATCGTCGGTGGCCTGGCCCGCATCGACGGGCGTCCGATCCTGATCATCGGACATCAAAAGGGACGTGACACCAAGGAGCGGGTGCGCCGCAATTACGGCATGCCCCGTCCGGAAGGCTATCGCAAGGCGCTGCGGTTGATGCACCTCGCCGAACGGTTCGGGCTGCCGCTCGTGACGCTGATCGACACCCAGGGGGCGTATCCGGGTGTCGGTGCCGAGGAGCGCGGCCAGAGCGAAGCGATCGCGCGCAATCTGCTCGAGATGTCGCAGCTCGATGTACCGATCGTGACGGTGGTCACCGGTGAGGGGGGCTCGGGCGGAGCGCTTGCCATCGGGGTGTGCGACCGACTGTTGATGCTGCAGTACAGCACGTACTCGGTCATCTCGCCGGAGGGCTGTGCCTCGATCCTGTGGAAGAGCCAGGACAAGCGCGAAGTGGCCGCCGAAGCGCTGAACATGACCGCCGAGCAGCTCAAGCGCCTGCAATTGGTCGACGAGGTCATCGAGGAGCCCCTGGGCGGCGCGCACCGCAATCCGGTCGCGACGGCCGCGGCACTGAAGAGCGCCGTGCTGCGCCACCTGGATGCGCTCGAGGCGATGCCGCGCGAGGCGCTGCGCAGCGCCCGCGATGCGCGTATCGCCGGCTTTGGCGTGTACGGTGAGTCATCGCCGTGAGCTCGGCGGACCGGCGGCGGTGAGTGCGTCGCGGCGGCGCCCGTCCTTCGACAGCGCAGCGCTGCACGAGCGGCTGGCGCAGCTGATACCCGATCTGGCTGAGCGATCGCTGTGGGTCGCGTTGAGCGGCGGAGTGGACTCGACCGCGCTGTTGGCGGCACTTGCGGCCGCACGGAGCGGGGTCGGGTCATTGCGCGCCGTGCATGTCGATCACGGTCTGAATCCGCAATCGCGGGCGTGGAGCCGGTCATGCCGTCGCCTGGCGCACCGGTTGCAGGTGCCACTGCGCGTGGTACGGGTCGAGGTGGACGGCGGGCGCGGCGAGTCCGTGGAACAGGCGGCCCGCGTTGCCCGCTATCGCGCGCTCGGAGCGCTTTTGCGGCCCGGGGAGGTGCTGCTCACCGCACACACGCAGGACGATCAGCTCGAGACGGTGCTGTTGCAGCTGTTCCGCGGTTGCGGACTGCCGGGTCTTGCGGCGATGCCGGCGCTGGCGGCGTTCGGGTCGAGCTGGCTCGCGCGGCCGCTGCTCGGCTTCACCCGCGCACAGCTCGAGTGCTGGCTGGCACACGAGCGCCTGCCGGTGCTCACCGATCCGAGCAATGCCGACACACGTTTCGATCGCAATTACCTGCGCTTGCAGGTGTTGCCGGCGGTGCGCGCGCGCTGGAGCTCGGTCGGCGCGGCGGTCGCGCGCACGGCGCGCCATGCGGCCGAAGGCCAGGGGTTGCTCGAGGTGCTGGGGCGCGCCGATGTCGAACGCGCCAGCGACGGGGCGATGTTGTCGGTCCGGGCGCTGCGCGCGTTGGACCTGCCGCGGCGGCGTAACGCGCTACGCTACTGGATTGCCGCCAGAGGGTACACGCTGCCCGATGCCCGCCGGCTCGAGCAGATTGCCGGCCCCATGATTGCGGCCCGGCCCGATGCCCATCCGCTGCTCGTGTGGGGCTCGGCACGTCTGGAGCGTCACGGCGAGCGACTGATGCTACGGCCGGCGCACCCCGCTGCGGCTCCGTTTGAGTCCCCGGCGCCGATCGCTTGGGATCTCGATGTGTCGCGGCGCCTCGAGCTGCCGCACGGGTGCGGTGCGCTCGAGCTGCGTCCCGATGCACATGGCCCGCTCGATCTCGATGCGCTCGGTTCGCGCCTTCGGGTCGAGTGGCCACGGGGCGGTGAGCGTCTGCGGGTGCACCCGGGCGGTGTGCGGCGGGCGCTGAAGCGGTTGCTGCAGGAGGCGCGCGTGCCGCCGGCCGAGCGCGCGCGCGTACCGCTGCTGTTTCGCGACAGTGTGCTCATCGCCGCCGGCGATCTGTGGATCGATGCCGGCGCCCGCGCACACAGCGACGCGCGCCGGCGGGGCCGACTGATCTGGCAGAAGGCGCCCCATGCGGGATCCTGATGTGCTAATCTGCCGGCCCGTCGTTCATGCAAACGCGAGCACCCGGGGCGGTGCTTTCAACGGCGGACCATCCTGACTCAATCGATGCTATGACGCGATTTGTATTCGTCACCGGCGGCGTCGTGTCCTCGCTCGGCAAGGGCATCGCGAGTGCCTCGCTCGGCGCCATTCTCGAGGCGCGCGGCCTGAAGGTCGGGATGGTCAAGCTCGATCCGTACATCAACGTCGACCCCGGCACCATGAGCCCGTTCCAGCACGGGGAGGTGTTCGTCACGAGCGACGGCACCGAGGCGGATCTCGATCTCGGTCATTACGAGCGTTTCGTGCGCACGACCACGGGACGCAACAGCAATTTCACCACCGGACGGATCTACGAGCGGGTCATCGCCAAGGAGCGCCGCGGCGATTATCTCGGGGCGACCGTGCAGGTGATTCCGCACATCACCGATGAGATCAAGCGCAGCATTCATCTCGGTGCCGAAGGCACCGATGTGTGCATGGTGGAGATCGGCGGGACGGTCGGTGACATCGAATCGCTGCCGTTTCTCGAGGCGATCCGCCAGCTGGGTGTCGAGCTCGGTCATAGCCGCTGCATCTATATGCACCTCACCCTGGTGCCGGTCGTCGGTGGCTCGGAGGAGATCAAGACCAAGCCGACCCAACACTCGGTCAAGGAACTGCGCGGGATCGGCATTCAGCCCGATGTGCTCCTGTGCCGCTGTCGCCAGCCGCTGCCGCACGAGCAGCGGCGCAAGATCGCGCTGTTCACCAACGTCGAGGAGCGCGCCGTCATCTCGGCGATCGACGCCGAGGACATCTATCAGATACCGCTGTTGCTGCACGAGCAGGGGCTCGATGACATCGTGGTCGGCAAGCTCGGCCTGACGGTGCCGGCCACCGACCTCGCCGAGTGGCGCCAGGTGGTCAACGCCAAGGCCAACCCCGACGGCGCGGTTGACATCGCCATGGTGGGCAAGTACGTGCAGATCCGCGACTCCTACCTGTCGCTGCACGAGGCGCTCATGCACGGCGGCCTGAAGACCCGCACGCGCGTCAATATCCACTACATCGAGTCGACCGACATCGAGCAGCACGGTACGCACGCGCTCGCGGGGATGGATGCCATCCTCGTGCCGGGCGGGTTTGGTGAGCGCGGCGTCGAGGGCAAGATCCTCGCGGCGCGCTATGCGCGTGAGCACGGCATACCGTATCTTGGCATCTGCCTCGGCATGCAGCTGGCGATCGTGGAGTTCGGCCGGCACGTGCTCGGGCTCGCCGACGCCAACAGCACGGAATTCAACCGTGCCACCCCGCATCCGGTCATCGCGCTGATCAGCGAGTGGCAGGATGCGCTGACGGGCACCCAGACCCGTACGGAGAATTCGGCCAAGGGCGCGACCATGCGCCTCGGCGCCCAGGAGGTGCTGCTCGGCGGCGGCACGCGCGTGCGCGAAGTGTACGGTCGGGACGTGGTCCTCGAGCGGCACCGCCACCGCTACGAATTCAACAACAATTATCTCGAGCGCTTCCGCGCCGCCGGCCTGCGTTTCGCCGGGTTTTCCCGCGATGGACTGGTGGAGGTCATCGAGCTCGCCAACCATCCCTGGTTCATCGCCACGCAGTTTCACCCCGAATTCACCTCCGCGCCGCGCGACGGGCACCCGCTGTTCTGCGGGTTCATCCGCGCCGCGCGCGCCCAGCGCACTGCGCACCTGCCGCAGGCGGCGCTCGCCTGAGTCGGCCCGTGCAGCTCGCCGGCGCGACCATTGGACTCGATCGGCCCCTGCTCATCATTGCAGGCCCTTGCGTTATCGAGAGCGAGACCCTGACGCAGGAGGTGGCCGGGCGGCTGCAGGCCATCACCACGGCGCTCGGCCTGCCGTTCGTGTTCAAGTGCTCCTTCGACAAGGCCAATCGCTCCTCGCAGCAAAGCTACCGCGGTCCGGGGCTCGAGCAGGGCTTGAAGGTGCTGGAAGGGGTGCGGCGGATTTTCAAGGTGCCGGTGCTCACGGATGTGCACGAGGACACCCCGCTCGCGGAAGTCGCCGCTGTGGTCGATGTGTTGCAGACGCCGGCATTCCTCTGCCGGCAGACGAATTTCATCCGTGCCGTGGCCGCTTGCGGCAAGCCGGTCAACATCAAGAAGGGTCAATTCCTCTCGCCGTGGGAGATGCGCAACGTCGTCGCGAAGGCCCGCTCGACCGGCAACGACGCCCTCATGGTGTGCGAGCGGGGCTTCTCCTTCGGTTACAACAACCTCGTGGCGGACATGCGCTCGCTGGCGGTGATGCGCGAGTGTGGCTGTCCGGTCATCTTCGACGCCACCCACTCGGTGCAGCTGCCCGGTGGGCGCGGCGGCAGTTCGGGCGGACAGCGCGAATTCGTGCCGGTGCTCGCCCGCGCCGCGGTGGCCGCCGGGGTGGCCGGGGTGTTCATGGAAACGCATCCCGACCCGGACCACGCGCTCTCGGACGGACCGAACGCCTGGCCGCTCGAGCGCATGGAGGTGCTGCTGCGCACGCTGCAGGCCGTGGATGCCGCGGTCAAGGCGCGGCCCTTCGAGGAAGCGCTGTTGCCGGCCGCGAACGCATGATTTGCGCCGCCGGCGCCCGGCCCGTAAGCTCTGGCGCGAGAGTCGTGCACGCATGAAGCTACTTGCCGCCGCCCTATTCGCCGCGCTGCTGCTGTTGCAGGGCCGCATCTGGCTCTCGAGTCAGGGGGTGCGCTCGGTGTACCGGCTCGAACGGGCGGTCGCCATGCAGGCGAAACTCGATCGGCGCCTGCAGCGGCGCAACGCCCGTCTGGCCGCCGAGGTGGCCGACCTCGAGTCCGGGACCGGTGCCATCGAGGAGCGGGCCCGCAGTGAACTCGGCATGATCGGCCCGCACGAAACGTTCTACATGGTGGTCGAGCCGCCGCACTTCCCGCTGCGGACGGGGCACTGAATTCATGCGCTACTGGGTGGTGATGCCGGCCGCCGGGATCGGTCGGCGCTTTGGTGCCGAACGGCCCAAGCAGTACGCCGCGCTCTGCGGCCGCACCGTGATCGAATGGGCGCTCGCGCCATTCCTGGCCGATCGACGCTGCGCCGGGGTGATGGTGGCGCTTGCGGCGCAGGATCCATACTGGGGTGCCGTGGCGCCGGCTGGCGTGCAGACGACGCTCGGCGGTGCCGAGCGCAGCCATTCGGTGCGCAATGCGCTCACCGCGCTCGCGGGGCAAGCCGAGGCGACCGCGTGGGTGCTGGTGCACGATGCGGCGCGGCCGTGTCTTGCGGCGGCGGAACTCGACCGGATGATCGAGACGCTTGCGGAGCATCCGCTCGGAGGGCTGCTCGCCACGCCGGCCGCCGATACGCTCAAGCGCGCCGATGCGGCCGGCTGCATCGAGCACACCATCGATCGCACCGGTCTGTGGCGTGCGCTTACCCCGCAGATGTTCCGCTACGGGATGCTCTGCGCGGCGCTCGATCGGGCGCATGCGGCCGGCCGCACGCCCACCGACGAGGCACAGGCGATCGAATGGTGCGGCGAGCGACCGCAGCTCGTGGCGGGCTCGGCCGCGAATCTTAAAATCACGAGCGCGGCGGATCTGACGCTGGCCGCGGCAGTGCTGGAGCGCAACGCATGAGAATCGGTTCCGGGTTCGATGTGCATGCCTTTGGTCCGGGCGAGCATGTGATGCTCGGTGGGGTGCGTGTGCCGCACAGTCACGGCGTGATCGCCCACTCCGATGGCGATGTGCTGCTGCATGCGCTCACCGACGCGCTGCTCGGGGCTGCAGGTCTGGGCGACATCGGCCAGCACTTCAAGGACACCGATCCGCGCTGGCAGGGCGCCGACAGTGCCGGGTTCGTACGCGCGGTGCTCGCGATGCTCGCCGAACGCGGTCTGCGTGTCGGCAATGCTGATGTCACATTGCTCGCGGAGCGGCCGAAGATCGGTCCGGTGCGCGCACAGATCCGGGACCGCATCGCGCAGCTGCTCGAGGTGCTCCCGGCGGCGGTCAACGTCAAGGCCACCACGACCGAGAAGCTCGGTTTCCTTGGCCGGGGTGAGGGCCTCGCCGCCGCGGCGGTGGTGCTGCTGGTCGATGCGCAGTGAGCCGGCGCTCTCGCCACCGCGTGCGCTCGGTGAGCCGTTAGGCTCCGGCCGGCTGCGGGCGCTGCCGGAGGACTTCGACGTCGAGGAGCTGCTGGGCTTCGAGCCCGCCGGCGCCGGCGAGCATGTGCTGCTCCAGGTGCGCAAGCGCGAGGCCAACACCCTGTGGGTGGCACGGGCGCTCGCGCGTCTCGGGGCCTGCCGACCGCTCGATGTCGGTTACGCCGGCCTGAAGGATCGGCGTGCGGTGGCCGTGCAGTGGTTTACCGTGCCGCGCCGCGGCCGGCCGGCGGCTGAGTGGCTGGGTCGCTCCGGCGAGGGCTTCGAGGTGCTCGCCGCGCATGCCCACACCCGCAAGCTCCCCCGCGGGGCGCTCGCGGGCAACCGCTTCCGCATTCGCGTGCGGGATTTCACGCCGCAGCCCGAGGCGTTCGCGGCGCGCGTGCAGGCGATCGGCGCGCAGGGCGTGCCCAACTATTTCGGACCGCAGCGCTTCGGGCGCGACGGGGGCAATCTTGCCGATCTGCCCACCGACCCGCGCGCGCTGCGCGCGACGCAGCGCGGCTTCGCACTCTCGGCCGCGCGCAGCCTCGTATTCAATGCCGTGCTGGCCGAGCGCGTGCGCGCCGGATCCTGGGCGCAGCTGCAGCCGGGCGATCGTGCCATTCTCGATGGGGGCGGCAGTCACTTCGCGGTCGAGGCGCTGGACGAATCCTTGCGCGCGCGCGCCGAGTGCCTGCAGATTCATCCGACCGGACCGCTCTGGGGACGTGGCGCACCGACTTCGAGCGCCGCGGTGGCCGCGCTCGAGAAACGGATCGCGGCCGGGTATGCGCGCGAATGCGCGCTCATCGAAGCGGCCGGGATGGAGCAGCAGCGGCGTAGTCTGCGCCTTGCGGTGCGGGCGCTGCGCGCCGAGCTGTCGCCCGGGGCGGCGGTCCTCGAGTTCGAGCTTGCCGGCGGGGCCTACGCCACGGCAGTGCTGCGCGAGCTCGGCGATTTTGACGATCAGCCGAGCAGGACGTAGAGCGCGCCGGTACCGCCGTCGACCGGGCGGGCCGAGACGTAGGCGAGCACCGGGGCGATGCGGCCGAGAACGGCCGCGACGGTGCTCTTGAGGACCGGACCGCGATGCCCCGAGCGCAATCCCTTGCCGTGCACGATGCGCACGCAGCGCCAGTGCCGGCGCAACGCCTCGCTCAGAAATTCGCGCAGCGCCTCGCGCGCCTGGCGCACGGTGAGTCCGTGCAGGTCGATTTCCCCCTGCACGCGATACTCGCCCCGGCGCAGTCGCCTGAGGACCGTGCTCGACACGCCGGCGCGGCGAAACACCAGCGCCTCACCGCCCTCGAGCGCAGGATCGATCGGTCCGGCGAACAGGCTCTCCTCGAGTACCGCCAGACGGTCGGCGCGGGCAAAACGCGCCGCGGGACGGGGTTTGGGCCGCTCGTACGCCGCCCGGGTCGAGCGTTCGAGCGGTTTGACGTCCCGCATCGCCTCGCGGAACAGACGCCGGTCATCCTCGGGATCCGATGCGCACACGCTACCTCCGCCGAGTTTCACTCCAGTATAGTCCCGCCCGTTCCGAGGAATGTTCCTCGCCGAGGTCAGCCGCGCCCGTGAAGATCCTGCTCAGCAACGATGATGGATACCACGCTCCGGGGATCCGTGTTCTACGCCAGAGCCTCGCGCGGCTGGCGGAGGTGACGGTCTGCGCTCCCGACCGCAACCGCAGCGGGGCGAGCAACTCCCTCACGCTCGATGTGCCGCTGCGTGTGCTCGAAGTGGAGCCCGGGGTGTTCTGCGTGCAAGGAACCCCGACCGACTGCGTGCATCTGGCCATCACCGGGTTTTTCGACTACGAGCACGACATGGTGGTTTCGGGCATCAACGATGGGGCCAACCTCGGCGACGATGTGCTGTATTCGGGCACGGTAGCCGCGGCCATCGAGGGTCGATTCCTCGGGCTGCCCACGCTGGCGGTGTCGTTGTGCGCCGCCCCGGGCGACGCCCGCCACTTCGACACCGCGGCCGCCGTCGCCCATCGTCTGGTGAGCGCCCTGCTCGCGCGGGCGCTGGAGCCCTCGCTGATCCTGAACGTCAATGTGCCGGATGTTCCGTACGCGGCATTGCGGGGCTACCGCGTCACCCGACTCGGCTATCGGCATCGGTCCGAGCCGGTCGTCGCGGCGCGCGATCCGCGGGGCCGGCCGGTGTACTGGATTGGTCCGGCAGGTCCGGGTCAGGATGCCGGCGCGGGCACCGATTTCGCGGCCATCGCCGCAGGCTATGTCTCGATCACGCCGCTGCAGATCGATTTGACGCGACACGGCGCCCTCGAGCCGCTGCGGGTCTGGTTGGAGGGTATCGATTGAACGACCAGCGCCTGGCCGGCATCGGTATGACTTCGGCGCGCACGCGCGACCGCCTGGTGCAGCGACTGCGTGAGCAGGGCATTGCCGATCCGGTCGTGCTCGAGCGTATCCGTAACGTGCCGCGGCACATCTTCGTCGATGAGGCTCTCGGCAGCCGCGCCTACGAGGACACGGCCCTGCCGATCGGGTTCGGCCAGACCATCTCGCAACCCTACATCGTGGCGCGCATGAGCGAAGCGCTGCTCGCGGGCGGACCGCTCGAGAAGGTGTTGGAAGTCGGCACCGGCTGCGGCTATCAGGCAGCGGTGCTGGCGCCGTTGGTGCAGCAGTTGTTCACGGTCGAGCGCATCGGCGCCTTGCTCGATCGCGCCAAGGAGCGTCTGAAGGAGCTCGATATCCGCAACGTCAAGTTTCGCCATGGCGATGGCACGCACGGCTGGAAGACGCAGGGGCCGTTTGCCGGCATTCTGGTGGCGGCCGCGCCGCTTGCGCCCCCGCGCGAGCTGCTCGAACAGCTCGCTCCGGGCGGGCGGCTGATCGTGCCGGTCGGGCAGGAGGGCAAGCAGGAGCTGCTGCGCTTCACGCGGCGCGAAGAAGGCGTGGTGCGCGAATCACTCGGGCGCGTGGCATTCGTACCCCTGCTCGGGGGCAAGTTCTAGCGGCGCGCGGCGAAAACCCTTGCGTTGCCAACAGGGGCGTGGGTACCATGCGCGGCAGAGGGCACAGGGAGGAGGGGGCGCCCGGCAGAAAAGCAATACCGCGCGATTCGCAACAGCAATAACAGTCTCGTGCCGCGGCGGCGTCGGCACGGTGGATCGCAGAGTCAGCACCTCTCCCCCTGTGTCTTCTTCGGACCGGTGCGCGGCGAGAGTCGTTACGCGAAGAACAATGCCGCGACCACGGGGCGCTGTTCGTGCACCAGGACGTTGAAGGTGCGGCAGGCGGCGCCGAGGTCCATCACCTCCAGGCCCACCCCGCGTGCGGCGAATGCTGCGCGGATGGCCGCCGGCGCGAAGCACTGGCGCCAGCCGGTCCCAAGCAGCACCACCTGCGGGTCGAGCGCGAAGATGTCAGACAGGTGTTCGGGCGCGAGCGCGGCGAAGTGCGTGGGCGTCCACGGGCTGAGCAGCCGATCGGCGCTGACCACGCAGCTCGCGCGCACCTCGGTGGCGCCGATGAGCATCAGTTCGGTCGAATAGGCGCGCACCGTGTTGAACGCCGTACCGGTCTCAAGCGTGATTTCCATCGCGCTACCATAGCGCGCATGCGCGAACTCGTCATCGTCATCAGCGATCTGTATCTCGGCGGTGAGGCCGATACCGCGCCGTCGGGAGGCGCACCCCAGGGGCTGCCGGGCCTTGAGCGCGTGGCCCGCTTCGCGGGTGTGCGCGCGCCGGAACGTAACTGGCGGGCGTGGTGTGCACGCTGGTTCGGTCTGGCGCGCCATGCACAACTGCCGCCGGCCAGCATCGCGGCGGTGGGTCGGTCGGTGCCGGGTGAATCGGTGTGGTGCGCGACCCCGCTGCACCTGGTCGCGGGCGTCGGCCGGCTGCACCTGCAGCGCCGCGGCCGGCTGCAGCTCGCCAGCGAGCCGCTGGCGCAACTCGCCGCCGACTTCAACAGCGAATTTGGCGGTGGGGGGTTCGCGCTGGCGCCGCTCGACTCGGGCGAGTGCCTGCTCGGTGCGCCCGGCGGCCTGAGCGCACGCACCGTCGATCCGGCACGCGTGCCACAGATGGCGTTCATCGAGGCACTGCCGTCGGGGGCCGATGCGGCGTGGTTGCGCCGGCTCGGCGCGGAGATCGAGCTGTGGCTGCATGCGCACCCACTGAATGCGGCGCGCGCGCGCCGCGGCGAACCGCAGTTGTCGCAGTTGTGGATCTGGGGCGGCGGCCAGGCGGGGCTCTGCGGCGCCGAGGAGCCGGGCGCGCGCACACACACCACCGTGTTCGGTGCCGATGCCTATCTCACGGGGCTTGTGCGCCTCGCCGGTGGGCAGAGCGCGCCGCTCGAGCAGTGGTCGCCGGCGGGCGCGACGTCGCGTGCGGGCGCCGCGCTGCTCACCCTCGAGATTGCCGAGCCGCTGCGGCGCGCGCCTGGCGGGTCGCTCACCGAGGCGTTGGCGGCACTCGATCGGCAGTGGGTCGTGCCGGCGCTCGCGGCGCTCGCGGACGGCGCGTTCGAGCGCCTGACGGTGCTCGCGAACGATAGGCTCTGGCAGCTCGGCCGGCGCGACCGGCTGCGCCGCTGGCGCCGCCACCGTGTTGGGCTCGAGGCCCTGACGTGAACCCGTTGCGCGTGGTGCGCCGCGCAAGCGGCGCAAGCGAGGTGCTCGGCGCAGGCCTGCATCCGGTGTTGCGTCGGGTTTATCGCGGCCGCGGTATCACGAGCGCCGCTCAGCTGGATACTTCGCTGGAGCGGCTGACGCCGGTGAGCACGCTGGAGTCGATCGAGCCGGCCGTCGAGTTGCTGCTGGCGCAGCGCGAGGCCGGAAGGATCCTGGTGATTGGTGATTTCGATGCCGATGGCGCCACGAGTACGGCATTGATGGTGCGTGCCTTGCGGGCCTGGGGTTTTACGGTGGATTTCCGGGTACCGAACCGCTTTGCGTTCGGCTATGGACTCACCCCGGAGATCGTGCGGGTCGCGGCCGCAAGTGCGCCCACCCTGATCGTGACCGTCGACAATGGCATTACGAGCATCGCCGGGGTCGAGGAAGCCCATCGTCTCGGCATTGAAGTGCTGATCACCGATCATCACCTGCCGGGTGAGCACCTGCCGGCCGCGCGGGTGATCGTCAATCCCAATCTTCCCGGCAGCCGGTTCGCGAGCGGCTCGCTGGCCGGAGTGGGGGTTGCGTTCTACGTGATGGCAGCCCTGAAGCGGCGGCTCGATGTGTTGGGCCTGACCCCGGCGGGCGCACCGGGGGTGGCAGAGTTTCTCGATCTGGTCGCGCTCGGCACGGTGGCGGATCTTGTGCCGCTCGACCAGAACAATCGCATTCTGGTGGCGCAGGGACTGAAGCGTATCCGCGCGGGCCGGTGTGTGCCCGGGATCCGCGCGTTGCTCGCGGCCGCGGGCCGCGCCCCCGAGCGCCTCACCAGCGCCGATCTCGGGTTCGCGCTCGGACCGCGGCTGAATGCGGCCGGGCGGCTCGATGACATGACGATCGGCATCCAATGTCTGCTGGCCGATGCGGGCGCGGCGGACGCGCTCGCCGCCGAGCTCGATACGCTCAATCGCGAGCGGCGCCAGATCGAGGCGCGCATGCAAAGCGAGGCACTGGCGGCGGTGCGCGGACTCGATACCGATACGGGCCTGCGGCGCAGCGGGGTGTGTCTGTTCGATGCGGGTTGGCACGCGGGCGTCGTCGGCCTCGTGGCGAGCCGGGTCAAGGATCGCGTGCGCCGGCCGGTCATCGCCTTCGCGCTCGGCGCCGAGGGTATGCTGCGCGGCTCGGCACGCTCGGTGCCGGGGGTGCACATCCGCGACGTGTTGGCGCGACTCGAGGCTTGCCATCCGGGGTTGATCGAGCGCTTCGGCGGGCATGCCATGGCCGCCGGATTGACGCTCGAGCGCGGGCGACTCGATGAGTTCGCCCGCCTCTTCGATGCCCAGGTCGCCGCGTGGCCCGGGGAGGGTTTGATGCAGGATGCCGTGCACACCGACGGTGAGCTCGCGCTCGAGGAGATCGCTCTCGAGACGGCCGAGGCGCTGCGCGCGGCCGGTCCCTGGGGACAGGCGTTTCCCGAGCCCTGTTTCGACGGCGTGTTCACGGTGAGCCGAGCGCGCGTGGTCGGTGAGCGGCACGTGAAAATGTGGGTGCAGGGCCCGCGTGACCGGGCCTTCGATGCGATCGCATTCAATTACCTCGATCCGGCTGCCGCCGCGGTCCTGCCGAGCGGTGCGCACCGATTGGTCTACCGCCTGGATGTGAACGAGTATCAAGGCGAGCGGCGGCTGCAATTGCTGGTCGATCACATCCTGACTCCGACAGAGCTCTGACGCCTGCCGGCGTGGCGCCGGCTGCGGCTGGTGCGGCTTCCCTTTGTCCGCACTGGCGCGTTGATCGGGTGATGTGGACGATGTGTCGTCGGCCGCGGTGGGTCTACGCAAACGCAGTCGTACCGCTGCCCGCACGCAACTTGTGCCACAATCAAAAGCTTTTTTGGGGAGTGCCGGACGGGGAGATGTTCCGCGCCGGAATGACATTATAACCGCAGAGTTCTGACGGACGGCGGTAGGCCCCAGGCGTTGGCCGGGGTGTCGTCGTGCGGTTGCTCTGCATAGCGAAGCGCCGATCATGGAAGCGATTCTGACGTTCACGCAGCAATTGTATCGAGCCGCCCAAGATGCATCCGCCGACGACTTTCACGACGTTGCGTTGGCACATCTTAAGCAGCAGGTTCGATTCTGTGCGGCACTGTGGCTGGTCGGGCGGGTGACGGGCCGGGAGGTTGAAGTGCACCGGCTGCATGCCTATCGCATATCGCCGGCCGGATGCGAGCCGGTGGTCTGCCGGGTCCGTCAGCAGCCCGAGTCCCTCGCGCTCGCGGCCGCCGCGCCCCACCGCGTTCACATACTCCAGCCCGCCGTGCCGAGCGCACCGGTGGTGCATCATGAGCTGCTGATCGCCGCGGCCGCGGCCGACGCCGCCGCCTGCGGCCAGTGGCTGTCCCTGCAGCGTTCGCAGGGCGATACGCCGTTCGATGCGACCGACCGCGAGACGCTGCGGCTGCTGATGCCGCACCTCACCGAGGCCCGCGCCGTGAATCGCGCGCTGCGTCTGCTGCGGGCCTCGAACGAAGCACGTCTCGAGCCGCGCCCGCATCGTGCCGTCACGCTGACCGATGGCACCGTGCTGCACTGCGGCGCGCACATGCGTGAGGCTATGGACGCGACCTGGCCGTACTGGAGTGGTCTGTGTCTGCCGCCGGAACTGCTTGCGGCGGTGCGCAGCTGCGGCGAGCTCACGCTGCCCGGCCGCGGTGAGCGCATCGTCGCGCACCGCTTCTCCGATGCGCTCGTGCTGTGCCTCAAACGCGTCTCGCTGCGCGAGCGGCTGACGCGCCGGGAGTGCGAAATGGTGCACATGCTCACCGCGGGCAGCGACTACACCGAAATTGCGCGCCGGTATGCGCTTGCACCGGCGACCGTGCGCGCCATCGTACGCCAGAGTTATCGCAAGCTCGGAATCAACAGCCGCACGCAGCTTGCGCGGCTGGTGCGGCGCGAGGAGACAGAATGAGACGTGAGGGTGCGGGAGCGGGTGGCGCGTGCGCTGGCAATCGCGGCCGCCGGCCGGTAAGATTGCGCGCCGGCCGGCTCATGTGACATGCGACGATGGAACTGAATCCTCTGAAGCGCCAGATCAAAGACCTCAAGGAGCGCATGAGCGCTCTACGGGGGTTTCTTTGAGTACGACCGCAAGAAGGAGCGTCTGGAGGAAGTTGCGCGCGAGCTGGAAGACCCGGCGGTCTGGTCCGATCCGCAGCGCGCGCAGCAGTTGGGGCGAGAGCGGGCACGTCTGAGCACCGATCTGCAGCAGATCGAGCGGGTCGATGCGGGCCTGCGTGATGCCGGGGAACTGCTCGAACTCGCCGAGGGTGAGGACGATGCGGTGGCGGCCGGGGAGATCGGCCGGGAGGCCGGTGAGCTCGAGAGCGCGGTGCGCCGGCTGGAATTGCAGCGCATGTTTCGCGGGCAGATGGATGCGCACAGCGCGTTTCTCGACATTCAGGCCGGCGCGGGCGGCACCGAAGCGCAGGACTGGGCGCAGATGCTGCTGCGCATGTACCTCAGGTGGGGTGCGGCGCACGCCTTCACCTGCGAGGTGATCGATTCGAGCCCGGGCGAGGTCGCCGGCATCAAGAGCGCGACCATCGCCGTGCGCGGGGAGTTCGCCTATGGCTGGCTCAGAACCGAGACCGGAGTGCATCGTCTGGTGCGCAAGTCCCCGTTCGATGCAGGCAACCGCCGTCATACCTCGTTCGCCTCGGTGTTCGTGTCTCCCGAGATCGATGATGACATCGAGATCGACATCAATCCGGCGGATCTGAAGACCGATGTGTATCGCTCATCGGGCGCAGGCGGGCAGCACGTGAACAAGACCGAGTCGGCGGTGCGGATCACGCACATGCCCTCGGGGATCGTGGTGGCGTGTCAGAACGAGCGCAGCCAGCACAAGAACCGCGCCACAGCCATGAAGATGCTGAAGGCCAAACTCTACGAGCTGGAAGTGAACAAGCGCAACGCCGCCGCCCGGGTGCTCGAGGATTCCAAGGCCGACGTCAGCTGGGGCAATCAGATCCGCTCCTACGTGCTCGATCAGGCCCGCATCAAGGATCTGCGCACCGGGGTCGAGGTGGGCAACACCACCGCAGTGCTCGACGGGGATCTCGATCAGTTTCTGGAAGCCTCGCTCAAGGCGGGATTGTAGGGCGCGCATGACAGACAACACCGCCGGGCCGGACGGCCCCGGCACTCAGGATGCGAACAAGCTGATCGCCGAGCGGCGCGCCAAGCTCGCCGCGCTGCGCGCGCGCGGCGGCGCCTTTCCGAACGACTTTCGCCGCGATGCGCTCGCCGGACAGCTGCAGGAGGCCTTCGGCGCGCATGCGACCGAGTGGTTCGAGGCCCATCCCACCCGCGTCACGGTCGGCGGGCGCATGTTGCTGAAGCGCGTGATGGGCAAGGCGAGCTTTGCCAACATCCGCGATCGCAGCGGGGAGATCCAGCTGTTCGTGCAGAAGGATACGGTGGGCGAGGCCGCCTACGCGGCGTTCAAGACCTGGGATATCGGCGATATCGTCGGGGCCACCGGGGTGCTGTTCCGCACCAAGACGCAGGAGCTGTCGGTGCGCGTCGAGCAGCTGCGGCTGCTCGTCAAGTCGCTGCGCCCGTTACCCGACAAATGGCACGGCCTGACCGATGTCGAGACGCGCTATCGGCAGCGCTACGTCGATCTGATCGTCAGCGAATCCAGTCGCGAGGTGTTTCGCACGCGCGCGCGCATCGTGCGCTACCTGCGCGAGTTCCTCGATGCGCTCGATTTCATCGAGGTCGAGACCCCGATGATGCAGCCGATACCCGGGGGGGCGAGCGCCCGCCCGTTCGTCACGCATCACAACGCGCTCGATCGGCAGATGTATCTGCGCATTGCCCCGGAGCTGTATCTGAAGCGCCTGGTGGTCGGTGGCTTCGAGCGCGTCTATGAGATCAACCGCAACTTCCGCAACGAGGGACTCTCGACGCAACACAACCCGGAATTCACCATGTTGGAGCTATACCTCGCCTATGCCGACTATCGCGATCTGATGGAGTGGATCGAAAAGGCGATTCGGGGCCTGGCACAGACGCTGCGCGGCGGGCTGCAGCTGACCTACCAGGGCCGCAGCTACGATCTCGCCGCGCCGTTTCGGCGGGTGACGGTCGAGGAGGCGATCCTCGAGCACAATCCCGAGCTCGAGCGCGCCACGCTGCGCGATGCTACGACCTTGCGGCGCGCCTGCGAGCGGCTCGGCATTGCGGTGCAGCCGCACGATGGGCCGGGCAAGCTGCAGATCGAGATCTTCGAGAAGACCGCCGAGCACACTCTGCTCGAGCCGACCTTCGTGTACGCCTATCCGGCGGAGGTTTCCCCGCTCTCGCGGGCGAACGATCAGGATCCCTTTCTCACCGATCGATTCGAGCTGTTCATCGCCGGGCGGGAGCTCGCCAACGGCTTCTCCGAGCTTAACGATCCGGAGGATCAGGCAGCGCGGTTCCAGGCACAGGCGGCGCGCAAGGATCGCGGCGACGAGGAGGCGATGTTCTATGACGCCGATTACGTGCGCGCGCTCGAGTACGGCATGCCGCCGACCGCCGGGCTCGGCGTCGGGATCGATCGGCTGGTGATGTTCTTCACCGACTCACCCTCGATCCGCGATGTCATTCTCTTCCCGCATTTGCGTCCCGAGGCCTCTTGAGACGAGGCCGGCCGGGGTGGGCCCGCGCGCGCGGCCGATCGCCCCGTAGGCGCAGTGTGCCGCGGACTGATGTACCGGTGCCATGGCAGCCGTAGCGCCCGAGCACGCCATCGGCGTCTTTGATTCCGGCGTCGGCGGGCTGACGGTGCTGAAGGCGCTTTTGCGTGAACTGCCCGGGGAGAATTTCATCTATCTCGGCGATACCGCGCGCCTGCCCTATGGCACCAAGAGCCCGACGACCGTGGTGCGCTATGCGCTCGCGGCGGCCGAGGCGCTGATGGCGCTGCGCCTCAAGTGTCTGGTGATCGCGTGCAATACCGCCTCGGCGGTGGCGCTTGCGCAGGTGCGCGCGCGGGTGGTGAGCGTGCCGGTCATCGGTGTCATCGAGCCGGGTGCCGAGGCGGCCTGCGCGAGCTCGAGCTCCGGTCACATTGCCGTGATCGGCACCGAGGGGACGATACGCGGGGGCGCCTATCAGGAAGCGATCCGCCGGCGCCGGCCGCAGGCACAGGTGGCCGCCGCGGCCGCGCCGCTGTTCGTTGCGCTTGCCGAGGAGGATCTGTGCGAGGGCCCGATTGCCGCGGCGGTGGCGCACCATTACCTCGATCCGCTGCTCGCGGGCGCGCCGCGCACCGACACGCTGGTGTTGGGGTGCACGCACTTCCCGATGCTACGGCGCGCAATCGAGCAGGCCGTCGGACCGGGGCTCGCCATCGTGGACTCGGCGCAGACCACCGCGGGCGCGGTGCGCTGCACGCTCGCGCAGGCCGGAATACTTGCCCCGGCGGGTATGCCGCACGGAAGGCTGCGGCTGCTCGCGACGGATGCTCCGCAGCGCTTCGCCCAGATCGGCGCTCGCTTTCTCGAGCGGCGCATTGCCGCCGAGGACGTCGAGGCCATCGATCTATGAACGGTCCGCTATGCCGGCAGAGCGTACGGCAGTGCGAGCGGCTCGGCCGGCAGGCCGGGCGCGGCCTCATCCGCGGCACCTTCGGGCGGCTCGTGCGCGAGTGCCGCGACGGCGAGGAACTCGCAGCGGCCGTCGGGCAGCTGCGCGGCTTCGACGATCGCAACTGAGCGGCCATCGGGCAACCGGCCGCTCGCGCCCGGAGCGAGCTCGAGTGGCGCAGTGCTGCGGAACCGTTGCGCACGCCGTTTGACACGGCCGCGATAGTGCGCGCGCGCAATCACTTCCTGGCCGGTGTAGCAACCCTTATCAAAGGCGATGGCGCCGAGCACATCGAGATTCAACATCTGTGCCACGAACTGCGCGGAGGTCGCCGCGTAGACCTGCGGCATGCCGGCTCGTACATCGAGCAGGCGCCAGCGGGCGCGCGCGGCGGGGTCAGGTGCGGGGGCATCGGCGCGCGGGGCAATCTCGAGCCAACGCCCGCTGCCATCGCCGGTGCCGAGCAGCAACTGCCGCCCACGACGGCGCTGCGCGCGCGTCCCGGGCGGCGGCAGATCGGTGTAGGCGATGTTCACGGCGGTCGGTGCTGCGCCTGAGTCGTCGGCAAGCAGTCCATTGACGCACCACTCGTGCGACACGTCCGCGACGGTCACCTTGGCGCGCAGCACATATTTCACGAGCCGTTCGGCGATGGTACCGGCGAGCTCGCGCGGCAGCACGGCGAGCACCTCGCCCTCGGCAAGCCACGCGAGCCGCAGCAGCGCCAGTGCGCGCCCCTGGGGTGTGTGATAGCCGGCGAGGAGCGAGTGCTCGGGCGCAAGCCGTGTCACATCGTTCGACAGCTGCCCCTGCAGAAAGCGCACCGCATCGGCGCCGGCGATGCGCACGGCACCGAGATCATCGAGTGCGATGCGCGCGAGCGGGCGGTGAGTGTCCATGCGTCATTCTAGCGCGTGCGCGCGCCGCCGGTCATGGCGGCTGCCGCCGGTTTCTGGCAGACTAGAGCCGCATGCAAGACAATGACCCGCAAGACGTTTCGGTGTCAGTTGCGGCGGGCATCCCCGATGCCATCGCAGCGGAGCCGAGCACCCCGCCGCCCGTGCCGGCCGTGGAGATTGGGGGTCCGTCGGGACCCGAGCCGACCCGCTATGGCGATTGGGAACGCAACGGCCGCTGTATCGATTTCTGATCCACGCACACTCATGGCTGAACGTCCGCTGTCCCCGCACCTGTCCGTGTATCGGATGCACCGCTACACGCTGCTCACCTCCATACTGAACCGCATCACCGGATTGGTGCTCGCCGCCGGCCTGCTCCTGCTCGTGTACTGGCTGATGGCCGCGGCCAGCGGTCCACTCGCCTATGCGCGCGCGCAGGCGGTGCTCGGGCTGTGGGTCTGCAAGGCCGTCTTTCTTGCGCTGCTGGCTGCCTTCTCCTATCACTTGTGCGCCGGCGTGCGGCACCTGGTGTGGGACAGCGGCAGGGGCCTCGAGCGCGAGCAGTCGCGTCTGAGCGCCTACGCCGTGCTCGGCGCGAGCGTTGTGTTATTTGTCGGACTGGCGTGCTGGATGTTCCAGCGGGGCGCCCTATGAGCCTGCGCACTCCGCTTGCCGGTGTGCTCGGCCGTGGCGCGGCCAAGTCCGGAGTGCACCACTGGTGGCTGCAGCGACTGACGGCGGTTGCGCTGATACCGCTCGGCATCTGGTTTGTCGTCTCGCTCCTGGCGCTGCCGGCGCTCGATTATCCGGTCGTCACCGCCTGGATGAGCCAGGGATGGACGGCGGTGTTGCTGCTGCTGTTCGTGCTCACGGCGAGCTGGCACTCGTACCTCGGCGTGCGGGTGGTGGTGGAGGATTACGTGCACGGTGCAGGTGCCAAGAGCGCCGCGCTTGCGGCGGTGAGCTATGTGCACGTGATCGTGGCGGTGGCGGGCGTCTTCGCGGTGCTCAAAGTGGCGTTGGGAGGCGCGCCGTGAGCGAGTACACATTCATCGATCACACCTACGATGTGCTGGTGGTGGGCGCCGGCGGAGCGGGGTTGCGCGCCACGCTGGGGCTCGCCGAGGCGGGACTCGCGACCGCGTGCATCAGCAAGCTGTTCCCGACCCGCAGTCATACCGTGGCGGCGCAGGGCGGCATCAGCGCCGCGCTCGGCAACATGGGCCCGGACGACTGGCGCTGGCACATGTACGACACCATCAAGGGTTCGGACTGGCTCGGCGATCAGGATGCGATCGAGCTGATGTGCAAGGAGGCCCCGGCGGCGGTGATCGAACTCGAGCACTATGGGGTGCCGTTCTCGCGGACCGAGCAGGGCAAGATCTACCAGCGTCCCTTCGGCGGCATGACCACCGAGTTCGGCAAGGGCATCGCGCAGCGCACATGCGCGGCGGCCGATCGTACCGGACACGCGCTGTTGCACACCCTGTACCAGCAGTCGCTGCGCCGCTCGGCGAGCTTCTTCGTCGAGTTCTTCGCCCTGGATCTGATCATGCAGGATGGGGTGTGCCGCGGGGTCATCGCGCTCGACATGACCGAGGGCAAGCTGCACCGCTTCCGCGCGCACATGACCATTCTCGCCACCGGCGGCTACGGCCGGGCCTATTTCTCCTGCACATCGGCGCATTCATGCACCGGCGACGGCAATGCCATGGTGCTGCGCGCCGGGCTGCCGCTGCAGGACATGGAGTTCGTGCAGTTCCATCCCACCGGCATCTACGGCGCCGGCTGTCTGATCACCGAAGGCGTGCGCGGCGAGGGGGGCTATCTTACCAACGCGAGCGGCGAGCGCTTCATGGAGCGCTATGCCCCGAATGCCAAGGATCTCGCCTCGCGCGATGTGGTCAGTCGTGCAATGACCCTCGAGATCCGCGCCGGCCGCGGCGTCGGTGCCGAGCACGACCACATTCACTTGCATCTGGAGCATCTCGGGCCCGAAGTGATCCATGAGCGGTTGCCCGGGATTGCTGAAACCTCGCGGATCTTCGCCGGCGTCGATGTCACCCGTCAGCCGATACCGGTGCAGCCCACGGTGCACTACAACATGGGCGGCATACCGTGCAATTATCACGGCGAAGTGCTCACCGTGCGCGCGGATGATTCGTTGAGCGTCGTGCCGGGTTTGATGGCCGTCGGCGAAGCGGCCTGCGTTTCGGTTCACGGCGCCAATCGCCTCGGCTCGAACTCGCTGCTTGATCTGGTGATCTTCGGCCGCCAGGCGGCACGCCGCTGCGCGCAGTTGCTCACCCCCGGGGCGCGTCATGCGCCGCTCGCCAAGGATGCCGCCGAGCCGGCACTCGCGCGCCTCGATCGGCTGCGCACCGCGCACGGGTCGCGCCCGACGGCGCAGATCCGTCTCGAGATGCAGAAGATCATGCAGCGCGATGCGGCGGTGTTCCGCACGCAGGAGTCGCTCGAGGAGGGGGCAAGCAAGCTCGCGCACACCTTCGAGTCGTTCGCGGACGTACGCGTCAGCGACCGCTCGCTCGTGTGGAACACCGATCTGATCGAGACGATGGAGTTGGAAAACCTGCTGCTGCAAGCCACCGCCACTGTGCACTCGGCGCTGAACCGCACCGAGAGTCGCGGTGCACACGCCCGCGAGGATTACCCCGAGCGTGACGATGAGCACTGGCTGAAGCATACGCTCGCGTGGGTCGAGGGCGCCGGTCGTGTGCGTTTCGCCTACCGGCCGGTGCAGCTGCAGACGCTGACCGATGAGGTCGACACCATCCCGCCGAAGGCGCGGGTCTACTGAGTCCGACAGAGCCATGACGGAATTCCGCCTGCCCGCCCATTCGCGTATCCACACCGGAGTCACGCACGCGGCGCCCGAGGGCGCACACGACGTGCGCCGCGTGCGCATCTATCGGTTCGATCCGGATTCCGGCGAGAACCCGCGCATCGATACCTTCGAGCTCGAGGCCTCCGAATGTGGACAGATGGTGCTCGATGCGCTGATTCGCATCAAAAGTACACGTGATGCCACGCTGACCTTCCGGCGCTCCTGCCGCGAGGGGATCTGCGGCTCCTGCGCCATGAACATCAACGGGGTGAACCGGCTCGCCTGCATCACCTCGGTGCACGATTTGGGCGCGCAGATCCGGATCTATCCGCTGCCGCATCTGCCGGTGGTCAAGGATCTGGTGCCGGATTTGACGACCTTTTATGCGCAATACGCCTCGGTCAAGCCTTGGTTGACGACGCAGACGCCGGCACCGCCGGACGCCGAGCGCCTCCAGTCGAAGGCTGAGCAGGAAAAGATCGATCGGCCCGCGGCGTGCATCTTGTGCGCGTGCTGCTCGACCGCCTGCCCGAGTTATTGGTGGAACAGCGACCGTTATCTCGGCCCCGCGGCACTGTTGGCGGCCTATCGCTGGATCATCGACAGCCGCGACGAAGCCACCGGTGAGCGGCTCGATGCGCTCGAGGATCCGTTCAAGCTGTACCGGTGCCACACCATCATGAACTGTACCGATGTGTGTCCGAAAGACCTCAATCCTGCCAAGGCCATTGCCGAGATCAAGAAGATGCTCGTGCAAAGGCAGAGCTAACGGTTGGCGGCTGCACCCATGGATGCCGAAGGCCGGCGGCTGCTGTGGCGCTGCCGGCGCGGCATGAAGGAACTCGATGTCCTGCTGGAACGATCTGCCGGGGTCTGCGTGGCGGCCGGGCCGCTCGAGCGGCACGCCTTCGCCCGGCTGCTCGAGTTGCCGGACCCTGAGTTGGCGCGTTACCTTCTGGGTGGAGAGCGTCCCGCGGACCCGCAGCTCGCGGCTCTGGTGGCGCGTATCCGCGGCGCAGGGGTGCCGGAGTCGGCATCGCCGCGGGAGGCCTGAGGCAATGCGAGGCAATGTGAACTTTTGCAAAGGTTCAGTGTCCATTCATGTCGTGGCGCGGGCGACCTTCCTCGCCGAGGAGCGGGAGGCGGGCGGGTGAGCGCCGATGTCAGTGACTTGAGCCTGGTTCGCCGGGTGCAGCGCGGCGATAAGGGCGCATTCGATGTGCTGGTGCTCAAGTACCAGCACAAATTGGTCAAGCTGGTGACGCGCTATGTCCGTAACCCTGCCGAAGCCGAGGATATTGCCCAGGAGGCCTTCATCAAGGCCTATCGGGCGCTGCCGCAGTTCCGGGGCGACAGCGCGTTTTATACCTGGCTGTATCGCATTGCCATCAATACCGCCAAGAATGCGGTGGTGGCGCGCGAGCGCAGCCCGGTCGATTACAACTTTGATCGTGACAGCATCGATGATTCCTACGATATGCAAGGCCGTTTGAAGGACGCTGAAACACCCGAGGGCTTGGTGCTCACCGACGAGATCCGCCGCACGGTGAATGCAGCGATCGAGCAGCTGCCCGAGGACTTGCGCACGGCAATTGTGCTGCGCGAGCTCGAGGGGCTGTCCTACGAGCAGATCGCCGGCACCATGGGCTGTCCGGTCGGCACGGTCCGCTCACGCATTTTCCGGGCGCGCGAGGCAATCGATCATCGCCTGCGCGAGGTGTTCGAGGGAGGTCTCGGCCGTACGGAGGAACTCGGATGAACGAGGAACTCGACAGTCAGCTGTCCGCCATGTTCGATGACGAGCTGCCGGCGGCCGAATGCGAGCTGTTGGCGCGGCGGCTCTCGCGCGATGAGGGACTGAAGTCGCGCTGGGGACATTACGCGCTCATCGGAGCGGTGATCCGGGCCGAGCGCGGCGTGGTGCTGCAGAGCGCGGTGGCCGGGCGGGTCACCGCCGCGCTGTCCGAGGAGCCCTTGCTGGCGAGCGAGCCGGCGGCGCCCCCGGGCCGGGTCCCGGGCGGTACCGTATGGCTGCGGTTGGCTTCGGGCGCGGGTCTTGCGGCGGCCGTTGCGGCCATGTCCATCCTCTGGCTGCGCTGGCATGCCCTGGGCTCCCTCGGCGTGCCGCAGGAAATGGCCGCCGTTTCCGTACCGAGCGCCGCGCAGGCACTGCCCGGCGTGGCCGATGGTCTCATCGGTCCAGAGGCTTCCACTCAGGCCGCCAGCCTGATGCCGCCGACGCAGCTGGCCGATTATGTCGTGGCGCACAGCGCCTACTCGTGGCCGTTCAGCGGCGGGGGGCTGTTCTCCTCGATGATGATGAATGGCCTGAGCTCCCTGGGTCCGTCTGCCACGTCCGGGCAGCAGACCGTCGGGCGCGGCCATGCGGCCTCTGCGGCACATTAGTCTGTGCCTGGCGGCGGCGCTGGGGTTGGCGGGCGTCGCGGTGGCCGCACAGCCCGCCGTCTGGCTCGAGCGCATGCATCACGCGCTCACGCACCTCGATTATCAGGGAACCTTCGCCGAGTGGGAGGGCGGACGGGTGCAGATGCTACGCATCATTCACCGGTTCAAGAATGGGGTGATCTCGGAGCGACTGCAGTCCCTGGACGGTTCGGGTCGCGAGCTGATCCGCGCGGGCACGCGCCTGACGTGCTATCTGCCCAAGGTGCGCGAGGTATTGGTCGAGCATATCCCCGCGGACAGTTCCCTGTTCGCCCGGCTGCCGGTGTATGGTCACAGGCTCGCCCGTTTCTATGCCATTCGCGCCGGGCCGCGCATGCGGGTGGACCGGCACAACACGCGTCTGATCACGGTCATGCCGCGCGACCGGTACCGCTATGGATATCGTCTGTGGATCGATAATGCCGGGATGCCGCTGAAGGTTCAGCTGCGCGCCGGCCGCGGCACCGGTCGGATGGTCGAGCAGATCGCCTTCGCAACGCTCAGGATCGAGTCGCACATTCCCGATTCGGCTTTCGCACCGCATCTTGCCACGGCCGGGTTCCGCTGGCTGCGCAGCCAAGCGGTGCCGCCGCCGAGCGGACTCGTCTGGAATGCGTTGTGGCTGCCCCCGGGATTTTACATGGCCACGCACATGGTCCAGGCGCTGCCGGGTGTTGCCGGCCCGGTTGATCACATGGTGTACACGGATGGGTTGGCTTCAGTCTCGGTGTTCGTCGATCGGCACGCCGGACCGCACCCGCCGGATCACATCGTCGAGGCGGCGCGCATGGGCGCCTTGTACGTCTTTTCGACCGTTGTCGACGGGCATCAGGTGACCGCTGTGGGTGCCGCACCGGCGCGCACGGTCCGCTTGATTGCCACCTCGGTGCGGGCGCAACGGGCGCACCCGGGAGCGGCCCCATGAGCGGCGAACCCTCCGCCGTCCTGACGCTCGTCTATCGGCGCGACTGTCTGCTGTGCGATGAGATGCTGGCAGCGCTGCGCGCGCTCGAGCGCACGCAGCCCTTGCCGCCGCTGCAGCTGCGCGATGTCGACGAGGACCCGCAGCTGCAGCGCCGCTACGGACTGCAGGTGCCGGTGCTGCTGTTTCAGGGTGCGCTGGTCTGCCGTTATCGGCTCGATGTGCCCGAGCTGCGCCGGCTGTTGAGACAGGTATAATCCCCCCGCCGCTGGCAATCTGGCGCGGCGGAAAACGCGGCCCGGATTCATGCGGCTCATACGCAATTTTTGCATCATCGCTCACGTCGATCACGGCAAGTCCACGCTGGCGGACCGGTTCATTCAGTTGTGCCGGGGTCTCGCCGAGCGCGAAATGCAGGCCCAGGTGCTCGATTCCATGGCGCTCGAGCGCGAGCGCGGCATTACGATCAAGGCGCAAAGCGTCACGCTGTACTACGACGCGCGCGACGGCGAGCGGTATCAGCTGAACATGATCGACACCCCCGGGCATGTCGATTTTTCCTACGAGGTCTCCCGGTCGCTGGCGGCGTGCGACGGCGCGTTGCTCATCGTCGATGCTTCCCAGGGGGTTGAGGCGCAGAGCGTCGCCAATTGCTATACCGCGATCGAGCAGGGCCTCGAGGTGCTGCCGGTCATCAACAAGATCGATCTGCCGTCGGCCGATCCGGAGCGGGTGGTGCGCGAGATCGAGGAGATCATCGGCATCGATGCGCACGATGCGCTGCGGGTCAGCGCCAAGACCGGCGCGGGCGTGGCGGAGTTGCTCGAGGCGCTGGTGCGGCGAATTCCGGCCCCGCGCGGGGATCCCGCCGCACCGCTGCAGGCGCTGATCATCGACTCCTGGTTCGACAATTACGTCGGCGTGGTGTCCCTGGTGCGTGTGATGAACGGCCGGATCGCGGTCGGGGAGAAGATCCGGGTCGTGTCCACCGGCCGCGCGCATACGGTCGATCGGCTCGGGCGCTTCACCCCGAAACCGGTGGTCGAGCAGGCTCTTGCCACCGGCGATGTCGGTTTCATCGTCGCCGGCATCAAGGAGATCGATGGCGCGCCGGTCGGCGACACCATCACGCTCGAGACGCGCCCTGCGCCGGCGCCGCTGCCGGGATTCCGGCAGATCAAACCGCGCGTTTTCGCGGGATTGTTTCCCGTCAATTCAGATGATTACGAAAACTTTCGCGACGCGCTCGCGAAACTGCGCCTGAACGACTCGGCGCTGCACTATGAGCCGGAAGTCTCCTCGGCGCTCGGGTTCGGCTTCCGCTGCGGATTTCTCGGCCTGCTGCACATGGAAATCGTGCAGGAGCGACTCGAGCGCGAATATCAGCTGGATCTGGTGACGAGCGCCCCCACGGTGGTGTACGAGGTGGTGCGCACCAACGGTGAGGTCGACTCGGTCGATAATCCGGCGCGGCTCCCGCCGGTGAACGAGATCGAGGCGATCCGCGAGCCCATCATCGTCGCCAATATCCTGACGCCGCCGGAGCACGTCGGGGCGGTCATCAAACTGTGCATCGAGAAGCGCGGCACGCAGAAGAAGCTGCTGTATCTCGGCACGCAGGTGTCGCTGCAATACGAGTTGCCGCTCGCAGAGGTCGTGCTCGATTTCTTCGACCGGCTCAAATCGGCGAGCCGCGGCTACGCGTCCTTCGATTACGAGTTCTCCCACTTCCAGGCCGCCCCGCTCGTGCGACTCGATATTCTGATCAACGGCGAGCGGGTCGATGCGCTGTCGATCATCGTGCATCGCGATAGCGCCTATGCCCGCGGGCGTGAGCTCGTCGACAAGATGCACGAGCTCATTCCGCGGCAGATG
Source organism: Pseudomonadota bacterium (assembly GCA_021822385.1). Lineage (GTDB taxonomy): Bacteria > Pseudomonadota > Gammaproteobacteria > Steroidobacterales > Steroidobacteraceae > 13-2-20CM-66-19. Next base: position 57,810 of record JAKARC010000013.1, read on the forward strand.
TTCGAGGTGGCGGTGCAGGCGGCCATCGGCGGGGCGATCATCGCGCGCGCGACCGTCAAGGCGCTGCGCAAGAACGTGCTCGCCAAGTGCTACGGCGGTGATGTCAGC
>JAKARC010000014.1 GCA_021822385.1 Pseudomonadota bacterium
GGCTGGCGCCGCGCGGGCCGGTGCCTTGCGGGCTGGTGCCTTGCGAGCCGGTGCCTTGCGGGCCGGGGCCTTGCGAGCCGGTGCCTTGCGGGCCGGGGCCTTGCGAGCTGGGGCCTTGCGGGCCGGGGCCTTGCGAGCTGGGGCCTTGCGGGCCGGGGCCTTGCGAGCTGGGGCCTTGCGGGCCGGTGCCTTGCGGGCCGGGGCCTTGCGAGCTGGGGCCTTGCGGGCCGGGGCCTTGCGGGCCGGGGCCTTGCGGGCCGGGGCCTTGCGAGCTGGGGCCTTGCGAGCTGGGGCCTTGCGAGCTGGGGCCTTGCGAGCTGGGGCCTTGCGGGGAAGTGGGGTCGGCATCGGCTCGACCGGTGCAGCTTTGGCGCGCTCGTGCAGCGCAAGGGCACCGCCTTGCGGGTCTACGATCTGGGCGACGCGGTCGCCGCCAGGGACGACGTGCGGGCCGTGCAGGATGCGCCCCCCGTGAGCGCTGACCGCCGCAAGCGCTTGCTCCAGCGAGTTCACGTGTACGTAGCTCAGCCAGTGTGGCGGCTTCGATGGATCCTGAATGAGGTACATTCCGCCAATGGGCATGCCCGCATGTTCGATGACTTGATATCGGCCGCCGCTGCTCATCTCGTGGACGACCCCTACGGTCCAGCCGAACAACTGCGCATAGAACGCGAGCGCTCCGTGGGGATCGATGGTGGCGAGCTCATGCCACGAGAATTGACCGGGGAGACCGGCCTGTGCGTCTTCGGGCAGCGGTAACACCGGCGCAAACACCGCGAATGCCGCGCCCTGGGGATCGGACAGCACGGCGAACCGTCCCATACCCGGAATTTCGGTCGGCGCCTTGAGCAGCTTGCCGCCGAGTTTCTGTGCGCTTGTCGCGGTCGCATCCACATCGGGGGCGGCCACGTAGACCAGCCAGGTCGGAGGGGTGCTCTGTTCCCGCGACGCATCGGATTGGCTCATCACGCCGGCGACATCCCATGCGCCGCTCTTGCAGAGCGTGTAGCCGGGTACTGTCGAGGCCATGTGGGTCCAGGACAATACCCGAGCATAGAATTCGGCCGCTGCAGTCGCGTCCGAAGTCATCAACTCGTGCCAGATGAACGTGCCTCGAAGGTCGGCGTGACTCATGGCCAGGTCCCCTGTGAATAGATCAGACTGCGGCGTGGGTCTTGGGTAATTGCCGGCGCGGGTGCTCAATCGATTGTTCATTGTGCGCTGCCACGCGCTGTTCTTCCAAGTCGATCGCGTGGTTCACAGGGACCTCGGCGTGGCCGGTGAGGTACCGAGCGCCACGAAGGCTCCCTCGAACTGTCCGGCCGGCCGGCCGAGGCAGCTCAGTTGCGCGGTGAGCATCAGCCGGGCCCGGCCACGACGGTGCAGCGTGGTGAGGAAGCGTCCCCAGGACACGACGTCATCAAAACGGCTTTCACTTTCGAAGTCGGCACGAATGGGCTCCAGGTACTCCATGCGGTTGCGCTGAATCACGGTCTGAGCCTGCAGGCCGCCGCTCGCCAGGCGCACATGCAGCAGCCCCCAGGCCGCGAGGGTCGCTACGGCGGCAGCGCTACCGCCGAACACCGAGCCGGCGTGATTGATATTCGGAGCGAAGGGGGCCGTCAATCGCACACACTCCGGTCCGGCGTGCACGACACGTACCCCGAGGGCTGCGGACAGCGGAATCCGCGCATGCAGATACCGTTCGAGCGTCTCGGGCACCGCTCTTTCCGTGCGGCCGGCCGTTACCAGCTGCCGGTGTTCGGCATCGATAGCCACGGCTCGGCCGGGGGCAACGCCGCACCACGCTGCAACAGCTCGATTGAAATCTGATCCGGGGAGCGAACGAAGGCCATGCGCCCATCGCGCGGAGGGCGGTTGATCGTCACGCCGTGCTCGCGCAGCCGCTCGCAGGTGGCGTAGATGTTCTCGACGGCGTAGGCAAGATGTCCGAAGTTGCGGCCGCCCGCATAGACCTCCGGATCCCAGTTGTACGTCAACTCCAATTGCGCGGATTCATCGCCGGGAGCGGCGAGAAACACCAGGGTGTAGCGTCCTTGCGCAGACTCCTTGCGCGACAACTCGTTCAGACCGAGTGCCCCACAGTAAAAGCGCAGCGAGGCGTCCAAATCGCTCACGCGGACCATGGTGTGCAGATATTTCATGGCATCTCTCCCTAGAACATCTCGGACGGGCCGGGCGGTTTGATCTGCACCTTGTGGCGCGAGGCGATGAACTCCCCGGTGATCATCTCCTCGTAGCTCTGTCCTGGGCCGACCATCGGGTACACGCCCGCGTCCGGATCGATCATCACCTCGAGAAACGCCGGTCCGTTGAAGCGCAGGAATTCCTCGATCACACGCGGCACATCCTGTTTGTGTTCCAGGCGCATGGCGAAGGGGAAGCCATCGGCCTGTGCGGCGCGGACGAAATCCTTCTTGTGCAGCGAGCGGTCGCTGGCAGAAAGTCGTCCTTTGAAGAAAAGCTTCTGCCACTGTTTGACCATGCCGTCACCGAAATTGTTGAGCACCACCACCTTGATCGGCAGGTCATAGGTGGTGACCGTCTCGAGTTCGCCGAGATTCATGCGGATGCTCGAGTCGCCGTCGATGTCGATCACCAGGGCAGCCGGATTCGCCAACTGTGCGCCGATGGCCGCCGGCAGGCCGAACCCCATCGTGCCCATGCTGCCGGAGGTGAGCCACAGCCGCGGCCGGCGGAAGTCGCAGTACTGCGCAGCCCACATCTGATGCTGGCCGACCCCGGTGGTGATGATGGCCTCCCCGCCGGCTATTGCGTTGATGTGCTCGATGACCGAGTACGGCTGAATGAGCGGGCTCTCCCGATCGTAGTTCATGGCGTGCCGGCGCTTGAGTTCGGCTACATGCGCGTGCCACGCAGCAAGATCCGATTTGAATCCCGTGCGCCGGCCCTGTGCCGTGAGCGCGCGCAATCCCTCGGCCAGCATCCCCACGTGGCTCCAGTCGACGCGCTTGACCTTGTTGATTTCAGCCCGATCGATGTCGAGGTGCGCGATGCGGCGTGCACCGCGCGCAAACTTGTCCGGCACGCCGGCGACCCGGTCATCGAAGCGCGCACCGACGGCAATGAGAAAATCACAGTCGTCGACCGCGTAATTGGCAAATGCGGTCCCATGCATGCCCAGCATACGCAGCGCAAGTGGATGCGTCGTGTCGATGGCGCCGATGCCCATCAGCGTGGTCACCACCGGAATGCCGAAGGTGGTCGCGAATTCGGTCAACGCCTCGGATGCGTTGCCATGAATGATGCCGCCGCCCCCGTAGATCAGAGGGCGCCGCGCCTCGCCCAGCATGGCGAAGAAGCGATCAGCGTCGGCGGGAGCCAGTTCGCGCTGCGCCAGCTCTTGCATCCGCCGCCGATAGCCCGGAATGGGTAATGCGCCCGCGCCCTCGAATACACCTTCCCAGTTCTGCACGTCCTTCGGCACATCGACCACCACCGGACCCGGCCGCCCCGTGCGCGCCAGCTCGAACGCCGTGCGCATCGTCGCCTCGAGCCGGGTGGGATCAGTGACCAGGAACACGTGCTTGGCCACAGAGCCCATGATCGTGGTGACCGGTGCCTCCTGGAAGGCGTCGGTTCCAATCGATGCGCGTGCCACCTGGCCGCAGATGACGACAATCGGAACCGAATCGGCCATGCAGTCCCGCACCGGCGTGACCGTGTTCGTGGCGCCCGGTCCCGAGGTGACCAGGCACACGCCGACGCGGCCGGTCGCACGGGCGAAGCCGGCGGCCATGAAGCCCGCGCCCTGCTCATTGGCCGGTACGATCAGAGGGATCTGCCGTCGACCGTGCAGCTGTTGCGCCTCGTTGTGCAGGAAAACGGCATCGTACGTGGGGAGGATGGCGCCGCCGCTGTAGCCGAAGATCGCTTCGACGCCCTCGTCCGCCAGGACCTGCACGATCATCCGGGCCCCAGACATTCTCTGGCCGGCGAGTGGATGAGCACTGTGCAGCGGTGCGGAGGCGGACTCAATCATGGGCGGACTCTCTTGCGTACGGCGCTGGCGATGTTCCGGGACGGGAAGATGCCACGAGCCTAGCAGGTCGATCCCCGGGCCGAAAGTCGGCGCCGAACGCGGGGCCATCGCGACCCGGTCGAGGAGCGCCGCGATCGGTACCGGCCGGCTCGCCCGGCGCCGGCGTGATCCAGTATCCTTTCAGTCGTGGTCCAGCTTTGCCGAGGGCGCATGCGTCACATCATTGCCATTTTGCTGCAGAACGAAGCCGGCGCCCTGAGCCGGGTCGCGGGCATGTTCGCCGCGCGTGGATATAACATCGAGTCGCTCTCGGTTGCCGCCACCGACGACCCGACCGTCTCGCGGCTGACGCTTGTGACCGTTGGGTCGCACGCGGTAATCCAGCAGATCGTCAATCAGCTCAATAAGCTCGTCGACGTGGTCACGGTCCAGGATATGACTGAAGGCGAGCACCTCGAGCGAGAGCTGATCCTGCTGAAGCTGCGGGTCCGCCCGGAGCAGATCGATGCGGTCAGGGGGTACGTGGTACGCACCGGCGGCCGGGTACTCGACCCGGCCGCCGACGGGTTCATCGTGGAACTCACGGCCAGCGAGGTGGAGATCAACGCCTTCAGCGCCGAGCTCACCCGCGGGGCGGAACTTCTCGAAGTGGTGCGCAGCGGTGCGCTCGGCATCGAGCGCAATCAGCGTCCGATGCGGGTGGTCCGCTGAGGGTCGGGCAGAGTCGATTTACAATGCCGCCTCGTCCGTTTCGCCGGTGCGAATGCGGATAACGCGCTGGATATCGGTGATGAAGATCTTGCCGTCGCCGACCTTGGATGTCTTGGCCGATTTGAGGATTGCTTCCACCACTGCATCGACCAGATCCGAGCGTACGGCGACTTCGATGCGGGTCTTGGGCACGAAATCCACCACGTATTCCGCGCCCCGGTAAAGCTCGGTATGACCGCGCTGGCGCCCGAATCCCTTGACTTCCGTCACGGTCATGCCGGAAACACCGATCTCGGACAGTGCGGCACGCACGTCGTCGAGCTTGAACGGTTTGATGATCGCGGTGACCAGTTTCATGTGAGAACACTCCGATAGAGGCAGGATTTTTACGTAGCGTGCCACAGCCCGATACACCTCGGGTGCGTCGCCGAATTTGCAGCTTCCGTGCCAGGGCGTCTATTCATATAACAGGCTGATTATAAAATATTTTTTCAATTGGGTGTGGGCGAGCCAGCACGCTTTTGGTGCGTGTCGATGGCCCGTCGCTCCACGATAGTGCGCGCGAGACCGAAACTCCGTAAGCTACACGAATGACTGAGCAGATCGTCATCGTGGGGGCCGGTCAGGCGGCCGTCCAGGCCATCGATACGCTGCGCAGGCAGCACTTCGCGGGCACCCTCACGCTGATCGGCGCGGAGGCGAGTCCGCCGTACCCGCGGCCCCCGCTCTCCAAGGAATATCTGGCCGGCACCCTGAGCGCCGAGCGGCTCATGCTGCGCCCGCAAACGTTCTACGAGCAGCGTGCGGTCACGACACTGCTCGGGCGGCGCGTCGAGGAGATCTCACGGCGCGAACAGCGGGTGCGGCTCGATGACGGCCGCAGCCTCCCGTACGATGCGCTTTTGCTTGCGACCGGAAGCCGAGCGCGACCGCTGCCGGTGCCGGGAGCGGATCTTCCGACCGTCTTCAGCCTCAGAACGATCGAGGACGCCGACCGGATCCGCACGGCCTGTGACGGCGGCGGGCGCTTGGTCATCGTCGGCGGCGGATATATTGGACTTGAGGTTGCCGCCACCCTGAGCGAACGGGGTATGGCGGTAACGGTGCTCGAGCTCGCCGAGCGGATTCTCAGTCGCGTCGCCTGTCCACCGGTGTCAGCGTTCTACGCGGCCGAACATGCACGGCGTGGCGTTCGGATCATCTGTGGCGCGCGCGTGCGCGAAATCGTGCCGCACCCGGATCAGAGGCGGGTGCGCGCCGTGATCACGGAGGCCGGCGAGGTTTATCCGGCGGACGTGGTGGTGATCGGCGCCGGTGCCCAGCCGGTGATCGAGCTTGCCGCAGCCGCCGGATTGGCTTGCGGGGATGGCATCGAAGTCGACGAGTACTGTCGCACGTCGGATCCTGCCATCTATGCTGCGGGCGACTGTACGCATCATTTGAGCCTGCATTACGGGCGGAAACTGCGCCTCGAGTCGGTCGACAATGCCTTCGAGCAGGGCGCAAGCGCGGCACTGAACCTCATGGGTCGTGCCGTGCCGCATGACAAGGTGCCCTGGTTCTGGTCCGACCAGTACGACTTGAAGCTGGTGATTGTCGGTATCGGCACCGACCATGATGACATCGTGTTGCGCGGCGATCCGACGCGGCGGTCGTTCAGCGCCTGCCATTTGCGGGGTGGAGAGCTGATTGCGATCGAGAGTATCAACGCGCCGAAGGATCAGTTGGCCGCGCGCAAGCTGATTGCCGCGCGGGCGCGACCCGATCCGCTCCGTCTCGCCGATCCCGAAGTGACGTTGCCGGCGGCGTGCTGACGAGACTGCAGCCGAACCGATGCGTCCGGGTCGGCGGCCCGTGCCGGCTGCCGGTTGCGTCCGGTCAGGCCGGTCGGTAGCGGAAGCGCGCCACCAAGCGGTGTTGATCACAGGGATAGATGACCCGTACGTGCGTGATGCGCTCATCGCCGCGCCAGGTGTTGCGTTCGATGATCAAGCAGGCCATGTCCTGCCGGATGGCGAGCTGCCGCGCGATGCGTGCATCGGCATTCACAGCGGCGATCTGGTGCTCGGCCTCGGTCCAGGGAATTCTCTGCAGCAGCCAGCGGCCCGGTGAGATCACCGTGAACGGCTCGTGGCGCGCCTCCGGCACCGCCTGCAGATTGATCAGGCGCTCCTCGAGAGCATGCGGCCGGCCGCCGGCCCGATGCAGTCCCGTCAGCGCGAGTATCGGGGTGCCGCGCGCAACACCGAGCGCGGCGCCATCGGCGGCGTTGGCCCGCCGCGCCTGACGCGCGCGCAGCTGATACGTGTAGGCCACACCCGCGGCCACCAGCTCGGCTTCGATATCGTGAATCTCAAGCACCGACTCCTGCGGTCGCGGCGCGTTCACGACAGTGCCGGCGCGGCGTCGCCGCGTCACCAGGCGTTGTTCCGCAAGCGCCCCTAATGCTTTGCCGAGGGTCATGCGGGCGCAGCCGAAGCTGCGCGCAAGCTCGTGCTCGGAGGGCAGACGGAAGCCGGCGGGCCATTCGCCCGAGACAATCTTGGCGCGCAGGGACGCGTAGATTTCCCGGTAGCGGGGCATACCGCCAGGCGTGACATCGGCGCGACTGTCGCGACTACTGCGCATCGAGCAGCTTGCGCAGCACCCGGCGGTAGGCCGCGTCGATGTGCGCTCGCTCCCTGTGGCGCCGGTTTCTAACAACCGTGCGGCCGCCAGCAATGACATCTCGTATCAGCGCCCGCCCTTGCGAAAAGATCCACGTGTCGAGGATCAGATCCCCCGTCCGGCTTTCGAGGTCGGGATGCTCCGCGTCGAGTACGAGGAAGTCCGCGCGCTGCCCGGGAGCAATGGCGCCGACCGGCAGCCCCAGAGCTTGCGCGCCGCCGGCCAGCGCCTCGCGAAAGAGGCTTGCACCCGTCGAGGGTTGATCCGCGTGCGCGAGTACGGTGCGCCGGCGTAGCAGCAGGCGTTGCGCATATTCCAACTGACGCAGTTCCACCGCCGCATCGAGGTGGATGTGCGAGTCGGTGCCAACGCCCCAGCGACCCTGCGCGGACCGATATGCGGGCAATGGGAAAACACCGTCCCCGAGATTGGCTTCCGTCATCGGACACAGGCCCGCAACCGCGCCACTACGCGCCAGCGCAGCCGTCTCCGCAGCGCTGATCTGGGTCGCGTGTATCAGGCACCAGCGCGCATCGATGTCCGCATTGCGCAACAGCCACTCGACGGGGCGCAACCCGGTGAACGCCACGCAATCCTCAACTTCCCGCGTCTGCTCAGCAACATGGATATGAATGGGTCCGACGCGATGGCGCTCAAGCAGGGCGGCAAGATGTCCGGCGGTGACGGCCCTGAGCGAGTGCGGCGCCACCCCGACGGTGGCTGCGGCCGATGCGCCGATCGCCGAGCGCACCGCCGCCACGATCCGCTCGAAGGTTTCAAGATCCGTACAGAAGCGCCGTTGTCCCGCGGTCGGCGCCGCGCCGCCGAACCGACTCGACTCATAGAAAACCGGCAGGACTGTAATGCCGATGCCGGTGCGGTGCGCGGCCGCGATATGCCGCAGCGCGAGTTCGGCCGGGTTGGTATAGAGCGTGCCCTGGGTCGAGCGATGCAGATAATGAAACTCGCCGACGGAGGTGAACCCGGCCTCGAGCAGATCGGCATACGCATACGCGGCGATGGCCTCGAGATCATCGGGCTCGATGTGGGCGAGAAACTGGTACATCACCTCGCGCCACGACCAGAAGTCATCGCCGCCGCCCGGCCCGCGCCGCTCGCAGAGACCGGCCAGGGCGCGTTGAAACGCGTGGCCGTGCAGGTTGGGGAGTCCAGGCACGACCAGGCGGGCGCGCACTGCCCGCGGGTCCGCCGGCGCGTCGGCGGTTACCGCCACGATCCTCCCCTCCTGCACGCTGACCGACACGTCGCGCCGCCAGCCATCCGGCAGCCACGCCGTATCGAAAAAAAAGGTCGGGTTCATTGCGCCTGGGCCGGGGGCTTCCTCAATATGTCTAGGCATATTATAATGTGCGCCGCCCCAAAAAGCAGGCCGGCCGTGCGATTCGACAGACTCTGGCGCCACGCCACGCTCGCGACACTCGCGCCCGAGCGCACCGGTGTCGGATTGATCGCCGACGCCGCACTCGCGGTAACGAACGGCCGCATTTCTTTCGCCGGTCCGATGCGTGAGCTGCCTGCCGCGGCGTGTGCGCGCGAAGAAATCGATCTTGCCGGCCGTCTGGTCACTCCGGGTCTGATCGACTGCCATACGCACATCGTGTTCGGCGGCGAGCGCGACGAGGAATTCGCATTGCGTCTGGCGGGGGTTGACTATGCCGACATCGCGCGCGCCGGTGGCGGGATTCTGGCGACGGTGCGTGCCACCCGAGCCGCAGCGGATGAGACATTGTTCGCGGCGGCCGCGCAGCGGCTGCGCGCACTGATGGCCGAGGGCATCACCACCGTTGAGATCAAGTCCGGATATGGACTCGATGTGGCGAGCGAGCTGCGCTTGCTGCGCATTGCGCGCAGGCTCGGGCAGCGACTGCCGCTGGGAGTGGTTACCACCGCCCTGGTCGCACATGCGGTGCCGCCCGAAACCGATCGAGCCGCTCATCTGGCGGCGATGACCGGTGAGCTCATACCGCAGGCCGTGGCCGAGCGGTTGGCGGATGCGGTCGATGGCTTTTGCGATCTCATTGCCTTCAGCGCGGCCGAGATCCGCGCCGTGTTTCAGGTCGCACGCCGGCACGGCTTGCCGGTGAAGCTGCACGCCGATCAGTTCGCCGACGGCGGCGGTGCCGCGCTCGCAGCCGAGTTCGACGCGTTGTCGGCCGATCATCTGGAGTGGACCGGTGCGGCAGGCGTTGCGGCGATGGCGCGCGCCGGTACGGTCGCCGTGCTGCTGCCGGCCGCATTTCATTGTTTGCGCGAACACAACCGGCCACCAGTGGCGGCGCTGCGGCGTGCGGGCGTGCCGATGGCGCTGGCGAGCGACTGCAACCCCGGCTCTGCGCCCGTGCTGTCGCTGCTCACCGTGATGAACATCGGTGCGGTGCAGTTCGGCCTCAGCGCGGAGGAAACGCTGGCCGCGGTGACGCGCGAAGCGGCGCGCGCACTCGGTCGGTTGCATGACATTGGCACGGTGGAGGTCGGCAAGCGTGCGGATCTTGCGATCTGGAACGTCGAGCGGCCGGTCCAGCTGATCTATTGGCTTGGGCGCAATCCGCTGCATGCGCGTGTCTGGGGCGGGCAGTGAGCGGTGTCATTCTCACGCCGGGCCGAGTCACGCTGGCCGCCTGGGCGGAGGTATACCGCGGCGCCGCAGTGACACTCGATGAGGCGTGTTTCGCGGCCATCGCCCGGGGGGCCGCGGCCGTCACCCGCATTGCCGCCCGGGGCGAGGCGGTCTATGGCATCAATACCGGATTCGGCAAGCTCGCCAGCGTGCGCATCGATCCCCTCGACAGCGCCCGCTTGCAGCGCAATATCGTGCTGTCGCACTGTGCCGGAGTGGGCGAGTCGCTGTCCCCGGCGGTGACCCGGCTCATGCTGGCCCTGAAGATCGCCAACATCGCGAGCGGCGCCTCTGGCGTCCGCCCGGAGACGGTGCGGCGACTGTGCCTGATGCTTGAGCGCGATCTGCTGCCGGTGGTGCCCGTCCAAGGCTCGGTGGGCGCTTCGGGAGATCTGGCGCCGCTGGCGCATCTGGCCGCGCCGCTGATCGGTGTGGGCATGATCCGCCTGCCGGACGGCGAGCAGGTCGCCGCCGATGCGGTGTTGCGGCGCGAGGGACTTCAGCCCCTGACCCTTGCGCCGAAGGAAGGTCTGGCGCTGCTCAATGGGACGCAGTTCTCGACAGCCAACGCTCTGGCGGCGCTGTTTGACATCGAGACGGTGTTCCAGTCTGCGTTGATCACCGGCGCGCTCACCACCGAGGCAGCCAAAGGCTCCGACACGCCGTTCGATGCGCGTATCCACGCGCTAAGGGGTCATGTGGGGCAGATCGAGACGGCGGCGACGCTGCGCGCGCTGATGGCGGGCTCATCCATCCGGGCGTCGCATCGCAACGGGGATCCGCGCGTCCAGGATCCGTACTGTCTGCGCTGCCAGCCGCAAGTGATGGGCGCGGTGCTGGATCTGCTGCGTCACGCCGTCGGCACGCTCGCGCGCGAATCCAATGGGGTCACGGACAACCCCCTGATCTTCCCCGACTCGGATGAGGCGCTCTCGGGCGGAAATTTCCACGCCGAACCGGTCGCCTTCAGCGCCGACCTCGCCGCGCTCGCGCTGTGCGAGATCGGTTCGCTTGCCGAGCGGCGCATTGCCATGCTCGTCGACCCGGCGCTCTCGGGCCTGCCGGCTTTCCTGACGCCGAACCCGGGGCTGAACTCCGGGCTGATGATGCCGCAGGTGACCGCCGCCGCTCTGGTTGCGGAGAACAGGCAGCGCGCACACCCGGCCAGTGTGGATTCCATTCCAACTTCAGCCAATCAAGAGGACCATGTGTCGATGGCGGCGCACGCAGCGTACCGCCTGCATCACATGGTGGCCAACGCCGCGGCAATCGTCGGCATCGAGTTGCTGACGGCCGCGCAGGGCTGCGAGTTTCACGGCACGCTGCGTTCGAGCGCCGCGCTCGAGGCCGTGCGCCGCCGGGTGCGGGCGCGCATCGCCAGATTGACGGAGGACCGCTACCTGCACACGGATATCGCAGTGGCGGTCACGATGGTGCGCAGTCGCGAGTTGCTCGAGGCGGTCCGCGGTGTGCCGCTGCCGGCGTTGACGTGACAGCGACGAAGACATGGCTCGAGATCACGCGTGGGGAGCGGCCGTTGCTCGTCAGTTTGCCGCATACCGGCACTCAGCTGTCGCCCGCGCTGGCGCCTCGCCTGGTGTCAGTGTGGCGCGCGCACAAGGACACGGACTGGTATGTGGACCGTCTGTATGCACTGGCCGTGGATCTGGGGGCGACCACCGTGCGTACTGCAATCAGCCGCACGGTGATCGATGTCAACCGCGACCCCTCGGGCGCTGCGTTGTATCCCGGGCAGGCGGGCAGCGCGCTCTGTCCGACCGAGACCTTCGACGGGGAGGCGCTCTATCGACCGGGCGAAGCGCCTGCTGAGGCGGAAATCTCCGCGCGGCGCGCACGCTATTTCGAGCCCTATCACGCGGCGCTGCGCAGAGAACTTGAGCGGCTGCTGCAGCGGCATGGCCGCGTCGTCCTCTATGATGCACATTCGATCCGCTCACGAATTCCGCGGCTGTTCGCCGGCGAATTGCCGCACCTGAACCTCGGCACCCACCGCGGTGCGAGCTGTGCGGCGGCGCTTGCCCGCTCGATCGAACGGGCATGCGCGGACCGACGTTTCAGTCAGGTCACCGACGGCCGCTTCATCGGCGGTTGGATCACGCGGCACTACGGCGACCCATCCCGCAACCTGCATGCGGTGCAGATGGAGCTCGCGGCGCGCGGCTATCTCGATGAGCCGCAGGTTCCCGCAGCGCGGAACTGGCCGCCGCCCTATGACGGCGCACGGGCCGCGGCATTGCGCGCAATCGTGCACCGGGTGCTCACCGCCTGTCTGGAGTTTGCCGAACGTGACCAGAGGGTCATGCAATGAGCTCAGCACCTATGCGCCTGGATGCCGCCCGCCGCATCCGTGCCCCGACCGGTACGCAGCGTAGCGCCAAGAGCTGGCTCACCGAGGCACCGTTACGCATGTTGATGAACAATCTCGATGCGGCGGTGGCGGAGCGGCCGGCCGAGCTGATCGTCTACGGCGGCATCGGGCGCGCAGCACGCGATTGGGCGTGCTACGACACCATTGTCGCCACCTTGCGGCGGCTCGAAGACGATCAGACCCTGCTCATCCAGTCGGGCAAGGCGGTCGGCGTATTCACTACGCACGTGGACGCGCCGCGGGTGCTGATCGCCAACTCCAATCTCGTGCCGCGCTGGGCGACCTGGGAGCATTTCAATGCGCTCGATCGCAAGGGACTGATGATGTTCGGCCAGATGACCGCCGGATCCTGGATCTACATCGGCAGCCAGGGCATCGTCCAAGGCACCTATGAGACATTGGTCGAGATGGGCCGCCGCCACTATGGTGGCACGCTGGCCGGCCGCTGGCTGCTGACCGCCGGACTCGGCGGCATGGGTGGCGCGCAGCCGCTGGCCGCGACGATGGCCGGATTGTCCTGCCTCGCGATCGAGTGTCAGCGCGCACGCATCGAGATGCGCCTGCGTTCGGGCTATCTCGATCGGGCGGTCGAGCATCTCGACGATGCGCTTGAGCTCATCCGCAGCGCCTGCGCCGCACGGCGGCCGGTTTCGGTCGGTCTGCTCGGCAACGCCGCCGCAGTGCTGCCCGAACTGCTGAGGCGCGGCGTGCGACCCGATCTGCTCACGGATCAGACCTCGGCGCACGATCCGCTGCATGGCTATCTGCCGATCGGCTGGTCCGTCGAGCAGTGGGCTGAACTGCGTGCGCGCGATCCCAAGGCCGTGATGCAGGCGGCCCGGGCATCGATTGCAGTTCATGTGCGCGCTATGTTGGCGTTTCACGCCGCCGGTGTGCCGACGGTCGACTATGGCAACAACATCCGCCAGGTGGCCCTCGAGGAGGGCGTGCAGAACGCATTCGATTTTCCCGGGTTCGTACCGGCTTACATCCGTCCATTGTTCTGCCGCGGCGTGGGGCCGTTTCGCTGGGTGGCCCTGTCCGGCGATCCCGAGGACATCTACAAGACCGATGCCAAGGTCAAGGAACTGCTGCCCGGGGCCGCCCATCTGCATCAGTGGCTCGACATGGCCCGTGCGCGCATCCACTTTCAAGGACTGCCGGCGCGCATCTGCTGGGTGGGTCTCGGTGACCGGCATCGACTGGGACTGGCGTTCAATGACATGGTTGCGCGCGGGGAACTGCGCGCGCCGGTGGTCATCGGTCGCGATCACCTCGACTCGGGCTCGGTGGCCTCGCCCAATCGCGAAACCGAGGCAATGCGCGACGGATCGGACGCCGTATCCGACTGGCCGCTCCTCAACGCGTTGCTCAACACGGCCTCGGGCGCAACCTGGGTTGCGTTTCATCATGGTGGCGGTGTTGGTATGGGCTTTGCCCAGCACGCCGGCCTGGTCGTCGTCTGCGACGGCACTGCATCGGCCGCGCGCCGCATTGCCCGGGTGCTGTGGAACGACCCGGCGAGCGGTGTCATGCGCCACGCCGATGCCGGTTATCCCGAGGCCCTCGCCTGCGCGCGTGAACGAGGGCTCGATCTGCCGGGGATCCTCGGCGGTGATCCGCCCTGAGGGGCGGGTGCCGCAGGCGACATATGTCGTTGCGCTTTAGACATAAGCGGTACGGCGCCGAGCATTCCCGCCGCGTCTTGTTCCTATGGGGTTGCGGTTGTTACGCACTGAGCAGTGCGCCGCAAAGTACCTCTTGACTCGCGCCCCTCCTGCCTCGAAACTGCGGACTGTGATAAGGGCAAACCCGTCGAAAGACGGGGACGCAAAGCCACCGGTCTTCGGGTTCATCCCATGACGGCGGGGCTGCCACGATTGCGCCTCGGCGCATCGCTCGCTTCCCTCGCTGGCCTGAGATCTCCGTCGCGCCGGGGCGTTCAACCGAGCGTTGAAGCGACATGATACCAGCGGAAACTCTGGCGCCTCCGCCGATGGACGGCGCTGCATCAGCGGTGGAGCCCGCCGCCGAAGCGGGCCCCTATGTGATCAACCTGTGCTCCTCCAGCACCCCCATGGCGTTGCCACGGGTGGACCTGCCGGAATTGAGCCGTTTCAACTTCTTCGTCAGTCGCCGCTTCGAAGAAGGGCGGGAGCGTTTCCGGCTGCACATGGGTTTCTTCGCAACACAGGCCGAGGCCGAAAGTTGGCTCGGTCTGGTGCGCGAGGTGTATCCGGGCGCCTGGGCGGGCGAAGCGCCCGGGAAGAAGCTGCGCGCGCGCGCCGTAGCCGCCGCCGAGGCACAGGCTGCGCGGGCGTCGGGTCCGCAACCCTCGGCCGATGCGCCTGCGGGAAGCACCGCACCGCCCGTGGACGCTGATGCGCGTGCGTCCCGACGAGCCACGGCCGCCGTGCCCGCGAAGGTGGCCCAACCGGCAGTGCCGACCCTGCAACCGCCGGTACGCGCGAGCACGCCGCAGGTCGCGGCGACGCCGCCTGTCGTCACGAGCCCGACGGCCACGGAGGCGAGAGCCCGTGCGGGCGGTTTGCGCACCGATACGAATACGCCCGCCAAGCCTGTGCGCGCTGTGAAGACGACCGTGCCGGCGGCAGGCTCGAACATCAAGGAGGTACTGGCTGACTTGGATCGTCCGACGGACATCCTCAGCGTTGCCATGTCTGTACCTTTGCCGCCTGCGGAGCCGGCACTCAGTGATGCGCAGGCTTTGCAGTGCCTGGAGAACCGGGGTCCGGTAGAGGTGGCCAAGCCCGCCGCGTTCGCGGTACAGCTGCAATGGTCGGTTCAGCCGATCAGTACCGAGAAACTCCCGCCGCTCGCCATATTCAGCGCCTACAGTCTGTATTGCGTAGAGGGCAGCCGCGAGGGTCGCAAATGGTTTGGACTGCGGCTTGGATTCTTCAATGATCCGATCTCGGCCAAGCAGGTGGCCGCATATGTCCGCTCCGAATTCGTGTCGGCCGCGGTGGTGCCGGTGAGTGCCGAGGAGCGCGAGCGCGTGAGCGGTAAGGCGGGGGTGATTGCACTGCGCGAGGCGACGCAGATGCAACGGCAGGCAACCCAGGAGTTCAAGCTCTTCGATCCCCAGGAGACGGAGTCGAGCCAGTCAAAGCCGACGCGCGCAGCCGAACGTCCCAAAGCCCCGGTCCGCGCGTTGCGGCCGGCGTCGGCGTCGAAAACAGCCGCCGCCGTCACTCAGGTACAGGCCCGCGAACGGCGCAGTCCGCAGACGCTCGAGGAGACGCTCGAGATTCTCGGCGCGAACGATCTGGCAATCGATGAGGGACGCGACAGTGCCATCGAGGGCCGCACCGGCGCGCAGCCGCCGCGGCCCGAGCGCAGTGCGCCGTTTACCCGGCTGCTCGAACGGTTGGGCGAGCGTGTCCGCAGGAATTGAGTGAGCGCGGCTGTCGCGCCGCGATTTGAGGCGGCCGGCGGATCATTTGAACAGCTGCTCGAGTTGCGCCCGCGAGTCGGCCGCCGCGCTCGTGTCGGGCGCCTGGTAGGCGCCCGGCCGCGGTTTGAAAAAATCACAGAAGTTCGCCCGATCCTTCTCCCGCACTTCCTCGGCGACCGGTTCCCGACACTGCTGCGCACGGCTGGTGTCGTACTCGAGGCACATGCGGCACACGTGCAGCTCGGCGCTGCACCGCGGGCACTGCTCCAACCGGCGCAACGGCAGCGTTAACGCTGCGAGCGACGCGCCGCATTTCCAGCAAACCAGATCGTGCGCCATAATCCGAGTCTAACTCAGCGGTGCGCGCGGCGCGCGGCGAGAAATGCCGCCAGCACCCGGGCAGTATGCGAGCGCTTGGCATTGCGCACCAGGGCGGCGGGCGCTCCCCGCGCCACGACCCGACCGCCGCCGGCGCCGGCTTCCGGGCCCATGTCGAGGATCCAGTCAGCCTCCGCCATGACATCGAGGTTGTGTTCCACGACGACCACGGTATTGCCGGCGTCGACCAGACGATGCAGGACCTGGATCAGCTTCTCGACGTCCGCCATGTGCAGTCCGACCGTCGGCTCATCGAGCACATAGAGCGTGTGCCGCATTGCCGGTCGCGGGCCCGCGGCGGCCGGATCACGGACCTTGGCGAGCTCGGTCACGAGTTTGATGCGCTGTGCTTCGCCGCCGGAGAGCGTCGGACTCTGTTGTCCGAGCGTCAGGTAGCCGAGGCCGACGTCCTGCAGCAGCTGCAGCGCGTGATGAATGCGCGGATGGGCGGCGAAGAACGGCACCGCCTCATCGACGTTCATGGCCAGCACATCGCCGATGCTCCGCCCGCGCCAGAGGACCGCGAGTGTCTCGGCATTGAACCGCCGCCCGCCACACACATCGCAGAGCACCTTCACATCCGGCAGGAAACTCATCTCGACGGTCTTGACGCCCTGACCTTCGCAGGCCGCGCAGCGGCCACCGGCGGTGTTGAAAGAAAATCGGCTGGCCGTGTATCCGCGCAGCCTCGCCTCGGCGGTCGCGGCAAAGATCCGCCGGATGTCGTCCCAGAATCCAATGTAGGTCGCCGGGCAGGAACGCGGCGTCTTGCCGATGGGCGTCTGATCCACCTCGAGCACACGCTCGATTGCCTCTACGCCCCGCACGGCGCGACAGCCGGTGAGCTCGATCCTGCCGCGCCTGCCCGCGTCGGCTGCGAGCAGGCGGCGCAGATTCGTGTACAGCACATCGCGGGCGACGGTCGATTTACCCGAACCGGAAACACCGGTGATCACTACGAGCCGGCCGAGCGGAATGCTCACGTCGCAGTGCACGTTGTGCAGCGATATTCTCTCCAGGGTCATGTGCGCTGCTTGGCGTGCAGTGCGACGACGCGGCGACGCGGCGTGCTGCAGGGGATGACGCAGGAACCGTCCGGTGACGGAGCGTGGGTTGCGCATGAGTTCGTGCACCGTGCCGGCGCCGACGATCTGTCCGCCGAGCACCCCGGCGCCGGGACCGAGGTCCAGTACGTGATCGGCCCGACGAATCGTGTCCTCGTCGTGCTCGACGACCACGAGCGTATTGTGATGGTGCGAGAGTTCGGCGAGCGCATCGAGCAGGATCCCGTTGTCGCGCGGGTGCAGGCCGATGGTGGGCTCATCGAGCACATAGCACACACCCTGCAGGTTAGAGCCGAGCTGTGCGGCGAGACGGATGCGCTGCGCTTCGCCGCCGGAGAGCGTGGGCGCCGAACGTTCGAGCTGCAGGTAGCCGAGACCCACGCGTTCGAGGAAGGCGAGCCGGGCACGGATTTCGCTGAGTACGTCCCGGCCGATCTGCCGCTCCCGCACTGACAGTTTCAGTTTGGCGAAGAACTGAGCGGCGCGTTGCACCGGCTCGCGGGTGAGTTCAGCGATGGACCGGTTGCGAAAGCGAACATTGAGCGCGATCGGATTGAGCCGCGCGCCCTGACAGGTCGAGCACACCGGCGGCTCGGTTGCGAGCCAGTCGTTCCAGCCGTGCTCTTCCCCGGTCTGATCGGCGTCGAATCCGGACAGCGTGACACCGGTACCGTAGCAGCTCTCGCACCAGCCATGCTTGGAGTTGAAGGAGAACAGGCGGGGATCCGGCTCGGCGAAGCTGCGCCCGCAGGCAGGGCAGGCTCTTTTGACCGAAAGCACCGTGGCGCGAGCGGCGCCCGGTGCGAGCACATGCACCACGCCCTTGCCGAAATCCAGCGCCCGCGCCAGCGCCTCGTGCAGCTGCGTGTCGGTGCGTGCGCCGAGCTCGATATCGGCCACGGGCAGTTCAATGGTGTGTTCCTTGAAGCGCGACAGTCGGGGCCAGCGTGCCGTCGAGACGCTGAGGCCGTCGACGCGCAGGGTCTTGAAGCCCTTCTTGTGCGCCCATTTGGCCAGGTCGGTGTAATAGCCCTTGCGGGCCACGACCAGGGGCGCGAGCAGCGCAACGCGCTTGCCGCGGTAGTGACGGAGCAGGTGTGCGGCGATCGAGCCGGCGCTTTGCGGTTCAATGGGCACGTTGCAGTCCGGACAGTACTGGCAGCCGAGCTTCACGTACAGCAACCGCAGGAAGTGATAGATCTCCGTCAGTGTCGCCACCGTGCTCTTGCGGCCGCCACGGCTCGTGCGCTGCTCGATCGCCACGGTGGGCGGAATGCCGAAGATCGCATCCACGTCGGGCCGCGCCGCCGGCTGGACGAACTGGCGCGCATAGGCGTTCAGCGATTCTAGGTAGCGTCGTTGACCTTCATTGAACAGGATGTCGAACGCCAGAGTGGATTTGCCCGAGCCCGAAACACCGGTGATGACCGTGAAGCGGTCGCGCGGGATGCGCACATCGATACTCTTGAGGTTGTGCTCGCGCGCATTGTGGATGACGATGTCATGCCGCGCGCCCGGCGCGGGTGCTCCGTAGCGGGCGTCCGGCGCAGCGACCGCTGCGCGCGCGTCCGTTCCGGCCGGCTCACCGGCGAGCGTGTGCTCATACTCCAGCAGGGCCCGTCCGGTATGCGAGCGCGGGTGGACGCGCACAGCGGCGGGAGATCCGGCGCACACCAGGTTGCCGCCTGCTTCGCCGCCTTCCGGACCGAGGTCGATGAGCCAGTCGCAGCTGCGGATGACATCGAGGTTATGCTCGATCACGAGTACGGAGTGTCCGGCGGCCAGCAGTTTGCGAAACGCGGTGAGCAACCGCGTGACGTCTTGGAAGTGCAGGCCGGTCGTCGGTTCGTCGAACAGAAAGAGCTTGCCCCGGTGTGTGGTGCTGACGAGGCCCGCGCCCGCCTGGGCCAAGTGTCCGGCGAGCTTCAGCCGCTGCGCCTCCCCGCCGGAGAGCGTGGGCACCGGCTGGCCGAGCGCGACGTATTCGAGACCGACGTCGGCGAGCGGCGCCAGCCGCTGACATACCTCACGCGAATCGCGAAAGAAGCCGAGCGCCTCGGTGACCGTCATCGCGAGCACTTCGGCGATATTGGCGCGACGTCCGTCGGCGCCTTCGCGGCGAATTTCGAGCACCTCGTCGCGATAGCGACTGCCATTGCAATCCGGGCAGCGCAGATATACGTCCGAGAGGAATTGCATTTCCACATGCTCGAAGCCGTTGCCGCTGCACGTCGGACAGCGGCCGGTGCCTGAGTTGAAACTGAATGTACCGGCGGTGTACTTGCGCTCGGCGGCGGCCGGCTCAGCGGCAAACAACGAGCGGATGGCGTCAAATGCACCGACGTAGCTCGCCGGATTGGACCGGGTCGTGCGGCCGATCGGGCTCTGATTGACCATCACGACCTCGTCGATGAGGTCCGCGCCCGCGATCGCCGCAAATGCGCCCGGTGCTTCCGTCGGCTTGCCGTGGTACTTCAGCAGCGCCGGATAGAGCACATCCTCGATCAGAGTGGATTTCCCCGAGCCTGACACCCCGGTTACGCCCACCAGGCGCTTCAGCGGTATGCGGACATCGATGTTTTTCAGGTTGTGCTCGCTCACCCCGCGCAGCTCGAGCCATCGATTCGAACGGGCTTCCGCCACGACCTCCCCGCCGGGCAGCGCAGGAAGCGCCGCCGCATTGCCGCCGGCCGGCAGGTTCCGTTCCGTAGCGGAGCTGCCCGCATTGCGTTCGCTGCGCGTCAGGCTGGCGTGGCGCTTGCCGCTCAGATATTCACCCGTGAGCGAGTGTGCGCTGCGGCGAATCTCGCGCGGCGTACCATAAAAGACGATCTTGCCACCGCGCTCGCCTGCACCCGGTCCGAGATCGATGATGCGGTCGGCCTCGAGCATGATCTGCGGATCATGCTCGACCACGAGCAGGGAGTTGCCGGCATCGCGCAGACGTTTCATCACCGTGATCACCCGCTGCATGTCACGCGGATGCAGGCCGATCGACGGCTCGTCGAGCACGAACAGCGTGTTGACCAGAGAGGTGCCGAGGGCAGTCGTCAGATTGATGCGCTGCACCTCACCGCCGGAAAGTGTACGCGATTGCCGGTCGAGCGTCAGATACCCCAGGCCCACATCGGCGAGGTAACTGAAGCGAGCGCGGATCTGCGTGAGCAGCAAGTCGGCGGCCTTGTCGAGCGGCGGCGGCAGGCGCAAGCGCTCGAAGAACGCGCGGGCGCGGTCCACCGGCAGGAGCATGAGGTCGTGTATCGACAGGCCCGGCAACTGTTGCAACACGGAGTCGCTCCAGGTGACGCCCCGCGGCCGGAACGGCGTGGCGCCCGCGAGCGCCTCCGCGGCCGCCGCGCGCTCGCCGATGCGCCACAGCAGACCCTGGGTCTGCAAGCGTGCGCCGCCACAGGTCTCGCATGGCGTGTAGGCGCGATAGCGCGACAGCAACACGCGCACATGCATCTTGTAGGCGCGGCTCTCGAGCCATGCGAAGAAACGCTCGACGCCGTACCACACGCCCTTGTTCCATTCGCCTTCGCCGGCGATCACCCAGTGCCGGTGTTGTGCGGACAGATCACGCCACGGCGTATCGAGCGGTATGCCGCGCTTGCGCGCGAACTTTTCCAGATCCTGTTGGCATTCGGCGTACGCTTGGGTCTGCCACGGACGTACGGCGCCGCCACGCAGGGTCTTGCTGCCATCGGGCACGACCAACCCATAGTCGATGCCGATCACACGCCCGAAACCGCGACAGGTCGGGCAGGCCCCGAGCGGCGAGTTGAACGAGAACAGACTTGGCGTCGGCTCCTGGTAGGACAGATCGCACTCGGCGCAATGCAGGCCGCTCGAGTAGCGCCAGATCGTCAGGAGGTGCGGTGGATCATTGTCGTCGGTCACGCGGATGTTGACCTTGCCCTGGCCCACCCGCAACGCCGCCTCGAGCGATTCCACGACCCGGCCGCTTTCGACGCGGCCCGCCCGGAAGCGGTCTTGAACCACCTCCAGGATGACGGGCGGCTCCGGGGGCGCCTTTTGCCTGCGCTTGCCTGCGTGTGCGCGGCTGCTCGGCGGCGCGGCCGCAGGTTCAATGAAACGGGTGTAGCCCTGCTTCTCGAGCAGCGCGCGCACCTCGCTGTCCTTGAAATTGGCGGGCACCGTCACCGGAAAAGTCACCATCAACCTTGGGTCGCCGACCGCCGCGGCCCGCGCCTTCAGATCGGCATGGATGGTTTCGGCGGTATCGCGTCGGACCGGTTGCCCGCAGCGCTGACAGTGCAGCGTGGCGGCGCGCGCGAACAGCAGCTTCAGATGATCGTTCAGCTCGGTCATCGTGCCGACCGTAGAGCGCGAGGTCCGCACCGGGTTGGTCTGATCGATGGCGATCGCGGGCGGGATCCCGGTGATTGCATCGACCTGCGGTTTATCCATGCGGTCGAGAAACTGGCGTGCGTACGGTGAGAACGTCTCGACGTAGCGGCGCTGACCTTCGGCGTAGAGCGTGTCGAACACGAGCGAGGATTTTCCGGACCCCGATACCCCGGTCACGACCACCAGCTCATTGAGCGGAATGTCGAGGTCGAGGTTCTGCAGATTGTTCTGACGCGCGCCGCGTACGCGGATGACGTCTCGAGGGGCGTCGGCCATTCATTCTCCTTGCCACCGGGTAGGGCGTTCGGGGGACGGCCCTGCGCAGCAGGCGCACGGGCACAGCCATTCTAGCGGAAAGCGTCAGGGCGCGGCGTGGGGCGCGGCCCACGATCTCGGCCTGCAGATCCTGTGTGCAGTGTAGTCCGGTCCTCGGTCACTGCATGGCCGGGTGACACCTGCCGGGCGCGGATTATGGCGATGCAAACGGCTGCCGTTGCGCCCAGGTGCCGACCGACCGGTGCGCGGCACAGGATGCCTATTTCCGGGTGTAGAGCGACGCAAATCGAGTCAATGGGCGCCTTTGGCTATATCCAGCGGGTGAGGATACGTCGCGCCGATTCTCATGGTCAAAAGCCCGCTCAACCGTCGACGGGCCCGGGTAGTACGGTTTTTGGCGGAAGCAGTTGCGAGGTAGTCGTACCTCAAGCGGTCCCAGGCGAACGAACTCCGTCTCACCGCGCTCGCAAGCAGATGCGTCCGGCGTTCCCTACGACCTGCACCGGTGCCTGCACCGCGCATTCTGACTGGACCATGCGTACGCCGGACAACGAGGGCACAGCGGGAGTCAACAGCCGTGCACTCAGATCTGCTGCGCCTTCTGCTGCAGCATCGCACTCAGACGCAGCACTCTGCGCGCGTATCCGAATTCGCCTCCAGAATAACGCCACAGGGCATGCTTGAGGCGCGGGCCGGCGCGTGCTCCGGCCCTCGCGCCGTAGCGCACGAGCAGCGCCACACCGATGCGGATGTTCGACGTGACCCGAAACAGCCGACTGCGTCCGCCGGCCGCGGCTACTCGCCACTGGTGCGCCCGCACCTCAATCTGCATCAGTCCATAGGCGTCGCCACAGTGGCTTATCACGCGGGGCCTGAAGCTTGATTCGATGGCGATCACCGCCAGAACGAGGTAGGGATTGATGCGATGCTCGCGCGAGACTCGAAATACGGTGTCAGTGATCTGGCGAGCACGCACCGGCGACACCTCGTAGTGACGTGCGATGAACCTCGCGGTGACCACCGCCGGCGGCGGGATACTCATGTGCAAAGCCGCAGGCTTCGGCCGGCTGAACTGCACGCATATCGCAGGGTGCACCCGCGCGCCAATTGCTGCCGCAACGAGCCCCGCCAGCGCGCAGTAAATCCACCTCACCGGTCGGTTCATTAGACTCATGTTCCGTGCTGGCTCCACTGCGCCACAGGGTCACGCCTGCCGGACTTGGCGCCCATCCTGAACTCGCTATCGAACACTCCGTGTTGTGCTTGGCACGCATCGCCGGAAAATCTGGTATCCGCCTTGTTGCGCTTCACGGCACAGAGCCGCGGCAGCGCCGGACCGAACAGCAGATTGAGCAGGCTCATCACCTCGAGCGCTCGAGTAACGTACTTAAGCTACTGGCGCGAAAGTCAACGCCGGCGGGCGCTTCTCGGACTACGCGTGACCGCCATGAAAGTTGGCCTTCTGGAGGCCGGGTGAATGTAGCGCAACAACATCCCGCGCTCGTTGGCCAGCCGGCCGCCCTGGCCTCCGTGCGGCGATGCCATTGGAATTCAGAGCTGCGGCTGATCCAAATGGCTCTCATTGCTTGCTTGATGCGTGCGGGCAAGTTTGCATCCCCAACAACGCATAGGCCGGACAAAAACCGATGAGACCGGTCGCGAGCGGTACGACGCCGATGTATCCCCACCAACCGATTTCGTCGAAGGCGGCAAGCCCGATCAGCGTCAGTCCCGCAATACCGCGAATTGAGCGATCCAGCATTCCAACGTTGTGAGTCATGATGTGTCATCTCCAGTCTTGAAAACGTTCGCTCTGGTTTTGGTATTTTGCGTGTCGTACGATATGCGCGTCCCGCGTCTGCCTGCACGACTATTGCCGTTTTTGATCATTGTGTTTGTGCCGCTTCCATGTCCGTGCCGCCAATCGCGCATAGATGACTTTCTGTTCTCTACTGAGCACGCTGTAACTATCGAGGTGATATGGAACCATCTCCAACGCTAATCGCGTCTGCGCCTTTCCGATCCTGGTGATATCATCGTTCATGGTTGTCAGGGCTGGAGTTGCGACGGCTGCATCGCGCGCATATTCGTTGTACATTTTGTGCAAATCACCGTCTTCCGCGATCGTGCGCGCCGCCATCGCGTCTTTCAGGCGCTGTTCCTGCTTCAGCTGCCCCGCAGTCAAATGCAATGTGCGCCTGTTTTTCAGGATCCAGTAGGGCCCCGGATGATAGCGCTTGAAAAGCGTCGTAAATCCGAAGGAGTGGGCACGGAAATATTCCTGTGCCTGTTCTTTTTTGGCGGGGCTCATTTGCGCCAGGTGTACGCGTGAATTGTCGTGCGCGAGAAGGTTGCCGGACAGCAACAGCGAAATGGCGAGAAACCCCAGAGAATGTGACGGATTCATGGCTATCTCCGTGATGAATACACAACACATCGCCGCTACGCGGAGTCAGTTCACTGCGCATTGGAACAGGCGAAAACAGAAGATCAGCGACGCACGTGAATCGCAAGCGTCTCGGTCCTGCCTGGGGAGGATCGCATAGCGATTGTTGCGGATCTGTGCGCTGACGTACTCACAGCGCGCTTTGTGCGCCAGTCTGTCGCTCCGGGCATCGCTGAGGAGCCAACAGGCAGGATGTCGTATGTGCAGGCTGGGTAGTAGCACGGGCCCTGCCGCAAGCGTGACTCTGGCCAGTGCCGGCCGGACCCGTTGCCGACGATCCTGGCGTACGAAAACCGATCGGTGACGTGCGCTTACGCCCACTCGTTCGAGCGCGCGCGGCGGCAGCGAGGGCAACTTCGACGGGCGTTGTCCGGTCTGCATCGACCCGTGGGCACACGCCCAGTTCTTCACAACGAGGTAGCCCGTTTCACCGACCATACTTATGCGGCTTGTCGGACTGACACGGATCCGGTGTTGTGGGCCCGAGCCACGGCGGACGGGTCCGAGCCGGGTTCCGAGAGCTTGGGTTCAAGTCACCCCCGACAGGCCCGATCGGCTGACTCCGGAGTTCGACGCCCGAGAACGCAGGGTCAATGTCATGCATCTGGTGCCGACTGGAGCTGACAGGTGCGGTCTTGAGTCGCTGCAAGCGTTCATCCCCTCGAGCACGCCAGTCGTGGGTGTGTGGATGCGCTGGAGCGAGGCGGAACCGATAGTGCGTGCACAGGATCACCTCCTGCGTGAGATTAGGTACGCTGCCCGCCCCTACGACCGTGACGGCGTGCAGTTCGAGACGCGCGTGAGCGTCGATTGCTCGACGCTGCCGGCGCGGCGCTCCGACGCCAGGATCGACTTGCCGCATCGGCCAGGAATCCTACCCATGGTGGTGGAAGTGACGCTCAATGCGGGCATTCCATTCGGCTGTTACGGGCTGTCGCTGCACTACCCCGGCGCGCTCCGAGAGCGTCGCGTTGCCGGTGGCGAGCATCTCCGCTACCGTGAAGAGTCTGTTTTGGCGTGCTGGGCCGGCGCTCACTCGATCCTGTCCGGCTACTTAATCTCGGCGGTCTGCTGTTTGGACGTTCCGCCCTGCTCGTTGACAGCGGCGTGAAGCTGGTACTGGTCCGCGAATCGCGGTTCTGCGGGATGCTCGGGTTTGCCTGCCTTGTCTCGCTGTTGCTGCGGTCGTGGTGCCGGGTGATGTTCTACGTTGGACATTTCTTCGCGGCCGGTTCGGATCCGCCAAAGCGTGCGGCCTTCGATCGGCTCTGGCAGTATGAACACGTCCGGCGGGTATGACGCATCTTGACGCCGGTGCGAGGTCTGGTATTCGTTGAGGAAATTATGGTGCGTGTCGTATTGACCTATAGCGTCTCGCCGCCGATGGTTCTGGCGGTATCCCGCATCGTGCTGATCATCGCGACGATACCGACCGCGCTGTGCACGCTCAGTTGTGCCGGGCGCGGTTTCGGGCGTGAGGTGAGCGTTATCGCATCGCGCGCCGCCGCAGCGAATTGGGTCGGCGCTGGATGACTGCGCACCCGCACTCGAGCGGACCCGGCGATGGGCCGCGCGTTCGTCTCGCCCCCCATCGCGATTCGGACGAAGGATCAGTGCATCTCGTCGAAGTCCGGGCGGTGGCGTTGTGTCCGGACGTGATGGATGTCGAATTTACGCTGATCGGCGATCTGAGCGTCATCCGCATCCCTCCGTCCGGTCCCAGGCGTCGCGCCGAGGAGCTGTGGCGTCACACGTGCTTCGAGGCGTTCGTGCGCCGTGACGATGAACCCGGCTATCTCGAATTCAACTTCTCGCCGTCGGGCGCGTGGCAGGCGTATCAATTCAGCGGCTATCGCCAGGACCGGCAGCCGGCGGCGCTGCCGGCGCCGCCTGACCTCACCGTCCGACAGCCTGGGTCGGCGAGCCGCGCCGTCACCGCGCTCATCCTCGAGGCGCGGGTGCATCTGCCGGCGTCGTTTCGCACCGCTCCGGGCGGACTGCGCCTGGCCTTGAGCGCCGTGGTGGAGGCAGGAACGGGCACCCTGTCATACTGGGCACTGCGGCATGCGCCGGGGCGGCCGGATTTCCATCATCCGGACGCTTTCGCGCTCACGCTCGCGGGGAGTTGAGTCCGTCCATCGCCCATCACCGGTCCTGACTGATCATGAAATTCGGTATCGACCGCCTGCTCACCGAACCGGCCTTGCGCAGGCCGCTGGCGGACCGGCGCATTGCACTGCTCGCGCATCCGGCCTCGGTGACGCGGGCGCTGACGCACAGCCTCGATGCGCTGGCCGCACTCGGGCAGCTGCGCCTCACGGCGGCCTTCGGCCCACAGCACGGACTGCGGGGTGACAAGCAGGACAACATGGTGGAATCGGCCGACTTCATCGATCCCGCCCACGGCATCCCTGTGTACAGTCTATATGGTGAGGTGCGCCGGCCGACGGCGGCGATGATGGACACCTTTGATGTGCTGCTGGTGGATCTGCAGGATCTGGGCTGCCGGGTCTACACCTTCGTGACCACCCTGCGCTATGTGCTCGAGGCCTGCGCGCGGCATGGCAAGAGTGTGTGGGTGCTCGATCGCCCCAATCCGATCGGGCGGCCGGTGGAAGGTCTCAGCCTGCGTCCCGGCTGCGAAAGTTTCGTGGGCGCAGCCCCGATGCCGATGCGCCACGGGCTCACGCTGGGTGAACTTGCGCGTTGGTTCGTGCAGACGCTGCGGCTGGATGTGGACTGTCAGGTCGTCACCTTGGACGGCTGGGACCCGCATGCGGCGCCGGGTTACGGCTGGCCGCTCGGGACGCGCACCTGGATCAATCCCAGCCCGAATGCCCCCAACGTGTTCATGGCGCGGTGCTACCCGGGCACCGTGATGCTCGAGGGGACCTCGCTCTCGGAAGGGCGCGGGACGACCCGGCCGCTCGAACTGTTCGGGGCGCCCGATCTCGATGTCGCGGCACTGTTCGCGGAAATGCACGCGCTCGCGCCGGCGTGGCTGGCCGGCTGCCGGCCGCGCACGTGCTGGTTCGAACCGACGTTCCAGAAGCACGCCGGGACGCTGTGCGCGGGGCTGCACCTGCACGTCGAGGACCCGGGTCATTATGATCACCGACGGTTCCGGCCGTGGCGGCTGGTGGCGCTGGCGTGCAAGGCGCTGCGGCGGATCCAGCCCGAGTATCCGCTGTGGCGCGACTTTCTCTACGAATACGAGCCGGATCGGCTAGCCATCGACGTCATCAACGGCAGTGATCTGCTGCGCCGCTGGGTCGATGACCCCGCGGCATCGGCGGCCGACCTCGATGCGCTCGCCACAGCGGACGAAGAGGCCTGGCAGGACGAGCGGCGGCCCTTCTTGATATACTGACAGACCGGAGTTCAGGAGCGCCGCAGCGTCCGCTGGGGGCGCGTGCTGCCGTCACGCTCGACGCCTTTGCCTGCGCGCGGTGAGCCGTCCCCAGCCGCAGGCGCTTGACTGCGTAGATATGCAGACCGCACACGACATCACCGGTTACCGCAAGCATTGGGCCGCACGTTTCGGCACCGCACCTTTCCTGCCGATGTCGCGCGCCGAAATGGACGAACTCGGCTGGGACAGCTGTGATGTCATCCTGGTCACCGGCGATGCTTACGTGGACCTGCCGAGCTTCGGCATGGCTATCATTGGACGTGTGCTCGAGGGACAGGGTTTTCGCGTCGGGATCATTGCGCAGCCTGATTGGCACAGCCCCGCGCCGTTTGACGCGCTCGGCCGACCGAACCTTTTTTTCGGCATCACTGCCGGCAACATGGACTCGATGGTGAACCGGTATACGGCGGATCGCCGCGTGCGCAGCGACGATGCGTACACGCCGGGCGGCGCGGGCGGTCGCCGGCCCGACC
Source organism: Pseudomonadota bacterium (assembly GCA_021822385.1). Lineage (GTDB taxonomy): Bacteria > Pseudomonadota > Gammaproteobacteria > Steroidobacterales > Steroidobacteraceae > 13-2-20CM-66-19. The sequence continues at coordinate 28,268 of JAKARC010000014.1, forward strand.
GGTCGGTGATTGTGTACGCGCAACGCGTGCGCGAGGCGTTCAAGGACGTGCCGGTGGTGATCGGCGGCATCGAGGCGTCGCTGCGGCGCATCGCGCATTTCGATTACTGGTCGGAAAAAGTCCGCCGCTCCGTATTGCTGGATGCCAAGGCAGACCTGCTCGTGTACGGTAATGGCGAGCGTCAGGTCTGCGAGATCGCACATCGGCTGGCCGCAGGCGAATCCATTCAGGATCTGACCGACGTGCGCGGCACCGTCGTTGTGCGCAAGTCCCTGCCGCAGGGATGGATTGAGATCGACTCGACCCATCTCGATGCGCCGGGGCCGCGCGAGCCGCATCCGGACCCGTATGCCGACTCGCCCCAGCGCTCGCCCGGGACGCAGGCCGCGCCGCACGATGCCCGCGCCGACACCGTCGTGCGTTTCGTGCGGCGCGTCAAGAACACCGACCGCGAACGCAGCGTCATCCGCATGCCCGCCTACGAGCAGGTGGCGCGCGATCCGGTGCTCTATGCGCACGCTTCGCGCATCCTGCATCTTGAGTCGAACCCGGGCAATGCGCGCGCGCTCGTGCAGCGGCACGGTGACCTCGACGTGTGGCTGAACCCGCCGCCGATTCCGCTCACCACGGCGGAGTTGGATTGGGTGTATGAGCGGCCCTATCAGCGCCGTCCGCACCCCAGCTACGGCGCGGCCAACATTCCGGCCTACAAGATGATCCGTTTCTCGGTGGCGATCCAGCGCGGCTGTTTCGGCGGCTGCTCGTTCTGCTCGATCACCGAGCACGAGGGACGCATCATCCAGAGCCGCTCCGAGCAATCTGTGGTGCGTGAAGTCGAGGCGATCCGCGATCAGGTACCGGGTTTCACCGGTGTGATTTCCGATCTGGGCGGACCGACCGCCAACATGTATCGACTGGCCTGTCGCAGCCGCGAGATCGAAAGCGCGTGCCGGCGGCCCTCGTGCGTCTTCCCGGACATCTGCCCGAATCTGAATACCGATCACGCGCCGCTGATCCGGTTGTATCGACAGGTACGGGCGCTGCCCGGCATCCGCAAGGTGCTGATCGCCTCCGGAGTCCGCTACGACCTTGCCGTCGAGTCGCCCGAATACGTCAAGGAACTCGCCCAGCATCATACCGGCGGCTATCTCAAGATCGCGCCCGAGGCCATTTCCGAGAGCCCGCTCGCGCTGATGATGAAGCCCGGTATCGGCGCCTATGATCGCTTCAAGGCGCTGTTCGACCGCTTTTCACGCGAAGCCGGCAAGGAGCAGTACCTGATCCCATACTTCATCGCGGCCCACCCCGGCACGCGCGATGAAGATATGCTCGAGCTCGCGCTGTGGCTGAAGCGCAATGGCTTCCGGGCGGACCAGGTGCAGGCATTCCTGCCGGGGCCAATGGCGAGCGCCACCGCCATGTATCACTCCGGCAAGAACCCCTTGAAGCGGGTGCGCCGATCGGGCGGCGACGTACACGTGCCGAAGGGGTTGAAAGTACGCCGTTTGCACAAGGCCTTCCTGCGCTACCACGATCCGAACAATTGGCCGCTGTTGCGCGAGGCATTGCGCCGCATGGGACGTGCGGATCTGATCGGCAGCGGCAAGGATCAGCTCGTGCCGGCGTATCAGCCGGCCGGAACCGGCGGCAGTGTGCGCGGTCCGGGCAGCGGTGTTCGGCGCTCGGGCACGTCGCGACCGTTCCGTACTCAACACACGGGCTTGCCGCGCACCCCGTCCCGATGAGTCCGCCGCAGCCGCGACGAGAGTCTCCGGGCGCGTGCGCGAGGTTCGCGCCGCGGATGAGTCTGGCTCGGGCAAAGGATGTCTGCGGGGAGGAACCATGAACGATAACTTGTTGACGCTGCGGGTGGCGCTCGCGAGCGATGCGCCGGCGCTGGCCGAGCTCAGCGCCGAGCTCGGCTATCGAGTCGATGCCGAGACGATGCGGCGGCGCGTGATTGCGCTCGGCGACCGGCCGGATCAGGCGGTTGTCGTGGCCGAACGCGAGACCGCGCTCGCGGAGCACAGCCGCGGTGTCGTGGGTTGGATTCATGTCGGTCGAACCGTTTCGCTCGAAGGCGGCGAGGCTGCGGAGATTTACGGGCTGGTCGTGCGTGCCGACACCCGTCGCGCCGGTGTGGGGCGGCAGTTGGTGCGGTACGCGCAAGAGTGGGGCCGGACGCAGGGTCTGGAGCGGATCGTCGTGCGCTCGAATGCGCTGCGCACGGACCCGCATTTCTTTTATCCGGCGCTCGATTACGTGCTCGCCAAGACGCAGCGTGTATACGTCAAGCCGCTGGGGCAGTAGCGCGTATTATCCGGCGCTGGCGGTTCGAGCGGGGTCACCCTTGAGCCGCGCCCGGGCAGACGCGGCAAGAGTGCAACAGCCGCAAACGTGATTCGGTGCGACGGGCCCAAGTGGCTGTCGATGCGGATCTTAAGCAGAATTGGCGGGGCCGCCTGCATTGCGCCCCTTGGACTCGCCCGCATGTGTTCGGCAAATGCCAAACCTTGTATAGTGCGGCGCCTAAGAACCATAAGAAGAGGGTCTGTCAATGCAGAAGTTTCTGTCCTTCGTCTTCTGTGTCGCGGCCATGGTTGCCGGTCCGTCCGCCTTTGCCAATCTGCTCGTCAATGGGGACTTTACTCAAGGCGCACCTCAGTCCGGGTGCGCACCTGGAGTGACCTCATTTCCGGGCTGGACAGTCACGAGTGGAAACGTTGACCTCGATTCCGCAGCCGCAGGCTGTTCCGGGATTGCGCCCGTTGTCGGCAGTTATTTCGTTGATCTCACCGGGTCATTCGCTCCTTATGAGAACGACGTGGGCACGATCATGCAGACATTCACGACCATTCCACGCACCGAGTACAGCGTGAGCTTCTATTTTGGTGGCAACCCGCAGTGGCAGTATCTGCCCGAGTATCCAAACGACAGCCCGATCAAGGCCATGAATGTCCTGATCAACGGCTCCGTCGTGGGACATTACAGCGTGAACACGACTGGAGTGGCACCGACGGATGCGCAATGGACACCGGAGACGTTCGATTTCATGGCGACCGGGTCGACCACGGCTCTGAGCTTCGCGAGCCTGAACGGGATGCGTTCGCCGTCGGATTTTGGCCCGCTTCTGGACGGTGTTGACGTGAACAGCGTTCCGGAGCCGGGCACGATGGGCTTGATGGGCGTGGGTCTGCTCGCCGTCGCGGCTTGGTCACTGCGCAGACGACGGGTATCAGCGTAGGATCTGCTGGGCATGGCGGGCGCCGCCGGCCCGCCGCACAGCGCAGAGGCTGTGGTTGCGATGCCATTCGGTCAGTGCCGAATGGCTTGTCCGCGCGGCGCGCGAGAGGATAATGCGTCAATCTATGAGAGCGCTGCTGCCCGCGCTGATGCTGTGCCTCGCAGGAGGGTTCGCAACGGTCCGGGCGACCGTGCCCGCAGCGCCCGCGAGGCCTGTGGCCATCGGGCTCGATCTGAGCGGTGCCATTGGACCGGCGAGTGCGCGCTATGTGGTGCGCGGCCTGCACACGGCCGCCCGACGCGGCAGCCCCTTCGTCATTCTGCAGATCGATACGCCGGGGGGGCTCGAGAGCTCGATGCGCCAGATCGTCAAGGCAATCCTCGCCATGCCGGTGCCGGTCATCGGCTACGTGGCGCCGGAGGGGGCGCGTGCGGCGAGCGCGGGCACATACATTTTGTATGCCTGTCCGCTGGCCGCCATGGCTCCAGCCACAAATCTCGGTGCGGCAACGCCGGTCAGTCTCGGCGGCGGGACTCCCGCTGCGCCGACGCGGCATTCTGCGTCCGCGCGACCGATGAGTGCTGAGCAGCTTAAAATCCTTAATGATTCAGTGGCCTACATTCGCGCTCTGGCCGAGCTGCGGGGGCGGAATGTCCACTGGGCGCAACAGGCGGTGCGGGGCGCAGCGAGCCTCCCGGCGATGGATGCGCTGCATGCGCACGTCATCAACCTGATTGCGCCCGATGTGACGAGCCTGCTCACGCAGTTGAACGGCCGCACGGTAAGAGTCAACGGACGCACCGAGACGCTCGACACCACGGGGGTCCGTGTCCTGTGGCTGCGGCCTGGCTGGCGCACGCGCATGCTCGCGGTCATCACCGATCCGATGATCGCCTACGGGCTGCTGCTGATCGGCATCGGCGGGCTGATCTTCGAGGGCTTTCATCCGGGCGGCGTCCTGCCCGGTGTGGTCGGCGTTCTTGCGTTGCTCGTGGCACTGTTCGCCTTCCAGTTGTTGCCCACGAATTTCGCCGGACTTGCGCTGATCGTCGTGGGTGTCGCAATGATGGCCGGGGAGTTCTTCCTGCCGACCTATGGCTCCCTCGGACTCGGCGGCCTGATCGGGTTCGTCGTGGGCTCGCTCATTCTCTTCGATGGGGGAGGACCGGGGCTGGCGATCAACCGTGCCGTAATCGGCGGGATCGCAACCGTGTGGGGCCTGGTCATTCTCGGCATCGTGTATCTGGCAACGCGTGCGCTGCGCCAGCCGCAAGCAAGCGGACTGCAAGCGATGATCGGCGGGACCGTGGAAGCACAGGAAGACATCACGGGTGGCGGTACGGGCCGGGTCCGCTACGGTGGCGAGCTCTGGCGTGCCGTCACCGCATCGCCCTTGCAGCGGGGCCAGCGCGCGCGCATCGTGAAGGTCGAGGGTCTGCAGCTGTGGATCGAGCCGTTGTGACCGGCGGCACCGCCGGGAGGGTCTCATGCCAATCTTTCTGATCGTCGTCATCGTGCTGATCGCTTTGCTCGTGATCAGCTCCGTGCGGGTGCTGAACGAATACGAGCGGGCCGTCATGTTCACGCTCGGCCGCTTCACCGGCGTACGTGGACCGGGTCTCATCATCCTGTGGCCGGTGATCCAGCGCATGAGCAAGGTGGATCTGCGCGTGATCGTGCTCAACATTCCGAAGCAGGATGTCATCACGCGCGATAACGTGTCAGTGAAAGTGAATGCGGTGGTGTACTTCCGCATCGTCGATCCGAGCAAGGCCATCATCCAGGTCGCCAATGCCTGGGATGCGACCAGTCAGGTGGCGCAGACGACGCTGCGCTCGGTGCTCGGCCAGCATGAGATGGATGAGTTGCTTTCGCAGCGCGACAAGATGAATGCGGACATCCAGCTCATCCTCGACGCGAGCACGGAATCCTGGGGCGTAAAGGTCACCAGTGTGGAGCTGAAGGACATCGACCTCGACGACAACATGGTGCGCGCCATGGCGCGTCAGGCCGAAGCCGAGCGCAATCGGCGCGCCAAGGTCATCAATGCCCAGGGCGAGCTGCAGGCCGCGCAGACGCTGGCCGAAGCAGCCAAGACCCTGGCACAGCAATCGAGCGCCATGCAGTTGCGCTATCTCGAGACCCTGGCCGACATCGCGCACGACAAGTCGCAGCTCATCATCTTTCCGCTGCCGCTCGATCTGATCGGACCCCTGCTCAACCGCGGGGCCGCGCCGCCGGGCGTGGGCTGAACGCGATGGTGCAGAGCACAGCGCACGGGCAGCGGCTGCTCGCGTGCGCCGCGGGGCTGCTCGCCCTTGCGACCGTCGCCGGCGCGGTGGGTGCCCATGCACTCCCGCACGACTGGTCCGCGCTGCGCGTGCACGTGTACGCGGTCGCCGTGCGCTATCAGTTCTATCAGTCGCTCGGACTGCTCGGCATGGGGCTGTGGCTGAACTACCGGCCCTCTGTCGAGGGGCCTGCGGCGACGCGGCGTATCGCAGCCTCGGGTCGATCGTCGGCGCGCACCCTGCTGTACGGCATCGTGCTCTTCTCCGGTAGCCTGTACGCGCTGTGTCTCGGTGCACCGCGGTGGGTTGGGGTGCTGACGCCCATCGGTGGCGGGCTGATGATCGTCGCGTGGCTCACCTTCGCGTTCGTTCTCTGGCGCAGCTGATTGTTGGCGGCCGTGGAGCACGCGCGACTTCCCATCGAAGCGGTGTTGCCGGAGCTGCGCGCTGCGCTTGCCGCGCAGGGCGCGGCGGTGCTGACCGCTCCCCCGGGCACCGGCAAGAGCACCGGAGTGCCGCTCGTCCTGCTGACCGAGCCGTGGGCGCGAGGCAGGCGCATCCTCATGCTGGAACCGCGTCGGCTGGCCGCGCGCGCAGTCGCTCAGCGCATGGCGCAGACCCTCGGGGAGCCGGTCGGCGCCACCGTTGGCTATCGGATGCGCCGCGACACTCGGGTTTCCCGGGATACGCGTCTTGAGGTGATCACTGAGGGCGTGCTGACGCGCGTGCTGCAGAGCGATCCAGCCCTGGAGGGCGTCGCCGCCGTACTGTTCGATGAATTTCATGAGCGCAGTCTGCAGGCCGACTTGGGTCTGGCGCTCACACTCGATGCGCGCGCCACCCTCGCTTCGGATCTGAAGATCCTGGTGATGTCCGCCACGCTCGCTGCCGAAGGCCCGGCGGCTGTGCTGGGTGGCGCTCCGATCATTACGCTGCAGGGCCGGTCGTTTCCGGTCGAGACACGCTATGTGGGCCACGGCGCGCCACTGCTGCCGGACGGGGCACGCACCGCCGCCGAGGTCGAGCGGAGTGTCGCACGGGTCATTCTGCGGGCACTGGAAGAAGCGGACGGTGACGTTCTGGCATTCCTGCCGGGTGCGCGGGAGATTGAGCGTGTGGCGGCGGCGCTGGGCGATGCGGGGATCGCGGCGCGCATCCTGCCGCTGTATGGCGATCTGCCACTCGCGGCGCAGAGCGCCGCACTGCGGCCGGTGGCCGGGCGCCGGCGGGTCGTGCTGGCCACCAACATTGCCGAGACGAGTCTCACCCTCGAGGGGGTGCGTGTGGTCGTCGATAGCGGGCTGGTCCGCCGCCTGCGCTTCGACCCGGCCAGTGGGATGAACCGCCTCGAGCTCGCGCGGATCTCGCGCGCCGCCGCCGATCAGCGGCAAGGCCGGGCCGCACGGCTCGGCCCGGGCGTGTGTTACCGGCTCTGGAGCGAAGCGGCACACCGCGCGCTCGCCCCATTTACCCTGCCAGAGATCGTCGAGGCGGATCTGGCACCTCTCGCGCTCGAACTGGCCGGTTGGGGAGTGCGTGATGCCGCGACGCTGAAATGGCTCGATCCGCCTCCAGCGGCGCTGCTCGCCAGCGCCCGTGACCTGCTCGGCCGCTTGGGCGCACTCGACCCTGACGGGCGCATCACCGCGCACGGTCGTGACATGGCGGGTTTAGCCGTACACCCACGCGTCGCGCACATGCTGCTGCGGGCGCGTGAGCTTGGCGCGCTCGAACTCGCAGCCGAGCTGGCGGCCGTACTCGGTGAGCGCGATCTGCTACGCGGGATGTCCGGACGTGATGCCGACGTGCGGACTCGTCTTGAGGCACTGCATGGCGAACGTGAATCGGCGGAGGTGGATGGCATTACTCGAAGCGCCATCCAAGAAACCGCGCGCGCGTTGACCCGTCAATTGCATCATCCCGGTACATCCGGGACAGATCCCGACCGGCACGTTTCAGTGGGGGCCCTGCTGGCCCTGGCCTATCCCGACCGTGTCGGTTTGCGGCGGGGTGACGTCGGTACGCACTACATACTGGCGAACGGACGGGGCGCCCATTTTTCACAGCCGCAATCCCTGGCGCGCCAGCCTCTCATCGTGGCGGTCGATCTCGATGACCGTGAGCGGGACGCCCGCATCCTGCTGGCCGCACCGCTCGAGCGCGCCGCGCTCGAGCGGCTGCAGAGTGAGCACCTGCTCTGGCGGGATACGGTCGAGTGGAGCCGTCTCGAGCACGCCGTGGTGGCGCGACGCGAGCTGCACTTCGGGCAATTGCTGCTCGAAACGCGTCCCTTGCGCGATGTGTCCGCTGATCGGCTGCGCGAAGCGATGCTGGCCGGCGTGCGCGAGCTTGGCATTGGCGCATTGCCCTGGGATCGGGACACCCGCGATCTGCAAGCTCGGGTCGCCTTCGTACGCCGCCAGGCGGGCTGCAAGCTCTGGCCCGACCTGTCCGACGAGGCGCTCGCGGCGACCGTCGAGCAATGGCTCGCACCCTGGCTCGAGGGTGTGACCCGGCGCGATCATCTGCCACGTATTCCGCTCGCGCGGGCGCTGAGCGCGCATCTGGGGTGGGAGCGCGAACGACAGCTCGATGCGCTTGCACCCACACATCTGCCGGTGCCGAGTGGCGCGCGCATCCGTATCGATTATCAGGCGGAGAGCGCTCCGGTGGTTGCCGTGCGCCTGCAGGAGGTGTTCGGCCTGCACGCCACCCCGCGGCTCGCCGGCGGGAGCGTGCCGGTCACCTTCGAGCTCCTCTCCCCCGCACACCGGCCGGTGCAGGTGACCCGCGATCTGGCGAGTTTCTGGGCCCGGGGCTATGCGCAGGTGCGCAAGGATTTGCGCGGTCGCTACCCGAAGCATTATTGGCCGGATGATCCCTTGCATGCCGAACCCGTGCGGGGCGTGCGGCGGCGGCGCTGAGCCGGTACACTTCCGCCCTTCACAATCCAGACCAACGTCCACCGACGGATCCATGACGACACAGAAAGCCGAGGCCGCACCCGGACCGGCCATCGACATTCGTTTCGGTCAGGTGGGGCTCATCCAGGTGCTCATCTGGACCACCGACCCCGGTGCCATTCTGGATGAGTTGACGGGGCGTGTTGCGACGGCACCCAAGTTTTTCCAACGTACAGCGGTGTCACTCGATCTCGGCCCGCTCGGGCGTGAGCCCGCGGTGGCCGAGATGCAGGGTGTACTCGATGCGGTGCGGCGCGCCGGCATGTGTCCGGTCGGCCTCGCGAGCGGGGCTGCCGCGGCCGCGGCGCTGTCGCAGCCGCTCGATCTGCCGCTGCTGCCGCCGTTCCGGGAGTTCCATCCGCCGGCCGAGGCCGCCGATGCGCGGGCTCGCCGCGAGGAGCCGCGGCCGGAGCTGGCGGCTGCGGACGTCATGCCGGCGCTGCTGCATCAGCAGCCGGTGCGCTCCGGCCAGCAGGTGTACGCTCGCGGCCGGGATCTGGTGGTCGCCGCCATGGTCGGAGCCGGTGCCGAAGTCATTGCGGACGGCTCCGTACACGTCTATGGAGCGTTGCGGGGACGCGTGATCGCCGGTGCCCGTGGGCAGAGCGCGGCACGCGTATTCTGTCAGGATTTTCACGCCGAACTGGTATCGATCGCCGGCGTCTTTCGCGTCTTCGAGACGCTGCCCGCGGACCTCGCGGGCAAGCCGGTGCAGGCGTGGCTGGATGGCGACGCCTTGTGTTTCGGGCGCCTAGGCGCTTGAGTACGCACGACGGCAACCTAATTCTTGAGGAGTGAGCTTTGACTGAAATCATCGTGGTGACCTCCGGCAAGGGCGGAGTCGGCAAGACCACCAGCTCGGCCAGCATGGCCTGCGGACTGGCCCGCCGGGGCAAGCGCGTGGCCGTGATCGACTTCGACATCGGCCTGCGCAATCTCGATCTGATCATGGGCTGCGAGCGGCGCGTCGTGTATGACTTCGTCAACGTCATCAACGGCGATTGCACGCTCAAGCAGGCGCTGATCAAAGACAAGCGCTTCGAGACGCTGCATGTGTTGGCGGCTTCGCAGACCCGCGACAAGGATGCGCTCACCGAGGAAGGGGTGCGGCGCGTACTCGATGAGCTCACCGCCGAACAGTTCGACTACGTGATTTGCGATTCGCCGGCCGGCATCGAAAAGGGCGCACACCTGGCGATGTATTTCGCCGACCGTGCCGTCGTCGTCGTCAATCCCGAAGTCTCTTCTGTCCGCGATTCGGATCGCATTCTCGGCCTGCTGGCCAGCAAGACGCATCGGTCCGCGAACGGCAACGGCGGTGTCAAGGAGCATCTGCTGTTGACGCGTTACAACCCGCGGCGGGTAGCCAATGGCGAGATGATGAGCGTCGAGGACGTCAAGGAAATTCTCGGACTCGATGTCATCGGTGTCGTGCCGGAATCGCCCGATGTGCTGGCCGCCTCCAACGCCGGCGTGCCGGTGATTCTGACCGAAGCCAGCGATGCCGCCGCCGCCTACGACGATGCGGTCGGACGCCTGCTCGGTGAGGAGCTGCCGCTGCGTTTCCTCGAAGAGCGTAAGCGCGGCTTCTTCGCCCGCATGTTTGGAGGCTGATATGGGACTGTTGTCCCTGTTTAAAAGCAAGCCTAACTCGGCGAGCATTGCCAAGGAGCGCCTGCGCATCATCGTGGCGCAGGAGCGCGGTAGCCGCGGCGGCCCGGATTATCTGCCTCTGCTGCGGCGCGAGCTGCTGCAGGTGATCCACAAGTACGTCAACGTGGATCCTGAAGCGGTGCAGATCAATCTCGAGCGCGACGCAGGCCACGAGGTTCTGGAGTTCAGCGTGGCGCTGCCGGAGAAGCCGCGTACCTGAGTCCCGGTGTCTGCGGCGGGCGCGTGGCGAGCGGTCACCGGCGCGAACGGGACGCCGGCGTCGCTGTCGGGATCAGCACACGCCGCCGCCGTGCTCCGCCGACGCGGCCTGTGCGCGGAACAGCCCGAACAGCTCCCGTCCCATCCCGAAGGCATTGGTGCTGAGGTCCGCGTGGGCCGGTTCCCGCCGCGCCCACTCCTGTTCTTCGACCCGCGCTTCGAGCACACCGTGGTGACTGTCGATGCGTATGAGATCCCCATCGCGGATCCGGCCGATCGGGCCGCCACAAACGGCCTCCGGAGTCAGATGGATCGCCGCCGGCACGACCCCCGAGGCTCCGGACATGCGACCGTCCGTCACCAGCCCGATGCGATGACCTTGGTCTTGCAGCGAGGTGAGCGCCGGTGTGAGACCGTGTAATTCCGGCATGCCGTTGGCCCGCGGACCCTGGAAGCGCACGACCACCACCACGTCGCGCGACAGCTGCCCTTGTTTGAAGGCGTGAATCACCTCGTCCTGAGTATCGAAAACGCGAGCGGGTGCTTCCACGTAACGATGCTCGGGCTTGACGGCAGAGACTTTGATCACCGCGCGACCGAGATTGCCGTGCAGCAGCTTCAAGCCGCCATCGGCGCTGAACGGATCGCTCGCGCCGCGCAGAACCTCGCGGTCGGCACTGCGCGCGGGCGCATCGCGCCAGGCGAGCCCCGCGCTCGAGAGCCAGGGTTCCTGGGTGTAGCGCGTCAGGCCCTCACCCGCCACGGTCAGCACATCCGCGTGCATCAGCCCGGCCCCCAGGAGTTCGCGTATCAGCAGGCCCATGCCGCCGGCGGCGTGGAAGTGGTTCACATCGGCACTGCCATTGGGATAGATGCGCGCGAGCAATGGGACCACCGCGGACAGTGCACTGAAATCGTCCCAGTCGATGATGAGGCCCGCCGCCTTGGCAATGGCAACGAGGTGCAGGGTGTGATTGGTCGATCCGCCCGTGGCGAGCAGACCCACCACCGCGTTGACGATGCTGCGTTCATCGAGGACACGGGCCAGCGGCAGATACTGCTCGCCGATGGCGGTAATGCGCGCAGCGCGGTGCGCCGCGGCAGCCGTCAACGCATCGCGCAACGGCGTGTTCGGAGGCACAAAGGCGCTGCCCGGCAGGTGCAGTCCCATCACCTCCATCAGCATCTGATTGCTGTTGGCCGTGCCGTAGAATGTGCAGGTCCCGGGCGAGTGATAGCTGTCGACTTCGGCCTGCAGCAGCGCCTCACGGCCGACTTTGCCCTCGGCGAACAGCTGACGAATGCGTGCCTTCTCCTTGTTCGGCAGGCCCGAGGGCATGGGGCCGGCCGGGACGAACACCGTCGGCAGGTGTCCGAAGGCGAGTGCGCCGATCAGCAGTCCCGGCACGATCTTGTCACACACGCCGAGGCACAGCGCGGCATCGAACATCCCGTGCGAGAGCGCAATCCCCGTGGACATTGCGATCACGTCCCGGCTGAACAAAGACAGCTCCATGCCGGGCTGTCCCTGTGTGATGCCGTCGCACATGGCCGGCACGCCGCCGGCCACTTGTGCGGTCGCATGCACCTCGCGCGCAGCCTGGCGGATCAGCCCCGGAAAGCGCTCGAACGGCTGATGCGCCGAAAGCATGTCGTTGTACGCGGTGACGATGGCGAGATTTGCCCCCCGCAACGCCTTCAGGACTTGCTTGTCGGGCGCGGCAGCGGCGGCAAAACCATGGGCCAGATTGGTACACGAGAGACGCGTGCGTGCGGGGCCGCTCGACTGGGCGCGCATGCGCTCCAGATAGGCGCTGCGCGTATCGCGGCTGCGCTCGCGGATACGTTCGGTGACCTCGGCGATGCGAGAGTTGAGCGGTCTGGTTGTCTGCGTCATCGGCAATTCAGTCCTCCTGGGGGGGCTGGTATCCATCCGGTCGGGTCGAGCCGGTTCCGAAGAAGAACTTCTCCATCTCCGCTTCAAGGAACTGCCGGGCTTTCGGTTCAATCGGGCTCAGTCGATACTCGTTGATGAGCATGATCTGATGCTGCACCCAGCGCATCCAGGCCTCGCGCGACACGTGCTCAAAGATTCGCTGGCCGAGAGGGCCCGGATAGGGCGGGCGATCGAGGCCGGGTGCCTCGCGCTTGAGCACCACACACTGCACCATTCGGGGCATGCCGTTCTCCGTAATTGTCAGAGACGTAAACTAATCAAAGAGTTGTGGCTGGATCGCGTCCGACCCCAGGCGCTGTAGAAAGCGCTGAATGGGCGCCGGCAGACCGATCGCACCCGGCGAATCGGCCCGATGCCAGGCGTGTTGTGCCGCTTCCGGCGCGCCGCCAAGGCGCGAACAATGGGCCAGAAGTGGCGTAATGACAAGATCGAAGTGCGTAAAGGCATGCTCGATCGCTGCCAGCGGCCGCACGGGCGTACGCTCACCGAGCGTGGTGCGTAGATAGCGCCTGGCTTCGACAGGGCTTTCAAATTGCGGCAGGCACCACAGTCCGCCCCAGATTCCACGCTCAGGTCGGCGCTCGAGCCAGACCGCACCATCGGTGCGCCGAGCGGCCAGCATGAACACCTGGCGCCGCGGCCGCGGCGGCCGGCGCCGCGGTGTCGGCAGCTCGTGCTGACGCCCGCTGCGCTGCGCGGCGCACCCACCGGCGAGCGGGCAGCGCCCGCATGCTGGATTGCGCCGTGTGCACACCGTGGCGCCGAGATCCATGATGGCCTGGGTGTAGACATCGACATGCCGGGCCGGCGTGCAGGCCTCGGACAAGGACCACAGGTGGCGCACGACCGCCGGATCCCCTGAATCGCCCTGCACCGCGAAGTAACGTGCAAGGACGCGGCGCACGTTGCCGTCGAGGATCGCATGCCGCTGCCTGCAGCTCAGCGCGAGAATGGCCGCGGCGGTGGATCGGCCGATGCCCGGCAGCGCCGCGAGCGCCTCGAACGTCTGCGGAAAACGGCCATCGTGCACCGTACAGACCTGGATGGCGGCCCGATGCAGGTTGCGGGCCCGGGCGTAATAGCCGAGCCCCGACCACAGGTTCAACACCTCGTCGAGGGGCGCGGTGGCGAGCGCGCGAACATCGGCAAAGCGGCCGACAAATCGATTGAAGTACGGAATCACCGTTGCAACCTGGGTCTGCTGCAGCATGATTTCCGAGATCCACACCCGATACGGCGTGCGGTCGCGTTGCCAGGGCAGATCGTGGCGCCCCTCGCGCAGGTGCCAGTCGATGAGCGCAGCGGCCACGGCACCGTCTGTTGGGGGCGCGCCCCGGCTCGATGCAGGGCACATCAGAGCTTCATGATCGCGCGTCGGCGACTGGTGGGGTCGATCGGCTTGAAGGCATGCGGCGAGCTCTGTGTCCAGTAGGTATCGGCCGCCGCGCTCCAGCCGCTTTGGTCGAGATGCGGCCACTGCTTGGGCGCAAATCCGGGCGCAGCCGCGAACCGTTTGGCGTCGATGATGAGAGCATGGCCATGGATATGCTTGATTGCGAGCCGCCACGGGATGGGCGTGAGCAGACCGGGGTGTCCGTCCCTGCGGCGGTGCGCCAGGATGAGGTGCGTCGCTCGGCCATTCGCGGCGAAGATGATGTCCCGCACGGAACCAAGCGTTTTGCCCGATTTGGAGCGCACCGGCAGTCCGATCAGCGTGGCGGCGCGTTGCGCCGCCGCCGGCAACGGGGCCGGCGGGCGTGCCGGCGGCGTGGGCGCAGCCGCAGTCGGTGCGGCCCCGGTCATGAACGGCCCGTTTTGTTGACTGCAGCCCGCGAGCGCAAGGCCCGCAAGCGCGCAGCTCAGGAGCGTCAGCGCCCTCAACATTGGAGTGACACGTCTCACCATTTGACCAGCGGCGGCAGACTCATGAGATAGGCCTCGGGGTCCGCGTCGGTTTGAAAACCGAACCGGGTGCCGCGATCATAGACCAGGTTGAACTCCACGTACCGCCCTCGCTTATACAGTAGGCGCTCGCGCGCCTGCGCATCGTACGGAATGTCTTTGCGGCGCGACACGAGCGTCGGGTAGATCCCGAGAAACGCCTCGCCCACTTGGCGGACGAAGGCAAAGTCCGCGCCGGTGTCACCGCTGGCGAGCTCATCGAAAAAGATGCCACCCACCCCGCGCGGCTCGCGCCGGTGCGGCAGGTAGAAATACCGGTCGCACCACGCCTTGTACTCCTCGTAGGCTCCGGGCCGATACGTCGCGCAGGCGCGGCGCAGTGCCGCATGGAACTGCTCCGTATCTTCATCGAAGGGAAAGGTCGGCGTGAGATCCGATCCGCCGCCGAACCATTCCCGACTGGTGCGCAGATAACGCAGGTTCATGTGCACGGTGGGCACGTAGGGGTTCGTCATATGCGCGACCAGCGAGATGCCGCTGGCGAGGAATCGTCCGCCCGACTCGGCCGCACCGGGGATCTGCGCACGCGCCTGTTCCGGGAACACGCCCCAGACGTGGCTGAAGTTGACGCCGACCTTCTCGAAGACCTGCCCGCGCATGAGCTTCGAGGCGCCGCCGCCTTCGAGATGATGGCCGCTCGGGCGGCGCCAGTCGCGTGTCTCGAACCGAGCCTCGGGCTCAAATGCCTCGAATGCGCCGCAGATCCGTGCCTGCAGGTCGCGGAAATACGCTGCCGCTGCCGCCGCCCAATCCGTGCCTGCAGCGGTCACAGCCGATTGTCTCCGCGTGATGAGCGTTCGTGTACGATGTCCACGAGTCGCGCGACCGCATCCGGGTCGGTTTGCGGCCATATGCCGTGCCCCAGGTTGAAGATGTGCCCGGGTGCGCCGCCGGCTTCCTGCAATACGCGCCCGGCCTGGCGGGCGAGTTCGTCGGCCGGAGCGAACAGCGCCGCCGGATCCAGGTTGCCTTGCACGGCCTGCTGCGCTCCCAAGACGCGGCGGACGGCGCCGAGCGGCGCACGCCAGTCGACCCCGATCACATCGGCCGGAAGGTTGGCGAGCCGATCGAGGAGCGCCGTGCCCTGATTGAGGTAGTAGATGAGCGGCACCCCGTGGTTGCGCAGGGCGGCCAGCGTGCGCATCGCGCCGCGCAGCGCGAAGCGCTCGAACTCCGGTGGCGCGAGCAATCCGCCCCAGGATTCAAACAGCATCAACGCCTGGGCGCCGGCTTGCGCCTGCGCGCCGAGATAGGCGGCCATGGCATCGGCGAGCCGGTCCAACAGCCGTTCCGCCGAGCCCGGGCTTGCGTACAGAAACGCCCGCGCCGTTTCGAACTCCTTGGAGGGCCTGCCGCTCACCAGATAACACAGCAGTGTGAACGGGCCGCCGGCAAAGCCGATGAGCGGCACATGGCGCGGCGCCTCGGCGCGCACCCGGCGCACGGTCTCGAGCACGAACGGCACGTCGCGGTGCGGTACCAGGGGCCGCAACGCATCGATGGCCGCATCGGTGCGGATGGGTTGGCCGATCACCGGGCCGGGCTCGAATGTCAGGTCGACGCCCATGCCCGCGAGCGGTGTCATGATGTCGCTGAAGAGGATGGCCGCATCGAGCGGGAAGCGCCGCAACGGCTGTAACGTCACCTCGGCTGCCAGTTCCGGCGTTCGGGTGAGCGCTTCGAAGGATACGCGCGCGCGAATCTGACGGTACTCCGGCAGGTAGCGGCCGGCCTGACGCATGATCCAGATCGGTGTGTAGGGCACCACCTGGCGCCGGCACGCGGCGAGAAATACCGCTGTAGGCTCGCTCACTCAGAGACTCCTCAGCCACCGCGCCACGGTGGGGGCGTAGTAGGTGATGATCAAATCTGCGCCGGCGCGGCGGATGCCGGTGAGGGACTCCAGCACCGCGGCCCGTTCGTCGATCCAACCGCGCTCGGCCGCGGCCTTGATCAGGCTGAACTCACCGCTCACCTGATAGGCCACAACCGGCACTGGCACCGCCTCGGACACCTGGCGAATGACATCGAGATATGGTCCGGCCGGCTTGACCATCACCAGATCGGCGCCTTCGGCCACATCGAGCAGGACTTCGCGCAGCGCCTCGCGGCCATTGCCCGGATCCATCTGATAACTGCGTCGGTCGCCAAAGGCCGGAGCAGATTCGGCCGCGTCGCGGAACGGCCCATAGAATGCCGAAGCGAACTTGGCGGCATAGGAGATGATAGGCGTCAGCGCAAACCCTGCACGGTCGAGCGTTTGGCGCATGCTCTGAACACGTCCATCCATCATGTCGCTCGGCGCGACGGCATCGGCTCCCGCGCGCGCGTAATTGAGCGCGACCGCCGCCAATGTCTGCACCGAGGAATCGTTATCGATCACCCCACCCGGCAGCACGTGGCCGCAGTGGCCGTGGTCGGTTGCGCCGCACAGGCATACGTCCGCCCATACCAGGAGCTGCGGACAGGCTGCCTTCACCGCCCGGATCGCCTCGGCCGCGAGTCCGTGCGGATCGAGCGCCGCGCTCGCCTGGGCATCCTTGTGCGCAGGTGCCGCGAACAGCAACACGGCTGGTACTCCAGCCGCGAGCGCTGATTGCGCTTCGGCGACGGCCTCGTCCACCGAGAGCTGGCAGATGCCGGGCATGCTCGCGACGGGACGGCGGATTGCGCTGCCCGGGACGACGAACAATGGATAGACGAGCTGATCGGGGTGCAGGCGCGTCTCACGCACCATGCGCCGCCAAGGATCCGACTGGCGTGTGCGCCGAGGTCTAACTGAGGGAAAGTTCATCTGTGCAGCCTTTGGGTTGAGGGTCGTGCCACACGGCAAGGCAGGCGTGCGCGAGACCGCGCAAAGTCGCCGATGCGGCAACTGTCGATGGTATGCCGCGCGCTTCCAGAGCGCGGGCCGTTGTCGGCCCGATCGAGACCGCCGGGGCGGTTGCGAACAGGTGTTGGAAATATTCGGTGCCCAGGATATTTTCGAGCTCGGTCACCGCCGAGGGACTGGCAAAGGTGACCGCGCCCACCGCGTTGCGTCTGATCATGGTGCGGCAGCTGTCCGCGTCGAGAGTCGCCGGAACGGTACGATAAGCCACGAAGCGCACGACGTCGGCGCCGAGACGGGCGAGACCCTCCGGCAGCGTCGGCCGCGAGCGCGAGCTGGCCGGATAGAGTACACGCCGGCCCCGTAAGCCGACTTCCGCGAGCGCGTGCACCAGAGTCTCGGCGCCAGGTCCGGGGCCACACAGATCCACGCGCCAGCCGCGCTCGCGCAACAGGTCCGCAGTGCTCGAACCCACAGCAGCGATGCGCGTGCGCGCAGGCGGTCGCGGCAGCGTGTCGGTCACGGCTTCGACCGCGTGGGCGCTGGTGAACACGATCCAGTCGAATGTCGCGGTGGCACGGCGCAGCGCTTCCCATTCGGCCGCGTCGGTCCACTCGATACCGATCACGGGCCAGTGGAGCGCGGTCAGGCCCAGACGCTCGAGCTCACCGCGCAGACCGCCGCCGCCGGACTCGGCGCGAGTCACGACCACGGGTTGGCCGGCGACGCTGCTCACGGCACGGATACCTGTTGCGCCGCGCGTTGTGCGGCGATCAGCTGCGCGGCGCCCTGTGCGAGGAGATTCTCCGCAAGGCGCTCACCCAGTTCGCGCGCGCCCGCGGCCGGCGCGCTACCTTCCGCGGACAGGCTGCGCGTGCCGTCGAGGCTGCAGACCACGGCCCGCAGATGGAGCAAGCCACCGGTCAGGTGCGCCAACGCGCCGAGTGGAACCTGACAGCCGCCCTCGATGCGTTGCAGCAGCGCCCGCTCGGCGGTGGCCGCGAGTCGTGTCGCGGCATGATCGAGCGGGTCGAGCCAGCGGGCGGTGACGCGGTCATTGCTGCGGGCGCAGACGCCGATCGCGCCCTGGGATACGGCCGGCGGAAATTGCACTGGCGAGAGTCGCTCGGTGATACGCGCCTCGAGCCCCAGGCGCTTCAGACCCGCCGCCGCAAGCACGATAGCGTCATAGTCGCCGCGCTCGAGCCGCGCTAGGCGCGTCGGCACGTTGCCGCGCAGCTCGTGCAGTTGGATATCGGGACGCAGACGTGCAATGAACGCTCGCCGGCGCACGCTGCTCGTACCAACGCGGGCACCGGCCGGCAGGGTCGTCAGCGCACCACCGGCGCGACTGACGAGCGCATCGCAGGGGTCTTCGCGTGCGAGCACGGCAGTGAGCGCCAAGCCCGTTTCAAGCTCGGTGGGCAGATCCTTCAGACTGTGCACGGCCAGATCGATGCGCTCTTCGAGCAGCGCATGATCAAGTTCCCGGGTGAAAAATGCGCGGCCACCGACGGTCCACAACGGTACCTGCGTCTGCACATCCCCCGCAGTCGTGATGGGCACGAGTTCGAGGACAGGCGCATCGGGCAGCGCGCCGATCAGTGCCTGAACGTGCCGGGCCTGCCACAGCGCCAGTGCGGAGGCGCGCGTACCAATACGCAGGACAGTACGGGTCACGATTCGGCCTCGATCAGGAAGCGGTAGCCCACACCCCACACGGTGAGGAAGTGGCGCGGATTGGCGGGGTCGCGCTCGAACCGCCGCCGCAGTCGCAGGATGAAGTTGTCCACGGTGCGGGTGGAGGGGAAGACATCGTACCCCCAGACCCGTTCGAGCAAATCCTCGCGTGAGACGATCTGCCCGGGGCGTTCGGCCAGGACCTTCAAGATCATCGCCTCCTTCTCGGTCAGCTCCTGCGGCAGGCCGTTCCATGCGCGACCGCGGAAGGCGCGGAAGTCGACCTCGTTTTCTCCGAAGCGCAGCACGGCAGTTTCGGCCGCCGCACTCTGATACCACTCCCAGCGCCGCAGAATGGCCCGCACCCGCAGGAGCAACTCCTTCAGGTGAAAGGGTTTCGGCAGATAGTCGTCGCCCCCCGCCTCCAGTCCCCGGACCCGGTCCGCCGGATCGCCGCGCGCCGTCAGAAACAGGACGGGTGTGGTGTCGCCGCGCTCACGCAGGGTGCGGCACACGGTGAACCCGTCGACCTCCGGCAGCATGACATCGAGCAGCACCAACCGGTAGGTTTGCGCTGCAAGTTGCGCCAGTGCGGTGCGCCCGTCGCCGGCCTGATCGACGCTGTAGCCCTCGGCACGCAGGTTTTCGACCAGTCCGGCGGCGAGGTACGGGTCGTCCTCAACCACCAGGAGCGCGCGGGCAGTGTTGGCCGGTATGTTCACGAGGGATGGACGTCCAAGGCGGGCTGTTCGCCCCCGGGAGCCGCCGGCCACCGCAGCACGAAGCGGGCGCCATGGCCGATGCCGGCGCTCTCGGCGCTGACCCGTCCGCCCATCAGGTGCATCAACCGCTGCACGATGTACAGACCGAGACCGGTCCCGTGATAGCTGCCGCCGCCGGGCTGCAAGCGCCGGAATTTCTCGAACAGTCGCGTCGCGTCGGTGGATTTGAAACCCACGCCGCTGTCACGCACCGCAAGCTCAATCGTGTCCGCAATGCGCCGGCCGCTGAAGACGATGCTGCCGCCGCCCATGGGCACGACCGCCGCCAGTGCGTTGTCGAGCAGGTTGCGCAGGATGACATCAAGCGCCATCGGGTCGGCGAGTACTTCGAGTCCGGGATCGACCTCGGTGCGGATGGCGATGTGTGCCTGGGCCGCGCGTTCCTCCACCGCGGCCGTCGTCCGGCGCACGGCGCCGGCCAAATCCACCGGTTCATGCTGCAGCTCGACCCGGCCACGGTCGAGTCGGGCGCTTTCCAGGATCCGGCTCACCATGCCTTCCATGCGCGCCACATCCATCAACATCCGGTCGGTCAGACTGCGAGTCTGTTCGTCCGAGAGCGTGCGCATCGTGAGGGTCTCGAGTGACAGCTGCAGGCTCGCGAGCGGAGTCTTGAACTGATGCGAGACCATCGCCAGGAAGTTGTCCTGCTCGATCATGGCCAGCGCCTCGGCGCGCAGGGCGCGGGCGATGACCACGATGCATGCGACCAGCGCCAGGAGGAAAAAACCGCCCTCCCACGCGAACTGGACAATGCGCAGGTGTTCCTGGGCGAGCAGTGCGTGCTCGACCGCGGGCTTGATCCGGGCGCCGTCTGGGGTCAATTGCACCAAAGGCAACAGTGCCTGCACGCGCTTGACCGGCACGCCCGCCGCGAGCAGGGTGCGTGCGGCGGCGGCCTGTTGCGCGTAGGCACTCTGCAACTGCGTGACTTTTTCGACGGCATAGTGATGCTCGTCGTACAGCCACCAACAGACTTGCACGGTACACACCGCCACCAGGGCCATGACGGTGATCTGCAGGATGCGCGGAACCCGGTTCGCCCGCGGTGTCATGCGGCGCTCTCGAGAGCGCGCTCGAGAGCATGACCGAGCGTCTCGATGTCCGCCTCCCGGTGGGCGAGCGAGAGAAAGCAGGCTTCATACGCCGAGGGCGGAAAGTAGATGCCTTGCGCGAGCAGTGCATGAAACAGCCGGCCGTAGCGCTCGACTGCAGCGCTTGCAAGGGGCGCGGCGGCGCGCGGCGCCACCGGCTCGTGCAACGACAGCCAGAACAGCGAGCCCACCCGCACCAGGTGCACCGGGAATCGCGCGCGGGCCAACAGCGGCTGCACCACCGCCTCGACGTGTGCGCCGAGCGCCTCAAGGCGCGGCCATCCATCCTCGCGCGTGAGCACCTCGAGGGTGGCGAGGCCGCTCGCCATGGCGAGCGGGTTGCCGGAGAGCGTTCCGGCCTGATAGGCATCGCCATCGGGGGCAAGCCGCGCCATGATGGCGCGCGGGCCGGCGAAGGCCCCCACCGGCAGCCCGCCGCCGATCACCTTACCAAACGTGGCCATGTCCGGGGTGATGCCCAGGCGCTCGGCGGCACCGCCCGGCGCTAGGCGGAATCCCGAAATGACCTCGTCGAAAATTAACAGCGCTCCGTGTGCGCGCGTGAGCGCGCGCAGTCGGTCGAGGAACGTCTGGCGCTGCGGCAGCAGTCCGTGATTGGCGGGTACCGGCTCGATGATCGCCGCCGCGATGCGTTCGCCTTCCGCTGCGAAAAGACTTTCCAGCGCCGCCTCGTCGTCGAGCGGTAGCACCCGGGTACAGGCGGTGAAGGGCGCGGGAATGCCCGCCGAGGAAGGACGGCCGAAAGTGGCAAGACCGGAGCCGGCGGCCACCAGCAGATGATCGGCATGGCCGTGGTAGCAGCCGGAAAATTTCACGATCAGATCGCGGCCCGTCGCGGCCCGCGCAACGCGGATCGCGCTCATCACCGCTTCGGTCCCGGAGGAGACGAAGCGCACTTGCTCGATTCCGGGATAGGCGGACACCACACGCTCGGCGAGTGCCACCTCCCCGGCGCAGGGGGCGCCGAACGTGGTGCCGTCGCGGCATGCCGCCGTGATCGCTGCAACGACGGCCGGGTGCGCGTGGCCCAGGATCAGTGGGCCCCAGGAACCGACGAAGTCGAGGTAACGTTGGCCGTCGGCGTCGATGATATGCGCGCCCTCGGCGCGAGCGATGAACAGCGGCGTGCCGCCGACGGCGCGAAAGGCCCGCACGGGGGAGTTCACACCCCCGGGGATCACCGCGCGTGCACGCGCGTAGAGTTCATCGGAACGTGGATGTCGCATGCGTTACCGGTCCGCCTGTTCGGAGGGCAGAGTGGTGCCTGGAGGGCCACGGCGCTGCAGCTGCGCCGCGCGGAAAAATGTATCAAGCACATCCGCAGTGGTCTGCGCCGCCGCGGCGCGCAGCCCACGGATGGGCAGATGCACCAGACTATGCGCAACTCGCTCGGTCAGACGGCGCACGGCCGCCTGCTGCACGGCATCGAGCGTGCGCAGTTGCGAGGCCAGGGCCCGTTCGAGTTCCTCGGCGGCAATGTGCTCGAAGGTCTCGCGCAGCTCGGCCAGGTGCGGCCCGATCGCCCGGCTTGCCATCTCGGTGCGCAGCCGGGCGAGCCGATCGTCGATTGCGGCACGCACCGGCGCGAGCCGCAGCAGCTCATCGAGTCGCCGGTCTTCGACAGCGCGCACGAGATCGTTCATGCCGATGTATTCGATGCGCGCGCGCTGCGCAGCCGCCGGCTCGAGGTTGGGAGGGACACCGAAATCCACCGCGAGAGGCCGGCGCTTACCCGGCCGTCCGGCGATGCGCTCGAGCGTTGCCGCGCCGAGCAGCGGTGCTCCGCCACCGGCAGCCAGCACCATCGCCGCCGCGTGTTCGGGAGTCTCGCGAAACGTTTCGAGGGTTACGACTCTGGCGGAGACTTCCGCTGCGAAGGACTCGGCGGCGGCAAGCGAACGGTTGACGATCAGGAGCGGCACTCCGGCGCGGGCAAGCGCAAGCCCGCACCGGCGAGTCATGGGCGAGACGCCAATCAGCACGACCTGATCAGATGGGTCGTGCTTTCCGCCGAGATGCGCGAGCACACGGTCGACCGCGAGGTCCGCGAGCGACCGATGGGGGAGCCCGGAGCGCAGACGCTGCACTCGACTGGCCATGCCGAGCGCCTCGCCGAGCAGACGGTCGAGCTTCGGACCACAGGTCCCGGCCTCCCGGGCGCTTTCCCAGGCCAAGCGCAGCTGCGCGGCAATTTCCCGCTCGCCGGCTTGCGCGGAATCGAGTCCGCAGGCAACCAGCAAGACATGTTCGACCGCCGATTCGCCCGCCCACGCGCGCAGCAGGCGCGGCGCCTGTTCGGGCTGCGGTGCGCGTCCGGTGAGTTCGGCCAGCACAGCGGTGCGCAGATCCGCGGCCGGCCGACCGCTGCCGGAGACGTAGAGCAATTCGACACGATTGCAGGTGCCCAGATAAACCAGTTCCGCCACGGCGAGCGCCTCGCGCAGCGCCGGCAGCCGTTGCGCGAGACTGGCACGGTCGAGGGAAAGACGTGCGACCTCGTCCACGCCCGCATGACGGTACGAGGCGCCTACGACACCGAACTGTTCCATGCCCCCAAGCACATCATGATCGACTGTCCGAGGTGTCACAGAACGGTCACCGGGTTTGGCGTCGCGGGTCTGCCTTAGAGGCGAATGAGACCGCGCTTGTGCGCTACGGCCACTGCCTCGGTCCGACTGATGGCATCGAGCTTGGTGAGAATGGATTTCACGTGAGTCTTGGCCGTGCCTTCGGTGATTGACAGGCGTCGGGCGATGTCCTTGTTGCTTCGGCCCTGGGCGACGAGCTCGAGGACGTCGAGCTCGCGCTCGGTCAGGCTTGGCTTTGCCATCCGCTGCAGGGCCTTGGCTGCGACCGTAGAGGACGTATACGGCCGATCTTCGCTGACGGCGCGGATCGCCGAGAGGATTTCCTGGCGGGGCACATCCTTGAGGATGTAGCCTTTGGCGCCGTGCGAGAGGCACTGGAAGATGTCCTCGTCTCCATCATAGGTCGTCATGATCAGCAGACGCGCTTTAGGGTTGATTTCCATCACCCGCTGGACCACGGCCAACCCATCGCGTTTGGGCATGCGCAAATCGAGCACCATGACGTCGGGTTGCCGCTCCTCGTAGAGGGCAATGGCGGCATCGCCATCGCCGGCCTCGGCCACCACTTCCATGTCAGGCTGCTGATTGACCATGGCGGCGAGTCCATCGCGCACGACGGGATGATCGTCCGCGAGAATGACGCGTATCTTCTTGTGTATCTCGGCCGACATCAGGTCCTCCGCTTGTGCATGCGTACGCTGACGCGGGTGCCGGCTCCGGGCCGGCTCTCGATGCGCCATTCGCCACCGATGTCGGTGGCGCGTTGACGCATGCTGGTCAAGCCGAAGCCCTGGCGCTCGTGACGTTCCGGACTCTGGCCCATGCCCTGACCGTCATCCTCGATGGCCATCACCCAATGGGCGTCCTCGTTCGTGATCGTGATCCGGACTGTCGTGGGGCGTCCGTGGCGTACCGCATTGCTGACCGCCTCCTGGGCAATCCGCAGCAGCTCATGCTCCTGCTCGGGCGGCAAACCCGTGTCGATCGTGTCGCCGCTGAAGGTGCAGGTGACACCACCCGGCACAGTGGAACGTTCGGCAAGCTGGCGCAGCGCGAGCTCGAGTCCCGTGCGGCGCGTCTGATCGAGTCTGAGCGCCATGACCGAGCGACGGGCCTCGGCAAGTCCGTCCCGGGCCAGATCGCGGATGCGCGACAGGGTGATGGCGAGGTCCGAACCCTTCTCCCGGCAGGGCGGGGATTCCTCCAGTGCCCCGAGCTGCATCAGGATGCCGGTGAACGCCTGCGCGAGACCGTCATGTATCTCCTGGCCGATGCGTGCGCGCTCGACGAGAACGGCGGCTTCCTTGGCTTGGTAGGCGAGCCGCGTCAACTGCACCGCCAGAGTAGCTTGCTGCGCCAGGGCGACCAGCAGCTCGCTGTGCGGTACGTCTTCGGCCTTGTGACGAAAGCGCAGGAGCAGAAAGCCGACGTTGCGCGAGCCGAACACCAGCGGGTAGACCACTTTGCCGATGTGACCCTCGCGCCGGTCGAACGCGAGCATGCCGGGCCAGAATTCCTGGTGCTGCTGCGCCACGTCGAGATACATCGGCTCATGGGGCTGGCCGAAGCGGTAGCCGAACGGCGAGTCAACCGGCACGCTGATCGGGTAGGGCGGCTCTTCGAGCTTGCCGGCATTCACGTGCGCGGCGATACGCCACTCCTGCAGGCTATCGCGCGATACCACCACCGCTCCCGATACGGCGTCAAACTGGCGGGTCGCCTCGAGCAGCAGATGGCCGAGGAAGCTGTTCAGGTCGGGTTCGCTCGCCAGCCGCTCGAGGTTGCCCCGAATCACCGCATTGGCCTTGGCGAGCTCGGCAACGCGTTCCTCGGCCGCCCGCTCGCGCGTGCGGCGCATGTCATCGAGCAGCCGCTGGCGGTGCAGCGCCGCGCCAATCACGCTGGCTGCCGTCTCGAGCGCCGCCAGCTCGGCAGAGTCGATGGCCCGCCGCTTGCGCGTATTGTCGAGGCTGATAGCGCCGATGAATTCTCCGGCAATGATGATCGGCACAACGGCCTTGCTCTGCGTTCCGATGCCCTCGAAGCTGGTCGAGCCGGACATCGGCCGCCCCGTCTCCCCGGGATTGATGCACAGCGTGTGGCCGAGACGCAGCTCTGCGCAGATCGCCGGTAAATCGCGCTCATCACAGGAGCGTGCCGCCACGTCGTCCAGATGCGAGGGCACGCCCTCGGCGGTCCATTCCGCGACCACGATCAGCAGCGGCTCGTCATTCGGGCCGCGGCGGGTCCGCATCACGTTGACCCGGTCAACCTGCGCGGCTTGACCAATCAACCGTAGAACTTCCGGTATTGCCCCCCGCACGTCCGGAGTCTCAAGCAGCATGCGGCTGGCTTTGGCGGAGGCGGCCAGCAGCCCCTCCTGGCGCTGCAGCGATTCGTTGACGTGGGTCAGTTCATCGCTGCAGGGAACGATGTCTCCGGCCGAAGCCACCCGGCTTTGGAGGCCAGTGTTGGCCGCTGTGCTCATATCGATTATGTCTCTCGCGATCCGGATGAACCAAGGGGCGAGGCTGTACGAGCACGGTCTGGAGCGCTCTTGCGCGGCATCGGCGCGACAGTCGCGACCGGGCTCGAGTCTCATGTGGGCGACATATCCGTATCGGCGCCACCACAAAGTGTAACGCTTCGTGCGGTCTTGGAAGTAGGCATCCCTCGGTTTCCGGATACGCACCTCTCCCTATAGAGAGAGGAATGACCGGCGCACCGGGCGAGCGCAGAGGTAAAGTCCGCAGCGACGGAATATTGGCCTACTTCGATGCCCCGGATGAGCGCACAGGCCGCAAAACATAAGGAACTCCATGTGCCGAGTTCAGCTTCCTCCGACAGCTTCCCATCGCCTTGACGCCTCCTGCGGCGGCCGGTCTAATAGCCCGCTACTCCTGCGATGGCCAGGTAGCTCAGTTGGTAGAGCAGCGGACTGAAAATCCGCGTGTCGGTGGTTCGATTCCGCCCCTGGCCACCACTAACTCATTGAATATCAACAACATTCTCATCGAGCAATTTTAGGAAGCTCGGCGGGTCTGCCAGGAATGTGCCATGGATTTGCGCATGTCCCGCTGTGGTCCGCAAGAATTTGAGTCACGCGGCAGCAAGCCGGTATTCGTGATGGAGTCCGCCGAGAATGGGTTCAGCTTTCACGGCATAGGACTCTGCGCGACGGTGTCGTGAAGCGGATTTCGGGATAGTGGCGAGCGGAGGATCTGGAATACCGGGTCCCAAGGCCATATGCGGACGACCGCGGTTGTAGTGCTGGATCCATGCTCTCAAGAGAGCGCGAAGATGCGACTCAGACAGCGGCACCAGCCAGTCGAGACACTCCCTGCGCAACGTGCCGATCACGCGCTCGCAGATAGCATTCATCTTCGGACAGTGAGGGGCGGATTTGAGTACGCTGATTCCGAGCGCCTCGATCGACTCATCGAGCTGTCGGGAGAAGATGCAGTCGAGGTCATGGAGCAGGAATTTATACCGGTGCTCCAGACCGCTCACCTCGCGCAGCTGTTGCAACGTCCAGGCGGCACTCGGATGAGCTGTGGCGTTGCAGTGGATCAGGCGCCACGTTCCGTGCTCGATGACCACGAAGACGTACAGCATGCGAAAGCTGGCCGTGATCGCGAGGCAGAAATCGCAGCTCAGCATTCCCTGGGCATGTAGGCGCAGGAAGGTCGACCACCGCAGATCCCCTCGCGGGCGGCCAGGTGGATGCCGAGGCATATACTTGCGGACCGTTCGGGGAGAGACCCGGATATCCAGCTTCAATAGCAGCTCATTAGCGATGCGTTCCTCACCCCAGCGGGGATTCTCGAGGGCCATGCGTCGAATGAGGCGTTGCAGTTCACCTGGAATAGGCGGTCGGCCCGGCCGGGACTTCAGACGCCACAGCAGCTTCCAAGCCTTGCGATGCCAGCGAAGCAACGTTTCCGGACGCACGACGACCAAGGCACGCCGCCAATCGAAGAGGTGGGACAGCAGCACCAGTCGAACTCGCGTGACCGGGTCGATTCGGCGCGGCTTGACGCCGCGCTCGATACTAGAGACTCAGTTGCCGTCGCAGGAAGAGATTCTCCGCTTTGAGCGATCGACTCGATCGCACCGCCAGTCGCAACCACTGGAGCGCATCACAAATCAGGGCGAGGAGGACAGTGAAGCCGGTGCGCATGGCCGGATCGTGCCGCGCAGTCAGCACTTCGTCATCATCTTGACCAATTGCATCCGGTATCGAAATAATTGCGGACTACAGGGGCTGCTCGCAAGAGCAGTCTCTACCGCAAACGGTCCGTGAGAACCAAGAGCGCGAACAAGAGCAAGGTCTTCAACAGGAATCCGAAGCTCGCTGCGCAAGTCGAGCGTGCACCACTGCGAACTGGCGAGAGCGCTCAGCGTACCGCGCGGATGTATGGGACGCCGCTCTATATATCTGGGAAAACGGCAAGGTCGTCGCCAAACGCCCGTGAGCGCCAAGGTTACTTCCAGGGATTGAGGAGAGACTTGACGGATCCCTGGAAGTCCGCCGTGTTCCTGGTCACCACTGTGAGGTCGTGCACCTGCGCCGAGGCGGCGATAAGCGCATCCATCGCATGGATGGGTCGGCCGCGCGCCTCGCGGCGGGCCACCACCCTTCCCCATTCGTCGGCGATGGCCCCATCGATCCCAATGATCCGCTCCTCGAACCGTAACGGCAGCTCGCCGCACAACCACTCATTGAGTCGCCGGCGCCGGCCACCGACGTGCAGCCGCTCGATACCGTGGCGCAGCTCCGCGAAGGTCACGACGCTGAGGAAAACCTGATTCTCATCGACCTGGGCGAGCCACTCGACGACACCCGCGTTGGGCTGCGGTTTCGTCCATTCGGAGACGACGTTCGTGTCGAGCAGAAAGCTCACAATGTGGGCGCGCGCAGCCGACCCTTGGGGCGGCAGACTTTAAGACCCGAGCCACGAAGCGGCGAGGCCTTGAAGAAATCGACCAGCGTGCCGCTGCGCTGGGTCTTACGCTCCCATTCCTCGGCATCCACGACGACGGCTGTCCGCTTGCCGTTGCGGGTAATCGTTTGCGGGCCCTGCGTGCGAGCGTTCTCAATGACCTCGCTCAGCTTTGCCTTGGCCTGAGCGACGGTCCAGATGTCGTTGTCCATGACACTCGCCTAGCCTAGATGGTCAAGGTGGTCATTATAGTCATAATCGGGTCCTGCGCAATCCCGCTCATGCTCGAGGACATCTGCTTGGCGCACCGCGTGGGAAAGAAAGAAGGGCTCGACAGTAATCGAGACCTCATCAGCCGCCCTGTTGGCGGGGGCGTAAATCCGCGCAATTTTGGAGTTGAGAGGCGGATTTGGCGCGAGCGACTTCGCGTCGCCGGCGGAGATGGCGACTGCGGGTGTCGCTAAGGTTTAGAGTCCCCCGTAGGGATCCGTAAACCCCTCGCCTTTAGGCGACGGGAAGGTCGGCTGGATATATCATCAAGACGATGAAGGACTACAAGAGCAGCAGCCATGCGGTTTGGGACTGCAAGTACCACCTAGTGTGGATTACGAAGTACCGGTACCCAGTCTTGGTAGGGGATGCCTCTTGGCCGCCCCGGTGGGCGAGGGGGAAGATATTTCCGTACGGTGCGCGGCGAGATCTGTATTCCGAGCTTCAGAAAAAGCTCATTGGCGATCCGTTCCTCGCCCCATGTGGGATTCTCGCTC
>JAKARC010000090.1 GCA_021822385.1 Pseudomonadota bacterium
GACTGCGCCCCAGGGCATCGGCGGCACTGCTGTGGACATAATAGGGGGCCATCACTTCCAGCGGTGTGAATCCCCGCAAGGTTTCCAGGAATCCGGGCGCATAGAGCCGTTGCCGAGTATCGGGCCGCAACCAGACGAGATCACGGTAGAAGGCCTCGGCATCCCCCACCGCAAGATTCTCCAGGATGGTCTTCAACCGCAGCGGCTTCGGCAACGCAGCGGAGGCCGGCCAGAGCCTACCGGCGACCCCGAACAGCGGCGCGCGCAGCGCCGTCGGCAGACGCCGCCGTAGACGCGATTCCAAGACGTGTGGCAGGTAGCGGAACGTATAACCCCCGAACCCCTCGTCCCCGCCGTCCCCGGACAGGGCCACGGTGACACTGCGCCGGGTCATCTGGCACACATACCACGTGGGCAGCGCACTTGAGTCGGCCAAAGGCTCATCACAGTGCCAGGCAATCCGCTCGAGCACACCGGCCGCATCGGGAGTGACCGTGAATTCGTGATGGTCGGTCTTGAGGTGGGCGGCGATCCGTGCCGCCACCGGCAACTCACTGTGCTCGCGCTCGTTGAATCCGATCGAATGGGTGATGATGGGGCGGTCCTGAAGGCGCGCCATGGCCGCGACCACCAGCGAGGAGTCGATACCGCCGGAGAGGAAGGCGCCGAGCGGCACTTCGCTCATCAGGCGACACTTTACCGCCTGATCGAGCAAGGCACCCAGCGCCTCGGTCGCCGCATCGAGCGTCTGCGGCACCGGCTCGGCAAAACCCAGATCCCAGTACTTGTGCTCCGTATCGCCCGAGCCCGCGACCGTCAGGGTGTGCGCCGCGCGCAGCTTGCGTACGCCCCGGTAAATGGTGCGCGGCGCCGGCACATAGCCAAAGCTGAAATAGCAATCGAGCGCCTCTGGATCGACCGCCGTGGGGATGAGTCCCGCGGCGCGCAGCGCCTTAAGCTCCGAGGCAAAGGCGACCGCAGCGCCGGTCCGCACGTAATAGAGCGGCTTCTTCCCGACGCGATCGCGCGCGAGGAACAATTGCCGCTCGCGTGCGTCCCAGATCGCGAAGGCGAACATGCCGTTCATTTTCTCGACGCTGCGCGCACCCCACTGCAGATAGCCGCGCAGCAGCACCTCGGTATCCGAGTGTGTGCGAAACCGGTGACCGAGCTGCTCGAGCTCGGCGCGGACCTCGAGGTAGTTGTAGATTTCGCCGTTGAAGACGATCTGCATGCGGCCATCGCCGGCCTCCATGGGCTGCTGTCCGCTCGACAGATCGATGATGGACAGACGCCGATGGCCGAGCGCCGCGTGATCGTCGATGAAGTATCCGTCCTCGTCGGGCCCGCGATGAATGATCGCATCGGTCATGCGCTTCAGGCGCGCGCCCGCCTCATCGCGCGCATGCCCATCGAAGTTCACAAAGCCCGCGATTCCGCACATGAAGATCAGTCCGCGGCGGCGTCGGGCGCGCGCTCGACGTCCCGGATCACGCGAGCGGGATTGCCCCCGATCAGCTTGCCGGCAGGCGCCGCATCGATCACGACGGCCCCCGCCGAGACGATGCAACCGCCGCCGACGTCCGCGAGCACGATCGCACCCTCACCAATCCAGCAGTGCGCGCCGATGGTCACGGGCTCAAAACGCGCCACCGGCGCCAACCGCCCCTGCTCGTCCAGGTGCTGGCGCTTGCCGCTCGGGATGCTGACGCGACTGCCGATCATCACGTCCTCCCCAATGCGCGCATGACCAATCATGCAATAGGCGCCCATCGACACGCGGCGCGAGATCGCGACCGCGCGGTGGCTGAACAGCGTGCCGAAGCCAATGCGCACCTCCCAGGAACATCGATCCAGGGTGCCGAAGTAGTAGGCCCCGCGCAGCCAATGCCCCGGGAATCCTGGAATCACCGCCAGCGCCTGTCCGAACAGAGCAAAAATGACGTCGGTCCGGGTGAGTCGCTTCTCGAGCCACACGAGCGCGATCAGCGGCAGCATGGCCACCAGGGCAAGCGCGAAGACGCCGGCCTTGGCGGCGCGACGCATCGACCCACCAGAGGACGTGGATGCCCCGTTCATGTGCACTCCCGGGCGGAACCCGCACCCAGCGAACGGTACAGGGCCCGATAGCGATCGATCATCCGTGAAAACGTGAATTCCGCCTCGAAGCGTTGCCGGCCCGCCCCCGCATAGCGCGCGCACAATCCCGGATCACGCGCCGCCACCCCCATGACCTCGGCCAGCGCCGCGGTATCCTCGGACGGTACCACCCAACCGGTCTGTCCCGCGAGTACGACCTCCGGGTTGCCGCCCACCGCCGTCACGGCCGCCGGCACGCCGGCGGCTATGGCCTCAAGCAATGCCATCGACGTACCCTCGCTGAAACTTGCGAGCACGAACAAGTCGAGGCACTGCACGAGCCGGCGCGCATCCGCACGAAAGCCGGTCAGGCGCACCGCATCGCCCAAGCCCGACCGGGTAATGAGCGCATGAATCGCCCCAAATTCGGGGCCATCCCCGATGAGCAGGCCGCGGATGCGGCTC
>JAKARC010000056.1 GCA_021822385.1 Pseudomonadota bacterium
GCCGCTCGCTGCGCGAGTCTGGAGTGAGCGGGGTTGCCGTGGCAAGCAAAACCGGTCCGGATCCCGGCCGGAGAATAAAGGCTCTGGATAACGCCACGGACTGGGTGGTCGATTCGAGCACCGCAGGGTAGATCGCTGACGGCGGCCGGGCGGCACTGCGCGCCCTCATCGCACAGTGCGCTCCCGCGTCATGCACTGCACGCACACGGCACCGCAGTCGGCCGCGGAATGCCCGCATTCCCCGGCCGACCGCCGTTACCGTGGGGGCGTCAGCCTCAGTGTGCGGCGCCTCTCGCGTCCGCTTGCAGCGTGTCGTGGTAGAAGCTGTTCAGGACCGCGTGCATCGCTCGCAGCGCGTGCGGATTTAAATAGATCATGTGACCTGACTTGAAATACGCGAAGGTGATGTGCTTGCGCAGCCGCGCGCTCAGGCGCACCTGCCTGAGATCATATTCAGTCTCGAAGAACGGTGTGGCGAGATCGAAGTAACCGTTCTCGGACAATACCCGCAGATACGGATTCTTGCGCATGGCGGCCGCGAGATTGCCCGCCACATAGGGGCGCGAGCGGTGATCGTGCCGCCAGTCCCAGGTATTGAAGGCCTGATTGCTCTCTTCCTTGTAGTGCCGGTTCGAGTCGTATTTCAGGATATTGCGCAGATACCACTGAAAAGCGGAGGCGAACGGCGCTGCGGTGAACTGACTCGATGGGTCGAACGAGTTGCGCGAGCTGACCGGATTGCCGTCGGCGGCGGCGAAGCGGGCATCGTAGCGCCCGATGTGCTCGCGCTCCGGCAGCAGCAGTTCCTTGCGGAAGTGCGCCGCGGTCACGCGCAGATCCGCGCGCTCGAGGTAGCGCACGGGCAGGCCGGTAAAGCGGTGCATCTGCCGCGCCAGCGCATCGAGTTGGCTCTTTGGCAGGGTATCGCCCTGCCACAGCGCCTGTTCGTACGGTCCGGCGGCGAATTCGCGCGCCTGCTGCACGAACGGGGCGAGGTGCGCGGGCCGGTCTGGCAGTTTGTGGTGATACCAGGCGATGGCGGCAAAGGAGGGCAGATAAAAAATGTACTTGTTGATCGAGCCCGGCATCCAGTCGAAGTAGTTGAGCACCGACGACTGCAGGATGACGCCGTTCAGCGCCACGCCGTGGTCCTGCAGGTAATCGGCCAGGGCCGCCGAGCGGGTCGTGCCATAGCTTTCCCCGTACAGGAACTTCGGTGACTGCCAGCGGTTGTATTTGTCGAGATAACGGTAGATGAACTGGGCGAATGATTTCACGTCCTGGTCGACGCCCCAGAACATCTTGCCCGTGCCGGTGCCGACGATGCGACTGTAGCCCGTGCCTACCGCGTCGATGAACACGAGGTCGGAATCGTTGAGCAAGCTGTAGTGGCTCGGTGTGATCGAATAAGGCGCCGGCGGCGTCGGACCACCATTGGTCATGTTGACCCGATAGGGGCCAAGTCCGCCCATCTGAATCCAGTTGGATGCCGCGCCCGGACCGCCGTTGTAGAGAAAAGTCACCGGCCGGTGCGCCAGATTGTGCACGCCATCTTCGGTATAGGCGACGTAGAACATGCTGGCAATCGGCTGATTCTTCTTGTTGCGCAGCAGAATCGTGCCGGCGGTGGCGGTATAGCGGATCGTGTGGCCGTCGATGGTGACGCTGTGCTGTGTGCTGACGGCACGCTCCTTCGGAATGGGCAGGGGTGCGTGGTGCGCGGGCTTGGCGGGTGCGGCGAGCGCAAGCGGCGAGAGCAGCAGAAGGCACAGCGATGACAGGGCGATGTGTCGGTGCATGGGAGGATCTCTGGCAGGAACAGCGCGAGAAGTCTCGCACTCGCGTGCGGGAGATTCATTCAAATGCGATGGGCCGTGTGTCGAGGCCGGCGAGCGGCGGGACGACGGCACGCTCGGGCGCGCTCCCGCCAGCGCCCCGTTGATCGGGGCGCTATTGGGGGTAAATGCCGGGGTCAGGCGCCGTGCGGGTCGGTTGCCGTCTTGCGGACCGGTTTGGCCGGATGGCGCATGCTGTCGACGCTCTCGAGCGCACGCTGCTGCGCCGGGGTGAGAATGCCGGCATAGAACTTGCGATATTGGGCGTTCGTGGCGAGCCCATCGGTCTTGCCGTTCCAGGTGGAGCCGGCCGGCAGGCGATTCTGCACCCAGTGCGCGTCCGCGATCACGTGCGCAATGCCGCCGCCCGTGCCCGAGACCGGCACCGGGATACCGCGCGGATTGGCGACGAGTTCCGCGATGCGCTTCCAGTTGATGGTTTGTCCGTGCCGCCGCAGTTCAGCCCGCTCCGCGGGCGTGATCATGCGCGGCAGCAGCTGGCGCCAGTCCGTCTTCCAGGGCGTCTTGCTGCCGCGCAGCGGACCGAACGCGACCATGTAGAGCCGGCCATCCTTCCAGCCGAATACATACGGCTGATCGACGACGCGCACCTCGGTGCCGTTCTTCACCATGTAGAAGAGCTGCTTGATGTCTTCCGGAAACATGTGGATGCAGCCATGGCTTACGCGCCAGCCGACGCTCACCGGCTTGTTGGTGCCGTGGATGAAGATCTCGGGCCAGCCGAGCTGCAATGCATAGTTACCGAGAGGATCGAGTGGACCGGGGCCGACGACGGGCGGCAGCGGCGCGCCTTCCGCGACATGTTCGGCCAGAATGGAGCGGGGCACGACCCAGACTGGTCCTTTCTGGTGTGCGACGACATAGGTCACTCCGATCGGCGTGGGAAACTTGGCCTTGCCGATGCCGACCGGATGGGTGATGACGATCTGCGGTGTGCCCGGCTTGTGCGGCGGAAAATAAAAGAGCCGCAGCTCGGCGGCGTTGACCACGATGCCCTGGTGCGGCGCGTCCGGGAGGATGAACTGCGTCGGCAGCAGCACCGGGGAGCCCGCCGGCGGCAGCCAGGGGTTCAGTTCGGGATTTGCGCGCGTGATTTCCTTGTAACCGACATTGAAGCGACGGCCGATGTCGGTGAGCGTCTGCCCCTTTAAAACCTTCACGGCCTGCACGGTGCCGATGATGTCCTGGCCCGGCGCCAGCATGAACTTTTCCGTCTGCACGGGCGCCGGCGGCGGCGGGCGCGGTACTGCGACCAGCTGCTCCGGGCGCGGCGGCACGGTCGCATGGGATGCAAGGGCGGGCGACGCGCAGGCGCCGATCGTGAGCGCCAGACTGGACAGCAGCGCAAGACGTAGGGCAGAGGTTCTCATCACTGAATTATGACACTCTCGGCGCGGATCGGGGAGCCCTTTGTCGAGGCGCGGTGACGCGGCCCCGCAGCCGGGCGGATGCGCGGTCTTGCATGGGCGCGAGTGTCCGCCGCCGACCGGCTGCTCCGGGACGCGCAGCGCTCGCGGCCGTGGGTGTTTGCGCTTGATTTTCCGGCACCTTGACCGGGACAATGTCGCTGCGGTGCACACCTGCCGGATGCTCCGTTCATTCGAGGTCCAAGATGCGACGATCTGCTCCTGCCGTCACCGTGGCGCTGCTTTGTAGCGCACCGCTTGCGCGCGCCGCCGGTGCACCGGTCGGTCCGGCCGTGGCCGATCCCGGTAATACCGCCTGGCTTTTGACCGCCACGGCGCTCGTGTTGTCGATGACGCTGCCGGGACTGGTGGCATTCTATTCGGGGCTGGTCCGAAACAAGAACGTGCTGTCGATTGCCATGCAGTGCTTCGCGATCACGTGCATGGTGAGTGTGGTCTGGCTCGTCGGCGGCTATGGGTTGGTGTTCGGCAATGGCGGCGCGCTCGAGCCGCTGATCGGCACGCTGCGCGGCGGTGGGTTTGCCGCGATCGGCCGCAATGCGCTGCACGGCGATGTGCCCGAGGCGGCCTTCGTGATGTTTCAGCTGACTTTTGCGATCATCACGCCGGCGCTGGTGGTGGGCGGCTTCGCCGAGCGTATGAAATTCGCCTCCATGCTGCTGTTCTCCACCCTGTGGCTCATCGTCGTCTATCTGCCGGTCGCCCATTGGGTCTGGGGCGGCGGCTGGCTCGAGCGCCTGGGCGTGCTCGATTTTGCCGGTGGCATCGTAGTGCACGTCACCGCCGGAGTGGGTGCTCTGGTGAGTGCGCTTGTGCTGCGCGAGCGCAAGGGCTTCCCGCACACCGCCATGCCCCCGCACAACATGTCGCTCACCATTCTCGGCGCGGGCATGCTCTGGGTCGGCTGGTTCGGCTTCAACGGCGGCAGCGCGCTTGCCGCCAATGGCTCGGCAGCCATGGCCATTCTGGTGACACAACTCGGCGCCGCTTGCGGCGCGCTTACGTGGATGGTCCTCGAGTGGCGGCAATTCGGCAAGCCGAGCGTGCTCGGCATCGTCACCGGCATGGTGGCGGGCCTTGGCACCATCACCCCGGCATCGGGGTTCGTCGGCCCGTTTGGCGCGCTGTGCATTGGTATCGCCGCAGGCCTGGTCTGTTTTTTCGCGACGCAGCTGATCAAGCGTCGACTGCATATCGACGATGCACTCGATGTCTCTCCGGTGCACGGCGCCGGCGGCGCACTCGGCACCGTGCTGACAGGGGTGTTTGTCGCGGCGCGTTTCGGTGGAATCGGCTACGCTCAAGGCATGGACATGCTGCGCCAAGTGGGCGTGCAGCTGCTCGCAGTGGTCGCAGCCGGCGCGTGGTGCGCGCTTGGAACCTACCTGATCCTCAAGTTGGTGCAGGCCACGCTCGGGTTGCGGGTGAGCGAAGATCAGGAGCGCGAAGGCCTCGATCTGGCCCAGCACGGCGAGCGTGCCTACAACGATTGAGCCGAGTGCCTCCCGCGGCGCACGTGGAGCGATGGCGGTGCGCGCCTGCGCGCATCCTTGAGTGGCGCCCCGATGTCATCTATAGTCGCTGCGGGCTCGCGTCCTAATCCTGGGCCGGCCGGTGCGGCAAGTGGAGGGATGAGATGAAATGCCCGAGATGCAAACTCGATCTGACCACGACCGAGCGGTACAAGCTCAAGGTCAACCAGTGCCCCTCCTGCCATGGCATGTGGTTCGAGCAGGCCGAGCTGGGTGAGCTCGAGGACGAGGTGTTCGA
Source organism: Pseudomonadota bacterium (assembly GCA_021822385.1). Classification (GTDB taxonomy): domain Bacteria; phylum Pseudomonadota; class Gammaproteobacteria; order Steroidobacterales; family Steroidobacteraceae; genus 13-2-20CM-66-19. The sequence goes on from JAKARC010000056.1 coordinate 5,054, forward strand.
CTTCGGCGACCGGTGGAAAGGGTCGCTGTTCATCGACTCCACCGTGACTGCCGATCAGTGTCCGGAATGCAGCGCGCAGCTGCAGAAGTTCCAATATCGGTTCTACGATCTGCAGATGGAAGTCTGCCCGAATCAGCACGGCTACTGGCTCGAGGCCGACGAGGATACGCGCGTGCTGGAACTGATGAAGCGCGAGGAAGCCGATCTGCGGCGCAAGCTGCTCGCCGAGGACAAATGGGCCGCAACCTTGCGGCACATGCGCTCGGGCTCGTTTTTCAGCAGGCTGCGCGACAAGTTCACGAAATAGACCGGCCCCTGCTGCCGGCCATCGCTGCTGTCGTCGGTGTCGAGCGCGCGCACCGGATCGCCGCCCGGCGGAATTGACCTTGCCGGCGCAGCGGCCGGTCCCAAATTTTCCCGATACACTTCGTTCTGGCCGCCGTGCTCCCTATTCAGTTGTTCGGTTCGACGACGATCACGGCGTCCATGACATACGGATAGCCGCCGTACCTGCGCAACGGCTTGTAGGTCTGCTTCCAGGGGAGACTGTGTATGAAGCAGATTACGTGGTAGATGCCGGGACGATGCAGGACGATAGCGCCGTGTTCACCGTTCTTCATCAGATCAAATCCTCCGAAAGTGCGGCGGTAAAAGCGGATCTGTCGACGGTTTTCGTACAGCACCGGATACACACCGGGGAAGAAGCTGTGCGCCATCGCGTCTTCGTTGTAAACGTTGATGCGCTCGCCGGCTTTGACGACCAGTACCCAAGGCATGAACGTCATCGTACGGCGGGTCACCTCGATCCAAGGGCCGCGCTGCATGAACGGCTGGATGCGCTCGCCATTGTCTGCGCCTTCGCGCAAGCCATGGCTGCGGCTGAGGGCAATGCCCCCACCGGAGGCATTGGTGACGGCAACGATGCCGTACGCCGGAGCCGGAAAGGTGCGTGCCTGCCGGCGGGCGAGCGGTTGTAACACCCGCTCGCCATGCGCGCCGGTGATATGCGCGGAACCGAAGTCCGTCGTGTCGGCGTTCAGATAAAGGTAAACACCGTAGCGAGCGGGTGTCCAGCCGGCCTGCGCATGCGGCGCGATGCGCAGGCGCTGCACCGCGCGGCCCTGCCAGGTTAGGATACGGATGCGCAAGGGCGTATTGCCCGGGTTCGCAAAGCGCACCTGCGAGCCGCGCACGAGTTGTACGTTCATGATGTTGAACCCAGCGCCCGCCGGGCGAATCACGCCACTGTCGTGCGCGGCAGCGCGCGGTCGGGCCCGCGCGCGTGCGGGCGCAGCGAGCAGCATCGCGCCGAGGGCGGTCACGGCGAACACAGCGAATACGCCGTTGCCGGCGCGCATGCGGTGCACGGAACCGGGTGCGCTGCGCCCTGTGCAGGTGTGCACGGGCTTCGGGGTCTCTTGTTGCCGCTGGCAATGCTGCATGGATGAGCTCTGCTCGGCACGTGCTGCCGGATAGCGTGTGCGAAGGGCGCGCATCACGGGCTCACCCGGAGGGGCGAGGTCGCGACGGTGCCCGCTGCGGCGCCGTGTGTGTAGTGTGCTCGTACACTAGTCGTACACTAGGGCACGCATCTTTCGCGCGCATTCCCATGCAACGGATCGGATTCGACCAGCATAGCATGCACATCGCGCTTGAGTGCGGGCGCTGCAGCGATCGTGCGGCACGAAGCAGCCGCGGGATCCGCACGCGCTACGGGGGGCGTTGCGCATCACAGGCCAGAACCTTGCGCCGCTCGAGCCTGCTGCGCAACGGACGCAGCAAGGCGGCAATGCGCACGCGCACGCGCTGCGTTCGCGCCAGGCGATAGCCGAGCAGCAGCGCCAGAACGGCGGCATATTGCAGCGGCGTGCGCTCATCGATCTTTTCCTCCCAGTAGAAATGCCAGACGCCAAGCGCAGCGATCAGGTAGATGAGCCGGTGCAGCCGGCGCCAACGCTTGCCGAGCCGGCGCATCATGCCGTTGGTGGAGGTCACCGCGAGCGGGATGAGCAGCACGAGCGCGCTGAAGCCGACGGTGATGTAGGGTCGTTTGACGATATCGGCGCCGACCATGCGCCAGTTCAGATCGAGATCGAGCACCGCGTACACCGTGAAGTGCAGCAGGACATAGAAGAAGGCGAACAGTCCGAGCATGCGCCGCAGGCGCACGAGATGCGGCAGCCGCGCAATTTCGCGCACCGGGGTCACGAGCAGCGTGAGCATGATGAAATTGAGTGCGGTCTTGCCGCAGCGCAGCTCTAGAAATTTGACCGGATCGACGCCGTCGCTGCAGCCGAACCAGCCGAACAGGCCGCACACCATCCAGGCGAGCGGCGCGAGCGAGGCGAGAAACACCACCGGTTTGTAGACCAGGCGATAGCGGCGCTCGACGGTCAGCCCGAGAAAGGGCCGCGCAGCGGGAGACGGGGGCGCAGTCACGGCGAAGCGAGTGTCGGTGGGCTCAAAAATACTTGCGCAGGTTCATCCCTTTGTAGAGATAGGCCACTTCGGCACCGTAGCCGTTGAACATCAAGGTGGCCTGGCGCTGGTGGAAGAAGGGATTGCCGATACGCACCTCCGTCCGCTGGCTCCACCCCGGAGTTGGAACGTCGGGATTGACGTTGGCGTAAAAGCCGTAGTAATCAGGCCTGGCCTGGTTCCAGGTCGTCGGCGGCTGTGTTTCCGTGAACGTGATGCGCACGATCGCCTTGATGCCCTTGAAGCCGTATTTCCACGGTACGATCAGGCGCAGCGGGGCGCCGTTCTGGTTCGGCAGCACACGCCCGTAGAGGCCCACGACCATGAATGCGAGTGGGTTCATCGCCTCGTCGATGCGCAGCCCTTCGCGGTACGGCCATTGCAGGATCGGCACGCGCTGGCCGCGCATCTGGCTCGGGCGGTACAGCGACTCGAAGGCGACGTATTTGGCGCGCGAAGTGGGCTCGAAGCGCTTGAGCATGGTGGCGAGCGGGATTCCGACCCACGGAATCACCATCGACCAGGCCTCCACGCACCGGAAGCGGTAGATGCGCTCCTCGAGCGCATAGGGCTTGAGGAAGTCCTCGAGCGCGAAGGTGCCGGTGCGCCGCGCCTCGCCATCGACGGTGACGCTCCACGGCCGCGTCTGCAGGCGTCCGGCATAGCGCGCCGGATCGGTCTTGCGGGTGCCGAATTCGTAGTAGTTGTTGTAGTGGGTAATCTGATGCCAGGTGTTGGGCGTCTCGTTCTGGTCCGGCGCATGCACCAGGGCGGCGACCGACTCGGCGGCATCATCGGTGTAGGCCAGGGGAGCGCCCGCCGGCGCGGGCAGGACCGCCGCGGAGGCCCGGCCGAGAGCGGCGGCGGCGCTGGTCGCAAGCGCGCCGGCGAGGAAGGCGCGGCGGTCGCAGTAGACATCCGGCGCGGTGATTTCCGAGGGCATGATACGGGGGGCCATGGGCGTGCACCTCACTTGAGCGCTGAGCATGCTGGCGCGGGCGGCTCGTCGTCAATCCCCGCAATGAGGCGGGCGTGGTGCGCGCGACGGCCCGAACGATAGCGTGACCGTGTCACGGGCATGGCAGGCCGGCGCAGCGGCGCTGCTTATGGAACAGCTCTGCCCTCGTGCAGGCGCAGCCAGCCTTTGACGATGCGGTAGATGTACCAGATGCCGGCTGCGCCGAGCACGATCCAGCCGATGAAGATGAGACACAGCAGCGCGCCGATCACGCTCCAGAGCAGCATGAACCAGAAGGTGTGGATCTGCCAGGTGAAGTGACTCTCGAGCAGCGTGCCGCGCACCTCGGCGCGCTTGATGTAGGCGATGATCACGGCGGCAACGGCAAGCACCGGAAACACCACGGCGCCGCAGTAAAGTCCGTAGGTGATGTTGCCGAGGTTGCGATCGAACGCGCCGGGCACACTGTCCGGCAGCGGCGGTTGCATGTGCATCAAACCCCCGCGCGGGCGGCGAACGGGTCGCAACTATAGCAGAGGCCGGCGCACTCGACACGGTTCGGCGGAGTATTGCACACTGCGTGCTGCCCCTTCGCCGCTGACATTTCCCCGCCGCTCTCGATCGAGGTTCCGCTCGTTCATGCGCACATCTCCCACACCGGCCGCTGCGGCCGCCTCGCCAGTGATCGTCTGGTTTCGCAGCGATCTGCGTCTGGCGGACAATCCGGCGCTGCGCGCGGCGAGCGCCGCCGGACAGCCGGTCATACCGCTCTATATTCATGACGACAGTACGAGCGGTGGCCGCGCACTCGGGGGCGCCACCCGCTGGTGGCTGCACCACAGCCTGAGTGCTCTCGGCACAGCGCTCGCCAGGCTCGGTGCGGGCCAGGCGCACGCGCCGCAGCTGCTGCTGTGGCGTGGGCGGCCGCAGGAGGTGCTGGTGCGCTTGAGCACGGCCTCAGGCGCGAGGCGCATCCTGTGCAACCGCACCTACGATCCGGCCATCGATGCCAGCGATGCGGCCGTCGCGGCGGCGCTGCGCCCGCGCGGCGTCATGCTCGAACGATTTGCCGGTGCGCTGCTCGCCGATCCCGACACCGTGCTGAGCGCGGGCAGCGGCCCGATGCGGATCTTCACGGCGTTCTGGCAGCGCCTGCAGCGCATCGAGCCGACCGCGCCGCTGCCCGCCCCGCGTACCCTGCCGGGGTTCGACGGCGCGCTCGGGGGCGATCGCATCGAGGACTGGGAACTCCTGCCGCGGACCGGCTGGGACGCGCAGTTCCCGGCGCGCTGGGTGCCGGGGGAACGCGGCGCTGCGGCCCGGCTGCGCGAGTTTCTCAAGACGCAGGCCGACGACTATCGCGGTACGCGCGATTTCCCGGCACTTGCGGGCACCTCACGCCTCTCTCCGCACCTGCGCTTCGGTGAGATCAGCGCGCGGCAGGTCTGGCATGCGTTTCTCGCCGCGCCGGCGGGCGGGCCGGCGGAGTTGACCGGCTCGGGATTTCTGCGCGAGCTCGGCTGGCGCGAGTTCGCCGGGTACACGCTGCACCATTTTCCAACATTGCCCGAGCGTGCGCTGCGCCGCGAGTTTGCCGCTTTCCCGTGGCGCGACGACACGCATGCACTCGCCGCGTGGCAGCGCGGGCGCACCGGCTATCCGCTTGTTGACGCCGGCATGCGCGAGCTGTGGCAGACCGGATGGATGCACAACCGCGTGCGCATGGTCGTCGGCTCGTTCCTGGTCAAGGATCTGCTCATTGCCTGGCAGCAGGGTGAGGCATGGTTCTGGGATACGCTGGTCGATGCCGACCGCGCCAACAATGCGCTCAATTGGCAGTGGGTGAGCGGCTGCGGGGTCGACGCGGCACCCTATTTTCGTATCTTCAACCCCGTGACACAGAGTGAGCGTTTCGACCCCGAGGGGGCGTACGTGCACGCGTGGGTGCCCGAGCTGCGGGCGCTGCCTGCGCCCTTCGTACACGCGCCGTGGACGGCCCCGCCTGCTGTGCTGGCGCAGGCCGGCGTCAAGCTCGGGGACACTTACCCGCATCCCATCGTCGTGCACGATGAGGCGCGCAAACGCGCCCTGGCGCTGTTTGGCGCATTGAGGCAACAGCGGTGAACGGGCCGCGAGCCTCGCGTGCGTGGTCCACCGCGTGGCCGTCGTTGCACAGCGCATGGCTGATGGCGCGCAATGTGCAGCGGCGCTGGCCGGTGGTTCGATTCGCCGTGCCCGGCGTGCTCGCAGTGCTCGCCGCCCTCGGTCGAGCGCCGGCGGTGGCGGGGGCACTCGCGGCGGCGGCCCGCGCGCCGTGGCGGGTTCTGACGATCGCGAGCCTGCTCGTCATGGTGGCGATCGAGCGGCGCCGCCGCCGGCTCGATCGCGAGGCGCACCGGCGCTGGCTCGGGGCGCTGCCGCGCGATCTGTCGTCGCTCGCGCGGGCCGCGGTCGTTCCGGGGGCCGTCGCGTTCGTGCTCGCCTTGTGGCTCGTGCTGGCCGCAGCCCTCGGGCAATGGCCCGTTTGGATCCCGGCAGACCTGCTCGGCCTCGGCGCCGCCGGCGGGCTGATCGGCGGGGCTCTCGCGGCCGTGCTGGCTGCGGCGGCCGCGTGGCGTCGCCGCTCCCCCGCGGCCGGCGCGCGGGCGCGGCGGCGCTCGCGGTATTCGCTGAGCGAGCGTCCCCGGGCCGGTTGGGCGACCGGCGCGGCGCTGACGCCGCTCGGTGGCTGGCCACTTGCCGAGGCGCGCTTCGGCGACCGGCCGAGCCTCCGTGCGCGCAGTCTGTTGTTGCTGCTGCTCGCGGTGCCGATGAACGAGCCCGTGGGGCGGATCTTGGCCGGAGTGTTCGTGTGGCTGTTGATTCTGCATCTGATCAACTTGCTGCGCGCGCTGTTGCAGAGCGCCTTTCCGGCGGCCTGGTGGCTCGCGCCGACGCCGGTGCGCGCGGCGCGATTCGCGGCGGCGCTGTCTGTGCGCGCGCTTGCCGCGACGGCACTGACCTGTGCGGCGTTGTGCGTCGTCACCTACGCGACCGGTGCTCTGGCACCGGTGCACACGGTCCTGCAGCTCGGCGCGCTGTGGCTCGTCGGGGTCGGCGGGCTCGGCGTGACGGTGAGCGTGGCGGCGCTTTGTGCCCGCTCGAAGGCGGAGCGGGCCGTATTCCGGTGGCGCGGATGAGTGCCGCGACGCGCACGGCATTGGCGCTGCTGCGCATCAGCGGCTTGAACGCGGGCTACGGGGCGCACCCGGTGCTGCGCGATGTGAGTCTGCGGATCGATCTCGGCGAGTGGTATGTGCTGCTCGGCCCGAACGGCAGCGGCAAGTCGACGCTGCTGTACTGCATTGCCGGATTGTTGCGGCCGCGGTCCGGGCAGATCGAGATCGGCGGCATTGCGCTCGCCGCCGCTGCGCCCGAGGCCAAGCGGCTCCTGGGGTTCGCGTGTGCGCCGGAGCGATTGCCCGGTCTGCTCACCGGGCGGCAATGCCTGGAGGTGTATGCTGCTGCCAAGGGCGCGCGGCGCATCGATGCGGATGTGCTTGAGCTGATCGAGGACCTCGGCGTCTCCGCTCTACTCGATCAGTACGTCGATACCTACTCCCTCGGCTCGCGCCAGAAGCTGTCGGTGCTGCAGGCACTGCTCGGCGCACCACGCCTGATCGTGCTCGATGAGGCGTTCAATGGCCTCGATCCGGCAAGCGCGGCGCGGGTCAAACGGTATCTGCAGGCACGGGTCGCCGCCGGCGACAGTGCCGTCCTGCTCGCCACGCACGCGCTCGACATCGTCGAGCGTCATGCCGATCAGGTCGGACTGATGATGGGCGGGAGACTGGTGCGGACCTGGTCGGCGCAGCAGCTGCAGGCATTGCGCAGTGCCGGCGAGACGTTGGAGGAGATTCTCGCGGGCGCCGCAGCGCGCGCATCCTAGCAGCCTCGCACCGCGGCCCGTCATCCTGTGGCGCCCGCTCAGCGCAACTGGCTGTCCTTGCTGGCGCGGCGATTGTAGCCGCTCTGCGCCGCCCGCTCCTGATCGGCGCACGTCTGACAGGCGATGCACAGGCGAACGCCGGGCAGCGCCAACCTGCGCTCGCGCGGGATGGGCTCGCCGCATTCGGCACAGTGGGTCAGTCCGCCCCCGTGGGGCAGGCGGCTGCGCGCCCTGCGGATACCGTCCACCACCGTCGCATCGATTTGTTCCTGCACGGCACCGTCGCCGGCCCAGCCATTTGCCATGACGCGCTCCTGCGGCGCGAAAGAAAGCTCGATTATAGATCCCACCCGATTACAGGCTAAGTATATTGAAAGCTAATTATCTCAATGTATATAATAAAAACAGTGATAATGAGCATTGACGCCACCCGGTGACCCTGCCCATGAGCGATGCGCGCATACGCCAGCTGGGATTTCTGCTCAAGGACGTCAGCCGCCGCTATA
>JAKARC010000057.1 GCA_021822385.1 Pseudomonadota bacterium
GGATGACTCACTCTACAGCAAGGGCCCACACGGCGCCTGGCTTTCTCGGCCTTGAGCGGATTGCAGTGCCGATGCAGCGGCCAGCGCGAGCAGAGGAAAAGACGCTGAGGACGCTCAGCCGGAGCAGCGCATGGGCGAGCGTGCGGCGATCGCGCCAGTGCGCATGCCGTCACGTGCGCGGCCGGATGCTCTGACACCAACGCATTTGTTCCACACAATCCCGTTGGTCGGGATGCACCGCAGTGCGCCATCCGTCCCTGCCAATGCCACCAGGTCCAGGCCCACCGTCTGGCTGGCGTGCGCGCAGAACCCGGACGTATGGGCATCAGCTTCCATGGCCGCCGACAGATCCTCACCCACGCCATCATCGGCCCTGTGCGCGACCGCACGAGCGCGATCTCGAGGGTCGATGCGATGCTCAAAGACAATCAACACAGAAGTCCGCAGGACTCCAGGCTGTGACTCGTCACGAATCACCACCGACCGAACGCACACTGAACGGGCTGGCGCACCGATCGCGACGTTCCCGGCGCCAGCCGCCTCCGCACTGCGCGTCCACGCAACCCGTCCGTACACTTCAGCGGCGGCGGGCGGCAAGACGTACCGATCCGTTCCCCGCGGGACGGTGAACACCCGTCCGCGCAAGACCGCCATCGGCTCGCCGCGACCCGGCGCGACCCGCACTGCGTAGTCCGATACTCCGGCTGGCCGGACCGAGCCGTAATGTGCGATCATTCATCGCTGGACTGCGCGCCACTTGCGCGGGTCGGATCGCGCCCAGGATCGTATAGGCCCGCAAGCCCGCAACGATCGCCGGGGGAAGAGTCGCCCCGAACCGTTCGCTCGAGCTGCACTGATGCGCGTCCGAGGACGGCAATCTGGGCCGGTCGATGCCCGCAGTAGGCGTCTCGAAACCACCTGCAGGACTCCTGGAGTCAACAAAATGAAAAAGGCACTGTGCCCGTTGATTTCATTGATCCTGGCGCTCGTTGCCGCCGCGCTCGGCTTCGCGCTCTGGCATGTCAAGCGCCCGCAACCGACCGTCCCCGGCCGACTCCCGACCTCTGCGCAAGCGATACACACCGTTGCGCAGATCGAGCTTGCGCTCGGACGCAAGGATTGGGCCAACTCCTGCGGCGCGAGCAATCCCGACATTCTGAGCGACATGGAGACCCTGCGCGACATCAATCTGAGTTCGCTGCCGGCGAATGAGCGCCGGCTGCTGCACGATGTCGCCTGGCGCCTGGCGGGCGCGGACGCGGGCTACAGCGCGGTGTTCTTCAGCAGCCATCGACCGCTCGTCGACTACAGTGATCGGAAAATTGTCGAAGCGGCGGAACAGTCGGTCACGCCGCCACGCACGGGAGCGGCCGCCACGGTGCTGAAGGAGATCTATCGCGCGCTGCCGTCAATCTACAAGGAACCGATGAACTGCTCGCGCAAGAAGGTGCAATAGCAGCGGGTGTCGGGACTGATGCACGGATGCACGGGAAGACACCGCACTGACCGCCCGCAGGCCGCCATCGAGCCGACGGCGCGGTTGCGGACCGGGCAAGGCGGGTTCGCGCCCAGTCGTGTGACGGGGGCGGAGACCGGCGCCGCTGCCGGGCGTTCAATTGGCAATCCGTATCCGCGCCGCGCCGTCAAATCCGATCTCTGCCACGTCCGCGTGGGTCGCGCTCGCCACACGCGGCCCCTGTCGGTGTAGCGGACGCACCATGCCGGCCGCCCCGATCTCTCCGGGCTACAAGTGGATAGCCCTGTCCAACACCACGATCGCGGTACTGCTCGCAACCATCGATTCCTCGATCATGCTGATCGCGATGCCGGCCATCTTCCACGGCATCGGGGTGAACCCCCTCGAACCGCGCAACATGGTGTACCTGCTGTGGATGATTCTCGGCTACCAGGTGGTCAGCAGCGTGCTGGTAGTCAGCCTCGGACGCCTGGGCGACATGTTCGGGCGCGTACGCATGTACAACCTCGGCTTCATCGTTTACACCGTCGCCTCCTTGCTGCTGACGCTCGACCCGTATGGCGGTCAGGCCGGCGCACTCTGGCTCGTAGTCGGTCGCATCGTGCAAGGCACAGGCGCGGCATTCCTGATGGCCAACTCCGGCGCCATCCTCACCGACGCATTCCCGGCGCACCAGCGCGGCCTCGCACTCGGCATCAACAACGTGGCAGGCATCAGCGGCAGTTTCCTCGGTCTGATCCTCGGCGGAGTGCTCGCGGCGATCGATTGGCGCCTGGTGTTTCTCATCTCGGTGCCTTTCGGACTGTTCGGCACGATCTGGTCGTACCTGAAGCTGAAGGAAATCGGCCATCGCCAGCCGGGCGGGATCGACTGGGGAGGCAACATCACCTTTGCCGTCGGGCTCACCTTGATCATGGTCGGAATTACCTGGGGCATTCAGCCGGCCGACGGCCGCGCCATGGGCTGGACAAGCATTCCGGTCCTGGCGCTGCTTGCGGCAGGCGCGGCCGCGATGGTCGCGTTCGCCCTCATCGAGGCGCGCGTGGCCGCGCCGATGTTCCGTCTGCACCTGTTTCGCATCCGCGCCTTCACCTTCGGAACGTTGTCGACATTTCTTTCCTCGATCGGTCGCGGCGGATTGATGTTCATGCTGATCATCTGGCTGCAGGGTGTGTGGTTGCCCCTGCACGGCTACAGCTTCGAGCAAACCCCATTGTGGGCAGGCATCTTCATGCTGCCGCTCAGCGCCGGCTTCCTCCTCGCCGGTCCGATCTCCGGCGTGCTCTCCGATCGGTTGGGTGCGCGCTATTTCGCCACCGGCGGCATGGTGGGCGCCGCCGCGAGCCTGGTGCTGCTGATGCTGCTGCCGATCAATTTCTCCTACCCTGCATTCGCGGCCATCCTGCTGCTCTCGGGGGTATCCATGGGCGCGTTCGCGGCGCCAAACCGGGCGGCAGTGATGAACAGCCTGCCGGCCGGCGACCGCGGTGCCGGCGGCGGCATGAATGCCACATTCCAGAACTCGGCCCAGGTGCTCTCGATCGGGATCTTCTTCACCCTGATGATCATCGGACTCAGCCTGACGCTGTCGCGGAGTCTGCAGCAGGGACTGATGCGACACGGAGTCACCGCCGCCGTTGCCGCTCATATTGCCGCGCTGCCGCCGGTTGCGGTGCTCTTTGCCGCATTCCTCGGCTACAACCCCATGCGCACCCTGCTCGGCCCGCGGGTTCTCGCCCATCTGTCGGTGGCCAACCGCGCGGCGCTGACCGGGCACATGTTTTTTCCGCGGTTGATCGCCGTTCCGTTCGGTGCCGGACTCACCGCCGCCTTCACCTTCGCGACCATCGCCTGTCTCATTGCCGCTGCAGCATCCTGGTCGCGCGGCTCGCGCTACGTACACGAGGACTGACGCGCGCGCTCGTATCCGCTGTGCCCCTGGCCGCGGGCGCAGGCAGCCGCTACGATCGACGCCATGGAATCGCTTCTCGGTCCTCTGTTGTCCCTGTGGCGGCGTGAGCGCACGGCCGAACGCCCGCTGGCACTCGGCATCCTGGTGCGAACGCTCGGTTCGACCTATCAGCGCCCGGGCGCACTGCTGTTGATCAGCTCGAGTGGAGCCTACGCCGGACTGATCTCGGGCGGCTGTCTCGAGGGTGATCTCGCCGAGCATGCGCGTGCCGTCATCGCATCCGGCCAGGCGCGCCTCCTCGAATACGATCTGCGCGACCCGAAAGACCTGATCTGGGGACTCGGCGCCGGGTGCGAGGGGGCAATGCACGTATTGCTGGTACGCGTCGGTCCGCGCGAGGACTGGGAGCCCCTGTCAACCCTGGCGCAGGCCTACCACGCGCACCGCCCGGCCGCAGTCGGTCTGATCGCCAGGTCCGAGGACGCGCAACTGCCTCTCGGCACGGTGTTTGGCGCGGGCCGCGACCCCTGCGAGCTGTCCGCGACCGCGCGCGCCGCACTGGCCGCAGCTCCCACGGCCGAGGCGCCGAGCTGGTATACCGAGCCGGGCCGGTATGCGTTGTTTGTACTGCCATTGGCGCTGCCACCCCGGCTGCTGGTGTTGGGTGCAGGACCCGATGCACTGCCGCTCATGCGCATCGCCGGAGAACTCAACTGGAAGATCACGATCGCCGACCGTCGCGAGGACAGCGCCGCCGCGGAGCACTTTGCCGCGGCCGAGCGGATCGTATTAAGCCAGCCGCAGATGCTCACCGAAACTGTGCCACTGTCGGCATTCGACGCCGCCGTCGTGATGAGTCATCAACTGCACGCCGATCGGGACTATCTGCGCGCGCTGGCGCACAGCCCGATTCCCTATATTGGGTTGCTCGGCCCGCCGGCGCGTCGGGACCGGCTGCTCGCCGATCTCGGCCCCGACGCGCACAGGCTTGCCGGACGTCTGCACGCGCCGGTCGGGTTGAACCTGGGGGGGCGTTCACCGCAAGCAATTGCCGTGTCCATCGTGGCGCAGATTCTCGCGCATCGCCATCGGCGCCTGGGACGAATCGAACCCCGCGCGCCGGGCAGCACATGAACGCGGCGCCGCCGCAGCTGCACGCCGTCGTGCTCGCGGCCGGCGCCTCGAGGCGCTTCGGCGCCATCAAGTCGCTCGCTCTGTGCGCCGGTGAGCCGCTGTTGCAGCGTGTCATCGCCTGTGCGCAGGCGGCAGCAGCGCACACCTGGGTGGTGCTCGGCGCGCACCGTGCCGAGCTCGCGCCGCTCGCGGCGCAGCGCGCGGCCGCGATCGTGTTCAATCCGCACTGGCCGGAAGGTCTGGGAAGCTCGATCCGCGCGGCCGTGCTGCAGCTGCCCGCGAGCTGCGCCGCAGTGCTTTTGGTTCTCGGCGATCAGGCGCGTCTCGAGCCGCAGGATCTGTGCCGCCTCGCCCAAGCATGGCGCAGCGCTCCGGAGGCGATCGTTGCCGCCCGTTACGGCACGGTACTCGGTGCACCGGTGATCTTTCCGCGGCGCTGCTTCCGCGCCTTGCGGCAACTGCGCGGCGATGCCGGTGCGCGGACGCTGATCGAACGGGATCGCGCCGCGGTCATCGCGGTCGAGATGCCGAATGCGGCCTTCGATGTCGATACGGTCGCGGATCTCGCCACAGTCGAGGCCGCCGTCAGCTCTGGCGAAACCGGTCCGTGATCGCCGCGGGACCGGGTGGGCAGCACGGCCGGCTGCCGAATGGCCTCCGGCGGCCTATACTGCAGGCTCACGCCGAGCGGTAGACACTCGGGCCACGCCGATCACGCGGAGGCGCTCATGCGGTTCACCATCCGGATTAATGGCAGACAGCGCCTCGTGCACAGCGACGCTGATACCCCCTTGCTGTGGGTGCTGCGCGACGATCTGCGGCTCACCGGAACCAAATTCGGCTGCGGCATTGCGGCCTGCGGCGCGTGCACCGTCCATCTCGATGGGCTGCCCATCCGGTCCTGCGTGACACCGGTTTCGGCCGTCGGCACCGCGGAAATCGTCACGATCGAGGGCATCGACCGCAGCGCCTGGGGGCGCAGGGTGAAATCCGCTTGGCTCGACCTCGACGTGATGCAGTGCGGGTACTGCCAGGCCGGTCAAGTCATGACGGCGACTGCGCTGCTCACCCGCAACCCCCATCCGACCGACGCCGACATCGATGAGGCGATGAGCGGCAACATCTGCCGATGTTGCACCTACACGCGCATTCGCGCGGCAATCAAGCGGGCTGCGGGTCTGCCGACGACCGACACGCGGGAGGTCGATCATGAATGAAACGGACGTGGTCGAGTCGCTCGAGAACCGGCACCCGCACGCTGCAGGAGTCTCGCGACGCGCATTCTTGACCGCGAGTCTCGCCGCCGGCGGGGGTCTGTTGCTGACGCTGCATCTGCCGCCCGTGGCGCGGGCGGCCGGAGTGCCGGCCGCTCCCGCCGAGCTCAACCCCTTCATCCTCATCCATCCCGACGGGATGGTCACGATCATGGCCAAGAACCCGGAAATCGGCCAGGGCATGAAGACGACACTGCCGATGCTGATTGCCGAGGAGCTCGATGTCGAGTGGAAGAGTGTCCACGCCGAGCAGGCCCTGCTCGATCCGATCTACGGGCCGCAGTTCGCCGGTGGGAGCCTCGGCACGCCGCTCAATTGGATTCCAATGCAACAGGTGGGTGCCGCCGGCCGCACCCTGCTCATCGAGGCGGCAGCCGCTCGGTGGCGGGTCCCGGTACACGAGTGCGACGCCGCGAGAGGCAAGGTCTACCACCGGCCTAGCGGCAGGTCGGTGCCATACGGCGCACTCGCGAGCGCGGCGGCCGCGCTACCGGCGCCCGCGCTCGAGAGCGTGACGCTGAAGAACCCGAAGGACTACACCATCATCGGCAAGTTCACCGGCGGGGTCGACAGCCCGCAGGTGCTCGCGGGCGACCCGCTGTTCGGCATCGATGTCAGGGTCGAGCAGATGAGTTATGCCGTCTACGAGCAATCGCCGGTATTCGGCGGGCGCATCGTGCGGGCCAATCTCGCCGAGATCCGCGCGCTACCGGGGATTCGTGCCGCATTCATCGTGCGGGGCAGCGGACCGGACGCCGCCATCGACATGGGGCTGACCGAAGGCGTGGCCATCGTCGCGGACCGATGGTGGGATGCGCAAAAGGCACGCCGCAAGCTGCGCATAGACTGGGACCCGCACACCCGCCCCGAACAAAGCACTAGCGTGTTCCAGCACGAAGCCGAGCGGCTGATGCGGACCGCGCCGCAAGCAGTGATTCGCCGCGATGGTAATGTCGAGGCCGCGTTGGCAAGCGCAGCGCGCGTCCTGACCGCCACATACACCTATCCATTCCTCGCCCACGCAACCCTCGAGCCGCAGAACTGCACCGCGCACGTCAAGCGCGACGGCAGTGTGCAAATCTGGGCGCCGACGCAGGCGCCGGCCGAGGGCGCCCAGCTGGTGGCGCGCACTCTTGGCATCGACCCCGGCAGGATCACGGTGCACATGACGCGGGTTGGCGGCGGGTTCGGTCGCCGCCTGCACAACGACTACATGGTGCAGGCGGCGATGATCTCCAAGCGGATCGGCCGCGCGGTGAAAGTCCTGTGGGACCGGACCCAGGATTTTCATCACGACGCCTACCGGCCCGCGGGATTTCACAAATTCACCGCTGGGCTGGCGGCATCGGGCCGACCGGTCGCCTTCCGGGATCACTTCATCACCTTCGGCCAGAACGGGCGGGTCGCCTCTTCGGCCGGCCTGCCCGGCCATGAGTTCCCGGCCGGCTTCATCGCGAACCTCGAGTATGGTCAGTCGGTGCTGCAGCTCGATGTTCCGACCGGACCGATGCGCAATCCCGGCGGCAATGCGCTCGCGTTCGCCTTCGAGTCCTTCATCGATGAGATGGCGCACGCCGGCGGCCTCGACCCGCTCGCATTGCGACTCGATCTGTACGGCCCGCCGCGCGTGCTGCCCGCTCCGCCGCCGCAGGGTGCGTTGCGCATTCCGCCTTTTGATACCGGCCGGGTGCGTGGCGTACTCGAGCTCGTTGCACACATGTCGCACTGGGCGCAACGACACACCCTGCCGGCCGGCACGGGCCTCGGGCTCGCGTTCTACTACAGCCACTTCGGTTACGTCGCCGAGGTCGTCAAGGCGAGCCTCGGTCACGACGGTGCTCCGAAGGTGCACCAGATCTGGGCGGCGGTGGATATCGGCCGGCAGATCATCAATCCGGCCGGCGCGTACAACCAGGTTCAGGGCGCCGTGCTCGACGGGCTCGGACAGGCACTGCACCTGCTGATCACCGTCGACAACGGCCGCATTGTGCAGCGCAACTTCGACACGTATCATTTGCTACGCATGCGCGAGGCGCCGCCGGTGGAGGTGCGCTTCCTGCGCAGCGACAATCCCCCGACCGGGCTTGGTGAGCCGGCACTGCCGCCGGTGCTGCCGGCACTGTGCAACGCCCTCTACGCCGCCACCGGCAGGCGCATTCGATCACTGCCCATCGGCCGGCTGCGCTCCACCGCGGCCTGAGTCACAGCCGGTGCGATCGCAGGCGTGAGCGTCCCGGCGCGGACGATGCGCATGGGCGGGGATCTTTGCCCTAAATCAATGACCTTGCGAACAGCAGCCACTACAGGATGACACGACGATGAGTCCACCCCTATTGTTCACCCCACTGCAGGTCCGCAGTCTGAAGCTGAGCAATCGGATCGTCATAGCGCCGATGTGCCAGTATTCGGCGCAGGACGGGTGCATGACCGACTGGCACCTCATCCATCTCGGCCACCTAGCGCTCTCGGGCGCGGCGCTGCTCACCATCGAGGCGACGGCGGTGATGCCCGAAGGCCGGATCACCTACGCGGATGTCGGCTTATGGAACGACGCCACCGAGGCCGCCATGCGGCGCACGATCGAGAGCATCCGCCGCTGGTCCCCGATCCCCATCGCCGTGCAACTGGCGCACGCCGGACGCAAAGCCTCGACGGAAGTCCCGTGGCGCGGTGGTCGTCAGCTTGCCACGACCGACCCGCATGGCTGGCAGACGCTCAGCGCTTCGGCGCTGCCGTTCTCGCCGGGCCAACATCCGCCGGTGGCGTTGGATCGCGCTGGTTTGCGCACGGTCCGCAGCGCATTTGCGGCGGCTGCGGCCCGCGCCGCACGCATCGGCCTCGATGCGGTCCAGCTGCACGCCGCGCACGGTTATCTGCTGCACCAGTTCCTCTCTCCCCTCTCCAACCATCGCGATGACGAATACGGCGGCAGTCTCGCGAATCGCATGCGCTTCCCGCTCGAGGTGTTCACCGAGGTGCGGGCCGCGTTTGCGGCTGATCGGCCGGTCACGGTGCGGGTGTCAGCCACCGACTGGGTGCACGGCGGGTGGGATCTGGAACAAACGGTCGCTTTCGCGCAAGCGCTGCAGGAGCGCGGCTGCGACGCCATCCATGTCTCAAGCGGCGGCGCGGATCCCGCCCAGCAGATTCCCGTGGGACCGGGCTATCAAGTGCCGCTTGCACGCGTCGTCAAGGCGAACGTGCACATTCCGGTCGTTGCCGTCGGATTGATCACAGGGTTCGAGCAGGCCGAGGCGATCGTCAGCACCGGAGATGCGGATCTCATCGCGCTGGCGCGCACCATTCTCTACGACCCGCGCTGGCCATGGCACGCCGCCGCGGCGCTGAACGCGCATGTACGCGCCCCGCACCAGTATCTGCGCGCCCAGCCGCACCGCCTCGCGGAGTTGTTTTTGACCGAGTCGGACTGAGGATTCGGCCTCAGCTGCCGGGATCCGGGTCGCGCCAGCCCTCGGGCGGGGCAACCTGCGCGGCTTGATCCGGCCCCCAGGTCCCGGGCGCGTACGCGTGCACCGGCGTGTCCGCCTTCAGCACCGGATCGACGATGCGCCAGGCTTCCTCGACATAGTCCTCGCGCGCAAACAGCGTACGGTCACCGGCGATGGCGTCGGTGAGCACCCGCTCGTACGCCTCCATCTCATTGGGGCCCACGTGCCGGCTCGCCACGAGCTCATTGGTCTGACCGATCCCGCGCTCGGCCTCGTCCATCACGTTCAGACCAATGGCCATTTCGTTCTGTGGGCTGATGCGGAAACGAAAATAGTTGTGATCGATGTCACCGCCGCCGTAGAGCGCCGGCGGCCGGCGCAGGTGAGCGACCACCTCCGTGCAGGTCACCGGCAGGGACTTGCCCGTGCGGATATAGAAGGGCACGCCCTGCCAGCGCCAGTTGTCGAGCTCGAGCCTTAGCGCAGCGAAGGTCTCTGTCTTTGAGCGTGGGGCAACTCCCGGCTCCTGCAGATACCCGGTGAACTGTCCGCGCACGATGTCCGCGGTCCGCAGCGGCGGGATCGCCTTCAGCACCTTCACCTTCTCGTCACGCACCGACTCGCTGTCGGTGCGGGCCGGCGGCTCCATGGCGAGATTCGCGAGCACCTGGAACAGATGGTTCTGCACGACGTCGCGCACCGCGCCGACCGGGTCGTAAAAGGCCCCGCGGCCCTGAATGCCGAAGTTTTCCGCCATGGTGATTTGCACGCTCTTGATGTACTCACGGCTCCAGAACGACTCGAGCAGCGCATTGGCGAAGCGGAAGAACACCATGTTATGCACCGGCCGCTTGCCGAGATAATGATCGATGCGAAAGATGTGCTCCTCGTCGAACGAGCCGAGCAGGATCGCGTTCAGCGCACGCGCCGATTGCAGGTCGTGGCCAAAGGGCTTCTCCACCACCACGCGGGTACCGGGCTGAGTACAGCCGGCCTGCGCGAGCTGCTCGACCACCTGACCGAACAGTGATGGAGGAATTGCGAGGTAATGCGCCGGCCGGCGCGCCGCGCCGAGCGCCTTGCGCAACGCCTGGAACGTCGCCGCATCGGCGTAATCGCCATCCACGTACGAGAGCAGTGCGGTAAGTTTCGCGAATGCGTCCGGATCGACGCCACCACCATGCTGCTCGAGGCTCGCGCGCGCGCGCGCCCTGAGCTGCTCGATGCCCCAGCCGGCCTTGGCCACTCCGATCACGGGCACCGTGAGGGATCCGCGTTTGACCATGGCCTGTAGTGCCGGGAAGATCTTCTTGAAGGCCAGGTCGCCGGTGGCGCCGAAAAATACCAGCGCATCGCTGTGCGTGTCTTGCATCTGTCCATCGCCCTCCGTTGCGTCTATTTCGCCGGCTTTTCGAGGTGCCCGCCAAACTCGTAACGCATCGCCGAGAGCAGCTTGGCCTGGAAGTCCGCTTCGCCACGCGAGCTGAAGCGCTCGTAGAGCGCGGTGGTGAGCACCGGGGCGGGCTGTCCTTCGTCGATGGCGGCCTTGATCGTCCAGCGACCTTCGCCGGAATCGGATACATGGCCGGCGAATTTCGCCAGTGCCGGGTCGCGCTGCAGCGCATCGGCCGTCAGATCGAGCAGCCAGGATGCGATCACGCTGCCCCGGCGCCAGACCTCCGCGATGTCCGCGAGATTCAGTTCGTACTGGTAGTTCTGCGGATCGCGCAGCGGCGTCGTCTCCGCATCGACCTCCGCGGCGCGCCGCCCGACGTTCGCCGCGCGCAGGATGCCGAACCCTTCGGCATACGCGGCCATGATGCCGTACTCGATGCCGTTGTGAACCATCTTGACGAAGTGACCGGCACCGTTCGGCCCGCAGTGCAGGTAGCCATGCTCGGCCTGGCCTGGCGCGCCGGCACGACCCTGGGTGCGGGCGATCTGTCCGACACCGGGCGCGAGACGCGCGAAAATCGGGTCGAGGCGCCGCACTGCCGCTTCGCTCCCTCCGATCATCATGCAGTAGCCGCGCTCGAGACCCCACACCCCGCCGCTCGTACCCACATCGACGTACTCGATACCTTTGGCGGCAAGGGCTTGGGCGCGACGGATGTCGTCAATGTAGTAGGAATTACCGCCGTCGATGACGATATCGCCCTTGGCAAGCAGTGGCACCAGATCCGCCAGCGTGTCATCGACCGCCGCGGCCGGCACCATCAGCCAGATCGCACGCGGCGTGGCGAGCTTCTGCACCAGTTCGCCGAGCGAGGCGCTTCCGACCGCCTTTTCCTTGACCAGGTCGGCGACCGCCGCCTGCGACCGGTCGTACACCACGCACTCGTGGCCACCCTTGAGCAGCCGCCGCACCATGTTTGCGCCCATGCGCCCAAGGCCGATCATTCCAAGTTGCATGAATCGCTCCTGCTGTCGGTATGACGATGGATAAGCACCGCAGCGGCCGCGTACGCGCCGCTCATGGCGCGCTTTTCATCTTGCGGTAACGGCGGATCAGATTGTTGGTCGAGCTGTCGTGATGCAGCACCGGGTCGGCCGGGGCCTCGAGTTCCGGGATGATCGCCTGCGCCAGCGCCTTGCCGAGCTCGACACCCCACTGATCGAAGGAGTTGATGTTCCAGATGACCCCTTGGGTGAACACGCTGTGCTCGTAGAGCGCGACCAGCTTGCCGAGCGTCTCGGGCGTGAGCCGGTCAGCCAGAATGGTGTTCGACGGGCGGTTGCCGGCAAACACCCGGTGCGGCGCGAGCCACTGCGGCGTACCCTCGGCGCGAACCTGCTCGAGCGTCTTGCCGAAGGCAAGCGCCTCGCTCTGGGCGATCACGTTGGCGAGCAGCATGTCGTGATGGCGTCCGAGCGGCGTCAGCGCGTGACCAAAGGCAATGAAATCGCAGGGAATGAGCCGCGTGCCCTGATGGATCAGCTGGTAGAAGGAATGCTGTCCGTTGGTGCCGGGCTCGCCCCAGTAGATCGGACCGGTATCGACGCCAACAGGCTGACCGGTGAGCGTAACGTGTTTGCCGTTGCTCTCCATCGTCAGCTGCTGCAGATACGCCGGGAATCGCTTCAGGTACTGCTCGTAAGGCAGCACCGCAACCGTCTGGGCGCCGAAGAAATCCGTATACCATACCCCGAGCAGACCGAGCAGAACCGGCAGATTGCGCGCGAACGGCGCGGTGCGGAAGTGCTCGTCCATCTGGCGGAAACCGGCGAGCAGCGCCCGAAAGTTCTCCGCACCGATGGCGAGCATGGTCGACAGCCCGATCGCCGAGTCCATCGAGTAGCGCCCGCCCAC
>JAKARC010000058.1 GCA_021822385.1 Pseudomonadota bacterium
CGAGCAGCCCGACGGCAAGGGCTGTCCCGGATCTGCGCAACAGACCCAGCGTGCGCCGCGGGCGCGCCTGAGAAACTGCAATGCTCATGTGCCAATCCTCCCCCGTTGCGTGCAGACGCTGCAGCGCACCTGCACGCTCCGACCCACATAGGTGATCACCCGGTCGACGGGTGCGCGGAAGTCATTCCCAGGCCGCGTGCCAGGTCCAATCCAGCGAATACGAATCTCGCGCGTGCGCGCCATACCGGGATAGGAGCCCACACGCTTGCCGATCGTGAGTGTGCCAGTGCTCTGGTCGTAGGTGAATGGAATCAACGCATACTGCCCCTGCAGATACCCGAGCGTGGTGCCCTGGTCCTGATAGAGTGTGAAGTGGCCGCTGCGCCCCGTGTACACCTCGAGGGTGATGGGCGCATCGGGCCGCTCCCCGGTGTACTGGATCGCAGGTCCCGTCGGCACGATCGCTCCGGCGCGCACGAACAACGGCATCTGCGCCAGCGGCGCGGCCACCGTCACGCGCTCGCCTCCCGGGTAGATCCGGTTGGTGAAGAAGTCGTACCACGCAGTCCCTGCCGGCAGATACACCGACCAGCGCCGCGCCCGATAGCGGTACACCGGACTGACCAGGAACGCCGGGCCGAACATGTACTCGGTGGCAATGCTGCGCACCCGCGGATCGTGCGGGAAGTCCATCTCGAGCCCCTGCATGATGGTGCCGTTGCGCAGCCAGGTATCTCCCGCCAGCGTGTAGATATAGGGCAGCAGCCGGTAGCGCAGCCGATCGTAGGAGGCCAGGATGGCGTAGATCTTCGTCCCCGGCGGCGAGATGTTGTAGATCTCCCGATACGGCGGCTCACCGTGCGAGCGGAAGATCGGGCAGAACGCGCCAAACTCGAACCAGCGGGTGTAGAGCTCGCGCCACTCGGCGAGATTCGCCGCATCCGGATGCACGTAACGGCTCGGCGGCGCATAGCCGCCGATGTCCATCGTCCAGTTCGGCAGCCCCGACATCGAATAGCCGATGCCGGCGGCAATCTGATCCCTCAGGTCCGCCCAGCGCGAGGCCGTGTCCCCGCTCCACACCGCCGCCCCGCAGCGCTGCAGCCCGGCAAACCCCGAGCGCGACAGAATGAACACCCGCCGGTCCGGTCGGAACCTCAGGTTCCCGTGGTACACCCCGCACACATGCTCGAGCGCATAGACATTGAATACCGCCGCCCCGGGCCCAAGCGGGTTCGGCGTCATAAACGCCTCCCGCTCGGCAATACTGGTATTGGACACCATGTCCGGCTCATCGGCATCCAGCCACCAGGCATCCACCCCGAGTACGGCAAGCGAATGCTCAATCTGCCGCCAGTACAGATGGCGCCCCGAGGCGGAAAACGGATCGTAGAAGCCGAACGTATAGCCCGGCCCCACCCAATCCTTGATGCCAAGGCGCACCGGCAGCGTGAACATGTCCCCATGCGCGGCGAGCTCCCGGTAGTGCCGCGTGCTCGGATAGAACTTCGGCCACACCGAAATCATGAAGTGCGCATGCAGCGCATGCACCGCGGCGATCATCGCCCGCGGATGCGGATAGCGCTTGCGGTCGAAACGGTCCGAACCCCATGCATCCGACGGCCAGTACCGCCAGTCCTGCACGATGTTGTCCAGCGGCAGACCCAGCTTGCGGTACGTCTTGACCACCTGCAGCAGCTGCCGCTGCGTGCGATAACGCTCGCGGCTCTGCCAGTAGCCGTACGCCCAGCGCGGCAGCAGCACCGCGCGGCCCGTCACCCGCCGATAGCCGCTGATCACCTGCGCAATGCTGCGCCCATCGATGAAGTAGTAGTTGATCGCATGGCCGAGCTGCGAGTACAGCGACAGCCGCTCACGCACCGCCTTGGGACGCGGCGGCCGCTGCAGCAAGGCAATGTAGCCGCCCTTGCGATCCCAGACCAGACGGATCGCAATCGGCTTACCCGCCCGCATGCGCACGCGGAAGTTGCGGTACCACGGGTTCCAGTTCTGCCGCCATGTGTCGAGAATCTCATGCCCACCCAGCCACAGCTGCTGCGCGTCGCTGCCGTAGAGCGTGAAGGTATGCAGCCCGCTCCGGCGCGCCTCGATCGCCCCGCTCCAGACCACCCGCACCTGCGGCAGTTTGGCGAGCGCCTTGGGAAAGGACCGCGGATAGTGCGCATGCCAGGTGAGGTATTGGTAATCGATCCGCCGCTCGGTGCGCTCGAGCACGAGCTTCCCGTGCACGTAATAGCGCGCCGTCAGCCCCCCGCGCTTGCCCTGCGCATTGAATAAAATCAGTCCCGGGGACAGCTGCTGCCACGGCCGCGGATTGCCAAAGCGCGTGATCGAGTCATTGTCCCAGAGAATGCCGTAGTCGCGGCTCGAAACCACCATCGGCACCGCAATGCTCATGTTGTGCTGCGCCAGCGTCAGGCTGCGGCCCTTGTAATTGATGAGGCCCGTCTGCTGCTGTCCCAGCCCGTAGAACGCCTCCCCGGGCCACGACATGAACTGCTGGCGGATCCTGTAGAACGACTGCCCGTCCACCGTCACCGGCTGAAAGCTTGTACCGCCCGGCAGCTCCGCGCTGATCAGCCGACCGTGCTTGTTACGAAAAATCACCTGCCCATCGGCCAGGCGAACCTGCACGATCAGATCACGCGTGGCGAGCGCCACCATCGCATCGCTCCTGCGCACCGCGAAGGGCACCTTCGTACTGCCCGTGCGCACCGCCATCAAGCTCTGCGGCAGCGCGAGGTCCGTACTTGGAAAGGCCGTCACATGCACGATCCGATCCGTCACCACCTCCAAACGCACTCGCCTGGCAGCACCCCCGGCCGGCGTGACGATGATGCCCTGCGGGATCCTGCGGTAGGCGGCGGCCGGTGCAGCCTCGGCGCGTGGTGGAACCAGAACGACACCCAGAATGAGAAGCGGCGCAAGAGCGCGCGCCGTACCGACACGCAACGGTGTGCGGAGCGCGGCGAGGGCGTGTAGGCTGAGGGATCTGGCGGAGGTCACGGGCCGGGCACGAGAGATTGCTTGCAGCATCTGGGTCATCACTCACTCCACGGGATCACATCGCGACACACCGTGCTCATCATCGCCCGCGAGCGCGCCCGCGGCGCTCAAGGCTCGATAGGCAGCCACCACCGCGCTCCTGAAGGCCGCAGCTGCGGCCAGCGGTTGCGGAAACACCGCGTGCAACTCGAGGAATCGTGCCACATCCCGCGTGGGATCGCCCGGGCACTCGCGTGCCCGCGCAAGCAACTGTCCGGCCAGCGGATCGGTCAGCTCACGGCCGCTGCGCGCGCGCTCGACGATGAAGCGGATCCAGGCCGCCACCGGCACCGCGAGGCGCTCGAGCGGGCGGCCGGCGGCGAGCGCCTCGGTCAGCGTCGGTAACAACCGCACCGGGAGCTTCTGCGAGCCATCCCACGCGATCTGCTCGAGCCGGTGGTGCACGCTCGGATTGCGGAAGCGCGCGAGCGTCGCCTCGATATAGGCATCGATGTCGATCCGTCCGCCGGCGGAGAGGCACGGCGCAATATCCTTGCGCATGAGCTGCTCGACCAGATGCGCCAGGGGCGCGTCGGTCATGGCTTCGGCCACGATCGTGTGTCCGCGCAGCAGCCCCACATAGGCCAGGGTGGAGTGCGCCGCGTTGAGCAGTCGCAGCTTCGCCTGCTCGTACACCGTCACATCGCGTGTGAGCTGCACGCCGACCGACGCCCAGTCGGCGATGCGCATGGCCGGCACATCCTCGATCACCCATTGCGTGAATGTCTCGCGCTGCACCGGCCAGGCATCGGTAAGGCCGGTGGCGAGCGCCACGCGCTCGCGCAGCGGCGCATCGGTGGCCGGGGTGATGCTGTCCACCATGGTGCGCGGAAAGGCCACGGCCTGCTCGATCCAGTGCGCGAGCGGCGCACTGCGCCGAGCCGCGAACGCGAGGACGGCCGCGCGCAGCATCGCGCCGTTGTCCGCCAAATTGTCGCAGCTCACCACCGCGCAGGCCGGATGTCCGGCGGCATGACGGCGGCGCAGGCCCTCGGTGAGAAATCCGATGACGCTGCGCGGTTGCTCGGGGGACGCCAGATCATGCTCGATGTCCGGATGCGCCGGATCAAGCGCTCCACCGGCGAGACAGTACCCCTTCTCCGTCACCGTGAGCGTGATGAGCCGCGTGGCGGGCGACTCCAGCCGGGCAAACACGGCAGCCGGCTCGGTGGGAGCGAGGAGAATCTCGTGCAGCGCTCCGATGACGCGCAGCGGCGCCCCGGGGCCGAGTTCGGCCAGACAATACAGGTAATCCTGCGGCAGAAGTGCGCTGCGGACCGCATCGCTGTGCAAGGCGACTGCGCTCACCGCCCAGTGCGGATCCCGCGCGAGCAGCCGGTCGGCGTAATAGGCCTGATGGGCGCGATGAAATGCACCGGGCCCAAAGTGGACCCAACCCACGCAACAGGCACGGCGCGCATAATCAGGGCGGATCGTGCCGGGGCGCAGCTGCGCCAAGGTCGCTTCGCTCAGTCGCAAGCGTGTCATTGTATCGGCTCGGATGATAGCGTTATCATGTTAACCGAAAATCTCTGCTCTCCGGAGAGCGCCATGACTCACCTCGATAATACTTTGCGCCCGCGCAGCGTGCGCGCGGCGCTCGCGCTCGGCGTCACAGCCCTCCTTATCGTATCCGGTCTCGGCACGGCGCGCGCCGCGGATGGCTATCGGTTGTGGCTGCGCTATGTTCCGGTGCATGGCCACTGGCTCGAGCGGTATCGGCAGGCTGCCACCGAGCTTGTACCGGGCGGCCCGGCACAGCCCACCCTGCGCGACACGCAGGCGGAACTCGAGCGGGGACTGTCCGGAATGCTCGGCCGTGCGCTGCCCCTTGCCCATCGTGTCACCACGAATGGCGCCATCCTGTTCGGCACGCCGCGCGGCTCGGCCGTGATCCGCTCGCTGCGGCTCGGCCTGGCGCGGGTAGGCTCGCAGGGCTATGTCATCCGGACTGTGCGCGTCGATGGGCGTCGCGCCACGGTCATTGCCGGCAACAGCGACATCGGCGTGCTCTACGGGGCCTTCCGCTTCCTGCGGCTGATGCAGACGCGCCGGGCGGTCCGGTCGCTCGACATCGTCTCCCGGCCGAAACTGCGCTTTCGCATCCTCGATTTCTGGGACAACCTCAACGGCACCGTGGAACGGGGTTATGCCGGCAGCTCCATCTGGAAATGGAATGAGCTGCCGCAATACCTCTCGCCGCGGTATACCGCCTTCGCGCGCGCCTGCGCCTCGATCGGCATCAACGGCGTCGTGCTGAACAACGTCAACGCCACGCCCTACATCCTCACGCCGCTCTACCTTGGCAAGATCGCCGCGCTGGCCGCGGTACTGCGCCCCTATGGCATCCGGGTCTATCTGTCCGTGCCGTTCAACGCTCCGATGACGATCAGCCACCTGAAAACGGCCAATCCGCTCGATCCGGCCGTGCGCGCATGGTGGCGGGCCAAAGTCGCCCAGATCTACCATTACGTGCCGAACTTCGGCGGCTTTCTCGCCAAGGCGGACTCCGAGGGCGAGCCCGGCCCCGCTCAATACGGTCTTACCCAGGCCCAGGGCGCAAACCTGTTCGCACGTGTCCTCGCCCCATATGGCGGCATCGTCATGTGGCGCACGTTCGTCTACTCGACGAATCCGCACTCCGAAGATCGCGTCATGCAGGCCTACGACATCTTCAAGCCGCTCGATGGCAAGTTTGACGCCAACGTCATCCTGCAGAACAAGAACGGGCCGCTCGACTTCCAGCCGCGCGAGCCGTTCAACCCCCTGTTCGGCGCAATGCCGAAGACCAACGAGATGATGGAAGTCGAGATCACCAAGGAGTATCTCGGCCAGCAGACGAGCCTGGTGTACCTCGGCACGCTGTACGAGGAAGTGCTGCGCTCGGACACCTGGGCGCGGGGCCGCGGCTCGAGCGTCGCGCGGGTCATCGACGGCTCGCTCTATGGCGAGCGCGATACCGGCATGGCCGGCGTCGCCAATATCGGCTCGGATCGCAATTGGTGCGGCTCGATTTTCAATCAGTCGAACTGGTACGTGTTCGGCCGCCTCGCCTGGAACCCGAACGCCTCCGCGCGCGCCATCGCTGCGGACTGGGTGCGCATGACCTTCACCAACAACCCGGCGTTCGTGCGCCCCGTGGTGCACATGATGATGATCTCGCGCGAGGCGGTGGTCGACTACATGGATCCGCTGGGGCTCGCGAGCCAGATGGCCGCCGGCACGCATTTCGGTCCGGGACCGTGGGTTCATCCCGGCCCGCACATGCCGCCGGACTGGTCGAGCACCTACTACAGCCGCGCCAATGCCGAGGGCATCGGCTTCAATCGCACCGCCACCGGCAGCGATGCGGTGTCCCAATACGCGCCGCACGTGGCCGCCAAGTTCGCCAGCCTCAGGCGCTGCCCGCAGGACCTGCTGCTGTGGTTTCATCACGTGCCCTGGACCTATCGGATGCGCTCGGGCCGCACGCTGTGGGACTCGCTCCTCAGGCACTACCAGCGCGGAGTCGATACCGTCAAGCATATGCGCAGGATCTGGGCGGGGCTGTCGCGCTACGTCGATCCGCAGCGCTTCCGCATGACCGCTGCGTTCCTGGCCAGCCAGCAACTCAATGCCGAATGGTGGCGCGATGCGAGCATCGCCTACTGGGAGTCGATCTCGCATCTGCCTCTGCCCCCGGGTATCGCCCCGCCGCCTTTCCCGCTGAAGGACTATGAGGCGTTCTGCGTCCCCTATGCCGGTATCTCCGGGGCCGGCCCGGCCTGTCCGCCGTACAACGGACCGGTGCCGTATTGAGGTCAGGTCTCGCGGCACGAACATTTTTACGGTATCGAAGACACGATGATGAGTGACGGGTCCGCCGCGGGCGTCGGCGCACTGCATCCGGATCGGCTGTTCCCCGCCGACCCGCGCACGCGCGCGATCGCTCGCGCCCTCTACGCCGAGGTGCGCGCCCTCCCCATCCTCAGCCCGCATGGACACACCGATCCGCGCTGGTTTGCGGCCAATGAGCCGTTCACCGACCCGGCCTCGCTCTTGCTGACGCCAGACCATTACATCACCCGCATGCTCTACAGCCAGGGTGTCGCGCTCGAAGCGTTGGGCGTACGCGCCCTTGACGGGGACGGGGACGGCGAACCGCCGGATCCGCTCGCAATCTGGCGCACGTTTGCGGCACATTATTTTCTTTTCCGCGGCACGCCGACGCGCCTGTGGCTCGACTGGGTGCTCGCCGAGGTGTTCGGCGTCGAGACGCCGCTGACGCTGGCGAACGCCGAGCGCACGTTCGAGTGCATCTGCGCGCACCTCGCGGAGCCCGCGTACCGGCCGCGCGCGCTCTTTGAGCGCTTCGGGATCGAAGTGCTCGCAACCACCGAATCCCCGCTCGATACCCTCGAGCACCATGCGGCCATCCGGACGAGCGGCTGGCCGGGACGGGTCATCAGCGCGTATCGGCCGGATCCGCTCGTCGACCCCGAAACCCCCGGGTTTCTGGCCAATCTGGCGCGGTTCGGCGAGCTGACGCACCAGGACACGTTGACGTGGCGCGGTTATCTCGAGGCGCATCGGGTCCGACGCGCGTTCTTCGCCCAACAGGGTGCGACCTCGACCGATCACGGCCATCCGACAGCGCGCACCGCGGACCTCGGCACTTGCGAGAGCGAAGCGCTGTTCGAACGCGTGCTCCGCAGTACACAAGCCGGTACGCTGCGCGGCGACGACGCCGAGGCATTCCGTGCCCAGATGCTGACCGAGATGGCGCGCATGAGCCTCGAGGACGGCATGGTCATGCAGGTGCACCCGGGCGCTTGGCGCGATCACAACGCGCCGTTGCATGCCCGTTTCGGCGCCAATATCGGCGGGGACATCCCGACCGCGACCGATTACGTGGGGGCGCTGCGCCCGCTGCTCAACCGTTTCGGCAACGAGCGCGCCCTCACCCTGATCGTCTTCACGCTCGATGAGTCGAGCTACAGCCGCGAACTCGCGCCGCTCGCCGGGCACTACCCAGCCTTGAAGCTCGGGCCAGCCTGGTGGTTTCACGACAGTCCGGAGGGACTGATGCGCTTTCGCGAGCAGACCACCGAGACCGCCGGCTTCTACAATACCGTAGGCTTCAACGACGATACCCGGGCCTTCTTCTCGATCCCCGCCCGCCACGATGCGGCGCGGCGCATCGACTGCGCCTTCCTCGCACGCCTGGTCGCCGAGCATCGACTGCCGGAGAGCGAAGCGGCTGAGGTCGCGCGCGACCTCGCCTATCGGCTGCCCAAGCAGGCCTACCGACTCTAAGGCCGCAACACTCGCGGCGGCTGCGGATCGGCTCGAGCGTCACGCGCTCGAGCGCGACGCGGGCGTGAACAGCAAACGCTCACCGGGGTGCGTGGCAACCTTCAGCACCGCACCCCGCAACAGCACCGGCGCCTGCGCATCGATACGCAATCGCACGGTCTGATGCGCGCCCCATGGATTGGCGAGCCGGCACCACCCGCCGCGGCGGCTCACGATCCGCACGTACCTCACCCGCCCATGACCCATGCGGCTCGAGACGAGAAAATCCCCCACTGCGAGAAGATTGCCAAACGCGGCATCTCGTCCCTGCGGCCAATCGGCGAACACGCGGATGTCGCTCTGATAGCTCTGCAGCAGCATGGCGGCAATCGTGGTCGGCACGGTTGCCTCGTTCTCCACCCCGCCGGCCGGCATGGCATAGGCGAAGTTCGCATAACCGATATGCGTCACCAACAGGCGCAGGTGCTGCAGGATGGCCGCCGGGTTGTAGCCGACGTCGGCCGCCGCCGGATAGAAGCTCGAGGTATCGTTGCTGTCATACCAGAGGCGCATGTAGTTGACTGTATCGAGGGCGGCGAGCCTCAGCGCCGGCGGACTTTCGAGACCGATGTTCCAGGCAGGAAACACCGTCTGCAGGGCGTCCATCCCGGCCGATGAGCTCACCGGACGCACCGGAGGATGTGGGCTGAACCGCGCCCCGTGCGTGATATTGACCCACTGCATGCCACGCTCGCTTTGCAGGATCACCGGCGTATGACGCGGGACCTTGCCGCCGAGCACGGCGCGAATGGCCGCCACACGGCGTGCCGGCACGATGGGCAGCGGACTGAGATGCGCCGCGATGTGCCGCCAGAGCGCGCGTTGCGTCCGGTCCATGTGCAGCTGGCGGCTCATGCCAATCAGTGCCGGATAGAGCATCCGCAGAAAGCCGAGCGTGGTGGCCGGATTGCGCGCCTGCGTCGCACCCCACAAATGCTCATCCGGGGCGTCGTTCTCGTCCACGTAGCGGCCATGCACCCACTTCAGGTCGTGATCCAAGAACGCAGCGATGCCGGTGAGAAAGGGCCAGACCTTGCGGGCGTACGCAATACTGCGCGTGTAGCGCCAGCGCTGAATGCAGTCCACGGCCGCGAACAGCGCATCGCTCTTCTGGTCGAGCGCGCGGAAGTTGTCCGCACTCCAGCCGGGCGACGGGGCGAGATGGGTGTAATACAGCAGCCCCGGCTCGTGCAGCTTTCCAGCCAACCCGCGCCCGCGCGCCATCCACGCGAGCAACGGCGCATCGTAGGGGTCGGCGAGACTCACATGATTGGTGGGATAGGCCGCCCAGAACGGCGCTTCGTAGTTATAGTCCAGCGTGTAATCGCCCTGCCAACCCATGCGCGTGGAGGTGATCCAGTTGCCCCACAGTCCCGGGGCGACGTGGCCCGCGCGGCTGCAGGATGCGAGCACGTAGAGCGACCCATACCACCACGCCTCGAGCGTCTTATCCGGGATGTCGACGTAGGACTTCGACCAGAACCTGCGCCATGCGGCAAGGTGCCGAGACCAGCTCGCCGCGACACTTACCGCATCCGCCTGCCGCAGGGCAGCAATGGCGGCCGGGAAATAGCTCGGCTCGTCGCGGTCATCGAAAGCGGCCACCAGGACCGTGACGTGCCCTGCGGGCGGGACGGTAAATCGGGTGACCCCCTGGCGCACTGTGGCGTCGGCCCCGAGCACACGCAGTGCCAGCACGCCGCGCGGCCCGATCCCGTCAAACGGGATGTGCGCATCGCCGGGATGGGTCGCCGCCCATTCCCAGTGCGGTCCCATCACGTCGGCGGCGGTGGGAAAATTGCGCGTCGAACCGATCGTGCGCCCATTGTCGAGCAGGGTCAGCTGCGCCCCATCGTAGGCCACGGCGACCTCAACCCACCGGTGCGGTGGCAACGGCTCGCGTGCCGTGACGACGGTCCCGTTCAGATCGGCCCGCAGCCGTCCGTGCGCAATCGAGAAGCGCAGCCCCGCCAGCGCACCCTGCGCCCGCGGAAAATCATGGCCGCGCTGATTGCCGAGCGGATCCCGCGGATTCACCCGCTGCCGCAGCCACAGATGTCTCACGGCCGCGGCGAAGATCGTGCCTGTCGGGTGAGCTTCATTCAGGCGAACGTCGGCGCGCACGGTGAAACGACGCACCGGCATAATGATATCGCCGCACGCGAACGGCTTCGGGACACCCGCGAGCCCGTGCCAGGCATACATCGGTCGCATCCCAGGCGCCGCCCGCGCATGTTCGCCGTGCACCACTTCGACCGAACTGATGCTGATACCCGGGAAAAAAGCGCCCGCGCGCAGGGGGGCACCAACGGTGGCGCGTACCGTCTCGGGCGACACGCGCAGCCAGCGAATGCCCCGTTGGGTCCCGCTCAGGGTGCGCAGATCCTCATGTCCGAAGGCATCGCGCAGCACCGCCCGCACGCGCAGCAGCTCCGCGCCCGGATTGTTGAGCTGCACGGCAAACAGATCCCGACCATCGAACACCCATGCGCGCCAGCGCAGCGCATGCCGCCCCCGCTCAAAACGCGCACTCACGTCGGCCGGGCCGATGTTCTCGCGCAGACGCGCCGTCGCGCCTCGCAATGCAGGGAAGGTCAGTGTCAGCCGGCCGACGGGCATGATGCGCCCGCGCAGTACGCTCCAGAAGCCATCCCGACCCACATAGAACGCCTGCCGCTCGGCGCTGCCCCCGATCGCCACACCCAGGCTGCCGTTGCCGATCAGCGCACCCGGGCTCATCAGCGGCGAGACGATGTTTCCGGGCATCTTCGCCCACGAACCGTGTATCCCCGCGACGATGCGCAACGCAGTGTCGGCAACAGAGCCGCCCGTGTCTGCCCCGGGCGTGCGGACCGCGGCGCGCGCGGGCGCGTGCGCCGCGGCGGCCGCGCACAGCAACAGCGCCGTCACGTGCGCCCTGCTCATCGATTCACCCCGTCACGGCGGCTCACCCGCGTGGCGCGAGCGGAATGTGATAGACATCGATGCTGATCGGCGCGACCGTGACGCGCGGCCCGAAGTGGTTCAA
This sequence comes from Pseudomonadota bacterium, assembly GCA_021822385.1. Classification (GTDB taxonomy): domain Bacteria; phylum Pseudomonadota; class Gammaproteobacteria; order Steroidobacterales; family Steroidobacteraceae; genus 13-2-20CM-66-19. The sequence continues at coordinate 11,429 of JAKARC010000058.1, forward strand.
CGCGTACCGCTTCACCACGACCTGCGGCTTGTGCCCCAGGGTGTCGGCCGCGCTCAGGCTGGGGCCTGTCATCCGCCACAGTGTCGCGCGTCCGTCGGGCACCCCGCCCGCGACGTGCAGCACAAATCGCTGCGCGCTGTGCGTCGCATTCACCACGGCCAGACTGAGATACCGATGATGCGGGGAGACCGCCGCCACCATGTCGAGCGGATAGGTTGGACTGCCCGGGTTGGTGTGCGGGAAGTTCCCGAACACATGATGTCGCGGCCGGGGCTGGGGTGAATTGCCGGTGAGCCTCACAGGAATCAGCCCCGGCCCCATGTGCTGGGTGTAGAGCCTGAACAAATGCCCGGTCGTGTTCAGGATTGCCCGCGTGCGGGTGAAATCAAGCGTCGAGACCCCCATGGTGAAGGCCGTCATGCGCACGGCCGCCGTATGCCGCAGCAATTCGTTGAACATCATGGCATAGGCCATGGCCAGCTTCAGATTCGGCGGCGCACCCGTATACGCGTACTCGTCGATGGACATGAAGATCTTCTTCTTGACCATGCGCGGAAACAGCCGCTGATAGGCATGCCATTCCTCGACTTTCAGGTGCACCACGTCCGAGGGGACTCGAACCCATTGCAGCAGCGTCGGGTGCGGCCGCGCCGGGCTCGCGGCAAGATGCGCCCCGGGCACTGCGCTCGCGTACCAATGCTGGGTGATGCCGTCGAAGTAACCCCAGGAATGTTTCAGGAATCCACAGGTGAAGTCGCCCTTGGAGCAGATCGCCGCATGTTTGTCCGTGTTGATCCGCTCGTCCGGCATGTCGCCCGAGGCGAGCAGCGTGATCGACGGGTCCACCCGACGCATGGCGCGTGCGAACTCGTTGTTCTTCAGCACATAGTACTTCACGCTGGTGTGGCCCAGCTCCCACTTGCCGTAGGGCTCGTTGCCGATGTTCCAGAATTTCACGTCGTATGGCGCCGGATGCCCGTCACGCGCGCGCATCGCCCCGTAGCGCGTCAGCACCGAGCCATTCATGTACTCGACTTCCCGCGCCGCGGAGTGCGC
>JAKARC010000015.1 GCA_021822385.1 Pseudomonadota bacterium
GGCGCCGCGCAGGGTCGGGACATCAAAAGCGTGCCGAGATCGTGGCGTAAAGCGCGCGCGGCGGACCGCCGTAGGCGAGCGGATAGCCGGCCGTCGCGGTGCCGTACAGGCCGCCGGCTGAGATGTACTCGAAGAAATTGTAGCGCTTATCGAGGGCGTTCATCACTTCGAGCTTCACCCGTACCGACTTTGCCGCGCCGGCATACCAGGATTGCGGCAGAGTTACGGCCAGCGCCAGATTGAGCAGTCCGTAGCCTGCGATCTGCTGATTGGTCGGAGCGCCGGTGTTGTTGTTGAATATGTATTGTGGTCCGTCGTACTGATACCAGGCGCGGGGTTTTACCGCAACGCCGTCAGCAAAGTGATAGGTCCAGTAGGCCCCGATGTTGAAGGTGTTCTGCGGCGTGTCGGACACCGGTAAACCGGAGTAATCGGTCGTGCCGCCGCCTGCGGCGGCGAACGAGTACGAGTTGAAATACGCCTTTTCAACGTTGAGGTTGGTAAACATCTTCAATGCGTGCCAGTTGGCCTCGGCCGAGAAATTCATGCCGTGGTAGACCGAGTCACCAGTGCCGAGCCCGAGGAAATCGCCACCGGAGCTGTTCACGCCGATGATCTGATTGCTCAAGTGATCGTGATAGTAGTTCAGATTGACGAGCACTCGAGTCAGGCCGCCGATCCGATGCCAGAACAGCTTCACTCCCGCCTGGTACTCGAGGCTGCGCTGCAGGATGTCCCCGCCCACCGGTTCGCTCTGATACAGGCCGCCGCCGCCGCCCACCTGTGGCAGGCGGTATGCGCTCGCCCAGTTCGCATAGAGCGCGAGCCAGCGCAGCGGCTGCCAGCGCAGGCTCACCGACGGCTCGGTCTTGCTGTAATTGGTCTGGCTCGCCGGCAACTCGCCCTGATCGTGCCCGCTGAACAGACCAAGCGCGTTGGGGTTAGACTCGGTCGGCTGGCCGAGGATGTCGGCGAGCTGGAAATAGGTCGTTCCGTAAGGATAGTAGTCGGTATGGAAATTCACCACCCGAATTCCCGGGGTGATGGTCAGGCCGGCGATCGGAGTGATGGCATCCTGAACAAATGCGGCCAGATCGGTGACATTCCAATAGTCGCTGCGGCGATTCGCATTCGGCACGCTGGCGGAGCCGCATACGCTGGTGCCGGCCGGCACACTCGCGCCGCCATCGAGAGTGATCGCGCTCGGCGTTACGACGCACACGCCCGGGTTGTAGAAGGCGTTGCGGGAATTATAGACGCTGTTGATGAAATAGCCGCCAACCCCGACCGTGTTGTACGGCAGATACATATCACTCCAGAGCTTGTCTCCATACATGTGCGAAGTCGGATTGTTGTGCTCGTAGAGGTTGCCTGCCCCCGGGGTGCCAAGACCGAAGTCGTTGTAATGATTGTGCAGTCGCGCACCGGCCCGGTACCAGAGCTGATTGTGCAGGATCGAGCGAGACGCGATGCGGATGTTCTGGCGTGCGTACACCAGCCAGGTGCGGTTATAGTCGTCCTTGCGCCAGATGTTCTGGTTGACGGTACTGTAATAACCCGTGGTGGCTTCGCTCAATAGCGGTCCGCTCGCACCGATGCCGTTGACGCTGAGGCCCGCAATTGGGGTGAGCGGAATCGGCACCGGGCGCCAGCCGTGACCGTCGGCGAGGTAGGCGCCGAAGCTGATGCTGCTGCCGTCGTCGAATTGCCGGCGAGTCTTGAGGAAACCGGCGAAATTGCGCGTCGGCCAGGCAAATCCGTCGGGCGAGGTATGGAAGCTGTTCGCCCGGCCGCCGCCGCCGGCGATGACCGTGTCCCAGCCATCGATGTCGCCGGTCTGGACGATCAGGTCGGCATTCTCGGTGCTGAAGCTGCCGCCGGTTAGCTGCACATACGCGCTCGGTGTGGCCGCCGGCTGCACGGGCACGAAGTTCACACCGCCGCCCATGTTGTTGTACCAGCGGCTCTGGGGATTGCCGGGGCCGTAGCTGATGCGTGCGCCCTGCAGCAGCGCGGTCTGAGGTATCTCCGGTGTTTCCCACAGACCCGTGGCAGGATTGACCATGGGAATGCCATCGAAACTGATCGCGAGGTTGCCATTATCGACCGTTCCGGGAGAAACCCCGGCCCAGCCCTGGTTCAGACCATTGATGCTGATGCTCGCCTTGGTGCCACCGGTCTGGCCGTACCCGGTTACGGCAATGCCGGGCGCAAAGGAGAGAGCCTGGGCCGCACCGCCAACGACGCCAGCGGATTTCAGCTGCTGCCGGTCGAGTGCCTTGTCACCGTACGCCGACTCGTATATGGAACGTTGCTTGAGACTTTTCAGCTGCATCGCCTTGGCAGTCACCACGACGGGCTGCAGCGTGAGCGTCTGGTTGCCCGGGTCGGGTGCAGGGAGCGGACTTGGCGTTGCGTGCGCCGCCGTTGCAGCCAGCGCGGCCGCAACGGTGCACGCAATACTTGCGCTGGCGGTACGGCGGGAACGGGAAACTGGGAACATGCGGCGGCTCCTCTGGTTATGCGGTGACGGCGCAAGGGTTGGCCCTTGGCTTCGTCGGTGCGCACATTAGAGGGTGTCGATGACGTCGCTATTGCGGATTCATGACAGTTTTATGGCAGCGCGTGGCGGCTGCTCGGTGCGCTCCCGGTAAATTCGATCGCGCGGGAAAAGCATGGCAACGCCCCTGCAACAGAGGGGTGCGTTGCAAGCTCTTGATACCCGACTCGAGGTCGGGCGGGCGGGTGAGGCAAACGCGCGCGTAGACGTGCCGGTGGCGAACCCTTGGCATCACTGCCCAGTCGCAGTGCGGCGAGGATATGACCGTAAGGCAACGGTTCTGGCCGGGATGCGCATGCCGCCCGCCGGGCTTGTGGGGGCGGGTGCCGGCTCCGTTTTGAGCCGGGCGTAGCGCGCGTCCGGTTGTGAGCCGGCTGGAGAACGATCGGAGTCATGCACGCGCGTCGCGCGGCGGGACCCTCGAGCTCGAGTCGGCCGCGGCGGGGGGAACTCCCCGGGCAGCTGGAAAACCGCACCGCAGCGGCACATGCTGCCATCGTGTGATTCCACAATGGCCTGTGGTCAATGCGCATGGACGGTGCGGACGGTGGTCGGCAGGATTATGCGAATGACACCGGTATGTACGATCAGGCACAGCCCGCTGCTCGCGGGCGTCGATGCGGCGCTCGCACAGCGCATGGCGATCGCAATGACCGAGGAGTCCTGGCCGCTCGGGGCACAGATCATGGGCCCGCACGATTCGGTCGAGCGGTTCCGCATCATCGTTTCCGGCCGTGTCAAGATCGTCAGTTCGAACTCCCACAGCGGTCGCGAGCTCACGCTCTGGCTGCTTGGGGCTGGTGATGGATTTGATATCGTGAGTCTGCTTGATGGTAAGCCGCACGCCGTAAGCGCTTGGGCGCTCACGCCGGTGCACTCCGTGGCCGCGCCGCAGTCGGCCTGGGCCGAGTGGATGCAGCACTCCGCGGCCCTCGAACTGGCCCTGCATCGCTACGTGGGCGGCAAGCTCCGCGAGCTCACCGCGCTCGCCACCGATCTCGCCGTGCACGACACGGTGACACGCCTGTCGCACCTGCTGCTGCGCCATTTCGATGGGTCACGACCGAATCTGCTGCGGGACCTGCCGCAGAGCGAACTCGCCGCCATGATCGGATCGGTGCGGGTGGTGCTCAGCCGAGCGCTCACCCATCTGCGCGAGGCGGGCGTCGTCGGACTGCGCCGCGGCGCGATTGACTCGGTTGATCTGAAACGGCTGCTGGCGCACGCCGAAACGGAAGCGGCTCACCGTGCTCCCCGCACGACCGGCGCGCCCGGGGAGCGCCGGTCGTGATCGAACTGTAACCTGAGTGACACCTGTTCCGGCGGCTCGACATTAGAATCGAGGCCCTGCGCGGAGGTGACATGCTCTGCATCCCCGTCCTGGCCCGTGTGCTCGAAGGGGCGCCGGATGCCATCGTGGTCAGCGACGCGGACGGTGCGATCGTCTATGCGAATCGCGCCGCCGAGGCCCTGTTCGGACCTGCAGCGGCACAACTCTCCGGCAATGTCATCACGTCGCTGGTGCGCCGCGGGCGGGACTTGGCACCCGCTGCGGCCTTATTCGAGGACGCGGGCGGACAGGCGCTCGAGGCGCATCGCAGTGAGCTGCGTGCAGGGCAGAGCGTGTTGACGATCGTGGCCCTGCGGGCGCGCAATGCGCACCGGCCTCGCCAGGCCCGCATCGCACTGCAGGACCCCCAGCACCGGGACCCGCAAGACGCCTGGATCGTCGCGACTCGCGCCCTGCGCGCGCCGCTGCAGATTCTGCGGCTTGCGTGCGCCATGCTACGCCAGCAACTGCGTGCGCCCGAGGCCCTCGAGGCGCTGGGATATCAGGAGCGAGCGCTCGCGGCGATGAGCGCTCTCGTGCACGCTCTGCTTGATCTCGGCAAGCTTGCAGCAGGCATGGTCGAGCCGCAGTGCAGCGAGTTCGATGTCGCCGAACTGTCGGCGGCGCTGCACGCGGAATTCGTCGCCCGAGCGGGCGCGCAAGGCCTTGCCCTGTGCTTTGAGTGCGACGCTGGCGTGCTGCGCAGCGATCGCGTCCTGCTTGAGCAGTTGTTGCGAAATCTTTTCCTGCACGCGCTCGATTGCACCCACCAGGGCCGTATTGGCCTACGTTGCCGGTTCGGTACGAGCGGGGCGCGGCTTGAACTCTCTGCGACAGCGGACAGCGCCCTGGTGAGCAGCCTCGACGCGTCGCTCGCGGCGGCGCGTGCGGGTACGGAGCAATCGCCGATGAACGGTACCGGACTCGAGCTGAGCATCGCGCAGTGGATCGCGCACCTGCTCGGTCACGAGCTGACGGCACAGTGGGATGCGGTACTCGGCTCATGCTTCGGGCTCACGATCCCGGGCCGATCCTCAAGCCCGCTCGGGGCGCTGCAGATGCCGACGCGGTGCGATCCGCGATCTGCAGCACGGTCCGACTGACCCGGTCTGTCGATAATTACATCGGTCCGGGCCGCTGTGCCCGCCCGACGCTGCGCCCAGGATGCTTGCGCGTGCCAATTGCGGCATCATGGAAACACATTCTCATCGGAGCTGGCGCATGCCGCACTTCGATCGATCGAGCCACAGGTCAGCCGCGCCCGGTGCGGGCGTGCCGGCGCGGCGCATCTTCAGGCTCGTGTGGCTCGCGCCAGCGCTGCTCGTGACAGGGTGTGCGAGCACCGCGCCGCATTATCCGGCACAGACTGCGCAGCGTTTCATTGGCAAGCCGCTGTTCGCCCTTGAGATGCACTGGAGCATTCCCATTGCACGGCGCCATGGTCACACGCGTGGCAGTCGCCTGGCGATCTGGAAGTTCAACCAGTACAATTTCGACGGCTGCAGCGTCACTGTGCACTTGGATCGGCGCGGTATCATCCGCGCCATCACCTGGACCCGCGGCTGCGGGCCGAAGAAGGCCATCCCGCGCGCGCAGCACTCCGCGGCGCCTGCACACTGACCAGCGCTCGATGACACCCGCCGCCGCGACGCCGGCTCAGCGCCGTTGGCGGTGCTCACGGTTCTGCTCGCGCGCGACGATCTCGGCGATGGCAACAGCATCGCTCGCAAGCTGCTTGAGCAGATCATCGAGAGTGAGAATTCCAATCAGCTGGTCGTGCTCGTCCACGACCGGAATACGTCGCACGCCATGGGCGCTCATCCGCTCGATTGCGTGCGAGATCTGTTCGGAAGCGCGCGCCAGGATCACCGGCGTGCGCATGATCGAGCGCACGCTCACCGTGGCGGGATCGCGCTCTGCGGCCAATACTTCGATCACGATATCCCGGTCGGTGATCAATCCGACGGGAACCGGTCCGTCATCGGTCGTGTCAACGATGACCAGAGCGCCCACATGGTGCGTACGCATCAGGCGGGCGGCGGCAAGCACGCTCGTCTCCGCTGTGCATTGCGCGACCTCAGGTGTGCAGATCTCTTGCAATAACATGCCGTTACCTCCTGGCGTTCACTGCGCAAGCACGTGGGCCAGACGAATGAGCCGCGGATCGAGTGTCTTGTGCATGCCGGCGAGTGCGCCGAGCGGCGTCGCGCTGATCTGTCCACCGGTGAGCCCGAGCAGCACGCCGTGGGCACCGGTCTGCAAGTGCTCGATGGCGGCCGCACCCAAATTGGAGGCGTAGATCCGGTCGAAGATGTGCGGCGCGCCGCCGCGCTGAACGTGGCCGAGTTTGGTGATGCGCAGCTCGAACCCGAGCCGTTCGACATGCTCGGTAAAATAACGGGCGAGGGCATCGGCGTCGTGGCGGGCCCCCTCGGCCACGAGCACGACCGCGTGACTCTTGCCGCGCCGGTAAGCGGCGTGGATCGCGGTTGCGACGTCTTCTGGACTTAGCTCGTCCTCGGGAATCACGATTGCTTCCGCGCCGCCGGCGATACCGGCGAGCAGCGCAAGGTAGCCGCACCTTCGTCCCATGACTTCAACCAGAAATACCCGTCCATGCGCGCTCGCGGTCACCCGCAGCCGGTCGATGGCCTCAAGCGCGATGTCGAGTGCGGTGGTGGCCCCGAGGGTCACGTCCGAGCCCGCCAGATCATTGTCTATGGTGGAAGCGATGCCGATGACCCGCACACCGTGCTGCGCCAGTGCCAGGGCTCCGGCTTGCGATCCATTGCCGCCGATGACGATCAGACCATCGATTCGCATTGCCTTGAGGCGCCCCACGGCCTGCGCCTGGCCGGCTTCGGTGCGAAACGGTTCGCAGCGGCTGGTCCCGAGAACGGTACCGCCGCGCTCGATGATGCCGCCAACTTCACGCGCGCCAAGCGGTATGAAATCACCTGCCATCAAGCCCTTGTAGCCATGGCGCACACCGAACATTTCCATGCCAGCGGCGATGCCGGCACGGACCACGGCGCGCACCGCGGCATTCATCCCGGGAGCATCTCCGCCACTGGTCAGTACGGCGATTCTTGCCTTGGTCTCGGACATGTTTCTCAGATCGCAGAGCGCTTGGCGCATTCCACCGCGCGCCGATCCGCAATGCGCGTATGGGTTGGCAGCTGAGGCAGCTTCGCACCACCGGTTGGGGTCGCACAGTCGTAGTGTATGCAGCGGCATACGTACTGGCCGAGCCGCCCGCTTGCCTGCGCTCGCTCATGAAGCAACCCGCTCAGGCGTGCACCGCGCCCAACTGCGCTGCGAGCGCCTGCGCGAGCGCCCCGATCGCCGCCTGCACCGCTTGCGAGGGGCGCTCGCCGAGAGCAAAGCCGGTGCCCTCGATGAGGTACACAATGCAGCGCGGTGGCAGAACCTGCAGCGCCCGCGCCAGTTCCACGGCCGCGCCGAGGCCAAGACCGTGCGTGGAATGAGTGCGCAACTCTGCGGGCAGCGGTCGGGCGGCATCGAAGCGCAGAATCGTCCCGGCCGGTGCGCCACTCACGCAGACGTCGATGAGCGTGACGTCGCGTACGTTCTGCAACACCGTCAGCAGATCCATCATGTTCCCATCGTGTTCGAGCAACACCGTAGAGTGGCCCACCCGCCCGCGCAGGCGCGCGAGAACCTCGTGACCGGCGGCATCGTCGCCGCGCGCCGGGTTGCCGATGCCCACGATGACGCACGAGTTCGACATGGCTAGCGCGAGAGGACCTCGAGCTTGAGAAAATGTGCCGCGCAGGAAATGCACGGATCATGATTGCGTACCAAGTGTTCGCAGTGCTGCCGCAGCTCGAATTGCGGCAGACTGAGATGCCCGCGCAGAAACTCCGCCAGATCGGCCTCGATCGACCCCTGGTTCTGAGAGGTCGGGGCAACAATGCGGGCTGCCTGGATGATGCCATCGCCATCGAGAGTGTACCTGTGATAAAGCAGGCCCCGAGGTGCTTCCGTGGCGGCGCACGCACGCGCGGCACGCGGTTCGAGCGGCACAGTGCAGCGCGGCGGCGGCTCATAGGCGGTGATGATGCGCAGCGCCTCATCGCAGGCGTACAGCACCTCGATGCAGCGCACCATGATGCTGCGATATGGATTGCGACACACCGGACCGAGCCCGGCGCTGGCGGCGGCCTCGCGGGCAATGGGCGAGAGACGGTCGCTATTGAGAGTGTAGCGGGCCAGGGGGCCGGTGAGATACGTCGCGCCGTCGAGGTGGCAATGTAATGCGCTCGAGTGGTGTACCTGACATTCCTCGAAGCAGCTCTCATATTCATCCGCTGTGATATCCAGTCCGCGGTTCGAGACGATCCGCCCGGAGTTGAGCGGATACTCTTGCGGGTGGCGCAGCGCGACAAACGTGTAGTCGCGCTCGAAGTCCGGGTAGGGCAAGGTGGCGCTCCAGCGTACGAGCTCGAGGGCCGCCTCGCGCGCGGCCGTGACCGGGGCCCGCAGTTCGCGCACCTCGTTCTTGGTCGGCACGCGGTAAAAGCCCCCGATGCGCACGTTGATCGGGTGGATCGCACGACCGGCGAGTACCGCGACGATCTGATTGCCCACCTTCTTCAACTCAAGTCCCTGCTGCAGCAGCGGGGCATGCTCGCGCGCCAGTTCGATTGCGCTCTGACAGCCGAGAAAGTCGGGGGCATGCAGCATGACGATGTGCAGCACGTGGCTGCTGATCCACTCGCCGCAGTAAAGCAACCGGCGCAGTTCGCGCACTGCTCCGTCGATCTGCACGCCGAGGGCATTTTCCATCGCGTGAATCGCACTCATCTGATAGGCCACCGGACAGATGCCGCAGATGCGCGCGGTGATGTCGGGAGCCTCACTGAAGTGGCGCCCGCGCAGCAGAGCCTCGAAGAAACGTGGTGGCTCGAAGATGCGCAGCTGCGCGCTCTCGAGGGCGCCGTCCCGCATGAGGACCTGCAGACCGCCGTCGCCTTCGACGCGTGCCAACGAGTCGACCTTGATCGTCTTACGCGCCATGGCGCTCGCTCTCGGCGCGAAACGCGGCCGCCTCCGCCGTGAACGTGCGGTACAGTCGCCGCATCGTTTGTGCGCCGACACCGAGCGCACCGAGACGTGCGCTGAGTGCCGCCGGGTTTGGAGCTTCCTGCGGTCCATAACAGCCATAGCAGCCGCGGCCATAGGCGGGGCAGAGCGCACCGCAGCCGGCCTGCGTGACCGGTCCGAGGCAGGCGCTGCCACGGCTCACCATCACGCACGCGCTACTGCGGGCTTTGCACTCGATGCAGACGCTGTGGTGAGGGAGCACCGGTTGGCGACCTGCCTGCAGTGCCGCGAGCACCTCGAGGAGCGCTTGTTTGTCGATCGGGCAGCCGCGCAGTTCGAAATCAACGGGCACATGTTCAGCGATTGGCGTCGAGGTGGCGAGCGTGCGCAGATACTCGGGCTGCGGATAGACCGCTGCGGCGAATTCGGCGGCATCGGCGAAGTTGCGCAGCGCCTGGATACCCCCGGCGGTGGCGCAGGCGCCGATCGCCACGAGGTGTGTCGAGCGGCGCCGTATGGCGCGGATGTGCTCGAGCGCCGCCGGAGTTGAAATAGAGCCCTCCACGAGCGAGACGTCGTAGTGGCCCGAGTTCATCGGTCCGGCCTCCGGGAAATAGGCGATCTCGACTGTCGCGGCGAGTGCGAGCAGGTCGTCCTCGCAATCGAGCAATGTCAGCTGACAGCCGTCGCAGGAGGCGAATTTCCACACCGCCAAGCGGCTCTTGCGCGTAACCGTCCGCATTACAACTCCCGAATGGCGAGCGCGGGGCGAAGGCGAGCATAGGGCAGTATCGGACCGTCGCGGCAGATGAACGCGGCGCCGAGCTGACAGTGTCCACATACACCCACGGCGCATTTCATATTGCGCTCCAGCGACAGATGGATCGAAGTATCGGGAAGACCGGCGGCCTCGAGCGCGGCGGCGGCGAAGCGCATCATGACTTCCGGACCGCAAACGAAGGCAAGGGTGTGCACCGGATCCAGCCCCATTCGTCCAATCAGCGTAGTGACCACCCCCACATGCCCATGCCAGCCGGCTCCGGCATGATCGACGGTGATCTCGATGTCCAGTTCAAGATGACGACGCCAAGCCTCGAGTTGATGCATGAACAGCACCTCCGCGGGCGAGCGTGTGCCATAGAGCAGCATGATCCGTCCGTAGCGTGGGCGTTCGGCGAGGAGCTGGTAGATCACCGGCCGCAACGGCGCCAGGCCGAGGCCGCCGGCGAGCAGCAACACATCGTGACCGCGAGCGGCGTGCATTGGCCAGCCGGTGCCAAAGGGCCCGCGTATCCCGATGGGGGCGCCCTGCGGCAGCTTGGCGAGGGCACGCGAGACCGCGCCGACGGCGCGGACGGTATGGATCAGGCGTGTGCCATCGCGCGGGTCCCCGGAGAGACTGATCGGGACCTCGCCGATCCCGAATGCGGTCAGCATGTTGAATTGACCGGCAGCGCAGGGCACAACGCCGGGATCGGTCTCCCCGATCTCGACAGTCCATACCCCGGGGGCGTCCCGGTGCCGCCGCAAAATGCGACCAATGCGCGGAACCATCGCTGCGGAGGCGAGTCTTGTGCCGGAGTCCTCAGAGGAGAGTGCCATAAACGTCCAGGAGCTGCAGCCGCGCCGCCTGCAGGCGTTGGAGCAACACCGGCATAAAGCATTGCATCAGCTCGTAACCAAAGTCGTGGTCGGCGCCGCACAGCGCACGCAAGCGGGCGGCGTCGAAAGCTATGGCACGTATCGGTTCGAAGGCCTGAGCATCGTAGCTCGAGCGATATGGCCGAATCAGCCAGGAGAGGCCGACGATCTCACCGGGCTGCAGCGTCTGCACGCGGCGTGCGCCGCAGCCCGGAACGTGAACCTGCAGGGCGAGGCGCCCTTGTTGCAAGAGATAGAAGCGATCCTCCGGCGCGTTCTCGTGCAGCAGGTATGCGCCGGGCGGGAACTGTGCAGGCTCGGCGTAGCGGGTCAGCGCGGCTCGGTGCGCGCTATCGAGGGGGGTGAAGAACGGCTGTTCCATCAAGACGCGCTCGAGAGATTCCACCCGTGCTCCTATCCGGCCGGTGGAGCGGCGATGGCCCGCACTTGCTCGGTCAGATCGATGCCGACCGGACACCAGGTGATGCAGCGACCACAGCCGACACAGCCGGAACTGCCATATTGATCGTGCCAAGTCGCAAGCTTATGCGTCAGCCATTGGCGATAGCGTGCCGCAGTGCTATGGCGCACGCTGCCACCATGCAAATACGAGAATTCGGACGTATAGCAAGAATCCCATCGTCGCGAGCGCGAGATGCGCTCACCGCTAAGATCACTGACGTCTGCGACAGAAGTGCACATGCAAGTCGGGCACACCATGGTGCAGTTGCCGCAGGCAAGGCAACGTTCGCCGACTTCGGTCCAGCTCGGGTGCTGCAAATTACCAAGCAGCAGGTCATGAAGATTGGTGCTCGAGATCTTTCGGCCCATGCTGGCGCGAGTGTGGGCGAGGATGGTTTGCTCCGCCGCGATCTGCGCGGCATTGGCCGGTGCGCTCGGCACGGCGGCGAGGACAGCGCTGCCGGCGGTGGTGCCGCTGTGCACCAAAAACACCGGCGGACTCTGGTCAGACAGCTCGGTGAGCGCCAGATCGAAGCCGGCGGTGACCTGCGGTCCGGCGTGCATCGAGTCGCAGAAGCAGGTACCGCCGGCAACAGAACAATTTACGGCAATGATGAATACCTGCGCACGGCGTGCACGATAATAAGGATCACCGGGTCCGGTGCCGAGCAATGCCCGATCCATCAGCGCGATGGCGTGCAGTTCGCACGCGCGTGCTCCGACGAAAGCCATGCGCTCGCTCGGTGGCGGCTCCGGTTGGATCTGCACGGCATCACCGCGCATCCGGGCGCTCCACAGACGTTGCCCAGGTGGGTGCAGAAACGGTTTCCACGACTGTGCACTCACAGCGTAGCCGAAGAGCGCATCGTCACCGCGACGTTGCAGTCGGTAGTGACCGCCGTCTTGCACGTCCGTCCAGCCTCGCGGCAGGTCGGCAGTGGACTCGATGTCATCGTAAACGACGACATCGTCGCGCACGATCGGGCCGAGCAGGCGGTGCCCGCTACGCTTCAGCTCCGCGAGCAGGGCGTCAAAGCCGGCATGAGTCAGCACTTGCGGCGGTGCGAGTGCGCTAGTCATTAGCGGCTCGGGACCGGCACTCTGCGGCGGCGCGACGGGGTACAGCCCGGGGTACGCTTGCATGAGCGTCGCGGCAATCGGGGCGCACGGACAATACCGCAAGTGTGCACGGTGATCGCGGATATCGGCTCGCTGGGTTCATTGCCGCACACTCTGCAAGATCGTTGTTCTATGGTTACAAGTCGTCAACCATTTAGGCATGCGCAGATATACCTACGGCACGCGCGCCGGTACGCTTGGATATACCATCGACCAGTCGCGCCGCGCATGCTGCCGGTGCACGGTGCTCATCCGAAATTGAGTGAATCGCGCCAATCCGCCGCGCGCTGTTGTGAATCTGCACCGGCCCGCCGTGAGTTTCGAGGTACCCGCCGCAGGGTGGGGTCTGGTGCGCTCGAGTGCGCTCAGTTTGGACACTGGGAGCACTCGTCATCACGCTAGTCGCGCCATCGACAACCCGTGTGCCACGCGGGGGCCGCCGCAGTGCTGAACGTCGAAAGCTTGTCCGGGCGTTCCTTGCTCGCGGCAACTGCAGGGACGGAACCCGTCGTTTCGAACCTGAGCCTCAGAACAGAGCATCCGGTCGAACGGAAGCGGACATCGCGCAGCGTGTTGCGCGACGGCCCGTCGCTAGCGGATACTGAGACCGGGGCACGGTGTGGAGTCCAGGCGGTGGGCGCGAATTGCATGACACGGACAACGTGCGACGCGCCGTGGCCGCGTGCGACCGTGTCGAAGCCGACCGCGGAGTCCTGCGGCTCTGGGACGCGATCGTGTCGCCGTCCTTAACCGGTGGTCAGGGGCCGCGTTCCACGCGGTCGGCAGGTGAGTGTCCAGCGCCTCGGCGCGCACCGAAGTGCATGCGAGCGGAATGATGACTCGTTTCGAGCCTCGGAATACGACTTCTCAGAGGAACGCCGTACTGGTGAAGACGTGGGATCCGCTCATGCGGATACTGCATTGGTGGCTGGCAGTCACGTTGCTGCTGCAGTTCGGCACCGGCACGATCTTCTGGATGTGGGGCGATGATCTCACGAACCGTATGATGTTTGCGCTGAACCTTCCCCATTTTTACTGTGGCTATGCGTTCGCAACAGCTTTGTGCATCAGAGTCGCCCTGCTGTTCGTGGGGCCGGAACGGTATCGGTGGCGCGACCTGGTACCGTTGACTGAAGCGCAACAGCGCAACTGGCGCAGAACGGTTTTTTATTATGCGAGCTTGGGTCGCCGTCCCTGTCCGCGAAGCCTCGGGCATAATGCCTTTGCAGGACCGTTTTATCTCATGTTCTTCCTCATTGCCGCGGCGCAGGTCGCTGTGGGCATGTATCTGTCCTTCCTGCCCGGTGGTTCGCTGCAGATGGACTCCGGGTGGATGCTCCTGCACAGGTACTTGTTCCTCGCACTGGCGAGTTTCGTTCTGGCACACATCGCTGCTGTGGTCATGAGGGAAATTCACGGTAAGAGCAACATTGCGTCAGCGATGCTGCACGGCTACAAGGAGTACTCCGAAGAGGAATATCGGGACCTTGTCTCGCAGCGGGAGTAGTGCGGCGCGCAGGGACCGGATGCCGTAGCCGACTGCGCTGCTGATCACGGTGGAGCTGATCGCGTGTGCCAACTCTCTTAAGCGCTGCAGCATTGCCGCATCCGGATGCAACGGGCGGCGCGTGACCGATACACTTACAGATGCTGGACGCGGAATGTTCTGGCGAGGTGGAGCCCGAGAGGTTATTGAGTGCAATGAACGATGATCGTGTTCGCATGGCCGGCCGGGCGCACATGCCTTCGCCACCGCGCACCCGTGGGCTCAATTATGCGGTCTGTCGGTGTAGTTTCGTCTTCTGGGCGCTGGTTTTAGGTGGCGTTCTCGCGACGAGCGCGCCGGCCCGCGTCGCTCGCATTGACGGCTGGCAGGTCAGTGGTTTAACGCCGAACGTCGTACGCATCGTTGCAGCGCAAAAGCCGGCGCGCACTGCGGAGTTTGCCGACCTCGTCCACGAGCTGAATGCGGCAGCCATCCAGCGTGGCTACACCGATGCACATGTGAGTCGGCTTGCAGGACGCGACGCGCACTCGAGTCTTGAAACGATCGCAGAAGATGACCGCGCGGGTCTGTGGTTGCTGCAATACAATGGCTTGGTCGCGGCGGGAGTCATCGTTGTGTCGCTTGTGGTCGAGTTCGCGCTGAGGCCGACGCGAGCCGCCGGGTCGGGAAAACGCACAGCCGGTTTCGTTCGCCTGCTCAGAGTGGTGCCGATGGTGCTCGGGGCGATCATGGTGATCGCAGGGTATCTGCATGCCGTAAACTCGGTGCACTGGGCGCGAGCCAGTGCCGAAGTGCGCAAGCGGCAGCCCTTTCTTGCGGGGTCATCTGTCGTGGCGCTGGCGCTGATGGGGGTGATCGCCTTAAGCAAGCAGCCTCAGCGCTGACTCCCGGAATTGTCCCATCACAGCGGTGCGGACTGCGATCATGCCCAGGGTGTCGGCGCACGGCACGGCCGCACGCTCCGCGCCGCGGGATTGCGCTGCGCGTGCGAACTGCGTCGATCGAGCCGTGGCACTGTGGGCAGCGGGCGCATTCTTGAGGCACACCGCAATGCCCGTCAATGGCGGCCGCCGAAGGTCATTGCGACGGTGAGCACGCCGCCGCCCGGCAACGGCGAGAACCCGATCATGCGCCGTGGCGTGTTCAATCCCATGAACGCGCGCGTGAAGAAGTCGGCGCAGAAATCACCGAGCGCCATGCCGAAGAGCGTATCGGATGGATAATGCCAGCCGCCCTCGACCCGTGCCCAGGCGGTGGCGAAGGTGAGTCCATGCAAACCGGCATCGAGCGCGATGCGCACGCCCGGGCGCATTGGAATCTGGGCAAGATTGAGCATGGCGAGGCGGGTATAGACTGCTGATGTGGTGGTGTGGTTCGAGGGAAAACTGTGATCGTTGGCACGATTCGGTCGTTCGCGGCGGACCGCCCGGCTGATCAGACTGTTTGTTTCGATTGCGGTGGTGGCGGCAACGAGGTTGACCAGGTATCCCTTGGCCTTGTCCCCGAGCCATGTGGCGCCGAAACGCCCGCTCGGGGCAAATAACAGTGCCGCGATATCCATTCCAACCGAGGCGCTGCGCAACCGATAACTCCACCGTGTGGCATTGGCGTTCGAGCCGAAAATGGGGGTGTGTGTTCGCCCCCAGTGCGAGAGGCGGTGATCGAGATTGTCGACCTGCAGAGCGCCGGCGGCAGCGAGCGGACCCCAGACCCACGGGTCCGTTGCAGCCGCATAGGCCGCTCGGCGCACGCGCGCCCAGCCCGGGGTCACCGTTACGTTGTGACCCCACTGGTGCGCGTACGGCAGCGCGGCGCAGCCGGCAAGCGCCAGCAGCACCAGTGCTGCCATCAACCATCGGGCGCGGAGCAGCGTGCTCACCCGCGGGGACCTCGTCAGAAGCGCTTGTAGATACCGACTGAAAGTCCGTGCGGAAGAATCTCGACCAGCAACGGGATCTTGCGGCGCGAGGCCCAGTAACCGAATGCAGTCCCCAGTATCCAGCCGGCAAGGACGTCCGACTGCCAATGCCCTTGGCTTCGCATCCGTCCGTACGCGTCGTAGATCGGCAGGAGCTCCGCGGCCCAGATCCACGGATACCGATGGCGATAATGCAGGATGAAAGGCGTGACGAAACTCGCCTGCAACGTGACCTCTCCGCTCGGGAAGCTCCGCGATCCGCCATCGAAAAATGCATTAGGGCCCTTGCCCTGATAGGGCCGGGCGCGAGCAAAAACGATCTTCATGGCATCGGCGGCAAATCCGGCAAACACCGACGCGTCGGCTGCCTGCCAGAACACATGGCCGATGCCCTTGTGATTGCCGAAAAACAATGCTCCGGCTGCCTCAAACGCGACGGTACCGTATTCCAGACCCAGTTGGTTCGAGCGGGACAGAATGCCATTCTTGTCCTGTCGGGTCAGCCGGTAATCGATGCCGAACGGTCCGTGGCTCGTACCTTCATGAATTCTCATGGCAGCGAGGAACGCCGTGAGGCCAATCGCCGGCAGCGCCCATGGGTGCTGCTTCCACCAGACTTTCGGGTGCACGCGCTTTTTCGCAGTTCCGGCACCTCGCTGCACGGACGGCGGGGCGGCGG
Organism: Pseudomonadota bacterium; assembly: GCA_021822385.1. GTDB lineage: Bacteria > Pseudomonadota > Gammaproteobacteria > Steroidobacterales > Steroidobacteraceae > 13-2-20CM-66-19. The sequence goes on from JAKARC010000015.1 coordinate 16,284, forward strand.
TTGCAAGGGCGGGAGTCTGCGCTTGGGTTGGGTACCAGTGTGCGGATCTGGTTGGCCGGATGGCCGCGGCGAGGTCACGCGTCTGCCGCGGAAATCGGCGGGTGCGCGCGGCATCTTGCCACTGCAGGTGCAGCGTCGGTGCGCGGATCGATGTGAACATGCTGCCGGAAGTCGAGGCGGCAATCGCGGCAAGAGGTTGCGGTAACGCGAGTTCGGTGGCCTGCGCAAGCGGCGGCAGGCAGGCCACAAGAGTCACCACCGCGGCCGCCAGCGGGTGCGCGCGCGGATTGCGTCCGGATCTGCTGGTATGCGTCATGAGCTGCGAAGACTCCCATTGGACGGATCAGCGTGATTCGGCGGCGCGCAGCGCCGGTGTAACAGACACCGGCGCTGCCCACCCACTCGACACCTGTGATCTTAAACTTTCTATCGCAAAGTACAAGCACGTCGCATTGCATCGGATGTGGGCCGCAGAGCGCGTACGGGCTGTGCGGCGCCGCGCGCGTGCACGCTTGCGCAGCAGCTTACGCTCCCGCGCGCCGTACGGACCGCCGCCAATGCGGAAAACTCCGCCGTGGCGGGTCAAGTTCGCGCGGGTGCCGGCCGCGGTGCCGGCGGCACGTCGGCTTGCCTGGCGTGGCTGGCGTCGCGCAGTACTTGTTCGAGGACTTCGAGATATTCAAGCAGACGTTTGCGACCGGCAGCGGTGAGTCGGCAGGTTGTTTGCGGACGGCCCGGTCCGAGCGCCCGGGTTACGGTTACCAGTCGGGCGAGCTGCAGCACCTGCAGATGGCGATTGAGATTGCCGTCGGTGAGCGCGCACAGCTGCAGCAATTCGCGAAACGTTAGGCCCTGTGGATGTGCCAGCAACGAGGCGAGGATGCTGAGGCGCGCGCGTTCGTGAATAACCCGGTCAAGACCCGCATACGAAAATCGGTGCGGCGGTGCCCGTTCCGCGTTACGCGATTTCATGATGTTCCCGATAAGCAGTCCACAGCACTGCGGCAACCACGGTCTGACCGATGCCGAAGGGAATGCCCATCGCCCAGGGCGAAAGTGTGCACGGACAGCTCGCATGGGCGAGCAGCACCAGGCCGCTGGCGAGGTACCATAACCCGGCGCCAAACATCGGGCGCGGCAGCAGGCGGCAGGAGGCGAACACACCAAGGCTGAAGAGCACTTGCCATAGTCCGGGCAGTATCCAAATATCCTGCGGCGCTCCTCGCCAGATCACCACCGTGACGAGCAGGCCGGCGACGATCGCCGGCAGGAATTCCTCGCCCGCCGAGCGCAGCATGGGCAGCGCCAGCGCGCTCTGACTGCGTCGCACGCGGGAGACTGCTTCCAGACTGATCAGCGCCAACGAAAGCGCAGCCGTGGCCACCCATAGCTTAAGATACGTGCCGGGGTGCCGCGCAGGCTGCCTGATCAGCATGCCCTGCAGCGCGGCGGCGAGGACCGCGAGGAGGCCGGTGGCTGCGAGCGTTGCCGGTCCGTAGCCACGAAACTCGAGGACGCTCGCGATCTGACTGCGGATGGTCTCGAGTTCCGCGAGCGCCTTGTGCACGTCCGTCATGTTCTGGTCCGCGACTGTTTGCCAATTTAGAGTGTGCTACCGTAACAGGAAATCGCACTGAACGACGCTATGCACATGTGGGCAGCGGCCGGCGCAGGTGCGGGTCTACAAGCAGGAGCATATGGAAGTTTTGCGACGGCGCTCTCTGTTGTCAATGGCGCAGGTGCGCGCACACGGAAACGGCTCGGCACGTGCCGGCGCGCGCTCGACGGCAGCACCAGAGGAGATCGTGGGCTGCTCGAGTGCGGCACGGGCCGACCCGCGGGTAACCGAGTGATCGCCGCAGATGGTGCGGGCGGCGCAATCGCCGCGGAGGCATTGAGCGTCGTGCTGCAGGAGAGCGCCGCGGGCACGCCGCGCTGGCTCGCGTTCAGGCGGCCGCAGGAAGTGCTGCAGGCAAGGACGGCTGCGCAAGTGATGGACTGTCTCGAGCAGGTGCAGGCGCGCGTTGGGCAGGGCATGTACGCGGCCGGGTTCGTGACGTATGAGGCGGGCGCGGCCATGGATCCGGCACTGTTGACGCACGCACCGGGATCCCTGCCCCTCGTCTGGTTCGGCATCTACGCGCGCCCCGAGGCTGTGTCCCCAGAGCTGTTCACCGCGGCCGCGCAGCAGGCATGTCGATGGCACCCGTCAGTTTCGGCGCGCGCCTACCGTCAGGCGATCGCGCGCATCCAGCGGCACATTACCGCGGGCAACACCTATCAGGTCAATTACACGTTCCGGCTCGACAGCGCCTTTCATGGTGATCCCTGGTCATTGTTCCTGGCGCTCGAAGCGGCTCAGCATGGCAACTTCGCGGCATACTTGAATCTCGGGCGTTTCCATATCTGCTCGGCCTCGCCTGAATTGTTTTTCAAAGTGCGCGACGGTCGCGTGCTATGCAAACCAATGAAGGGAACCTGCGCACGCGGGGCGACGGCGGCGGAGGATCTCGAATTTGCCGCGACCCTGCGGGCGAGCGCGAAGAACCGCGCGGAAAACGTCATGATCGTAGACGTGCTGCGCAACGATCTCGGTAAAATTGCAGTTCCCGGCTCCGTTCGAGTCACGGACCTGTTCGCGATCGAGAAATTTCCGACGGTGCTGCAGATGACCTCGACAGTCGAGGCGGAAGTGGCGACCGATGTTGTCGGGATCTTCACCGGCATGTTTCCATGCGCCTCCGTAACCGGCGCGCCGAAAGCGCGTGCGATGCAGCTGATCAGACAGCTCGAAACGCGGCCGCGCGAGATCTACACCGGCGCTATCGGCTGCCTGTGCCCCGACGGCACGAGTCAATTCAACGTCGCGATCAGAACGGTGTTGGTGGATACGGTGGCGCATGTCGCGACCTACGGGGTCGGGGGAGGAATTGTCGCCGATTCCAGCGCCGCGGAAGAGCATGCGGAGTGTGCGGCGAAAGCGCGCGTGTTGCGTGGACAAATTCCGCCATTTGAGATCGTTGAGACGATGCTCTGGGATGTGCGCACCGGATACTATCTGCTCGAGTATCACCTGGACAGGCTGGTCGCGGCTGCAACCTATTTTGGCCGCGAGTGTCCGCTTGCGCGCGTGCGTGCGGCGCTCGCGGATTGCACGCGGAGCCGGAGTGAGTCCCGCCTGCGGGTGCGGGTGCTCCTTGACAGATGGGGAGAGGTCCGCATCGAGGTGGCGCCGCTGGCGAGCCTCAAGGGTGGACGCGTCGCGCTCGCGACGCGGGCAATCCGCAGCCATGACCCGTTTGTCTATCACAAGACGACGCACCGGGAGGTTTATCGGCACTGCGCGCCGGCGAACAATGGCGCGGCAGCTGCCGTGGCCGACGTCATACTCTGGAACGATGCGGGCTACGTGACCGAGTCGTGCAACGCAAACGTCGTGGCCAGAATCAACGGCCAACTGTGCACACCGTCGAGCGCGCAGGGACTATTGCCCGGCGTGTTCCGTCGCGCTCTGCTTGTGTCAGGTGCAATCAGGGTGGAGGATTTCACGGTGGCGACGCTGCGCGCCGCCGCCCAACTCTATCTCGTGAACTCGGTTCGCGGCTGGATGCGCTTGCGACGATCGAGCCCTGCGGATGAATGGCTGATTGACGCCGAGGGCTGCTTCGATGGCGGATGCTGAGCGATGGCGCAACTGGGTGGCGGCGGAGGCGAGGACGGGATGTCCAGTGCACTGCGCGATCGGCTGCGGCCCGTGCGCAGGCGCACCGGCGGACTTGACCTTTCGCTGCGCCTGCGCGCGAGCCCCGGACACGGCAGCCGCGGGCTGCGGTCGATCCCGACAAGGGTCATGGACCGGAGCCCAAGGTGTAAAGCAATCTCTTGAAAGTTATTACAATATGTTGATAATAATAGAAAACTCTTGTGCACATACTGTCGGTCGCAGTGCGACGCCTGTCACCGGTGCTGTGCGGTCGATCGGGTGCCGGTGATGCCGTAAGTACGGCGGTGGGCCTTGCAGAGCGAGGAATGGCCGATGCGAGGCGTGCCTGTGGTAAAAGGGCCGTCGAGATTTAGGGCCGGCGCGTGCACGGTGTGATCGCCGCGGAAGCGCGCGGCCTTGATCCCGAACCGCCCGGCATGTCACGTGAGGAAAAATTGCAATGTCGATTGTGCACGTCATCATTCTTGCCATCGTTCAGGGATTCGCCGAGCTGTTGCCGATATCGAGTTCCGCGCATGTGATCGTCGCGGAGGAATTGATGGGCATGAATCCCGCCGCGCCGCGCATGACGCTGCTGCTGGTCATGCTGCACACCGGAACGATGCTCGCCGTAATCGTTTATTTCTGGCAGCGCTGGCGGCGCACATTTTTCAATTCCAAGGCGGAGTTCAAGAATTTCGCCATCGCGCTGGTGATCGCGACGTTTCTCACCGGCGTGGTCGGCGGCGGTTTGATCGAGTTCATCGAACACGTGCTTATGCGCAATCCGCGGCACGCCTGGATCGAACAGCTGTTCAGTCACCTTGGGTTGATTGCCATCGCGTTGGCGGTCGGCGGCGTTTTCATCCTGGTCGCGGGTCTGTTCGAAAACCGCCGACATAGCACGGCGAGCACGCATGAGATGACGCCGCGACAATATGGCTGGATTGGGGCGATCCAGGGCCTGTGCGTTCCGTTCCGCGGCTTTTCCCGCTCCGGAGCAACCATTTCAACGGGGTTGCTCTCGGGCGTGACCCGCGCCTGCGCCGAGGATTTCAGTTTTGCGCTCGCCGTGGTGCTGACGCCGCCGGCCGTGGCGCGCGAGCTGTGGCGGCTGTATCGGGCGCACCATGATCATCTGGCGGCCATGCTTCCGGCCGCCGAGCCGAGTATCCTTGGGGTTATCTTTGCCTTCCTCGCGGGCCTGCTTGCGCTGAAGTGGTTGAGCCGCTGGCTGGAGCGGGGCCGCTGGCACTTCTTCGGCATTTATTGTCTCGTGGCCGCGGGTGTTGTCGGCTATTTGAGCCTGCACGGATTCTGATGCATCAGCAAGGCGCAAGGGATGCGCAGGGGCGTACTCGGCCCGATGCGCCGGATCGTGTGCTGCAGAGCGCATGAGGGGCGGCGGCGTGGGGGGCGGTAAGGAGCGACCGCAGTGGATCACCGAGGCGGCCACCGCAGCATACATCGGGTTGATTGCCCTCATCGCCTGGACCAGCGGCTACGTCTACATCTTGTTTCCCGAGCTCGGCGCGCTCGGCCACGATATCTTGCAACGTCCGCGCGGAACGTGGGCCGGAGCGCCCGTGATGCTGATGGGCACGCCGCTGCTGACGGCCGTGGCCGGCACGCTGATCACCCGGCATTTACCTTATGGCATGCCGGCGGTTCTGCTCGATGTCGGCTTTTCGGTGCTGGCGATCAGGACACTGCAATCACCCATTGCGCCGGCCCTCAGCGCCGGTCTCCTACCGCTCACCCTCGGTATCCGCAGCTTCTGGTACCCACCGGCGCTGCTCATCGGCACGGGCGTGCTCGCAGGCATTGCGGTGCTGCGCAAGCGCTGGGCGCCGGCATCCGCACCGCTCGGTCAGTCCGTCGAGGACAGGGTGGACGATGCCGTGGAGCGGGCACCGGCAGGTCTCAGCTGGGTACCGTTTTTTGTTCTGTTTCTGCTGCTGGCAGTTGCCGTCGGCGATCTCACCGGATGGCGCTTGGTGCTGTTTCCGCCGCTTGTTGTCATCGGTTTCGAGGCCTTTGCACATACGACGCTCTGTCCGTGGGCGCGCCGGCCGGTGGCACTCGGGCTGGCGTGCGGTCTTACGGCATGCATCGGGGTGGCGTGTGTCAAGCTGCTGGGGGTGGACCCTCTCGGGGCAATGTGCAGCATTCTGATGAGCGCCTTCATCGTGCGGATTCTCGACCTGCATGTGCCGCCAGCGCTCGCCGTGGGCCTGTTACCGTTTGTCATGGCACATCCGAACTTCCAGTTCCCGCTGGCGGTACTGCTTGGTACCGCGATCGAGACGGCGCTGTTTCTCCTTTGGCGCCGGCTCGTGCGGCTGGCCCACGCACGCCGCGTACCCTTGCGGGAATAAGGAACGTCGGTCCGGGCGCGTCAATCCCGGGCAACCCCTGTCAAGGCGTGCCTGCTTTCAAGGACGTGCCACAGCGCCAACCCGGGCGTCCCGAGCAGGAACTCGCGTACGCGGCGGACTAGGGACAGGGCAACAGCCGGAGCAGCGGGAACGCCGACCAGTGCGCACACCAGCACGTAACCGACTTCCTGCACACCGAGAGCGGCGGGAATTGCAAATCCAAGTGTGCGCAATCCGCAAAAGAGACTGTCGATGATGAATGCCTGTGTTGCCGACACGGGCACTCCCATCAGATGCAGAGCGACCCACGTCTCGAAGGCACCCAGCATCCAGGCGGCCGCGTGCGCGGCAAACGCAGTCAGGGTCCGTCGGTTCACCGTAAAGAGTCGATCCAGCGCCAGAGGAAAGTCGGCCGCCGACCCCAGCCGCAGGCCCGGCAGCCGGTGCGCGAGCCGTTGTGCAGCGCGCTCGAGCAAAGACAAGACGCGCTCCCGCCACAACAGCACGGCACAGATGAGCCCGAGCGCCGGCACCAGCGCATAGGCAATCAGGGAGAGCGAGGCGGTGCGCCACCCGACCGCCAGAAGAATCGCGCCGGTGAGCACGTACGGTAGTTTCGCCGCCTGCTCGACCACGAGGTCGGCGAGCAGCGACGCGCTCGCCGGCATCGCGCCGATGCCGTTCACCGCCAGCACCCGTGCGCCCGCGACAATGCCACCGAGTTGAGAAAACGGCAGCACATCCGCGCTGGATTCACGGATATAGCGGGCTTGCACATACTGCCAGGGAGGGGCATTGCTCAGCGCGGCGCCGAGTTCCGCCCACGCATAGCCGGTCAGCGCGATGAGCGGCAGATGCAGCACCGCAAGGAGGGCAATGCCGGAAAACCCGATCCGCTGTGCGACGTGTCCGACGGCATCGAACCCCGCGTAACCGATTGCTGCGACGAGCCCCGCGGCGCCGAGCAGGGCGGCCAGGATCTTCCAACGATTCATGCGCTGTCCGTCATCACCTGCGCGGTATCGGCACGGGCCCGCTCTGCAGGACGCACGTCGAACGTCTGCATGTAGCGGGCGAAGCGCTCGCGCAGTTGCCCCGCATCGAGTCCGAAGGACTCGAGCCGGTGGGCATGCACTGCGTACCCGCCGCGCGGTCGGGCGCGCAGCGCTGCGCGCATGCGCATCTCGGCCGCGGCGCTGAGCGGCATGCCGCAATGCCGATACAGAGTTGCAATCGTGTCCATCGGCGCGGACACGAGATCACTGTAATGCAGGTGCAGGATATTCGTATCCGCCGCTCGGGTCGCCACCATGCGCTCGGCGCCCTCGGCCCAGCGCGCGCTGATCTCCGCGCCGATCTGCACGGGATCGAGATGACGGGTGAACGGCCGCCGCAGGATCTCGGTCAGTTTGGCCACCGAGGCGAGTACACTCAGCGGATCGCGATGCAGCATCACGATATGCGCGTCCGGGTAGACCTTGCGCAGCGCCGCCAGCGCAAATACGTGATCGGGGCTCTTCAGCACCCAGCGTTGCGCGCCTGGGTGCTGCGCATCGAGGTGTTGCAGGAAGCGGCGATGAAATCGATACGCGTACTCGTGTCCATACACGTCCAGCCAGTCGCGATACATCGGTATGCGATAAATGGTATCGAAGCGCAAGCTTTGAAAGACCTGCGCGGTGATGTCGGTGCACTCCTGGGGTGCATCGGCTGCGAGCGGATGCATGCCGCTGAGCTGCGGGGAGAGCAAGCGAAAAAACGCGAACTGGCGCGCGACCCGGGCGCGGCGGGTCTCGATGCGGCTGCGCAGACCGGGGAGCGGATATGGATACATGACCTGCCAGCTGTGCGGCACGGCCACCGCCGGATCGAGTGCGATCAGGGAGTGCAGAAACGTGGAGCCGCAACGCGGCAATCCAGTGATGAAGATCGGACGCACGAGATCGCGGCGCGTAATGCTCGCATCAACCCGCTCAGCGCTCGCCAGCGCCAACTGGTTGTCAAGGCACCGCAGGGCGTCAAAGCGTGTCGCGAGTTGGCCAAAAGTCGACAGTTCCGCTTGCGCATGCAATGCGTGCAGGAGTTCCTGCAGCGGCGTGACAAAGGCACGCTCGGAGAAGTCCTCGGCCCGGCGCCGGTCAAGGGCCGTAGCGATCAATGCATTCGCCTCGAGCGGGGCGAAGCGCTCGATCAGGCGCGTGCGCGCTCCTCGCGCCCCAGGCCCGGGCGTCGCGGTGCGCTCCAGTGGGCCGGCCGACTGCGCGGCGATGCTCGAAAATGGCTGGCGCATGGTGGGCGGTAACTCACGCACATCGCGCCGCTGTGGTGCGACGAAGCGGGTAAAATCCACCATCCGCCGCAGCAGCTGCATGCCGGGCAGAAGCAACAAGGCAAGCACGAGGACCGTGATCAGCGGACCGTATGTCATACCGTATTATCCTTTCACCATCCAGTCTCCCGCGGCGTGGGTCAGCCTCGAGCCCGGCACAGAACTGCGCCGCTGTTGCGCCAACAGCCGGTCGTACTCGCCACGCGCACCGGTCATACATTGGCCGCTCGCTCCGCGCTCGTCAACCCTGTGGTCGCGTGTGCGCATAGGAAACAGGAGTAATCACAGGGTCACAATAAGCAGTTGTCACGCGTCTGCGTCCGCAATCGTGCGCAGCTTGCTCCGTTGCGTATTGGATGCAACGAACCGGCGCCAACGGTGGACGGGCGTATGGCGGAAATTGGAATTGGATGGCGGTTGTCGGACTGCGAACATTCCGCAGTCCGACTAGCGCGCCGCTGAGCGCTGCGCCGGTGGCGCTGCCCGCGACGAATAATACGACGCATTGTGCTTGCCGGCGAGCGCCTCACGCGTAAACGTGATCAGATGATGCGCGACCAGCCCCACATGAATCACTTCCTCGATCCGGCCTTGCTGCAGCAGCGGCCAGGCCGTGCGCCAGAACGTGGTGCGATAATCCGAGGCAATACCAATCTTGACGAGAATATTGGCCATGATGCGCATGCCGCGACCGATGTTTGACCAGGAGACACGGGCCGAGTTCCGCGGCCGCGGTGCGCGGTTCGGATAGGTGTGGGTCAGGTTCCATGCAAAGCGCTCATACACCGCCTCCGGACTGTACGCGGTGGCGATGAGCTGCTTCCACGCCGAGATCACCGTTTCGTAGGGACGCATAAAGCGCACGTTCGATTCGAGGTCGGGATCCTCGCAGATGCGATCAGCGGCCGCGAGCCGTTCATAAAGCTTCGTGCGTGGCAGCGCTTGCAGCAAATTCACGGTGAGCAGTGGGATGTGGCTGCGGCGGATGAACTCGGCGATACGGCTCGGCGTCTCGGGTGTGTCGGTATCGAGGCCGAGAATGATCCCGGAGACGACCTCAAGCCCGTAATCGTTCAACGTCCTGACTGCATCGAGTATCGGCACTGAAGTGTTGTGGTTCTTGTGCATTGCCGCCAGCGCGTCGAGCTCCGGTGTCTCAATGCCACAGAACACGGTCGTGAAGCAGGCCGAGCGCATCAACGCCAAAATATCTGGATATTTGGCGATGTTCAGCGTGGCTTCGCAGGCAAACTCAACGGGATAGCCGTTGCGCTGCTGCCAATCGAGCAGCGTGTGCAGCAACTGGCGCGCAGCTTTGCGGTTGGCGATGAAATTGTCGTCGACGAAATAGATGGCCGCGGCCACGCCGTGGGCCAGCTGAACGTCGAGTTCGTGCAGCACCTGTTGTGGGCTCTTCAGACGCGGCACCCGGCCGTAGAGCGCCGGGATGTCGCAGAACTCGCACCGGTAGGGGCAGCCGCTCGAGGCCTGCACGCTGCCGATGAAGTAACGCTCGAGCTTGGCCAAGGCGTAGGCTGGCGGAGGGAATTGATCGAGGGGACGGCGTATCTGCGTCTGCAGGCGCACTTGCCGCTGCGGCCGATCGGGACAGGCGTCAAGCTGTGCGAATAATTGCTCGGTGGCATCGCCGAGCTCGCCGATGTGCAGATAATCGAAGTCAGGATACTGCTGAGGACTGGCTGATACTGCCGGCCCGCCGAGCACCGTCGTTTTGCCCGCCCGGTGTGCCCGCCGATTGATGCCGTCGATCGCCGCGCGCTGGACGTGCATCCCGCTCACGAGTACCGCCTCCGCCCAGGCGAAGTCCGCGGCTGTTGCGGGCGCTATATTCTCGTCCCGGAAGCGCACCTCCCAGTCGCGGGGGACGGCCGCCGCGATGGTGAGAATTCCCTGCGGCGGCATGAAGGCACGAATGTGTCCGCACAGGGCGTAGGCATACTCGAAAGTGCCGAAAGACGGGGTGTAGCGTGGAAAAATGCACAGAATCCGACGTCGCAATGGTCTGCTCCCGCAGCGCTGCTTCTGCACATCGGTACTCCGATGCGTGGCGCTGGCGGGAATCAAGCGGACACACTACGCCGACCCTCGTGCGGGTCTACCCACCAGTGCTTCGATCGCAGTCTGGCCAAGCGCCCGCGCGCGAATATTGGGATAATTACGTATATTGCCGTGTAATATGCTCCAGGGCAGTGCGCGGCGGCGGGCCATCGCATGCCGAGGACGGGTCTGCAGTGCGGACGCGGACGGACCGCGGCGGTCCTTGCGCCATGGCGTTCGCGCAGGATTGATCCGGTGTAAGCTGACTATGCATACAGCGCAACCCGACGGCCGCGCAACCGGAGCCCATGCGCGACACCGTGGGCGCCCGAGCTGCTGCCGGCAGCGGATCTGTTCGGCACTGACACACCATGACGCAGCGCCGCGGAGACTTCGACAGGACGCCCGTGAATGTCAACTGCAGACGACCGCCTGCTCGATACGCTATCGACCGTGCGTTGGAACCGGTTTCATACGGTTGCCGTTGCCCTGTTCGGACTCGGCTGGGCGCTGGATGCATTCGAGGTCACGCTGATCGGCAATGTGCTGGCGGCATTGCGCCAGCATTTTTTTCTCGGCCGCAATGCGATGTCGATCATCCTGGCGGCCTGGTTCGTCGGCCTGATGATCGGAGCGGCGGGCTTTGGCACCTTGTCGGACCGGTTCGGCCGGCGCCGAGTGTTTTTGACAAGCCTGGTGCTTTATGGTGTGGCGACGCTGGCGACTGCGTTCGCGCCGAATATTGCTGTTCTGCTCGTCTTGCGCGTGCTCGCCGGCATCGGCGTAGGTGCAGAATACTCGGCGATCAACGCGGCGATCACTGAACTCGTGCCGAGCCGCTCGCGGGGTCGAGCCGCGGCGATCGTGCTGAATTTCTGGCCGATCGGCAGCTTCATGGCGGCGCTGCTCGCGTGGCTGGTACTCTCGACGCTGCCGGCCGATATCGGCTGGCGGGTGGTGTTCGGCATCGGTGGATTGATTGCGCTGTCGGCCGCCTGGTTCAGGCGTCACCTACCGGAGAGTCCGCGCTGGCTGATCAATGCGGGACGGACCGAGGATGCGCGTGCCATCATCGGCGCGATCGAGGCTGGAGTGACCTCGCTGCCGCCTGCCACCACGACGCCGATAGCACACCGCATCCGGCGCGAAACGGGGCATTTCCGCAGGCTCCTGCGTCACTATCCGGGGCGCCTCCTGCTCGGTGCGGCGCTCGATTTTGCGGAGGCCTCGGGTTACTATGGTTTGTTCGCATTTCTGCCGCTTGTGGTCGTGCCGGCGCTGCATTTGCCGCCGGCGCGCTTGCCGTTGTTCTATCTCGCCGGCAGCGTGGGTGCCGCGATCGGCGGTCTCGTTGCCGCGGCGTTGCTTGACCGGCTCGGACGCAGCTGGACCGTGGGCGGATTTTATCTCGCCACCGCGCTTGCTCTCGTCGGCTTCGCCATGATCACCCGCTTCGGCGCCGGCCCCATCATGCTCGGTTTCGCACTCGTCAATCTGCTGGCGACCGGTAGTTGGATTGCGGCCTATCCGACCTTCTCCGAGCTGTTTCCGACGGCGCTCAGGGCGAGCGGCATCGGGGCATCCGTTGCCGTCGGCCGGATCGGTGCGGCACTCGCGCCCTTCCTGGTCGGTTATGTGGGTGCACGAAGCATGCCAGCGGCACTGTTGATGCTCGCTCTGTTCTGGGCGCTCGGTGCGGTCGCGATCCTGATCTGGCGGTTGCGCGGGGGCATTGAGGGCTGTGGTCTTGCGCTTGAACAGATCAGCGCGACGCGCCCGGTCAGCGAGGTGTGAGGAGTCGCAGGATGCTCGAGCGGATCACTGCCCATTCTGCCGTTCCCTGTATCGTTGCCGAGGAATCGGTCCTCGTCTTCGGCGGCTGCTATAGCAATCTTGCCGCGACACGTGCTTTATTCGATGTCGCTCGGCACCATCGGATCCCGGCCGAGCGAATGATCTGCACCGGGGACGTTGTCGCCTATGGCGCCCATCCGCAGGAGTGCGTCGATCTGATCCGCGGGCACGGCATTGCCACAGTGATGGGCAATTGCGAGGAACAGCTGGCAGCGCGGGCCACCGACTGCGGCTGCGGCTTTGTTCCGGGCTCATCGTGCGACCGTCTCGCCACGGCGTGGTTCGCCTACGCCGATCAGCGGATCGATGCGGATGCGCGCCTGTGGATGGCCTCACTCCCCCGACGGATCGACCTCGTGATCGGGGCAGCGCGATTTGCGGTCGTGCATGGCGCACCGAGCCGCATCAACCGATTTCTGTTCGCTTCAGACACCGACAGCATCTTCGCCGAGGAAATCGCGCTCACAGGATGCGAGGGTGTCATTGCGGGACACACCGGCATTGGCTTCACCCGCAGGATCGGGCAGCAGCTCTGGCACAATGCCGGCGCAATCGGCATGCCGGCCAATGATGGCACGCCGCGCTGTTGGTACTCGCTGGTGCGATGCGCCGACGAGGGTCCGGTCTTCGAGCTGCACCCGCTCGAATACGATTACCGCTCCGCCGCGCGCGCCATGCGGCGTGCCGGCCTGCCCGCCGAATACGCCGCGACACTCGAGAGCGGAATTTGGCCGAATCTTGACATCCTGCCCCATCCGGAACGGGCCGCAACCGCCACGGCACTGGAAAAGACCCCGGGGACCGACGCCGAGGTCGCGCTCGAGACGCTTGAAACGCTCTGGTTCAACACCGGAACATTGTGCAACCTGGCCTGCAGCGGCTGCTACATCGAGAGCAGTCCGAGCAATGATCGGCTTGCCTGGCTGCCAGTTCAGACGGTGCGCCGCATCCTCGATGAGGCGGCCGAACGTCATCCGCAGCTGCGCGAGATTGGCTTCACCGGTGGGGAGCCGTTCATGAACCCGGATATCGAAGCATTGATCGATCTTGGTCTTGAACGTGGCTATCGAGTACTGGTGCTGACCAACGCGATGAGACCACTGCGCCATCATTTCGCGACCCTCGCTGCATGGCGCGACCGTGATCTGCATCTGCGCGTCTCGCTCGATCATTACACAGAGGCGGGCCACGCTGCGTTGCGGGGTCCGCGTGCATGGGCGGCGGCGCTGTCAGGGATCGACGCGCTCGTTGCTGCCGGATTTATGCCGTCGATCGCCGCACGATTCGATCCCGCGGCGGAGAATGAAGCTGAGACTCGTGCCGGATTTGCCAGGTTGTTCGCGACGCGGAACTGGCCGATCGATGCCTCCGATCCTCAGCATCTTGTGCTATTTCCCGAAATGAATGTACCGGCGGAAGTACGCGGCGTCAGTGCCGCCGCCTGGGCGGCGCTGCGCGCGCGCGGGGCCGACGCAATGTGCCGCACTGCGCGCATGGTGGTGCAGCGCAAAGGTGACCTCGAGGCCTCTGTCGTTGCCTGCACGTTACTGCCGTACGAGGCGCGATTCGACCTCGGCAGCACTCTGGCCGAGGCGTCCCGATCCGTCACTCTGGACCATCCGCACTGCGCGCGATTCTGCGTTTTCGGTGCCTCCTCCTGTATGAGCGCGCGATAAATTTGCCTGTGATCGCGGATCGCATGCCACGTCGGCGCGCGTAGCGCGCCAGGGCTGATTTCAAAGTGGGGGCGCCAGAGGAGGCCAGTCCTCCTCGCGGTAGAAGTCGCCACTGCCAAAGGTACAGCCCAAGGCAAGCAGGGTGGCACGCGACTCGACCGTATCGACTCCACTGGCAATCGGCTCCACGCCCAAGGCATTGGCCAACGCAATACCAGCGCGGCAGATCGTGGCTGCGATCGGGTCGGTGTGCAGTACCGTGACCCAGGCGCGGTCGAGCTGCAAACCGGACAGAGGGGCGCGGGCGAGTGCGGGCAGGGATCCGAGGTCCCGGCCCACTTCATCAACGACCAGACGCACGCCGAGGCGCTTCAGCGCCTCGGCGTGTTCAGGCGGGCGCGTCACGAACACTTTCTCGGCAATGCGCAACTCGAGGCGGGCGGCCGGTATGCCGCCGGCGGCGACGAGCTGCGCGACATCGCACAGAAACAGATCATCGAGCACATGGTGTTGCAGTGCGGCAAATGAGATGCATCCCTCGAGCGCACCGCGACCGGTAAGTCGCGCGAAATCCTCGCGCAATTGCTCGAGAACCGAGCGCGACAGCGCGCTCGCAAGTCCCGTCGCTGCAGCGACCCGGATGAATTCCGCGGGTCGGATCTGCCCACGCTGCGGGTGAATCCAGTGCAGTGAGCCGACCCAGCCCACGAGGCGATCGGTCCGCAGATCGTGGCGACCGCGGTAACGCAGGCGGATCTCGCCATTGTCGATGGCGCGGCGCAGCTCGGCGCGCAGGTCGATACGCGCCAAGGCACGCAGTTGCACACTGTCGGTGAAGAAATGAATGTCGCGGGTGCGTCCCGATCGACGCGCCTGCAGCGAGGCGGCGCGTGCCCGCTCGAGCAACAGCTGTGGTGAGTCGGTATCGCGACCCGCGATGGCAACTCCGACATAGGGCGTCAGATGAAAATCGGCCTCAGCGCAATGAATAGGCGCGCGCAAGCTGGCACAAATGTCGTTCACGCACGCCTCGATCGCTGCCCGCTCGTCGCTGTCGATGACGACCGCAAGCAGGCTCGCGCTCAACAGTCCAAGATATGCGCACGGTCCACCGCGCGCGGATGCCGGGTCTTCGCGTTGCGGCGGAAGTCGGCGCCGCGCCGCGCCGATGACCTGCTCGGAGACCTCGGCCGCGAGCACCGCCGAAATATCGGCGAACCCATCGATGTGAATGATGGCCAGCGCAAGCGGCGTTTCGCGCACCGTCGCCCACGCCAAAGATTCCCGCAACCGCTGCAGGAAGGTGCCTCGCTCGAATTCCGGAGGGGGCTCGCTGACGGCGACGTCGCGCAACGGGCGGATGACGCACACGACGCGATCGGTACCCTGGGGCGAGGCGTGCACGACATATTCGACGCCGCAGCTCGTAAAGCGTGCGGCTGCGGCTTCATGCTGAGCGCTGACCGTACGCGCGAGCTGCTTCAGGAGGCTCGAAAGACGTGCGGGCCAGATGGCATCGACCGATTTGCCGATGCTGCCGGGGCGGGGATTGAGCGCGGATGTGGTGCCGCCACCCCCGTGGGCCAGCAAAGTGCCATCCCGACCGACCCAGAGAACAAGGTCGGGCAGGGAATCAATGATTAATTCCGCAGCGAACCGCGCGCCGGAGTGTGGCACGACTTCGTGTGGAACTGGGGCATCGACAGGATTGAGCACGGTAGGGAGCGGAACGGGACAGGACCGACGAGGGAATCTGATCGCCATCGGCTCGGTGCGTGCCGAGCCGGACAGGCTGCGCGTGAGGCTACCGACTTATGGCCCTAAAAAGCGTGCGTAACGTCATGAAATCGACCGATAAGCACTCAGTATGGCCCACGCCTTACCCCTGCCGGCAGTGCCGGGCACGTGCTGCCGTCCATTGATCGGACTGGGAGCCTGATAAGGCAGATCGGCTACCATTGCGCCATGACATCGTACAAAGCAAGTGCACCCAATGGGGTGGGCCCAGGCTCGATTGACTCGTGGCTGGTTTCGGCCGGTCGGGACCGTCGTCCAGGTGCACCCCTGAACGTGCCACCATGGCCAGCATCGAACTTCGTGATGGGCGAACCCCGAACCTACTCCCGCAGTCATGGTCTGCCGGGCTGGGAGGCTCTTGAGGAAATCGTGGGTGGTCTGGAAGGGGGTATCGCGGTGGCATTCGCCTCGGGCATGGCGGCAGTCGCGGCTGTGCTCGATCAGCTGCCGACCGGCTCGATCATCGCCCTGGCTGATGACGGCTATCAGGGTGTTGCGGGTCTCGCCGAGGCGGGCCAGGGCCGCGGTCGCTGGAGCGTGCGGCGCATTGCCGCGACCGACACCCAGCGCTGGATCGAAGCCTGCAGCACGGCCGATCTGATCTGGCTCGAGTCCCTGTCAAATCCGCTGCTGGCGGTACCGGACCTCGAGGTCATCTGCGCTGCGCCGCGCAAGCCGGGAGCGATCCTAGCCGTTGACAGCACCTTTGCCACTCCGCTCAATCAACGTCCGCTCGCGCTCGGTGCGGACGTGGCGGTGCAGTCGGTCACCAAGTTCATCGGCGGCCATTCGGATCTGCTCGGTGGGCTGGTGAGCGTGCGTGCCGCCGAGCTTGGCGCGGCGTTGCGACGGTCTCGGGAGCTCTCGGGCGCGACGCCGGGCACACTCGAGACGTTCCTGGCCGTACGCGGCGCCCGCACACTGGCCTTGCGGCTCGAGCGCGCGCAAGCGAACGCCATGCAGCTGGCCGAGCGCCTTGCACGCCATGCACAGGTCCTGCAGACGCGGTATCCGGGCCTCGCGAGCCATCCGACTCATGCGGTGGCGCGCCGTGTCCTCGCGGGCTTCGGCACCATCATCTCGTTCGATGTGCGGGGGGGGGCTGCGGCGGCCGACGCGTTGTGTGCCGGCCTGCGCCTGATTCAGCATGCCACCAGTCTGGGTGCGGTCGAGTCGACGATCGAACGGCGGGCCCGGGTGCCCGGACAGGAACATCTGCCGGCTTCGCTGTTGCGCCTGAGCGTGGGCATCGAGGCCATCGAGGATCTGTGGGCCGACCTCGATCAGGCGCTGTGCGCGACGGGCGCTGCAGTGCGGCCCGGGTGAGGCGAGTGTCAGAGGCGATAAAGAGTCGATTTACACCGCATAGCGGCAGCGTTGGTTCATTTGCGCCGAGGGGGCGGAAAGTCCGGCGCATGCCCGATGATCATCACCGGTGGCCCGTTCGCGAGCAAGTGAAAGCCGCCCGTGCCGTGGTGCGGCGCAATCGCCCACTTGAACAATCTGCGCGCATCCTCCAGGATCGGGTGGCGGGGCTGACCGTAGTACTCCCTTTGCATCCGCTCGTCATAAAGTCCTACGCATCCATGCGAGGCGGCGTAGCCCGGCACATCGCGTCCGTGGATCCAGTCGGCAATGCCGTTGGCGCTGACGAAAAACCGCAGCGCGTAGTGCATGGGATAGGGCTTGTCCGTGCCCTCGAGGTCATACAGCGACGAGCTGTGCCGGCGATCGTAGGCGGTCACCTTGAACAGACCCACTGGTGTGGGTTTGGTGCGGCTGCCGGAAGTGATGGGGAAGGACATGACGCGCCTGCCGTTGGCGTATGCCCCAAGGAACTGCTCGGTGAGATCCACGAGGATGAATTTTGGCGTGCCGAGCGCCGGTGGGTAGAGTGTCGGCAGGGGTGTGAAGTGATCCACCTGGTGCAAATGCCGCGGAACCTTGATCCGTACGCCCGGGTAGATGTGGCGCCGGTCGATACGGTTGAAGCGCAGGACCGCCTGCCATTGCGAGCCGAACAGGCCGTGCAGCGTCTCCCCGCGCCTGATGCGCAGGCACGTCCAGGCGATGCGGGCATCGCTCGGATAATGGATTGCGCAAGTGTCGGGCACAGGCTGTGCAAATGCCGGTGTAGCGAGTGCGAGCGTGAGCCCGAGCACCAGCCAGCGGATATCGTGCGGACGGATCGGTTGCTTCGCCGCGCAGGGCCGGTTTGTCATCGTGTGCTCGTCACGGCGGTGTGCTGCGCACTCGCCCAGAGCGCGCCCGGCGGCGCACCTGTGCAATCGGACTTAAGAGTGTGCAATGGGCAGTATTTCCTGCAGCAACAATAGGGCAGTGGAGTTCAGCGCTTACGCGCTCGAGTGCCGTTCGGAGGTACATTGGGACGCGCAACTGAGGAGCGATCCCGACACTGTCTGGCCGGTGACAACAACTTCGGCACCGAAGTTACGATCCCAATACACGCACAAAATCGTCCATAAATACTAGCGGATGTGTGCAATGGGGCGATTAGGGTATGTACCTAAGCGACTGCGTAACTGCCCCGCTCGGCGAATCCTCAGCTTCTCGCCGCACATCGGTGCCGCCAGGGAGCCGCCGGAGTTCTCCTGCTACGCATAACGACTGCTCGGATACGCAGATCTACTAATATTCGCTGCGGATCGCGCAACCGTATCGTTGTTCCTGTCATCGGCAGATCCAGATACCCCAGCGATGCATCAACCCGAACGTCCACGGGTGGACGACTTACTTGCGCAATTCACCGGCGCGATCCTGCTCGTCGATGAAATGGGCAACATTCGCGCGCTCTCCGCGCAAGCCTGCGCCATGCTGAAGTATGCGCCCCAGGAACTCATGGGTCAGAGCATCGAGACCCTCGTGCCCAGGCGTTGCCGCATGGCTCACATTGGCCATCGCTTGCGGTTCACGGACGACCAACGGACCCGACCGATGGGCGCGGGCCTCGCGCTGTTCGCGCTCTGCAAGGATGAGAGCGAAATTCCCGTCGATATCAGTCTCGCCCCGCTGCGACGCGGCCTGGAAGCGCTCACCGTCGTGACGATGCAGCCGCGGGCCGCGCAGCCCCTGCGCCCGAGCGCCGGAAATCCGTCGCCTGCCTGAGGCGCTGCTGCGCCGGCAGCGCCGCTCGTGGCGATGGGCTCAAACCTCACATCTCCGCTGCGGCGGGCGGGGTGTCGTCCAGCTCGTCGGCCATGAGCGCCTCAAGCGCTTGGACGACCGGCTCGACGCCCAGCGATGCGAGCGATCGCGCCGGTGTCGCCACCACTGTCCCGGCGGTAGCGTATGGACCCCAGTGCGAGCCGCCAACCCCGGCGAACAGTGCGACAACCGGCTTGCCAAATGCGGAAGCAACGTGAGTCACCGCGGTGTCGGGCGTCAGAACGTAGTCGCAGGTGGCAACGAGTGCCATCATCTCGCGGGCGCTCGCCGTCTCGTCGATGCGGACCGCACATGCCGCACCGATGGTACGCTTGCGGCTCTCATCGACGGGGGCTCCGAGGATGAGAACCCGCAGGTCCGGAAATCGCTGCCGCAGCCGCTGTATCGCGGCAATGTAGCGTTCCTCCGGCCACTGGCGCCAGGGCGACTCCGCCGAGATATTGACCGCGAGCCTGCGGCGCGGAGCCATTCCGCCGGGCGTCTGCACCGAGTCCTCCCCGCATTGCCAGAACGCTTCCGCTGCTGCGATCTCTTCCGGTCGCAACCAAATCCGCGGCGGCCACCGCCCCGCGGGTCTGTGCGCCATCGCGTCGAGCGAGGGTTCACCGCGCGCGCCGCCTGCGTCCGCGCGCGGCAGGGGAGTAATGCCGAAGGGCTGCAGGAGCGCGGCGCTGTGCTCGACATAATGCGTCGCGCCGGCGATTCTGGGTACCGGCACCGTGAGCGCGAAGTCATTGCCACGGTGGGCCACCCCGATGCGGTTGCGGGCCCCACTGGCCCACATGATGAGCGCCGACGTCAGTGATGGCCCGGTGACCATGGAATCGAGCACGGCGTCATAATGCATGCGCCGTATGCGCGCGAGCGCCACCAGGAACGTCCACGGCCGGTTTTTGGTCACCCGATAGACGATCTGCACATCGGGATTGCCGTCGAGCACCGAAGCATTGCGCCGCGACGCCAGTACATCGATGGTGAGCGTGGGCTGGGCCTGTTTGATGGCATGTAGAATGCCCGTGACCAGGATCATGTCGCCGATGTGGTCGTAGCGCAGGAAGAGAATGCGATGGGGGCGCTGCGTCCAGTCCGGCACCGGCGCTACGGGCGGCGGCCGTATGAGCCGCCGCAGCAGCCCGATCGTGCGCCGCTTCAATCCGCGCTCCAGCGGTCGAAACATATCGCGCCAGCGCCGCTGCGGCGCACGGTCCTTAGTGTGGAGTGCAGACACCCTTAGGCTCACTCATGCGGGCGGCGCAGCCCGCTCTATGGAGCGCACTGCAATCGCACCACGAGGACTTCTCATCGAAGTTCGGTCCACCGCAAACGCGTCCCCGGCATGTTCAGCGGATCATTGCGCCATCATACCTGAAACTTTCCACTGCAAAGTGGATCAAGCGCGCAGTCGCTGCCCGCCGTGGGCTGCCCCGCAGGCGGGAGCCGACATACCGGGGGAAACAGCCCGCGACCGCGTTCGCGGGCGAGCACGGCCCATGCGGGCCGGCACGCCGCAAGACCGGTATGTGCTATTGCTGCGGCGAGCGCGCACGCAATGTGCCCACCCACAGGAACATGAACGGCACCAGATACATCAGGACATTGCCGAGCACATTGCCGCGAACCCCCGTGCCGGCCGTCGAGTACGGACCGCCGAAAGTCTCCGGCGTCGTCCACACGAACAGGGAGTATGCGATGCCGAATAGAATCAGCAGGCGCTGCCATTTTCCGTTCAGGCGATTCGCGCTGAGCAGGCCGACCGCTATCGTGGTTTCGGCAAGACCGACCAGAACTGCCACCAGTACCGGGCCGATCAGGTGGATGATGTCGGCAACGAATCGCAACCAGGCGTCGATCCAAGCCGGTTGGCCCGCCATGACGCCGGTGATCTGACTGGTGAAGTGAAACATGAAGGCCGGCAGCCATTTGAGCGCCGCATCGAACAGCCACAGCAGACCGAAACTCACCCGCGCCGCCTCCCACAGGCGAGCGCGATTTCGAGCAATTCCTGTCGCTCCGCCATTCAGATCGGGAGCCGTGGCGAGGACGAAGAGGAACCCGATCGCATAGACGATCATGACGCCTGGGTCGGTTTGTCCGCCGCTGTAGGGGTATCCGAAGCCGAGCAGGAATACCCAGCAGAACAGGCTGTAGCCGATACCAACGCGTGCCGCCAGAGCAACTTTCCGTCCGGTCAACAGGCACAGGCCGAGCGCTACGGCGATGACGACCAGGCACGCGGCGACGAACTGGGGGCCTACGGCCTCGGTGACATGCAGTCCAGCCATCAGCAGGGGTCTGAGCGCAGTGGGCACTTTGCCGGCGGGCTTCGCGAGCGCATGCAGGAAATTGGTCTTTGCTGCCGGTACGAGGAGCCATGCCATGGCCTGGAAGGCGGCGTTCACAAGCCAGACAGCACCAAAAATCTGCCTCAGCAGCCGCAATCGCGAGTCTTGCCGCGAGTCGAAATCAGCCGTCAATTGCATGCTCAACTCCATAGGTTTTCAGCGTGGATTGCCCCCGCCATCCGCGACGCCTAAAGCCGCGGGGCCGCGCCAGTATACCGACGGTCGAACGGCAGTGCGTCCTCTATCAACCGGAAGCCGGGCGCCCCTTGAGGACACGCTGTCGCGCGTGTCGCGCTCGAGCGACGGCAAACTCATTGCTGCGCGGTTTGTCGCAACGGTGGCGCGTGCAAGCCGAGCTGCCGGTACAACATCGCACGGAAGCGCACGATGCGCGCGGCGTTGCGGCCGAAATCGCTGATTCCAATACGGGACTCCGAGCGGATATCGAGCCGGCTGCCGCCGCTTCGGGGTTCGATCCTGATCACGATGTCATCGGTAAATCCAAACCAGAAGGTGGTACTGCTCGCTTCGATGATGCCCATGTGAGGATGCTGCGAATCGAGCTTCCAGCCCATGGCTTTGACCGTGCGCAAAGCGGCAGCGAACACCGTGCGCGGCGGCAGGGAAAAGAAAAGGGGACGGATGTATGGATAGAACTTCTTCTGCAGCGCCGCGACCTTTGCGCCCCCATAGACCGTCGAATTGGTGGCATGCGCGGCCGCCCGCAGAGCGATCACATCCGGCAGGAACTGTGGCGGATTGCGCGTGTCGGTCGTGATGTCGTGGATCGGGGGTACTGATTCACCCTTCTTCAGCCACATGTAGGGCACGCCCCAGGCGATCCCACCCAATATGATCACGAGCGCGACCGTGATGAAACGCCGCGTGCTGCGGTGCGTGATCCAGACCACCGGCACCAGCAGCACACCCAAGATCGCGGCGATCATGCCGCCGTAGGCGCCGTAAGTGATCGAGTGAAATGCGCCGCCCAGGGTCAATATCTTCAGGCGATACAGGGGCCCGGGCAGCAGCATCGCGAGAAAAGCAAGAATCGCCACTCCGAGCGCGATGTAAAGCGCCCACTGTGCGAGTCCATCGGCGGGACTTCGGCTTGAGCGCTCCGGCGCGGATCCAGACTTCGTTTGTGACATAGGCTGAACTCTCAGGTAGTTGTCGGGCGACCGCCCCGAAGTTGGAGAATGTCCGTATGCAGAGGATACAAACTCTTGATTTTTCAATATGATCCCGATGGGTCCGTCCTGTCAAGGAGAATTGCTCCCGCGGGCGAAGGTTGCAGGCCGCAAGCCGGGTGTTTGTCGAGGAGATATCGTATGTTGGCGTGATCTGCGGCCGCCGCCGCGGCACCGCTCGCAGCGGCAACTGCGCTGTTTAGGACGAGAACAAAGCGGTCGATCCCGCCGGGAAATGCCAGGGCGCGAGCGGTCTTGCCCGCAGACATGTATCGGTCGCAGCGCGCCGCCCCAGCCTCGATCGGCGGCGCACCTCCGCGCACCGGACATCAGATGCGGCATCGCGGTGGCTGGGCGGCGCAGGCGCCAGGCCGCAAGTATGAGCCAGTCAGTCCGCGCGTGACGGGGCGGGGTCGGCTGTTCGAAGCGGTGCCGCGTAATCCCGCTCCAGAGCGTTCGCCTGCGCGCGAGTGCGCAACAGATCGCCGCGCGTCACGATACCGAGCAGCGCGCCCGTGTGCCGATCGACGATCGGCACACGGGCGATGCGGGCCTCGAGCATGCGATCGGCGAGCTGACCGACCGTTTCGTCGGGATAACCGACGCAACGGTTACTGCCCGCTAGGCATTGCGCGAGCGTTGTACTGCACCGCACGCCGGTGCCTGACCGGTGCGCGATATCAGCCCATGACAGCATCCCTATCAGGCCGCCATCCGCATCGAGCACTGCAACGCTTCTGTTGTGCCGGAAACGGGCGTGACGCGTGAGGAGTGCAAGGGCTTCGGCACACGATTGGCACGCGGGGAGTGTGCGACCGGGTTTCCGCATGATCTCGCCAACCCGCGTCGTCGAGAACGAATCAACGCTGTACTCGCACGACAGATGGCGTCCCCGGCGGGCCAGACGCTCGGTCAAAATCGATCGGCGCAGCAGCAGGACCGAAACCGCGAAAGACGCACCGCAGGCGATTGCAATCGCGGGCATCACGCGCAGGTTACCGGTCAGCTCGACGGCAAACAAAATCGCGGTCAGGGGGCAGCGCAACGTCCCACCGAGCACGGCCGCCATCGCGATCAGAGCCCAGAACCCGCCGTCGCCGCAGGGCAGGATGTGCGCCTCGAGCGCACCGACCGCGCCTCCCATCAATAGGAGCGGTGCGAGGGTACCGCCGGCAGTGCCGGAGGCAAGTGATACCAACCAGATGATCGATTTGACGACAAGTAGCGTCAGCGCGGCGGACCACAAAACCGTGCCATGGATCAGGGCGCCAATCGTGTCGTAGCCGATACCGAGGGCGGCCGGATCGATGAGTCCCCCGATACCGACGATGATACCGCCGAGCGCCGGCCACCACATCCAATGAATGGGCAGCTTCTCGTAGCGCTCCTCGACCCAATACAATGCGCGGGTCGTCAGTACCGACTGCAATCCAGCGGTGAGCCCTACGGCCGCGCACGCCGCAAGTCCCCACCACGGCATGACCGGCATGCCCATCTGCCGAAAGAGTGGCCAGGGGCCGATCAGCCACGGTCGCCAGGCGATGGCGGCGACGACGGAAACGATGACAGGCACCACGCTGCGGGGTTTCCATTCGAAGAGCATCACTTCGATGGCCAGCAGGACCGCGGCCACCGGCGTGCCGAACACGCCGGTCATTCCCGCCGCCGCACCGGCAGCGAGCACTGTCTTACGCTCGGCGGAGCTCAGGCGGATCAACTGCGCGCACAGTGCCGCGAGGGCACCCCCCGTCATGATGATCGGGCCCTCGGCACCAAAGGGCCCGCCGGTTCCGATGGCAATGGCCGAGGCGAGCGGCTTCCAGAACGCCACCCTCGGCTCGATGCGGCTCTTCTGGACGAGAATGGCCTCGAGCATCTCCGGGATGCCGTGACCACGGACCTTCTGCGAGCCGTAACGGGCGATGAATCCGACGAGAATGCCACCGAAGACGGGAATGAATATGGAACCGAGCCCAAGCTGGGCATTGGCGAGGTCGGGGGCAGAGAGCGAAAAGACATGGAAATAGGCGAGATTCGTGATGAGCGCAATCAGGCGCAACAGTGCCCAGGCCGCAACGGCGCCGAGGGTGCCCGTGACGAGTCCCAGGGCCGCGAGCAGCAGCAGCCGCCGGTCCGCGGTAAAGTCGCGCAACCTGTCACGCATCTCGGGGGTGCAAGGGGGCGATTTCATGCGCCACGCGACGCCGGCCCGAGGTGTGGGTTCGATTTGGCTTTCATATCGTAGTACGATATTAATACCCGAGGATGTGCTGCATGTCCAGCAGAGGCAAGAACGCGCACCGACCGCTTCGTCAGCGCGAGACACTCGCGCCGCACGATTACGAGGTCCTCGCCGAGTTTCGTTATGTGCTGATGCGATTCCTGGCGTTCAGCGAGCAAGCCGCGGCGGCAGCCGGTCTTGCGCCCCGTCAACACCAGGCTCTGCTCGCGATCAAGGGTTATCCCGGTGGCCGGGGAGTGAGCGTCGGGGATCTCGCCGAGCGGCTCGGCATCCGTCACCACAGCGCGGTGGGGCTGGTCGACCGGTTAGTGAGTCATGGCTATCTGGTGCGCCGGGAGGATCCGCGCGACCGCAGGCGCATGCACTTATCCCTCACGAGCGCCGGTGAGCAAGCGCTCGGAGAACTTTCCGCCGCGCATCGGCAAGAGCTGCGCCGCGTCGCCCCGCTGCTGAACAGCCTGCTGACCCAGCTCGGTCCGCCGCCGAGCTGAGACCACAACGCGCTCAACCGCTGCTCCGGCAGAATGACACGCGGCAGCCGCGCGGATAGTCCGGGCGCGGTGCAGGGCCAGGCAGATGCACTTGAGAAGCGACATCAATAAGCCATCGCTGTCAATTAAATTCAGACCTCCTGACATAGCCCCTTTCCGCGGCTGAAATCCGGGGATTTGTCCGCCGGGGGTGCGAACCAATACCTGTCCGGTTTTTTGGCCCAGCGCGCGTAACCGGCTGAGGTGGCAGGATTTTCGCGGGGGAGCTTGCGGACCAATACCTGTCCGGTTCTGACTGGCAGGCATGAACAGCCAACTTGCCCTGGGGCTGCACGAACTTTTTGCCGCCTCCGGCGACATCCGCGTCACCGCCGAGCAGTTGCAGATCACCCTGGCACCCTTGAGCTCTCCGCATCGCACCCGCGCCGTGCAGGCGCTTTGCGAGCTCCTCGATCAGACCGCCACCGTGTTCCCCGGAACTCGCCTACGGATGCGCTTCGCCGTCCGATCGCCGCCAGTCCTCGGACTCGCCTTCCCAGGCACCCCGGCCCACCGCAGCCATACCGGAGAGGCTCCCCCGGCATCCTGATCGCCCGAAAACCGGACATTTTCAAAAGAGGCTATGTCAGGAGGTCTGAAATTGACAAGTCTTTTTAGCTCGCAACGATGCGACATCGAGGATGACCCTACCGGCACGCGCAACGGTGTCGCACTCCAGTCTCCTCATCGCTGGCCTGGCCGATGTGTTGGCAATTGAGCGCTTGCGATCGCGCAGCACCGCGGCTGAGCGCATGGACTCGGACAAGGCGGAACAGGATGGAGGCAGACATGGATGTCGACAGTGCGTTCGACACATCTGCGGGCTGACGCTACTCAGTTTTTTCGCCCGGCCACGCGTCGATGAGCGGCAGGTGACGTTCGCGGTGACTGAACGTTCACGGCATAGACGCCGACAGCGGGCGCCGCCTGCAGTTTGCCTGTGGATATGCGCGTCGTCACAGGAGGGTACGCGCCGGGCGAGATCTCGCGCTCGCAGTCGTCATGTTTCACTTTAAACCGCCGGCACAGCGTCCCAGTCGCGTGCGCCACGCCATACCACCCGAGCCAGACAGGGCCGATGTGTGCCTGAGTGCTGTGTGGGGTGCGGCAGGAGACGGCTGCAAGCGGATATGTTTACCCTATGATCTGCCCGGAAAGAAGACTTACCTCACGAAGACAGACGGACCGGGCTGCGGGCACTGCACCCGGGTGCCGGGCAGCGCATACGGCATTTCGGCGAGCCGATTCAGTACTTGCAGCGGATGTCCCCAGACCCGCCCTGCGGCAGCGCAGCGTTCGCCATAGTGGAACAGTTTGCGCATGCGCGAGGGCTCGAGGCCCGAGACGAGTCCGCCGAGCGGATAGCTGGTGGGAATCTCCGTGACTTCCAGGTGCATCCCATGGCGTTTGGCGAAGGAATAGGCGAGTTCGACGCGGGCGCGCTCATCGCTGGTCAGAGCAGTATCGACGCTACGCTCGAGAATCGGAATGGTCCGCGTTGAGGTGGTGATCGGCTTCTCGATCAGCTGGCCATTGATGACCAGGTACACGTGTGCGCCGTGCAGGGGCTTCAGCCGGTTGGGTAGCACAGAGACGATTTCCGGCGCGAACAGGATGGAGGCGGCCGTGGAGCCATCGACGTACATCTCATCGAAGCGCCGGCCGGAAGCGTCGACCGGGATCAGCATCGGCGGGAAGAAGCCGGGAATGCTGGCCGAAGCAATCAGCACCCGGCGGAAGAGCTGCAGAGCCTTCGGTCCGCCCTGTGCGGCAATGGCGCCCATGTTCCAGACCACGACCTGCTCGCTGTCGAGATCGGTTGTGGCCACGAGCAACAGAGCGCCCGTGGCCGCCCGGCGCGCAACGGCGCGCAGCAGTTGCGGCGTGACGAATCGATCGACGCGCCGGCGCAGCGGTCCGCCCTGGAACACACTCACGCCGAACAATCCGCTCAGCCATCCCAGGAAGCGATATCGCAGCAGCGGATGCGCTGTGATGCCGTCGAACGCTTGTGACAGACGCGCGTTCCACTTGGGCCCGAGAAAGGCGAACGGGGCGATCAGCGCTCCCACGCTCACGCCCGTGACCACTTGAAACGGGGGCCGTGTGCCGTAGCGGCTCCAGCCGATCAAGACGCCGGCGCCAAAGGCGCCGGCGCCCCCGCCACCGGAGAGCACGAGGACATTCACCGGACCGCCGTGCGCGGCGCGCTCCACTCCGCCGAGGTGAGCGGCAGCCCAGTGCGTGAATTGCCGCTGCGACATCTCACCGGACCATCGAATCGTCGGTGGAAAGCCGGCCGGCGTGGCGTTTGGGTATTCGGGCAGCGGCGAAGGCCTGCGCGTCAATGTCGCGCAACTGGCGAGCATCGCGCCACAGACGAGGCACGTGCTCAGTTGAGCGAATGCACGCAGCGAGCGCCCGTTCCGCCAGCGGCAGCGGACGCGAGCGACATGTGCGCTGACAAGAGCGTTCAGCCCGGTACGCCACATGGCAATGCGTCTCCTCGGTGCCGTCACAGGTGCGGAACGATTGCGGCGAGGGGTGCGAGCGCTCGCCTCCCCACACTGGCGGCGATCAGTGCAGGCCTCGGACCTCGGCCGGAGGTCATGTCCGGGTTCGATGTCGATGCGCAGTTCACCTCGGCACCATGGCCACCGGTCATGTGGGTGAGTATGCGGTCATTGTCGATCATCCTGTCGGTCCCGGCATCGATTCTTGTCACGTCGCACGCTTACGGAACAGCCAGCCCGCGATCGTCAACGTCGCGAGTGCAATCAGCGCCATTGGCCACAGTTGTGCCGCGATGACCGGGAGCCCGCCGCCCTCGAGAAACACGCTGCGCACGATCACCAGACAATAGCGCATCGGGTTGACGAGCGTCAGCGTCTGAATCCACTGCGGCATGTTGGCGATCGGCGTAGCGAAACCCGAGAGGATGATCGAGGGCACGAGAAACAGAAACGCGCCGAGCAGGGCTTGCTGCTGGGTCGCAACCAGCGAGGAGATCGCGAGTCCTATACCGGTAATAGCCAATATGAACAATGCCAGGCCGACATAGAGGGCGAGCAGATCTCCACGCAACGGCACATCAAACCAGAACACGGCGGCGGCAATGACAACGGAGGCCTCGGCAAGCCCAATGATCAGTCCGGGCAAGCCTTTGCCGATCAGGATGTCGAGGGGTCGCAGCGGGGTCACCAGGAGCTGATCGAAAGTGCCCATCTCACGCTCACGAGCCACTGAAAGTCCAACGACCAACAGCGTTTCCACTTCCGTCAGCAGTGCGACGATCCCCGGCACGATGAACCAGGTTGAACTCAAAGTGGGATTGTAAAGTGCGCGCATGTCGAGGGTGGCCGGTGGCGCCCGTATACCGTGCTGCTCCGCCCAGTGCAGCGCGAACCGGCTGACGATGGAGTTGGCATAGCCTTCGATCAGCAACGCCGTATTGGAGTTGCGGCCATCGAGGATGATCTGTATCGGTGCCGGTTGGTGCGTGAGCAGGTCGCGCGCGAAGCGCGGGTCGACCACCAGAACCATCTGCACGGCGCGGGAGTCGATCAGTTCGTTGACACGCCGAGCGCTGTCGAGCACGTCCTTGACTGTGAAGGTTGGCGAGCCGGTAAAGCGCGCAATCAGGTCCCGCGAGGCGAGGCTGTGATCCTGATCATAGATGGCGATTGGCACATGATTGAGGTTGAAGGTAGCCGCATAGCCGAACACCATGAGCTGGATCAGCGGCGGGCCGATCAGCACCATCCGACTGCGCGGATCACGCAGCACGGCGAGCAATTCCTTCACGAGCAGCGCCAGAATTTGTCGCCACATGATGATCAATCGAGCCGCTTGCGCGCGTTGGCGCGGGCGAGGCCAAGGAAAATGGCGGCCATGACGGCGAGTGCCAGGGCATTGGGTAGAATCACGGACCAGATATTCCCGGCCAGGAATATCGATTGCAGGATCGCCACGAAGTAGCGCGCGGCGACGATGTGAGTGATGACCTGAACTGCGCGCGGCATGCTATTGATATCAAAGACGAATCCTGAAAGAATGAAGGCGGGCAGAAACGTCGTGATGATGGCGATCTGCCCGGCGACGAACTGATTGCGTGCGACACCGGAAATCAGCAATCCCATCCCGAGCGCCGCCAGCATGAACAAGGTCGAGGTCGCCGTGAGAACGAGCAGAGATCCGTGGAGCGGAACACCAAAGAGAAAGACCGCGAGGCTCACCGAGACGGCCATCCCGCCCATGCCCAGAATGAAATAGGGGACGAGCTTGGCGAGCAGTATCTCGCGCATCTGTACGCGGGTGACCATCAGCGCCTCCATGGTGCCGCGCTCCCATTCCCGCGCGATCACAAGCGCAGTGAGCAGAGCGCCGGTGAGCGTCATGATCATCGCGATAAGACCGGGTATCAGGTAGTTCCTGCTGATCACGGCGGGGTTGAACCATACGCGCGGCGTCAGCGCGATCGTGGGCGCGTAGGGTCGGGTTCCGAGCTCGGAGGTAAGCCATTGCTCCCAGACCTCCTGTACATAGCCTTCCACGATCCGCGCGTTGTTGGCATCGACCCCATTGACGATGACGCCGATCGGAGCGGTTGCGCCAGTGAGGGCCTGGCGAGTGAAATTGTTGCGTAGCCACACGATGCCGGTCACGGTGCGCGCGGTCATGGCGCGCTCGGCGGCCTGGATCGTTAGGTAGCGATGGATCTTGAAATACGGAGAATGCTCGAACTGGCTGGTGAAGCTTGCGCTGAGCGCATCCGGCTGCTCGACGACCAGCGCGAGTGGCACGTTGCGGGCGTCGAGCGACACGCCGTAGCCGAAGATCAATAGCAGCACGGCCGGAAGGACGAATGCCACGGCGAGCGCCGAT
Source organism: Pseudomonadota bacterium (assembly GCA_021822385.1). Taxonomy (GTDB): domain Bacteria; phylum Pseudomonadota; class Gammaproteobacteria; order Steroidobacterales; family Steroidobacteraceae; genus 13-2-20CM-66-19. The sequence goes on from JAKARC010000015.1 coordinate 46,453, forward strand.
GGGTCGCGGCCGATCTGCACGAATTCCTTGCGCATCAACCCGAACAATCGTTGCAGGGCCGGAGTTCTCATGCGGCCGCCCGGGCACTCGCAGCCTCAATCACACCAATGAAGGCGTCTTCCATCGTCGGGTCGGGATGATCGGTCCGGCGAGCGGAGGCCTTGATCGCCTCGGGCGTGCCTTCCGTGAGCACACGACCCTGTGCCATGATCACCAAGCGATCACAGTATTCGGCCTCCTCCATGAAATGGGTGGTCACGAGCACGGTGACGCCGGATTCCGCCAGGGCGTTGATGCGCTGCCAGAACTCGCGCCTCGCCAACGGGTCCACACCCGAAGTCGGCTCATCTAGAAAGAGAATGTCAGGCTCATGCATCAACGCGCAGGCAAGCGCCAGTCGCTGCTTGTAACCGAGGGGCAGGTCACGCGCGGACGCCTCGAGCAGGTTCGCCAGATCGAACTCGCCGATCGCCCAGTCGATGCGCACGTTCTGCTGGGCGCCGTGCAGGTGATACGCGCTGCTGAAGAAGCGCAAGTTCTGTTGCACCGACAGATCCGCATAGAGCGAAAACTTCTGCGCCATGTAGCCGATGCGTCCCCGCGCGGGCGCCGCTGCCGTGCGCAGGTCGAAGCCCGAGACGCGCAGCTCCCCTTCCGTCGGCGGCAAGAGCCCGCAGAGCATCCGGAACGTGGTCGATTTGCCGGCACCATTCGCCCCGAGCAGCCCGAATATTTCCCCGCGCGCGACGGCGAATGTCACATCATCGACGGCGACGAAATCCCCGAAGCGGCGCGTCAAGTGCGTGACAGTGATCACCGCTCCCGCATCGGTCTTGCTGCGCGGCCTCAGATCCGCGTGCGGTGTTTGTGCGCCGGAGGCAACCGGCGCAGTTGCGCTGGACATCTGCGGCGGGACGGGCCGGGTTCGCAGGCGCGCGACAAAGCTGTCCTCGAAGCGCGGCGCGGTCGGGATCAGCGCGAGGTCCGGCAGATCGGCCAGAAGCGATGCGGGCTCCGGGGGGGTGGCTTGCGCGGTGACCACCCGCACGTGACTGCCCTGAATGACGGCATCGATCACACCGGGGACCGCGGCGAGTCGCTCTTGCAGACGACGCCGTCCAATGCCGGATGTGGCGTAAAAACTGCGGCCGGTCATCTCGGCGGTGAACGTCCCAGGCGGACCGCTGCCAAGGAGCCGTCCCTCGTGCACCAGCAACACCGCATCACACCGCTCGGCCTCATCGAGATAAGCCGTGCTGAACAGAACCGTGGTGTGCGCCTCGCGGGTGAGATGTCCAATGATTTCCCACAGCTCACGGCGCGAGACCGGATCGACCCCCACCGTCGGCTCATCGAGCAGCAGCAATTGCGGGGGTTGCACCAGCGTGCAGGCGAGTCCGAGCTTCTGCTTCATGCCGCCCGAGAGACGACCCGCCATGCGGGCAGTAAAGGGGCCGAGTCCCGTCATGTGCAGCAGTTCGCTATAGCGGCGCTTGCGATCCGCGTGCGGGACGCCTTGCAAATCCGCATAGAGGTTCAAATTCTCTTGCACGGTGAGGTCCTCGTACAAGCCGAAGTGCTGGGGCATGTAGCCGAGCTGCGCCTGCACGGCGAGCGGATCCCGGCCGACATCGATGCCCAATACCTCGATCCGGCCTGCGTCGACTCTCAGCAGGCCTGCCACGAGGCGCATCAGCGTGGTCTTACCGGCGCCGTCGGGCCCAATGAGACCGGTGACCGCGCCATGAGCGGCAGCCGCGGTAATGCCATCGAGAGCCGTGATCGTGCGCTTGCCGGAACGGAACATGCGGCGCACATTCTCAAGCCGCACTGCCGCCGCAGGTTCAGGGATGTCCGGCATGGCTCGGGCCGCATCCAGACGCCGTCCGCGCGCCTTTCCGGGCAAGATCAATGTGAACGGTGGCCGGCATGCCGAGACGTAGCTCATCGCGTGCATTGCAGACGTAGACGCGCAGCTGATACACCAGCGCGGTGCGCAATTGTGGAGTCTCAATGTTCTTCGGGGTGAATTCCGCGGTCGGCGACAGATAGCCCACCCAGCCGCGGTAAACCCGTCCGGGATAACTGTCCGTGCTCACCGTCGCCGGCATACCGAGGCGGATGCGGCCGAGGTCGATTTCCGGAACGTAGGCGCGGACCCACAGGGGATTGTTCAGCGCAATGGTATACACGGGCGTTTCGGGTGAGGCCATATCTCCCGGCTCGAGGATCCGATCCTCGATGACGCCATTGACGGGCGAATAGAGCCTCGTGTCGATGTACTCCTGACGTGCGTAGGCAACCGCAGCGACCGCAGCCTGGTAGGCATGCCGTGCCGAAATGATGTCCTCTCGTCGAGGGCCCTGAACGGCAAGTGCATATGTATGTCGGGCGGCGAGGTAATTCTCACGGGCTGCGCGCACAGTCGCCTGCGCGTTGTCCCGGTCCTGTGTCGAGACGACGCCATGTGGTAACAGGTTCATGGTGCGCGCGTAATTGATCTGCGCGTTGGCATACACCGCCTTCAGTCCTTCCATGGTGGCTTTGTCGCGTGCGATCTCATCCGGCCGCGTACCGTGCAGCAGACGGGTCAGTACGGCCTTGAGATTTGCGGCTTGCTGGCGTGCCTCGGCGAGCGCCGCGGCATATCGCGAGTCATCGATACGCGCGATCAGTTCGCCTTGGGTGACCTGGGCACCTTCCGAGACCAGCAGCTGTGTCACCGGTCCAGTATCGTAGAACGCCGGCTGGGACTGGCGAATATCCACGTCACCATAGAGCGTCAGCACACCGCTCGGCGCGGGGCGATGTAGCAGCAGATAGAGCAGGCCGCCAACCACCCCCGCGGCAATGAGCAGGGCCAGCGCGGCACGGCGAGGCTTGATCTTCATTCAGGATCTCCGTTTCGGCCGGCGCGACGGTCACTGATCGTCATGTACGGCGGGAACTCGAGTCGGGATGGATTTCGGGCGCCCACAGGCGACGCAGATCTTGGGATTGCGCCACCAGCCGCCGCCCAGCGCGACGAGCAACTGGGCGCTGTCCACGTAGCGCGCGGCAGTTGCACGCGCGTCTGCGAGCCGAGCCTGCTCAACGCTGCGCTCGGCATCGAGCAGCTGCAGCAGATCGCTGCGCCCGGCCGAGTAGCTTGCCCGCTGCATGCGCAGCGAGGCTTGCGCCACCTCGAGCGCCTGATGTTCGGCCGCGGCAAGCTCGGTGTCGTGGCCAAGAGCCCGCAATGTATCGGCCACTTGGCCAAATGCGGCCAAAACCGTTTGGCGGTAAACCGCTACTGATACGCGGTAGGCATCGATGGCGCGGCGCTTGCCGGCCTCCAGTGCGCCTCCATGGAAGATCGGCGCCGTGAGGCCAGCGGCTGCCGACCACACGTCACTCGATGCGCCAAAAAGAGAGCCGACGCTCAGGGCGGCGGTTGCGATTGAACCGGAAAGCACGATGTTCGGGTACATCTGCGCGGTGGCTACGCCTATGGCGGCGCTACGGGCATGAACTTGTGCTTCGGCGGCGAGAATATCGGGGCGTTGGCGCACCAGCGTCGACGGCAGGCTGAGCGGCAGCACTGCCGGCAGCGTGAACTGCGAGAGCGTAAACGATGGGGGCGCCCAAGCACCGGGCGGCCGGCCGGCGAGCACCGCAAGGGCATCCTCGGCCACGGCTTGCTGCTGAGCAAGTGGCGGCAGCAGGGCGCGATCGGTGGCGAGCTGCGTTTCAGCGATGAGCACATCGCTGCGCGGCGCCAACCCACCCGCGACTTTGAGCTTGACCAAGGCGAGATTGCGCTCATCATCGGCGATTATGTGTCGAACTGCGGTGATTTGAAACCGAATAGAGGCCAAGGTCAATGCGTCGGTAACCACATTCCCACTGATGGTCAGGTAGGCTGCCGCAAGCTGGTCGTCTTCGATCTCGGCCACCGCTTGACTTTCCTCGACCTCGCGCCGCGTGAGGCCGAAGACATCGAGCGAATAGCTGACCGTCGGTCCCAGCGAGTACAGGTCGAATTCCGGTAAGCCCGGCTTCGCCGGCAGCAACCCAAGGGCAAATGCTGGACCGCGCTGACGTTCCGCCGATGCGCCAAGATCGATCTGGGGGTAATAGCCCCCGCGCGCCTCGAGCACCGACTCTCGAGCTTCGGCAAGCGTGTCCTGGGCGGCGCTGAGCGTGGGATTGCGTGCGAGCGCTTGACGAATCACCCGATCAAGCTCGGGCGAGTGAAAAAGATGCCACCACTGGGTCGGAATGCGCTGCCCGATCGCCAGACGCTGGACAGGCTGTCCGCGGATCGCCAGTTTCGGCGCGGCGGTGGTATACGCTCTCACCGACGGTGGGGCAGGACGAACAAAGGTCGGACCCACAGCGCAGCCGGACAGCATCGCGTAGACCGTGAGCACGGCCCATCGCCCCCACAATCCTCTACCGGGTCCGCCGTGCACAGAGTGCGGACGGACGCTCATGGCGGCATCGCTCCCACAGGCGCGACCCGCGGGGCATCATCGCCGCAGATGTCACGCTCTGTGCATAGGAAAACATCGCTGCGAAACTGCCCTGTCATCGCGCTTCGCCTCCACCTCTCGGGGTAGTATCTTTGCAGAGTGCGCACTGCCGCCAAATACGCATAGGTGCCTACCGCGGCCTCGGTTTGCCGCCGCACTTGTCCCGAGCATTACGCGCTGTCCGGAATCCGCGCGCAACCCAGCTTTGCACGTCGGCATTATGCACAGGATCTGTGTTTCCATCGGTTCCCTGCGTTGGCGAGCGTTTTAGCACACGATCACCTTGAGCAGCACGATTTCCTCATGCGGCGCGCTCGCGACGTGCGCCGAGTCTTTCCGCCGCTCTTCCCCTCTGCGGTCGGCTGGCAGGGTTGACCCTAAAATAACGCACATGATCACTCAATCTGCTGTGTGAAGCGAACCACGCGCACAGCACGCTGGGAGATATCGATGACAATGCTCGAGTGCCACGTCGAGGCTCAGCGGATCGATTCCCATAAAAGCCGAGCAACCTGCAAGAACGCCGCACTCGTTCTGGATACCGAGATGCGCGCACGAGCGGACACGTTCAACCCGGCCGAACTGCTCCTCGCGGCCATTGCCGCCTGCATGCTCAAAGGGACGGAGCGGGTGACCCCCGCGCTCGGATTTCGCCTGCGCGGCTGTGAAGTGCAGGTGCGCGGCGTACGCAGTGAGAAGCCGCCGAAGATGACCTCAATCGAAGACAAACTCATTGTCGATTCCGACGCGACCGACCATCGTCTGGAACTCCTGCGCACCAACGTTCGCAAGTACGGTACGGTCTTTAACACCGTGGCGCTCGGAACGTCTCTGTCGCGCAGCGTCAGCCGTTTCTCGAATGCTGCCGATCGGCATCAGGACGCCTGAACGTCAGCCGAGGCGACCTTTTCAGTCACCACAGCCGGTATCTTGCGCTCGCAGGCAAAGGCACGCCGATGCGCATCTATGTGCATACTGTGGATTTCCAACCACGGTAGAACACAACGCCTGTCCGCGTACCGACGTTACCGCAACAAGCGGGCGCGACTCCGCTGCTGCGACTACCGGACCTAATCGACGCTGCGGCGAGTGCTTATCGACGCGATAACATGAGATATATAAAAGAAACATAATTATGAGTTACCTATCACAATTCAAGATTGCTCCGGGCGCACGGGTGAAGCTCGCGCAATTCGACCCTACATGCAAAGGCCATCACGAAAATCATGCGGCCGCGGCTGCGGAAATCGCACACTACAGCGAGCGGTTGCGTGCGCTGCAGGATTTGCTGTATGCCGAAGACAATCGCTCGCTGCTGATTTGCCTGCAGGCGATGGATACCGGCGGCAAGGATGGCGTCATCAATCATGTACTCGCCGCCATGAATCCGCAGGGCTGCCGAGTGGCACATTTTCGCCAACCGTCACGCGAGGAGGCTGCGCATGATTTTCTCTGGCGCGCACATCGGGCAGCGCCGGCGCGTGGCGAGGTCGTCATCTTCAATCGGTCCCACTATGAGGACGTGCTCGTGGTGCGCGTGCATGATTTGGTGCCGAAGCAGGTGTGGTCGGACCGTTATGAGCAGATCAACGAGTTCGAGCGCCTGCTCGCCGACCAAGGCACACAGATTTTGAAATTTTATTTGCACATCTCGAGCGACGAGCAGCTGTCGCGCTTCAAGGACCGACTCGAAGATCCGACGAAACAATGGAAGATCAGCGAAGCGGACTATGCCGAACGTAAACGCTGGTCGCAATATATGACGGCATATGAGGACGCCCTGTCGCGTTGTAGTACCGCCGCCGCACCCTGGTTCGTGATTCCTTCCGCTCATAAATGGTTCCGCAACCTCGCCGTGGCACAGATTGTGGTCGAGCATCTCGAGGGGCTGGGGTTGCAATATCCGCGCGCTACGGCCGACCTAGAGCGCATCCGTCACGAATACCACGCTGCATCCAAGTAGCGTCGACCCGTGCGCGGTTCTTGCCACAGTCGCCGACAGCGCTGTGCCGGCATGGGTGCACTGCAGCACGCAACAGCGCCGGCGCAATTCGATCTGTGCCGAACTCACCGCGAGGACTGATGCGACAGTTCTCCGTGCACGAGGGAATGACAGCGTCTGTCATACAAACCGCAACGTTGACGGGGTTGGTCCTCTGTGCTGCTTTTACGCAACTGCAGCGCAGGTCGCGCAAGCGGCAGAGGTGAGGGCCGGGGTAACGCGCGCGCGTGGACCCATGGTTGCCGCAATGCCGGACGACTCGAATTACCGAGTACCATCGGAGTGCCGTCGCGAATGCCCACTCCTCATTTGCGCCACATTATTTCGCACACGCTGCGGGTGAGCAATGCAGTGACGGCGTTTCGAGCGGAATATCATGCACCCTCCGTGAGCCGAACGGTAGACATCGGCGCACGCCATCAATATCCGCGGGGTACGTGCTCGCTTCGCATTGACACTGAGAATCCCGCCAAGCCGCACATGCTCGACACTGACTTGCGCGACGTCGCCAGGCCGCGCTGAGCTGAGACTTGCTCCCGTAGGGCATCGGGCGGATGACAGTCTCTATAAGCAGGGAGTCGGACTAAAGCAGCGCGAGATTGCTGTGCTCCTCTATGAAAAGACACAGTTCGTCCGACGATGCACCGGGTCGCACCGGTGCCGGCGGAGAGCCTCCACGAGCAGACTCGCGGCTTTGCAAAGAAGCCGATGCACCCGCTCAGGCTGCTCGACAAGCAGGGGCACGTCAGGGTTTTGATCAGAGACCATAGTCGACAAGAGGTACCCTGTCTGGTGAGCCGCATCGCCAGTGACTGAAATCGGCGTCAATATCGCCGCTCAGCGAAGAGCACTGCCGGCATACCACCGCAATCGTGTAGCACCACAACCTTACATCGGTAGAGAGCCCGTACGGCATGTCGATGATGTGGCGGGACCACAACAGACGCGGGCGCGGGCAACGGGAATGTTGCGTCGTAACGACGTGATAATCATAAGCAATTCGCACCAATCCTGCGGCCCAGAGGGGCATCAGGACACGCCGGACATATAAGTGCAAACAAAAGTGCCTCATTAAGACGCTTGCGCTTCTCGGACCGGGCAATTGCCAGGGCGAGACGCGCCGTCTGATAGCGATTTTTACGTATGGCTAG
>JAKARC010000059.1 GCA_021822385.1 Pseudomonadota bacterium
TATTTCCTCTACGTACGCTTCGGCCAGTACCTCGCCCGCACCATCGAGCAGAACCGGGCGCCTCGCCGGAAAATCAACCGCGGCTTCACCGTGCTGAACAAAATGGCACGGGTCTCGGCCCGGCACCCGGGCATCCGCCAGATGCTCGTCTCCGGTCCGCTGGAATACATCGTGGATGCCCCCAAGGCGCGCGCGCTGGCACTGAAGCGCCTCTCGCCCGTCGCTCAAGGTTATCTGGAAAGCCTCTGCGAGTAGACGGCGTGAGCGCGCGCCGCGGCACTGGCCCAGCGCAAGAGGCGCTCGACGTCAACCGCTTCTGGTTCGGTCCGGCGCCGCTGACGCTGCAGACCGTCGACGATCGCCAGAAGCTCTGGTTCGGCGTCTGCGCCACACCGCGGCAGCAGGCGGCGGTCGACGACATGATCCGCCAGCGCTTCGGCACCCAGATGCAGCGGGCGGCCGCCGGCGAGCTCGATGCGTGGGCGGTCAGTCCCCGCCGCTGTCTGGCGCTGGTCCTGCTGCTCGACCAGTTTCCACGGAGCGCCTTCCGCGGCACACCGCGCGCCTTCGCCACCGATGAGCGAGCGCTCGCGGTGGCGCTGTCCGCGGTTCAGGCGGCCGCGGACTCGGTGCTCTCACCGATCGAGCGAGTCTTCCTGTGCATGCCGCTGCAGCATGCCGAGCGGCTCGACGTCCAGGAGGAGTCGCTCTCGGCCTTCCGGCGACTTCTACAAGAGAGTCCGGGGCAATTCCGGCCCTTCCTGGCCGGCGTGCAGGCGCTGGCCGAGCGGCACCATTCGATCGTCGCCCGCTTCGGGCGTTTTCCGGACCGCAATCGCATTCTCGGGCGCGCGAGCACGCTCGAGGAAATCCGGTTCCTGGCCGCGGGCGCGGCCGCTTCCGGATCCTGATCGCGGCGCGACCCCTGCGCCCGCCGGGGCACGATGTCTCGAGTTGGTGCGAGGAAGGCTCCGCGCGGTCCAAATCTGTGCGTCGTCGCGGAACAAGCGGCCACACATCGTTGTGTCGCAAGCATTTTCGCGCCGGGTCGCGCTGGCACGGCGCTTGCTATCTCTCGGACACACGAAGTGTCTACTGTTGCACCGATGCGCCTGTCCCGTCCCCCGCCGACCCGAAGCCTCAGGATCTTTTGCGTAGCCGCGCGCCATTGCAGCTTCAAGTTCGCGGCCGACGAGCTGTTCCTGACGCCTTCGGCGGTCAGCCACCAGATCAAGGAGCTGGAGACGGCGCTCGGCGTGCGCCTCTTCGAGCGCAAGCCCCGCTCGCTCGAGCTGACACAAGCCGGCACCACACTGCTCGAGCAAGCCGAACCGCTGCTCGAGGCGCTCGATCGCAGCGTGGCGCAGGTCGCCCGCGGCGGCGGGCGGCGCACGTTGCGGATCCAGCTGCCACCGTTCTTCGCCAGTGAGCTGTTCCTGCCGCGGCTCGGCGCCTTTTGCGACCGGAATCCGCGGATCGACATACGGATCGACACGCATGACCCGCGTCCCGCGCTGCATTCGGCCAATGCCGACGTGTCGATCCTGCTGCGCGACGCTCCGCCGCAAGGCATGGATTACGTGCACCTGTTTCCGCTGTCGCTGACTGCGGCATGCTCTCCGGCGCACCTGCCGACCGTGGCGCGCCTCGGCGGCGGCGTCTTCCGCGAGTTGGCGTTGATCGTGCACAAACTTTCGCCCGATGCCTGGAGCAGTTGGGCGCAGGAGGTCGGGCTCGAAGCACCGGAGCCGAAGAACGTCCTGGAATTTGACACCATGCACGCAGTGGTGCGCGCCGCCGAGCTCGGCCTTGGCGTAGCTCTAGTGCCCACCGCGCATTGCGAGGCTTGGTTCCGCTCCGGCACGCTGGCGCGCATCTTCGCCGTCAAGCTGTCCACGGCGGTTTCGTACTATCTGGTCAATCGATCCAGGGACGCCGAACGGCCTGATGTGTGCGCGATCACCGCGTGGGTGCGCGAGCAGTTCGCGGACAAGCCCGCGGCATGCGGATGAACAACTGCTCATGAACACCACAAATCTTCTCGTTTGTGAACCGGACAACACGCCCGTATCGTGGCTCCCGACGCTCCTGGAGCGTTAAACGCGAACCACCAACATGGGAGAGAAGCATGTCACCACAAAGTTGCAAACGCCGCTCATTGCCTCTGGCGCTGTGCACCGCGGTGACTCTGGCGATGTCTTCGGTCGCATTCGCCGGCAGTCATGCCGCTCCGTTCGTGCTGAAAGTCTACGCCAGCGCGCCGGGCGGACGCGACCTGCTCTCGGGCCGCTATCCGATCGCGCTGCACCAACTGCACGAGTATGGAACCGGTGCGCTCGATCCGGCCGCGGTCAACACCAACAGCTGCGTCGCCTACGCGATGACCCGCCAGTGGCGGCGGGCGCGAGCCGCTTGCGACGCCGCGGTGCAAACGGCGGACGCCCCGCATTTCCAGGCCGCGCCCTGGGCCGAGTCGAGCGGCGGCAGTCCGAATCGGCGCCTGGCGGTCGCCTACTCGGACCGCGCCGTGATGCGCTGGTTCTCCAATGACCGGGCCGGCGCCCGCGCCGACCTGGCCAAGGCGATGACGGTCTCGCCGGGGGCCGGCTTCGTCGCCCGCAACGAGGCTGCTATGAAATTGCACACGACGGAGGCGCACGCACGCGGTAATTGACGGATCCGGGAGGCGGGGCGTCCCCTCATACCCCCTCATGAGCGCGCCTCGCCTTCCGGAATCTGCGCTGCATCTTGTGAACCGGACGGGTCCGGGAGACGGACGTGTGCTCATGCCTCGCGAGCCCGATCCGTCTCCCGGAATCCACTCCGGTCGCGACCGGACAGGAGGAAGCTTGGGCGGCAGGGAAGCCGACGGGAGCGGGAGGCGAAGCGCCCCATACCCCCTCATGGGAACGCTTCGTCTCCCGCAGTCTCGAGGCTGAACTGCGCATCGGTGAGCCGCATCCGCACCATCGGCCCGAAGCCCCCGAGCTGCTCGCCGATGCGATCGGCATCCCCGATTACAACCAGCACGGTGTTGCGCGGATGGGGAAACGCCTCGGCGATCACCGCGCGCGCAGCGTCTCGATCCACCGCCGCGAGCTCCGTGGGGTATTCGTCGATGTAGCGCGCACCCAACCCGAAAAACTCGACTTCCGCGAGCGCGGCGGCCCAATCGGCCGCCGTTTCCAGGCCGAGAGCGTACTGACCAAGCGTGTACGCGCGGGCGGACTGCAGCATCTCGCTGCTCACCCCCTCGTCGCGCAGACGTTCGAGCGCCTGCAGCGCCAGCCGGATGGCCTGGCCTGTGTTGGGGGTCTCGACAAACGAACGGATGCTGAAATCGCCCCCCGCGCTGCCGCGTGCGAATCCCGAGCGCGCGCCGTACGACAGCCCCGACTTGATACGCAGCTCGGCGTTGAGCAGGGAGGTGAACCGTCCGCCGAACAGTGTATTCACCAGATCGAGCGCGGCGCGGCGCGGATAGCGCTTGTCCACACCCGGCGCGCCGATCCAGAAGTGACTCTGCGTCGCGCCCGGCGCGTCGACCAGCAGAATGCGCCGCGCGGGCGCGGCGGGCGGCGAGGCCAAAGGCGGCGGGGATGCGGGCGTGCGCGGCCAAGTGGAGAAGGCCGTGCGCACGGCAGCCTCGGCTCCGCGCAGGTCGAGATCGCCGGCGAGCACGAGCAGCAGCCGCTCGGCGCCGAAGTGCGTCCGGTAGTACTCGCGCGCGTCCGCGGGCGTGATGGCGGCCAGGGATGACTCGCTGCCGTGGACCGCGCGGCCGTATGGGTGCCTGCCGAACAGCAGCGCCCGGCCGTACGCGTCGAGCAGCTCGGCGGGCTCGGAATCCTTGACCGCCTTGATGAATTCGATCTGTCGGTCACGCACATGGTCGAATTCCTCGGCGGCAAGCCGCGGCGTGCGCAACGCATCGGCGAGCAATTCGAGCATCAGATCCTGGTCGCGCGCCATGAACTGGCTGCGCACGGTGATCGCCTCGGGAGCCGCTGCAGCGGTAAAGCTCCCGCCGGCACCCTCGACGGCCTCGGCGAACGCGTACGCATCCCGGCGGCCCGCGCCCTTCTCCAGCAAGGCTGCGACCAGCGAGGCGACTCCCGGCAGCCTCGGCGGATCGCCGGCCGCACCGCCGCGCAGCAGCACTTGGCAGGCCACCAGGGGCACTTCGCGGCGCGGGAGCAGGATCAGCGTCGCCCCGTTCTCGAGCTCCAGGCGCTCGTGCGCCGGCACGCGCACCATTCAGCGACCGGCCCCCGCGGTCGCGCCGCTGCTGGCCAGAATGCCCACGGTACGCCGGTTGGCGACGAATATGGTCGCGGCCGTGGCACGCAGCTCCTCGCGAGACACGGCCGCAAGCCGCGCCGGCGCATCGAACAGTTCCGCCCAGCGATTGTGGAATATGGCGTACTCGCCGAGCAGGTGCGCCTTGCCATCGATGGTCGCCAGACGCTTCCAGAATCCCACCATAGCGAGATTGCGCGCCCGTTCGAGCTCGGCCTGGGTCACGCCTTCCGCGATCACCCGCGCCAGCTGCGCATCGAGAACGGTCAGCGCATGATCCGGGTCGGTATCCTGCGGCAGCGTGAGCGAAACCCAAAGCAGTCCCGGGTCGAAGCCTTCCTGCCAATGTCCGCCCACTTCGATCGCGAGGCGCCGCTCCTCGACCAGCGCGCGGTGCAAACGCGATGCGTCGCCCTCCATCAGCACCGACATCAGCAGGTGAATCGCGCTTGCCCGCTCATCGGCGGCCGCGGGCGCTTTATAGGCGCACTGCACCAGCGGTGTCTGGACCTTGCGCCGCATGCGCACGCGTCGCTCGGCGAGCTGCGGCGGCTCGCGCTCCGCGACCGGCGCCGGCGGCGCCTGGGCCGCGATCGGCCCGAAATACCGGCGCACCAGCTCTAGCGCTTCGTCCGGATCGACGTCTCCGGCCAGCGTCAATGTCAGGTTGTTCGGCGCGTAGTAGGTCCGATGGAAGCGCTGCAGATCCTCCAATCGCCACGCTCGGATGTCCTCGGGCCAGCCGATGGTCGGAAACCGGTAGGGATGCGTGGTGAAGGCGGCCGCCTGCACCTGCTCGGCAAGCAGCCCGTGGTTGTTGTCTTCAACCCGCAGACGCCGCTCCGAGGCGACGACGCCGCGCTCGCTCTCGATCAACTCGGGCGCGAAGGCCAGGTTCGCCACCCGATCCGCTTCGAGCGCGAGAACCAGCTCCAGGGCGCTCGCCGGAAACCAGTCCTCGTAGACGGTGACGTCGTCGCTGGTGAAGGCATTGTTGGCCCCGCCTTGCGCCTCCATCAGCCGATCGAACTCCCCCGGCGCGCGCGCGCGCGTGCCGTTGAACATCATGTGCTCGAAGAAATGCGCCAGTCCCGTGATTCCCGGTCGCTCGTTGCGGCTGCCCGCGCGAACCCAGAGATTGAGCGCCACATTGGGAATGTGATGCACCGGCCAGACGATGACCTGCATGCCGTTGGCGAGACGCCGCGCGTGCACCTGCGCGCGCCCCGCCGGTTCGGCAGGGCAATACACCGCAGAGCGCGCCAGGGCGGTCCGTTTCATGAATCCAGTGTACGCCCGACATCCCGCGGATGACCGTCGGGTCGGCGCGCTGCGACGGAATAGGGAGTGCGCGCTCCGCCGGAAGGGAGATCCGGACCGTTTATAACCCGAGCTTACGCTTACGCTAATTCGCCGGCGGGAGCGTTGCTGTTTGCCGGTATCGGACTGTCCGCGTTCAGCTCGGCGAGAATCCGCCGCTCCGCCCAGCTGGGACCGGTCAGCCGCTCGAGAAATCCGCAATGCCCACCGCGGCGGGTCGCGACGATGCGCAACGTCGGCGGGCGCGCCAGGCGCGCGAGGTCCCCTGCCGGAATGATGGGATCGTCGAGCGCCGTGATGATCAGCGCCGGAACATCGAGGCTCGCAAGCCTCGAGCCGACCAGCGCATAGCCGCTCAGATACCCGTCGAGACCGGGAAAATCGGTGTACCGTCGGATCAGCTCGGCGGTGAGGCGGCGCAGGTCGTACAGGCCGCGCAGTTCGCGCAGGTCGTACTCGGCCGGCCACGCGCTCTGCTTCTTGCGCAGCGAGCGCCACCACTTGCGCGCGAAGTACAGCGCGTACGCTCGGAAGCCCGTCTCGAGCGCCCGCAGGGTTGCATGCGGATCGAGCACCGGGGAAACGGCAATGACCGAATGCACATCGAGATCGGCCGCACGCGACTCGGCGGCCGCACGCAGCAGAAAATTACCGCCGAGGGAAAAGCCGACCAGCCGTATGGGCCGCCCGGTCAGCCGGCGCAGCGTGCGCAAGGCGCCGCAGACCTCGGGCAGGCGGCAGGAATGAAACAATCCCGGATTCAGGTGATGGGTCTCGCCGTGGTCGCGCAAATTGAGCCGGAACACGTCGAACCCACGCTCGTAGAGCTGCTGGGAGAGCGACAGCACGTAGAGCGATTCCGCGCTGCCCTCCCAGCCATGCAACACGACCACCGGATCGCCCCCGGGGGCGCCTGTCGAGCGCCAGCACTGCAGGCGCACGGCGCCGCCGCATTGCAGCAGCAACTCCTGTTGCGCGGCGAGCAGCGGGGCGGCGCGGCGCACGATCGCGCCGCGGCGCACCGAGACGCTCGCCAGCATCGACTGCAGATGACGACTGCGCAGCCAAAGCGGCGGCTGAAAGCCGTCCTCCGGCGCCGGGAGCGCCGGCACCTCGCCCGTTCCCTGGAAACTGTCCGCGTCCCGCGCCCGTTTACTCTGCACCTGCGCCTCTGCCGGTCCGCTCGACCCTTGCCGGCCAGTGTAGCGTACTGTCCGCGCGGCGGGCGCGCGGAAACGGCCCTGAACGGCCATGGTCCACCGCTTTCGGCCCGCGCGAGCACCCCGAGTCCCGCCTGCGTCGGCCGAACCCCCTGCGCGCCGCGTCCTGATCAGGGTCGCGGCGGCCTCATTCGCGGATGCCCGAGCTGCGATCCAACAGCACGATCGCCGCGACGAACAGGATGATCACCGCCACGATCATGATCGCAAACGCATCCCAGACGCCGACGTCCGACACACCGAGGAACCCGAAGCGAAACGAGTTGACCATGTACAGAATGGGGTCGACCAGCGACAGGTGACGGGCCCATGCCGGCAGCGCATTGATCGAATAGAAAACGCCGCCGAAATAGATCAGCGGCGTGAGCACGAACGTCGGAATGATGCTGATCTGGTCGAAGCTCTTGGCGAACATGGCATTGAGGAAGCCGCCGAGCGAAAACGTGACCGAAGTCAGCACCGCCGCAGCGATGACGATCGTCGGATGCAACACCGGCAGGCGGGTGAAGAACATCCACACCCCGCTCACCACCAGGCCGACCATGGCGCCCCGCATGACGCCGCCGGCCACGTAGCCGGACACGATGATCCAGCTCGGCAGCGGAGAGACCAGCAGCTCCTCGATGTGGCGGCCGAACTTGGCGCCGTAGAAGGACGATACGACGTTGTTATAAGAGTTGATGATCACGGCCTGCATGATCAGGCCGGGCGCGATGTACACCATGTAAGCGAAGCCGTCCATGGTGCCGATCCGCCGACCGATGACGCTGCCGAAGATCACGAGGTACAGCGTCGCGGTCACGGCCGAGGGCAGGATGGTCTGAGGCCAGATGCGGATGATCCGCTGGAATTCCCGGATGAGGATGGTCTGGAAGCCGATCCAGCGGGCCCGGCCGCGCGCCAGCGGACGTGCAGTCACACGTTCGACCACGGTGCTCATGCCGCCGTTCCCCTCTCCACCAGACGAATGAAGATCTCCTCGAGCCGGTTCACCTTGTTGCGCATCGAGATAACTTCGATGCCGAGCGCCGAGAGGCGCGCGAACAGATCATTGACGTTCTGCTCCGTGGATATCTCGACCTCGAGCGTGTGCTCGTCGACGAGCTTCACCGTGTATGCCGGCAGCTGCGGCGCCTGCCGCAGAGGATGACGCAGGGTGAGCACGAAGGTCTCGGTATGCAGCCTTCTGAGCAGATTGCTCATCCGGTCGCGCTCGATGATGCGGCCATGGTCGATGATGGCGATGTTCCGGCAGAGCGTCTCAGCCTCCTCTAGATAGTGCGTGGTCAGGATGATGGTCGTGCCGCGCTGATTGATTTCGCGCAGGAAATCCCACATCGAGCGGCGGACCTCGATGTCGACGCCGGCGGTGGGCTCATCCAGTATCAGCAACCGCGGCTCGTGCATCAGCGCCCGGGCGATCATCAGCCGGCGCTTCATCCCGCCGGACAGCGCCCGCGAGGCGTGCTTGCGCTTGTCCCACAGCTGCAGCTTCTTCAGGTACAACTCCGCCCGCGCGCGCGCCACCGGGCGGGGAATGCCGTAGAAGCCCGCCTGATTGATCACGATGGTCTCGGGCGATTCGAACTGATTGAAGTTGATCTCCTGCGGCACGACGCCGATGCAGCTCTTGGCCGCCTCCAGATCATGGTCGACGTCGTAGCCGAAGATGCTGGCGTGACCGGCGGTCTTGCGCACCAGAGAGGTGACGACGCCGATGAGGGTGGTCTTGCCGGCCCCGTTCGGCCCGAGCAGCGCGAAGAAATCCCCCTCCTCGACGGCGAGATCGATACCCTTCAGGGCCTGGACGCCGTTGCCGTACGTCTTGATCAATCCCTGGACGGAAAGCGCATTCATCCCACAAGAATCCCTTACCTGGGGCGTATCTGCAATGGCCCATCCGGGAGATTGCTCCCGGCGGCACAGCCGCTCACGGGGCGAAGTAGCGCGTCAGATAATCGTCGAACGTGCCCTGATCGGCCGCCTCGACGGCCGTCTGCCGCTCGAGCGATTCCCGTGCCTCGCGGGCGAATTCCGCCAGCCGCGCCTCGTTCGGCGGGTACATGTCCAGAAAATATGCCTTGTGCTGGCGCGACATCCGCAGGGCCAGCTGCGAGAAGGTCTCTCCGGTGGATGCGAGCTCCGCCATCATGCGCGCCGACGGGGTACGCGCGACGTCCTCGAGCTTGGCCTTTTGCACGTCGAGCGCCAGCGAATACGGCCGCAGGGGATTGCCCCGATCCAGGAGCTCGCACGGACCGGCCATCTCATCGAGCAGCTGCCGGCCCCAATCCCGCAGGGCGACTTCGCGCCCGTCGCGCCACAGAGTCAGACCGGGCTGGCGGCCGCGATGCGCCACCTCGAGGTGATTGTGATCGAGCGCATGCTGCTCGGCATCGACGATGGGCGGGCTCTCCTTCAGCAGGCACAGGGCCACGAACGCTTCGAGAAAACGCAGCTTGTTCTGATTTACACCGACCGGATCGAAGGCGCTCACGTCGAGCGCACGCACCTCGACATACTGGACGCCCGCGCGCTTCAGCGCCTGGGTGGGGCGCTCCCCGGAGCGGGCGACGCGCTTGGGACGGATGAAGCTGTAGTACTCGTTCTCGATCTGCAGCAGATTCGCGTTGAGCTGACGGTAGACCTCGCCCGTGCGCACCCCGAGTTCGGCATAGGGCGGGTGCGGCGTGCTGATCGCCCGGCTCAGATCATCGACGTACTCCTCGAGGCTGTTCACCGACACGTTCAAGCCGGCCTGTGTGCGGTTGCGATAACCGATATCGCTCATCCTGAGGCTGGTGGCGTAGGGCTCGAAAGCGGTGCCGGGTGTCAGCTCGGCCATCGAACGCGGCCGCCCCCGCAGGAACGACTTGCACAGAACCGGCGAGACGCCGAACAGAAACAGCACCAGCCAGCCGTGCCGGCGGTAATTGCGCAGCAGATCGAAGTAGCGCGCCGAGACGAATTCCTGCCCGTGAGTGCTCGACTCCAGCGCCGCCGCATAGACGGGCCAGAAAGCCGACGGGAACGAGTAGTTGAAATGCACACCCGAAATCGCCTGCATCATGCGCCCGTAACGCAGTCCCAAACCTTCGCGATAGACGCTCTTCATGCGGCCGACGTGCGAATTCCCGTAGCGCGCGATGGGAATTTCCTCGTCACGCTCGATCCAGCCGGGCATGCTCGTCGCCCACAGCAGCTCATCGCCGATGTGGCGGTACACGAACTGATGCAGATCCAGCAGGTACTGCAGCAGCTCCCAGGTGGTGGTGAAAGTCGGCGTGACGAGCTCGATCAGCGCCTCGGAGTAATCGGTGGTGATGTGCTCGCCGGTGAGCGCCGAGCCGAGCGCGACCGGGTGTGGCGTCTGTGCGATCCGTCCGTCGGGCGTCACGCGCAGCGATTCCTTCTCCACGCCGCGCAGACCGCCCTGCAGGATCTCGGGCTGACCGCTGTTGATCAGGGCGGCCAGGCGCCGTTCGAACACGATATCGCGGCCCAAACCGTTCATGCGGTGCATCGTCCTGAAATCAAGGCGCTTTCATGCGATCGAGGAACGCCCGGATGCGCGCCGCATTGGTACCGACATCACCCACGCCCACTCGCGATTCGCTCCGGACGTCGATGCGCGAACCAGAACCGTGCGGCCGCACGCGCACCACCACGTCGTCCTTGAAATCGAAGAAGAACGTGTGTGCCGTCGCCTCTAGGCGCCCGTCGGCCGGCACGTACGCATCGATGCGCCAGCCCAGCGCCTGCGCCACCCGGCGGGCCTTGGCCAGCGCCTGTGCCGGGGAGAGACTCATGAACAGCGGCTTGATGTACGGATAGTACTGCTCCTGCAGCGCCGGCACGTCGATCGTCTTGCCCCCGATGCGCTCCTCGCGGATGTATCGCGACGAAACGGTGGCATGCGCTCGCTCCCGCAGCGGAATGACCGCGACGAACTTCGGGGGGTTGGCCGGATCGGTGGTGATGTCGTTGATCGGAGGGGTGTGCTGCGCCCGATAGATCCACGATGTCACGTACGCGGTCACGGCAAGTCCGATCACGGCGCCCACCACGGCGGCAGTGCCGGGAATGCGCGCGCGCTTCACCGTGCCGAACAGCACGCCAATGATGGTGACGGCGGTCCCCGCCACGATCACCACGAAGCCGATCATCAGCGTCAGCAGCGCCGCACTGACGCTCGTCAGCGCGAAGCGGTTCAGCGGACTGGCGATGCCGGCGGCCAGCAGTCCTGCACCCAGAATCCACAGTCCCAGGTGTGTCACGCGTCCGGGCCACCGCGGGGGATTCAACGAGGGGAATGCAGTGGTGCTCATGGACGGATCCCCGAGTTAGACGCGGCACTTGTTGCCCAGCGCAGATTGAGGCATCTTGCAGCCTCGCGGCGAGCTGCGCAACCGAGAATCATCATGATAGGCATCATCGGCGGTACGGGTCTGTACCGCATGAACGGACTGGAAGTGGACGAGTCGCAGGAGCGTCAAACCCCGTATGGACGGCCCTCCTCGCCCGTCATGCTGGGCAGGCTCGACGGCCGGCCGGTGGCGTTCCTGGCCCGGCATGGCCTGCAGCACGATCTGCTGCCGAGTGAAATCAACTACCGGGCCAATATATGGGCGCTGAAGAGCGTCGGCGTGCGCACCGTGATCGGCGTGTCGGCGGTGGGAAGCCTGCGCGAGGAGATTCGGCCGGGCGATCTCGCACTGCCTGCACAGTATCTCGATTTCACCAAAGGGGTGCGCGCGGCGAG
>JAKARC010000060.1 GCA_021822385.1 Pseudomonadota bacterium
CACGGAACACGCCCTGGATCGGATGCATGAGCGGCACATCACCGCAGTACAGGTTATCTCGGTGCTCAAACGCGGCGATCTCATCGCAGGACCGGAGCGCACCGCGCAGGGAACTTGGGAAATTCAGCTCTCCGATATCGCCGCCGGTGAGCGCGTCACGGTCACTGCGGTAATTGATTCGGAAGGAATCAGGCAGGTTGTGTTGGTTGTCATTGTGGTTACGGTATTTTAGGAGGTAGCGCCATGTTTCAGTACAAAGGCTGCGGCCTCGATAATGTCTATCTCGCCAACGGATATGAGCGAAGGACTACGAACAGCGGCATGGAAGTGGTGCACATCGAGGACATGGAGGGACTGCACCGCACAATTGCCCTCACCATTGCCGTGAACCCGCTCGATATCGGCGGCGCGGAGTTTCGCCTTCTGCGCAAGGAACTCGATATGTCGCAGCGCGTGATCGCTGGCGTGCTTGGCGTGCAGGAGCAGACTGTTTCACTTTGGGAACGCGGCGAACAGCCAGTACCCCAGTATGCTGCGGTGTTGATCTCCGCGATGGCGCGCGAGTATTTCTCCGGCCAGGCCGCGATGAAGACCGTGATCGACCGTGTGTGCTCGGCGGATCGCGCCATCGAGAAGGTGAGGCTGCTGATTGAGCGGACCGATCAAGGCGCTTGGATGCAGAAGGCCGCGTAAGTGACGCTGGCTGGAGGGTCCGGAACCGCTATCCGACCGACTAGCTGGAGATGCCATGTTGAAACCGTTGAACAAGTGCCTCCGCGCCGTGCGCGAAACGATCCAGCTGATCCAGGATATCGGGAAAATGAGCCGAGGATTTATTAGGAGGCAGCTGCTCGAGCGAGCCGAGGCCAGCGGATACGCAGCAGAGACCGCATCAACAGTGCGGATCGGGGTCGCGCGCGTGCGATTTTACGAACATGGGGCCGCTCGGGAGTTGCAACGCGAAGGCCATGGAATCGTGCAAGATGGCTTTTTCAGCGTATCCGTCTGCACTTTGGATCCCGGAGTCCGGATGGCGATGGAGTTGCGTGCGCTGAGCATGCCGCGAGGATGGAATGGTTGATTTCAATTGGGCTGGGATTGCGTAGTGACGCTCAGCCTCGGCTGGCGGCCGCGGCGAACTGCGCAAGAGTCTTACCTACCCACATGCCGCGCGCAGCGCTTATTGCGGCATCGCTGAGATCCCTTTCCATCGCGAGGAGGTCGACCACGGTCGCATTCTTGGTCGCGCCTCGGGTTTTCGCACTATCAAATAACGGAATGACATGCACGGTGTGTTCCCCGTCGGTGATCGGTAGCGGAATCTTCCCTATCCATGGACTCGTGTAGGCGGTTTCCCCCTTGGCCTTCTGCCCGCCGGTAGGAATTAGCGCGTAATCGGCGGTTGCAACGCGATCACCGAGCAGCACTCCGAATCGGCCCCACTGCAACACGTAGTCTCTGTTCGCGCGCGACCGCCAGACTTGCATGGCGTGTCGTTCTTCTTGCTCGAATACAGTGCTGTCACATCCGTTCAGCCTGCAGAAGTGCTCAACGACCCGATCGAGCAGCGCGGGCTGCGCCTCGCCGCTCGCAATCATGTTCCGTAATTGACCGATGTGGTGTACATGATGACAGAGCGTGCAAATGCAGCCTAACCTGATAAGGCTTGCGGTAGCCGGTCTACCGTCGTCAACATACCGCCAGTCTTCATGCGCGTTCACGCCGAGACCGCTTTCGCGGCTGGCCTTTTGTCCGCAGATTTCGCATGTGAAGTCAGCGACCTGCCGCACCGCTTCTCGGAGATTGGCCCAGCGGGACTCGGTCAGGTACGACCGGAGATTCTTGCGCCACAGCGGCGGCGGTACGAGCTCAATCCTTAACCTCAGTTCTTGCACGATGACCTCCTGCGAGCCGGACCACCCCGTGTTGTTACCGGACCTCGTCGCTAGCGGAGAGTTTGGTGCTTACCAAGCGGTTCAGACTCACCCCGACAAGAGAATCGCCGCTGTAGCGGCACTCAGCCAGCGACTGTCGATTGCGGCGCATCATTGCCGAGCGCCCACACCATCGTCACGATCCAGCCAATAATCGTCCAGCCGAGAAACAGATCGAGCAAGAAGATCGCCCACTTATTGCGCTTCTTGCGAATGAACCCGACGATCGCCGGCAGCAGGTACAGGATCGGAAATACGACGGCACCCAGGGCTAGAGCCGCTTTAAAATCAAAGTCCATCGCAACCTCCCCACATTGAAGTCATCGCCCCGCTACCGAGGGACAGCGGCGGCGAGAAGATCCTCTTTTGCGGAGATTCTAGCTCAGGGCACGCTACCGTTCTAATTTCGCCAAAGACTCGGCCACTTCTCTGAGCCGAAGGGACAGTTCGCTCGCCTTTTCCCGCTGTCGGCCGGTGAGCTGGCGCGCCGCCTGCAGGAGCTTCCCTGCCGCCTGAAGGTCGGCGGGGGCGACGTCGAGAATGCCCGCCTCGACGATGGCGATGCACGCGGCCCGCTCGCGGGGATTGAGGCCGTACCCGCACGCCAGGTGGCGCAGGCACTCCGCGAGCGCCTCGAGCGCGGCGGTGCCGTCCACTGGCACCGCCGCCTCCTGTCCCCTGCCGTCGCCGTCCATCATTCGTCGATTGCCACCAGTATCTGCTGGCAGTTGGCTCGAGCGGCCTGCGCCTGGTCCCGCGCTGCGAGCAACGTGGGCATTTCGGCCAGTGGTGCGCTGCGGATTTCCGCATCCGGCATCGAGGCGATCGCCTCAAGAGTCCCCCGCTCCGACAGCAGCGGGTGCGCCGGGTCGAGCAGTGGTGACTCGTGCAAAGCCCGTCCACAGAGCCGGAATTTATGCTGTCGCTCGAGGCCGCGTGCCGCCCTGCATGGATCGCTCGAGCGCAGTGCGTCCTCGGCACCGGCCGGGATGCGGTTCCAGATCGCCCGGACCGCCGGGCGCAGCTTGGGCGGAAGTTGTCCCATCAGCCACGCCAGCCCCTGCACGGATTTGCGGTCCGCAAGGAGCGGTGTGACGATGCGCAGTCGCTGCGCAATAGCGGCGTCCTGCCGGCTGATGAGCTGCAATGCATCGAGCGCGTCGAGCACATCGCCGACGCCCACGTCGATCACCGCGCCGATCTCGGCTGCTGCGAACAGGTGGGCGACAAGAGCGTCACTGTCGATCGGGTTGCTTTCTTCGCCGGTCGGTGACTGGCTTTCCATGGTGAGAATGCGGCTTCCCCGCTCGGGCGCGATGCAGTGCCGTACGATGGTGGTTTTGCCGGCATTCCCCGTGGCTGCCAAGGTCAGATAGGTGAGCTTCATGATGTCCTCGATCGGGTGGGTGGAAGGAAATCGTCGTCGCCTGTGGCCGACGGTTGACTGGCAGGAGCCACCCGCCGCCCGGCGGGCGCCCGAACGTCGAGCGCCGTCATCGCCTCTCGGTCGTGGGTTGCATCGGCGCGGCGGAGGAACTCGCAGAGCGTCTGGCGCGAGACCCCGAGGCCGAGCCGCTCGCTGATCTGCCGGAGCGAAAAGCCCTCCGCCCGCAGCCGGCGGATCTCCGCTTCGTGCGGCCACAGACGCGATCGCCGATGCCAAGGCGGTGAAGGTGTCAACGTGGTGTCAGTCATGCCCCATTCCCCGGGGTGAGGCGCGGTGTCAATGCACATGCAGGGAAGACGCAGGGTGCCGTCAGGGCGGTGTCATGCGATGCCTGAGTCGGCTCGCCGCGCGCGAGAGAGGACATCCGTGGCTCGCCCGATGTAGTTCCCCGTAACGGTGCAATAGACGGTCGGTTATCGGTCCTCAATCTTCGCCGATGAAATTGCCGCGTCGCTTCTTACGCCCCGCTCCGCCTCCGCTGTCCTCATCGCCTTCCGCAAGGAGGCGTCGCAGTTCGTCGTTTGGGTCCGTGCCCCCCGGTGAGGGAGTCAGGGCGGTGCCGCTCGCAGGCGGCTCCGTTGCCGATGCACCGGCAACATCGTGGTCCGACACGGCGCTCGCTGACGGACCGGTCGCCGATTTCGACGCGGACGGCTTGCGCCTCGAGCGGCGCTTGCGGCGAACTGGTTGGCGGGCCGGACTAGAGTCCGGATCGTTGCTTGCGCAAATCCCGGTGATAGTCCGTGCAAGTACCGGCATACCGGCCTGCTCGCAGATGCTTGCGATTTGCGTCGGCTGATATCCCGCCTCGATCATCTTGCGGATCCGTGCCCGTACTGCATCCTGAGCGAGGATCGTGCGCTTTCCGGCGCGCTCTGCGCGGGCCGGCGGCGGGCTCGTTGCGGCAAGTTGATCCAGACCGGACAAGATGCCGGCCGTGGTCTGCTCGATGTCATATGTCTTGCTCATCGCCTGCTCCTTGCGCGCCCGAAGTGGGCCGCTTCGCCCCAATTCCCCGCGCGGTGTGCTCGCCCGGTATGCGGTCCGCCGCGCGGCCTGTGCTCTGCGAGAAGGCGTAGCCGCCGAGCGGAGCACCAAGCAGGTTCCATGGGTGTCGGGCGAAGCCTGACCAAGGTGGCGGTGGTAGCGCACGGCGCAGGCGCCTGCGGCGCCGGGCCGTGTAGCTACACCGCCCTACCTTGTACCGATTCCTCTGGCGCATTTTTCATGACTCCGGCCGCGCACCGGCAAGTAACGAGTCTTGCTTTCGATCTGCACGCTGGTCGGGGAATGGGGCATGGACAGGCGAACCCACACGCTGCGCGTGCGCGTCACCGGAGACGAGCATCGCGCGATCCAGGCGGCCGCCCAGGCGGCCGGTCTCTCGGTATCTGAGTGGCTGCGCCGCGTAGGGGCTGAGCTCGATCCCCGGATCGCGGCGCTGCGCGAGTTGCGTGGCGAGCTCGGCCGTCAAGGCGGGCTCCTGAAGCTCGCCATCGGTGGCGGGCGTAGCGTCAGTGAACTCCGCGATGCGCTCGCGGCCCACAGCCGTGTGGTCGCCGCGGTCGATGAGGCGCTGCGCGATGCTCGCTAAAGTCATCCGAGCCACCGGCGCGGCGCATATCGGCGATGCTGTGCGCTATATCGCGCGCGACCGGCCCGATCAGGCCGGTGAGCCGCGGCCTGAAATGTGGACGCACGGCTTCGATTGCCCGCTCGACGAACGAGGCGATCGAGAAACCGCTATCGACATCATGCGGGCGCAGGCTCGCGCGAGCGGGCGGCGGCGGCCGAAGCCGTACCATGTAGTCCTGACCTGGCAATCTGGAGAGCACCCGACACGAGAGCAGGCCGAGCGTGCTGCCGAGCACGTGATGGACCGGCTGGGCTACGCTGGCTGTCCTGCGGTCGCCGCAATGCACCGCGACACGGACAATGATCACCTGCATCTCGTCGTGTGCCGGGTGGACGAGTCCGGCCGGATCCACGCGGTTCCGCACCACGACTATCTGCTACTGGATAGGGCGATGCGGGAAATCGAGATCGAGCAGAAGTGCGCGCGATCGCAGGGACCGTGGATCACCCTGGACACCCAGGAGGGTCCGCAGATCGTTCGCATGTCTCGTCGAGAGCGGCGCTCGCGCGGTCTCCTGAAGGACCGGGGCGAGCAGCCGGGACCCGGTCCCGAGACGGTGAGGATCGAGACGGCCACCGGGGACCTATCGTTCCAGTCCTGGGTGACCGGTGAGCCGGCTGCGGCGCTGCACGCCGCGGTGGAGCGCGACGGCGCGACGTGGGAGGACGCGCATCGCGCGCTCGCTGAGTACGGCCTCACGATCCAGCGCAAGGGGTCCGGTCTCGTCGTCACCACCACGGTACCGAGTCCTACCGCCGCGCCGCGGGTGCTCGCCGCGAAGGCGAGCACGCTTGGACGGTGGGCCAGCAAGTCAGCGCTCGAGAAGAGACTCGGAGAGTTCACGCCGCCGGCAGATCTACTGCCCCCGCCGGCCTCCGGGCGGACCTACGCCGAGGCGGTCGCAGCCCATCGCGTGGACCTGGATAGCGAAGTCCCGCCTCGCGATGAGGGTACTGAGCGGACAGCCGGCCGCGAGGGCGATCGGCAGCAGGCCGGCGGCGCCCATGAGCAGGACCACCAGCGGCAGTCCCACGGCTCACAGAGCCGTCAGCAGCAGGATCACAGCCAGGCTGGACAGCGGCGGGGTGCGCGCGATCAGGAGGAGCGCACCCGCCGGCGAGCAGAGCGACAGGCGGAGCGCGACGCACTCGCGCAACGTTTTGCCGCCGGGGAGGCCGAGCGCAGTGCGGCGGCGAAGAAGCGGCGCGAGGAATTGCGAGCCCGCCATGCCGCGGAGCGCGCGAACCTGCGCGAGCGGTTGAAGACCGAGCGCGCGGCTGCACGGACAGAGATGCGCTCCCAGGGCATCGACACCCGCACCGCGGACGCCCTATTCGCATTCAAGGCCGCTGCCGCGCGCGAGCAGATGACCAAGCGCCAGCGCGACGAGCGACAGGCGCTCAGCGCGGAGCTCTCACGCGGGATGGTCTGGCGGCGATGGGTCGAGTCCCAGGCCGCAGCCGGCGATGAGCCGGCCCAGGCGGCGCTGCGGGGCATCTTGTACCGCGAGCGCCGCAGGCGGCGTGCGGAGACAAATGGCATCGAGGGCGACGCTGTCGATCCGCTCGAGGCATTACACGAGCGGCTGCGCAAAGGCCCCGATGACCTGGTGCTCGCCACCCTCTCAGCCGAGCGTGACAAGCGCGGCCAGTACATTACGTACCGGCGCACCGCCACGGGCGCGACGGCATTCGTCGATCGTGGGCCGCGCATCGACATGCTCTCCCAGGAAAACGCCGCACTTGAGGCGGCGCTGCGGATCGCGAGCGAGAAATACGGTGGAAGGGTGCTACTGACCGGCAGTGCCGAGTTCCAAGAACGTGCCGCCCGGATGGCGGCGCGGCTCGGGATCCGGGTCACGAACTCCGACCTCCAGGGGGTCGTCCGTGACGCACAGCAGCAGCCCTACGATCATCGCGCTTGGGCAACGGCCAGTCAGCGGGCCCGCGAGGAGCGAGAGAGGGAGCACCGTGAAGCCGTCGACCGCGAGCGGCGGGCGGCCCAGGAGCACCAGCCCCCCGAGCAGCCGCAGAGTGAGGCTGGATCAGCGGCTCCGCGGCAGCCCGATCCGCCGATCATCGAGCGGGCAGACCCACCGCGCCATCAGGCGGTCGAATGGTGGAATCGGCGGACGGTCGCTGAACGAGCGGCCTGGATGGCAGAGGCCGCCGCGGCCGGTCGGGAGCGCACTCTGGCCGGCGCGTGGCACCGCTGGCGTGATTACCAGGACGCAGGCCATGAGCCGCCAGCGGCGGTCCGCGCCGTGCGGGAGCGTGGAGATCGGCGTGGTGCTCGTCGAGGGCGAGACGAGGAGCGGTGAGTCGGTAGCTGAGCGCACCAAACCGGTCGTCGCTGCCGACGACTACGGGGGCCGGCGGTTCCGGTTCAGCTGTAGGAGCCTACGCCTTTGTCGCCTGCATGAACACCGCAGACGGCCAAACCACCGAATGTGCGGCCGGTGCCGGGACGCATATGGCTCCAACGTGCTCCGCGGTGTACGCTTTCCAATATGGAACCACTTGGCACCACTCGGATTGCCCCCAATTCCTTGCATATCGAAGGCGTTCCCGATGCCGTGAAACTCATCAAGGTAGATGGCCCCAAAGCGCGAAGGCTTGGCGATCTCGCACTTCATCGGAGCGACCTGAACTTCACCCTCGAGTGTCTGGAAGTAATGGAACACCTCCCCGAGGATCAGGCATTCATCCGGGACGCTCTTTGGCGCAGTTCCGTCATTCACTATCTGAAGTGCTTTGGCGACTCCCAGAAGCGATTCCAGCTCGACCCAACGCAAGTTCACAAGGGCTGCCCCCCAGAGACGCATCAAGCGTTCGAATGGTTCAAGTCTCTTCGGAACAAGCACATCGCCCACGATGAGAACGCCTATAAGCAGGGTGCCGTCGGTGCGGCAATCAACGCGGGCAACAAGTCCTTCAAAGTCGAGAAGATCGTTTCCATGGCACTCACTTTTCAGGTGGACAGTCCCGCGAACCTGCGAAACCTCAGACTGCTCACCCAGCGTGCCGTGGACTGGGTTGTGGGGCAATACGACGAATGCGCGAAGGTCATCTCCGACGAGCTTGAGGGCGTTCCCTACGATGTTCTCGCTGCACGACCTGCCCTCCAAACACATGGTCCAACCGTTGACGACATGCACGCGTCGCGTCCGTGATTTTCCTGCTGTGCGACTACCGCAGGAACTGGCATCCCCGGCGGCGCAACCGTAGTTCTATTGATGGGCGGTACAGTCCTCACCGCTTTCCGTGCATCGTCCTCCAGGCATCGCGTAACGCTCGGGCGCGGGATCGACGAAGGGCGGTAGGCGGCGTGCGAGTCATGGGTTGTGACGATGATTGCAGCGGAGACTGAGTGGCGCCAGCCAGGCCGGAAGGCAATCCGTAGTCTGTTCAACATGGAGCAATCGGAGGGCGCGATGGCATGAATGGGCTGCTGCTCGACATCAATCTCGTGAATCCCATCCATCACGAGAAGAGCTTCATCTATCCTGGCTCTTTCGGCCCGGGACGTTCCAATCTGACGCTCATGCAATTCTCCGACATCAAGGGGTGGCGGGATTACCTGCTGACTCTTCAGATCAACGACACGAGAGTTCCCGGGATTCACTCCAACGCATACCACGATGCTTTGAAGGCGCTGCTCCTGGCGTGGGTCGAGCCGGCTACCATAAAACCTGTGGAACTGCAGGCGCTGCGAAGCCTGGAGGGCGCGTTGCGCGGTGTGTACTTTCAACCGATGTTCGAGAAAATGCTAGCTCAAGCCCCCAAGTCAAAGCTGGCAAAATTTAGGCCGGGTTTGGGCCAGTTCCTTGAGTTTATGAGGGAGCATGATGACCTACCGGACGCGCTGCACAGCAAATCGGGACGCGGACCGGGAAGTGCTCTGGACACGATACGCAACCGTCTTGCCCATGGCGATCCTTTCAACAACCTGCCATGGGGCGGGCTACTTGAGTCCGTGCGCGACGTGGTCATCTACGCTTACCGAAATCATCCCGCAAGTGGGATGTCTCCGTCTCAGACCGGTGGCACCCAGTCTCTGTGCTGATGGGCAATCCACTGGCCGGCGAGCGGGTTGTCCCGGCAGCGCCGATACCTCAGTCCGCGCCGCCTGCCGGGCGCGACGAGGGCCGGTAAAGCCGCAGTTTGACAGCAAGATCCGTTCCACATACGATCGACCTTGGCCTGACGGCCGATCTCGCCAATTTCGGCGGGTTCAATTCGAGGCTGACGCTTCGAAAGGTTGTAGACATGTCGACTCAAGATCGCGCTCTTGCGAGCGCAAATTCTGATCCTTCTTCGGCCAATCGCGCCAAGAAGCTCACATTCCAAGCGAATCTCCTTTACCCGCAACAGTCGCAACTCACGCGATACGAGGATGCGGTTGCTCAACGTATTGTCCAGCTAGACACGTGGGCGCAGCGCCTCGGCGAAGGCTTTGGTATCTCGTTCACGACTTTCGTCCTCAATCCACCACCGAACAACTTCGGGGACACCGGGATGGAAGTGGTTGCGACAGTTCTTGTCGCCTTCACACAGCGGATTGAACGCGTGTCTCTCGAGCGAAGGTCGGGGCGATGGGGGTTGTATTTCACTCGCGAACCGGCGGCGTTGAGCCAGGAGCGTCGAACAGAGACGGTACCTCTCAAGGATGCGCCGTTGGATGTTCGAGAGCGGTTTCTTACCCGTAGCGAAGACTTCGTCCGAGAATACCTCAAACTGTGCGAGGACCGGCTGGGACGGATGAAGGGCGCCGTGTCCAGTGCCGATGCAACGCTGGACTTGTTGGAGAATCTGCGGTTGACGTAAGGCCGTCGTCCGTTAGGCCGTGTGGTGCGCCAGCCTGCGTAGCGCATCACACGGCGGAGTGTTAATGCCGTGAACAAGAAAGACATTCTTGATGAGATCAGACGCACTGCTCAGGACAACGGCGGCGTGGCGCTAGGGAAGCGCCGCTTCGAGGCGGAGACAGGAATCACGGAGGGTGATTGGCGGGGCCGATATTGGGCCCGTTGGGGAGATGCCGTCCGTGAAGCGGGATCGATTCCCAATACGCTTCAGCCAAAAACCGACGATGTCGTGGTGTTTGCACAGCTCGGCGCACTTGTCCGCGAGCTACAGCGCTTTCCTACGGTCGCTGAGATGAGAATGCGTAAGCGTCAGGATCAGAACTTCCCAAATGAAAAGGTGTTCGTGCGCGTAGGCTCCAGGAGTGAGCTAATCAAGCGCTTGACCGCATTCTGCGAGCAGACGGACGGATGGTCGGACGTTGGGGCCATCTGTCGATCTCAGGCGGCGGCTTCGACGGCTCAGGAATTGAATGCAGAGCCAGAAAATGAACACGTCGAAGAGGGCTTTGTGTATCTTGCGCTGATGCGTGTGGGTCGCGAGAAGCGATACAAGATCGGCAAAGCAAATCTTGTGGACCACCGAGCGCGGCAGATTGCTGTAACGCTACCGGAGGAACTCGAGCTCATTCACGCAATCCGCACGGACGACGCCTACGGGATCGAGGCGTACTGGCATAAACGCTTCGCTGAAAAGCGCCGCAGTGGAGAGTGGTTCACTCTGACAGCGAAAGACGTTGTAGCCTTCAAGCGCCGGAAGTTCATGTGACGCCATTCATGAATACTCAAGCCGGAACGACCCTTACTCTGTCCTGCAGGTGGCGGAGGGGGTGGGATTTGAACCCACGGTGCCCGGGAGGGCACACGGGTACTCAAGACCCGCGCAATAGACCACTCTGCCACCCCTCCATGTTCATCACTTTGACGCGTTCGGCCGTCGCGGCACTTCCCGGAGGTGCCGCGCCTCGATGATCGGCAGGCCGACGTATCCCGCGCGCCGCGCGGCTGCGATCATGCCGTCCCGGCCGAGGAGTTCGGGCACGGCTTCCTTGGCGCTCCACGCCCAGCGTCCAGTTTCATCGACGACGGCGGCCCACCACTGTCCATCAGCGGTCCAGACGTAGAGGCGCGGCCACCCCTCCGGACCAATCATATCGGTTTCGCGTCGGCGAGGATTGCGGCGCGCACACGTTCGGGAAACTTGGACGTGGACAGCACGACGTCTACTCGGATGCCCAGAGCTTTCATCAGTTCGTTGTGGACGCCATTGAGGTCGAACAGCGAAACAGTGCTGTCAGCGTCGGCGAGCACGTCGAGATCGCTCCCTTCGGTGTCCTCGCCACGGGCGACGGACCCGAATACGCGCGGATTCCGGAATCCCCGCGCGTCCAGCATGCGCACAATCTCGTCCCGGTGGTGGTGCAGCACGTCCCTGGGCAACACGCCATTCAGCACCTGGTGCAGCGTCCACGGACAGGTCTCCGGCAGATCCCCTAGATCGG
>JAKARC010000016.1 GCA_021822385.1 Pseudomonadota bacterium
AGCAAAACGCCATGATCGTCACTCGGGCGGTAATTGACGCCGTGCTGAAGCAGACGCACCGCGGCTGACCGTCACTCGGGACAGCCGCCCCAACGGCTGCGCGAACCGCCCGCCGCAGACTGTCGGCGCAGCGGGGCGATACCCAGGCGGCATCTCCTGGGGGCCTGCGACCCGCGCCGGTGCAATCGTGCGCAGCCTGGAGTAGTGCAAGGCACGCAACTGGCGGCCTGCGCCATCCGCGGGTGCGAGCCGGGTCGTGGAGTCGCGGTATCCGGCTCGATCGGGTGGAGTGCGTACGTTCCGCGCCAGCGACTCCAGGTGCCACGTGCACCAGCGCGACTCCGACAATCGTGTCCGCAATGTGTCCATCGTTAACATGATCGACGACGCACGTTACGCGCTTACGTCATTGTCAGCGACATGACAGGCAGCCGTCGGCATCAGGCCACGGGGCGCCGACGCTCACCGAAGAGGGTCACACGGCCAACCTTGTGCGGCCGCGGCGGGGGATCGGCTCCAGGACGTGAACGCCGCAGACCCATCCACCTTCGGCCGCACTGTCATCACACGGTCATGCAGGCATGGTGTACTCGGCGCTGTCATACGCAGCGAGCCGCATAACGGTGCACGCCGCCGACGATCATTATCAGTTTCGCACGATCTGGATCTCGGATATCCACCTGGGCACCTCCGGCTGCCAGGCAGACTATCTCCTCGACTTTCTGCGCACGCACAAGGCGCACACACTCTATCTGGTCGGCGACATCCTCGATGGCTGGCAGCTGAAGAGAAGCTGGTACTGGCCGCAGGCCCACAACGATGTCGTGCAGAAGATCCTGCGCACGGCGCGCAAGGGTACGAAGGTGATTTACGTTCCCGGCAATCACGACGAGCTCGTGCGTCAGTTCATCGGTCTGCACCTGGGCGAAATCACCATCGCCGCCGAGGTCATTCATACGACCGCCGACGGCAAGCGGCTCTGGGTGGTGCACGGTGATCTGTTCGACACGGTGATGCAGCATGCGCGCTGGCTGGCTTATCTCGGGGACTCGATGTACACGCTGCTCCTTATGGCCAACCGCTGGCTCAACGCGCTGCGCCGGCGTTTCGGTCTACCGTACTGGTCGATGTCGCAGTACGTGAAGCACAAGGTCAAGAACGCAGTCAACTTCATTTCCGATTTCGAGCATGTGATGACTGAGGAGGCGCGCCGCCGGGGATGCGACGGGGTGGTCTGCGGACACATCCACAAGGCCGAGATGCGCCGGATCAACGGCATCCTCTATTGCAACGATGGCGATTGGGTCGAAAGTCTGACCGCGCTGGCCGAGGACTTCGGCGGCACGCTGCACCTCATTCACTGGCGCACGCGCCTCGCGGAACCGATGAACCTCGGCCGCATCGTCGATGAGCAGCCGCGGAGCGGATCGGTACCGGCGTGACGGCACGCCGCCGGCCCGACAGTCCGCACACACCTGCGCGTGGGTAGGCAATAGCGTGCGCCGGCACGCCACAGTGCGAGTGACAGTCGTCGTGGAGACAAGCGATGAAGATCATGATCGTGACCGATGCCTGGAAACCACAGATGAACGGCGTGGTGCGGACACTGCAGATCACGGCGCGCGAGCTGCAGGCGCTCAATCATTCGGTCGACTTCCTGACACCTCTGGAATTCTCGACGTTCCCGTGCCCGACCTATCCGGATATCCGCCTGTCCCTGTTTGCCCGTCGTAAGGTATTTCAGCGCATCCTCGCGGCCGATCCCGATGCCTTGCATATTGCGACCGAGGGCCCGCTCGGCATGGCCGCACGGCGCTTTGCGTTGCAGCATCGATTGCCGTTCTCTACGGCCTATCACACGCGTTTTCCGCAATATGTGCACGCCCGGATCGGGCTGTCGCCGGCCGTGACGTACGGCTTCCTGCGCTGGTTCCATGCGCCGTCGAGCGCCGTCATGGTGCCGACCGAGGGCATCAGAGACGAACTGCTGTCGCGTGGGTTCAGGAATGTTGTCAGATGGTCACGCGGGGTGGATCTGGAAATCTTCAGGCCACAGCCAAGCAGGCGGCTGCGCAGCGAACCGCCGATCTTTCTGTACGTCGGCCGAGTTGCCGTCGAGAAGAACGTCGAGGCCTTTCTTGCGCTTGATCTTCCGGGCTCGAAGTGGGTCGTGGGGGTGGGACCGGCGCTGAAAACCATCCGTGCACGCTATCCGACCGTGA
This sequence comes from Pseudomonadota bacterium, assembly GCA_021822385.1. GTDB lineage: Bacteria > Pseudomonadota > Gammaproteobacteria > Steroidobacterales > Steroidobacteraceae > 13-2-20CM-66-19. Next base: position 2,223 of record JAKARC010000016.1, read on the forward strand.
ACTATCTCGGGCTGCTCGATCAGCATGAGCTCGCACAGGTGTACGCCGCCGCTGATGTGTTCGTGTTCCCGAGCCGGACCGATACGTTCGGGCTGGTGCTGCTCGAGGCCATGGCCTGCGGTCTGCCCGTTGCCGCCTACCCGGTGACCGGACCGCTCGATGTCCTCGGGGATGCGCCGACCGCGGGCATCCTGCACGCGGACCTGCGCAGCGCGTGTCTTGATGCGCTCAAACTGCGCCGCGAGGATGCCGCCGCCCATGCGCGCAGGTTCTCGTGGCAGGCGGCCACCGAGCAGTTCCTGTCACATCTGCACCCGCGCGCACGGAGCGCGGCGCTGCCGCCGCCACTCCCCGACGCGAGCCGGGCGTGAGGTCAGGAACCAATATGGATTACTCGAGCGAGCACAATCCGCACAAGGGCAACCGCGGGCTCGCGCGCGCCTGGCAGGCGGGCAAGAACTCCTGGAGCGGATTGGTGTTCGCGATCCGCGAGGAAAGCGCGTTCCGCCAGGAACTGCTGCTGACGGCATGCCTCATTCCGCTCGCGCTGCTGCTGCCCTTCAGCACGGTCGAGCGCCTGATGCTGATCGGATCGGTGGTCCTGGTGCTGATCGTGGAACTCGTGAACTCGAGCATCGAGGCTGCGATCGATCGGATCTCGTTCGAGCATCACGGACTGTCCAAGCGCGCCAAGGACTATGGCAGTGCGGCGGTCGCGCTGGCGCTGCTCATGTGCGCCATGATGTGGATCACGCTCGTATGCCGTGTGTTCGCCGGCTGAGCGCACGCCCCTTACGCCAGGGTATTGCCGGACTGCGCGTCGGCACCGCTGCGGCGAGGCCGCAGCAACCAAACGGCCCAATCCGAGTGGAGTGGGCCGGATGATCTTTGCGTACGCACCGGGCGTCGCTATGTTGCTTCAGGTTTGAAGCGCGCACCGCCGCCGGCCCTATACGGCCACTGGCGGGCAAACATGCGTCATCTTCCGGTGCCCGGAGTCGAAATCAGACCGCTTTGCCGCCCCCGCACAACGGCTCAGCGCTTCATCGATTCGAAGAACTCGCCGTTCGACTTGGTGTCCTTGAGCTTATCGAGCAGGAATTCCACGGCGGCAAGCTCGTCCATCGGGTGCAGGAGCTTGCGCAGGATCCACATCTTGGCGAGCTCGCCCGGATCGGTGATGAGCTCCTCCTTGCGCGTGCCGGACCGGTTGATGTTGACCGCCGGAAAGACGCGCTTCTCGGAAATGCGCCGGTCCAGGTGAATTTCGCTGTTACCGGTGCCCTTGAACTCCTCATAGATGACATCGTCCATCTTCGAGCCGGTGTCGATCAGCGCGGTGGCAAGGATGGTGAGGCTGCCGCCCTCCTCGATGTTGCGCGCCGCACCGAAGAAGCGCTTCGGCCGCTGCAACGCGTTTGCATCGACGCCGCCGGTCAGCACCTTGCCTGAGGAGGGCACCACGGTGTTGTAGGCGCGCGCCAGGCGCGTGATCGAGTCGAGCAGGATGACCACGTCCTTCTTGTGCTCGACCAGGCGCTTGGCCTTCTCGATGACCATCTCGGCGACCTGCACGTGGCGGGCAGCCGGCTCATCGAAAGTGCTCGAGACCACCTCGCCTTTGACGGTGCGTTGCATCTCGGTCACTTCCTCGGGCCGCTCATCGATGAGCAGCACGATCAAGTACACCTCCGGCTGATTGGCGGTGAGGGAGGTGGCGATGTTCTGCAGCAGCATCGTCTTGCCGGCCTTCGGCGGCGAGACGATCAGTCCGCGCTGCCCCTTGCCGATCGGCGCCACCAGATCGATGGTGCGCGCGGTGAGATCCTCCGTCGAGCCGTTGCCGCGTTCGAGCTTCAGGCGCCTGGTCGGATGCAGGGGCGTGAGGTTCTCGAACAGCACCTTGTTGCGCGAGCTCTCCGGAGAATCGAAGTTGATCTCGCCGACCTTCAGCAGCGCGAAATAGCGCTCCCCATCCTTCGGCGGGCGGATCAGTCCGGAGATCGTGTCGCCGGTGCGCAGATTAAACCGGCGGATCTGGCTCGGGCTGATGTAGATGTCGTCGGGACCGGCCAGATACGACCCGTCGGCCGAGCGCAGGAAGCCGAAGCCGTCCTGCAGGATCTCGAGCACGCCATCGCCATAGATGTTCTCGCCGTTGCGGGCATGCGCCTTGAGGATCGAGAAGATGATGTCCTGCTTGCGCGAGCGGGCGAGATTCTCGAGCCCCATCGACTCGGCGACCTTCACCAGCTCGTGAATGGGCTTGGACTTCAGGTCCGTCAGGCTCATCGAATTGCGCGACTGGGCGAGCTCGGCCGGACTGATGATCTCCGATTCATCGGCGTCGAAGACGTCGTCATGCAGCGGCTCTTCCGGACGGCCGCCGGTATTGCCGTTGGCACGATTGCCATCGCGCTCGCGATTGCCGTGGCGCTGGCCCTTGGACCGGTTCCGGCCCTGATTGCCGAGGTAGCCTCTCACAGGTTGCTTTCCAGGAATGCCGACAGTTGCGACTTTGAGACCGCGCCGACTTTCTGCGCCTCGACCGTGCCGTTCTTGAACAGAATCAGCGTCGGGATGCCGCGGATGCCGTATTTCGGCGGCGTATGCGGATTCTCGTCGATATTGAGTTTGGCGACCGTGACGCGCTCGCCGTATTCGCCCGCGATCTCATCGAGGATCGGGGCGATCATCTTGCATGGACCACACCATTCGGCCCAGAAATCGAGCAACACGGGCTTCTCGGACTTCAGGACATCCTGTTCGAATGTGGCGTCTGTGGTATGGACGATGTGCGGATTGCTCACGCGGTCAACCTCCGTCGAAGGCAGAGTTTTGGTTGGGATTCAGCGTACGGTTATTGAGCTGGGGTGGCGGGCCACGGAGCGACCCCGCCGGAACTGCCCGCCAATACGATTACACTGAGTCGTGAAGTAATGAGGTATTGAGCTTGATTCAATTAGGATGGTGCCTGCCTGGAACGCCCTCGGGGGCCAGCAGGCGCGGACCGGAAGGTCCACCCACTGGCTGCTTTTTAGCGCTTTCAGGATGGTTTTGCAAGGCCCATGCCGGCCCGCGGTCAACGTCCCGAACCGGCGCCCCGCGTCGCCCGGGCAACCACAGCATCGGTCGATGCACTCCCGATGCATCCGGCCGCCGCTGCGCGCACGAGGTCGTGTAGCATGGGCGGAAAATAGACAGCCGAATCATACCACAAGCGCATCAGCGGCGCCTTTCGTGCACTCCGGTGCAGCGGGCGCGCGCGGGAGAATCGATGAACGAATCCACTGCAGCCCCCGTCATGAATTTCGCGAGCCTGGGACTCGCCGCGGAGGTCCTCGCCGGCATTCGTGACGCGGGGTTCACTCAGTGCACGCCCATTCAGTCCCGAACGCTGCCGATTGCCCTCACCGGCGCCGATGTGGCCGGCCAGGCCCAGACCGGCACGGGCAAAACGGCCGCATTCCTTGTGGCCCTGTACCAGACGTTGCTCACACGCGCGCCGCTTCCGGGACACGCATCCACCTCGATCCGTGCCCTGATCGTCGCTCCGACCCGCGAGCTCGCGGTGCAGATCCATCACGATGCCGAGACCCTCGGCCGACACACCGGCCTGCGGCATGCCGTGGTCTACGGGGGCATCGATTACGACAAACAGCGGCGCACGCTCGAAGCGGGCATCGACGTGCTGATCGGCACGCCGGGACGGCTGATCGACTACTACAAGCAGCACGTCTTCGACCTGAAGCACACGCAGACGCTGGTGCTCGATGAAGCGGACCGGATGTTCGATCTCGGCTTCATCGCCGATATCCGCTATCTGCTGCGCCGGCTGCCGCCGCCGCAGCGACGCCAGTCCATGTTGTTTTCCGCAACGCTGTCGTACCGTGTTCTCGAGCTAGCCTACGAGCACATGAACAACCCGGAGCTGGTGCGCATCGAGCCGGACAAGAAGACCGTCGCAGGGGTGCGCCAGATCATGTACTACCCGGCGATGGAGGAGAAGATCCCGCTGCTGATCGGACTGCTGCGCCAGAACGAGGCGCGCCGCACCATGATCTTCGTCAACACCAAGCGGATGGCCGAGCGGCTCGAGGCAACACTGCGGGCCAATGACTTCCATGCGCAGGCGCTCTCGGGCGATGTCCCGCAGGCCAAGCGACTGCGCTTCCTGCGGGATTTCCACAACGGTGATCTGGCGGTGTTGATCGCCACCGACGTCGCCTCGCGCGGCCTGCACATTCCCGAAGTGAGCCATGTCTTCAATTTCGATCTGCCGCAGGATGCGGCCGATTACGTCCATCGCATCGGCCGCACTGCGCGCGCCGGCGCGCAAGGCGATGCAATCAGCTTCGCCTGCGAGGAATACGCCGTCGGTCTGCCGGATATCGAGCAGTACATCGGCCACAAGATACCTTCGGCGCCGATCACGCCGGACATGCTCGCCACCGGGCTCACCGCCGCGCAACCGGGGCCCGAGCGCCGGCGCCCGCCCCGGCGCGGTCAGACGCACTCCGCGCAGCGCTCCGGCGCCGCCCGACCGCCGAGCCGGCGTGCCGGCGGCAAGCCGCGCCGATCAAGATGAGGTGCCCGCCGGCGCGCCGTGCGGCGTATGATGGTATGGCGGACCGGCACTCTGCGGGACGCTCCGGTCCGCGCCGGCAGCTCCGGTTGATCGACCGCACCGCGCCATGACCGATACCGAACCCGAAGACAACATCGACCGCAAGCTGTTTCGCAACATCGAGAAACTGCGGCAGCTGCGTATCGAGCATCGCGACCTCGACGAGGTGATCGGACGGCTGTCGCTCGATCTGCACATCGACGAGCTGCAGCTGAAGCGGCTGAAGAAGCGCAAGCTCATCCTGAAGGATCAGATCCATCGGCTCGAGAGCGAGCTCATTCCGGACCTGAACGCCTAGCCGCCCAGCCGACCGGCCCGTCGCGGGCGCATCACGCGGCTCTGACCACCTCCTGCAGCAGTGCCCACAGCGCCTCGACGTGGTGCCGCTCGGTGCCTTCCACCCCGAAGGATATCCGCACCATCCACTGGCCATCGAGCAGCGCCGAGGTCAGGTACGCGCGGCCGGATTCGTTGACGCGGCGTGCCCAGGCCAACGTGTGCCGATCGAGCGCGTCGCCCGCGACGCCCGGAGGCTCGTGACGCACGCACACCGTCTGCAGCGGCACGGGCGCCAGACGCCGCCAGTGCTCCGTCGCATCGATGCGATCGGCCAACCAGCGCGCATGCTCCAGATCGCGCCGCAGACGCGCCGCAAGACCCGCCACGCCCTGCTCGCGGATCAGGAACCACAGTTTCAAGGCGCGCATGCGCCGGCCGAGCGGAATACCCCAGTCGCGCAGATTCGTCACGGCCTCATCCGCCGCTGTCCGCAGGTAGCTCGGACTGCTCGACATGACGCGGATCAGATGCTGCGGATCGCGTACGTAGTAGACCGAACAGTCGAAGGCGGCGCCGAGCCACTTGTGTGGATTGACGACGAGCGAGTCGGCGGATTCGACACCCTGCCACAACGCACGGCACTCCGGCAGGATCATGGCCGAGCCGCCCATGGCGGCATCGACATGCAACCACAGACCGTGCGACTCGGCGAGAGCGGCGAGATCGGCCAGCGGATCGATGGCCGTCGTCGCCGTCGAGCCCACCGTCCCGACCAGCGCGCAGGGCCGTGCCCCGCGCCGAACATCCGCCGCGATCGCCGCCTGCAGCGCGTCGGGGCGCATCCGGTACTGCTCGTCCACCGGGATCACACGCAGATTGTCGCGCCCAAATCCAGCCAGCAGCGCCGCCTTTTCCACGGAACTGTGACTCTGACTCGACAGGTATACGGTCAGCGGCACGGGGCTCGCCTGCAACCCGCCATGCGCGGCGCCGTAATCCGTCGCCCGTTCGCGCGCGCACAGCAGCGCCACCAGCGTGGCCGTCGAGGCGGTGTCCTGAATGACGCCGCTCCAGCCCGGCGACAGACCCATCATCTGGCGCAACCAGTCGGTGACCCCTTCCTCGAGCTCGGTGAGCGCCGGACTCGCCTGCCAGTTGAGTCCGAGCTGTGCCAGACCGGTGCTCGCCAGATCGCCGAGCACGGCGGCGAGCGCGCTGTTGGCGGGGAAATACGCGAAGAAACGCGGGTCCTGCCAATGCGTGCAGGCCGGGAGAATGACGCGCGCGAGATCCGCCAGAATCTCGTCCATCGGCTCGCGTTCGAGCGGCGGGCCGCTCGGCAGCTGGCTGCGCACCGCCCCGGGCGTCGCGCGCGACATGACCGGGAAGACGCCCTGGGCGCAATCGCGCCGGTAGTCGGCGATCCAGTCGATCAGCGTATGACCGAAGCGGCGGAATTCCTCGCAGTCCACGCGCGCAATCCTCCCGCGGCCCTGCTCAGGCCGTGCCGCCGACGGTCAGGCCCTCGATCTTCAACGTCGGCTGGCCCACCCCGACCGGGATGCTCTGACCCTCCTTGCCGCACGTACCCACGCCCTCATCGAGCTTCAGGTCGTTGCCGACCATCGTCACCCGGGTCAGCACGTCCGGACCGCTGCCAATGAGGGTGGCACCCTTCAGGGGCGCGCCGAGACGACCATTCTCGATGGCATAGGCTTCACTCGCCGAGAACACGAACTTGCCGGAGGTGATGTCCACCTGGCCGCCACCGAAATTCACTGCGTAGATCCCGCGCTGCACCGAGGCGATGATCTCCCCGGGATCGTATGGGCCGGGACGCATGTAGGTATTGGTCATACGCGGCAGAGTGACGTGCGCAAACGACTCGCGCCGGCCGTTGCCGGTCGGTCGCTGGCCCATCAGCCGGGCGTTCAGCCGATCCTGCATATAGCCACGCAGTATGCCGTCCTCGATGAGCGTGGTGCATTGCGTCGGGACACCCTCATCATCGATGTTCAGCGAGCCGCGTCGATTCGGCAGCGTGCCGTCGTCAACAACCGTGCACCCGGGCGCTGCAACACGCTCACCGATGCGGTTGGCGAACGCCGAGGTGCCCTTGCGATTGAAGTCCCCCTCCAAGCCGTGGCCAATCGCCTCATGCAGCAGGACTCCCGGCCAGCCCGGGCCGAGCACGACGGTGAGAGTACCGGCGGGCGCAGGCACCGCCTCGAGATTGATCAGCCCCTGACGCACCGCCTCATGGGCGAGGCGCAGCGGCCGGTCGCCGCCGACCAGCTCCGCCAGGGAGTACCGGCCACCCGCGCCGCAATACCCCTGTTCCCGCCGTCCGTTGTGCTCGACCAGCACCGAGACATTCATGCGCACCAGCGGGCGCACGTCGGCCGCAAGCTCGCCCTCGCTGGTGGCGATCAATACGATCTGGTGCACGGCCACGAGGCTGGCCGTGACGTGCACGACACGCGGATCGGCCTGGCGAGCCTCGCGGTCGACCCGCTCGAGCCAGGCCACTTTGTCGGTATCCGCAAGCGTCGCCAGGGGATCGCCGGGCAGATACAGGCGATGACCGCTGCGCTCCTGCCAGGCACTGACACGCTGCGTACCGCCGTGCAGCGCGATCGCACGGGCCGCGTGCGAGGCTTCGGTCAGCGCCGGCAGCACGATCTCGTCGGAGTACGCGAAGCCGGTCTTCTCCCCGCTCAACGCCCGCACGCCCACGCCCTGCTCGATGCTGGCACTGCCGTCGCGCACGATGCCATCCTCGAGCGACCAGGACTCCTGGCGCGAGAGCTGGAAGTAGACATCGGCATAATCGACCGAGTGCGCCAGCACCTCCCCGAAGATGTGCTCGAGCCGGCCGTCCAGCCCGCTCGGCCGCAGAATGAGATCGCGGGCGAGAGTCAATGCATCGGTACGGGTCTGGTCACTCATGTCCTTCATCCATCGGTGTGCAAGAGGTGTGCATGCCGAGCACGCGGTGGCGCAACACCGGAAAGCTCTCCCGGTCGCGCTGCTCGGCCTGAAGATCGATGTCGGCCACGACGCAGCCGCTGCCCTGCGGGCGGCGCGCGAGCACCTGGCCCCAGTGATCGGCAATCAGGCTGTCGCCGTAGGTTTCGCGGCCATTGGGGTGCCGGCCGGTCTGCGCAGCGGCGATGACCACGCACAGGTTCTCGACGGCGCGCGCCCGCAGCAACACCTCCCAGTGCGCGCGTCCCGTGGCGGCAGTGAACGCCGCGGGAATGGCGAACAGCTGCGCGCCCTGCGCGACCATGGCACGATACAACTCGGGGAAGCGGACGTCGTAGCAGACCGACAGGCCCAGCCGGCCGACCGGCGTGGGCACGACCACGACCGTGGCGCCCGGAGCGATGTGCGCGGACTCGGCATAACTCTCGGCGCGATCGGGCAGGCGGACGTCGAACAAGTGCATCTTGTCGTAGCGCGCGCGGCGCATCCCGCTCGCGTCGTACACGAGACAGGCCGCCGCAACCCGACCGTCGGCAGCGCCGCTCAAGGGCACCGTGCCACCGACGATCCACAGCCCGAGACGGCGCGCACTGTCGGCCAGGAACTCCTGCATGGGCCCGCGGCCGTCAGGCTCGGCGACGCCGCGCTTGTCGGCGTCGGCGATTCCCATGAAGGCGAAGTTCTCGGGCAGCACGGCGAGGCGCGCACCTTGCGCGGCGGCCGTCTCGAGCAACGTGCCCGCGGCGGCGAGATTGGCGCGCACATCGGGGCCAGAGTTCATCTGCAGGGCTGCCACACTCGTCATGCGGAAAGCCTACTCCGTCTGCCGCCCGCATGCCTCACGGGGCGACGACGTCGAACTGATCGATGCCATAGAGCGCTTCGACCTGCAGCCGCACCGTCCGGCCAATCTGCCGCTGCAGCTTCTCGAACGTGGCCGCCTCCGCTTCGAGCAGCCGATCGACCACGGCCTGATGCGCCAGCACCAGCACCGACTCGCCCGCATCACCCCCCTGGCGCAGCAGCTCGCGAAAGATCTCGTTGCAGACCGTCGCGGCAGTCTTGACGTAGCCGCGCCCCTCGCATGCGCGGCACGGCTCGCAGAGCAGATGCATCAGGCTCTCGCGCGTACGCTTGCGGGTCATCTCGAGCAGACCGAGCGGGGAGAAGTTGACGATGCGCGTCTGCGCCCGGTCCCCGGCGAGTGATCGCTCGAGCGCTGTGAGGATCTGGCGCCGGTGCGCCTCGGTGTGCATGTCGATGAAGTCGACGATGATGATCCCGCCGAGATTGCGCAGGCGCAGCTGCCGGCCGATCGCCTCGGCCGCCTCGAGATTGGTGCGAAAGCAGGTTTCCTCCAGATTGCGGTGTCCGACATAACCCCCGGTGTTGACGTCGATGGTTGTCATGGCCTCGGTCTGGTCGATGACGAGATGGCCGCCGGACTTGAGCATCACCCGGCGCTCGAGCGCACGATTGATCTCGTCCTCGACTCCGTGCAGCGCGAAAATCGGCCGTGATTCATCGTACAGCTCGATGCGCGTCGCGACGGCCGGCAGGAACCGTGCGGCGAACTCGCGCATGGCGTGATACACCTCGGGCGAATCGACCCGGACGGCGCCGACGCCCCGCGACAGTTCATCGCGCAGCAGCCGCAGCGCGAGCGGCAGATCCTCATGCACCAGGGCGCCGGCGGGCAGCTCGGCCGCACGCGCACGCACATGCCGCCAGAGCCGCTCGAGGTAGATCATGTCCTCGCGCAGCGCCTCGGCCGTCGCCCCCTGTGCGGCGGTGCGCAGGATGTAGCCGCCCGCCGCCTCACCGCGCAGCTCGGCCACCAGAGACTTCAACCGGACCCGTTCGGCCTCATCCTCGATTTTCGTCGACACGGCCACCGTATCGCCAGCCGGCAGATACACCAGGTAGCGCGCCGGCAACGTGATGAACGTGCTCAGGCGCGCTCCTTTGGTTCCGATGGGGTCCTTGGTCACCTGCACGAGCAGCTCCTCGCCGGGGCTGACCAGACGGCGTACATCCGTCGCCGGATCCGGCGCGGCCGCCTCGAGCGGCGGACCGACGATGTCGTCGACGTGTAAAAATGCGGTGCGCTCGAGTCCAATCTCCACGAACGCCGCCTGCATGCCCGGCAACACCCGGGTCACGCGGCCCTTGTAAAGATTGCTCACGTGCCGGCGGCGACCGGCATGCTCGATGAAAAGCTCCTGCACGACGCCGTCCTCGACCAGCGCCGCCCGAGTCTCGCCGGGACCCGCATTGACTAGGATTTCGATCACGCGCCCCGCCCGCGCCAATAGACGAGACCCGCCGTGCGCAGCAACTCGGCTGTCTCGGCGAGCGGCAGTCCCACGACTCCCGTGTAGCTGCCGTTGATCGACTCGATGAACGCCGCTCCAAAGCCTTGAATGGCGTAGCTGCCGGCCTTGTCACGCGGTTCACCGGTCTGCCAGTAGGCTTCCCGCTCGGCCAAGGTCAGCTCACGCAGACGGACCGAGGTGACACTGATGCGCACTTCCACGCTGCGCTCGTTCGCAAGCGCAACAGCGGTCATCACCTCGTGGATGCGCCCGGAGAGCTTGCCGAGCATGGCCAGGGCATCGGCCCGATCGGTCGGCTTGCCGTAGACCGCCCCGGCGAGCACCACCGCGGTATCGGCGGCCAATACGGGCAGGCGCTCGCCGCGAGCGCGTACGGCAATCGCCTTCGCGAGCGCCAACCGCTCCACATAATCGTGCGGCGCTTCCCCGGCCTGCAACCGCTCGTCGAGATCGGCCGCCGTGGCCGTGTGCGGCACGCCGAGCTGCCACAGCAGATCGCGCCGCCGCGGCGAGGCAGAGGCGAGGCAGAGCACAGGGGCGGAGGGTTCCAGGCTCATCAGGCCCGATGATACGGGTGACGGGCGTGGATGCTAAGCGCCCGATACAGCTGTTCGGCGAGCACGACCCGGACCAGAGCGTGCGGCAAGGTGAGGGGCGAGAGCGAGAGCACCAGGTCGGCGCGCGCTCGCACCTGCGGGGCCAAGCCGTCGGGACCGCCGATCAGAAACGCCAGATCCCGCCCGTCGCGCAATCGCTCGGCCAGCCAGTCGGCAAAATTCGCCGTGGTCATTGTCGTGCCGCGCTCATCGAGCGCCACCACGAACTCCTCGGCCCGCACCGCCGCGAGCAGCCGGCTCGCCTCGGACTCGATCGCTGCGCGCACCGGCCCGCCGGCGCTGCGCCGCCCCGGCTCGATCGGTACCAGCGTCAGCTTCAGGCCGGGGCCCAGACGGCGCGAGTAGTCCTCATAGCCCTGCTGCACCCAGGCCGGCGCGCGTGTGCCGACGGCCAGCAGCCGCACACGCATCGCTCAACCGCGCTCGGGAAGTGGCACCGCAGCGTGTCCAACACCGTCCGCTCCGGGGGAGGGCTCCCACAGTCGCTCGAGCGCATAGAACTCCCGCACGCGCGGCAGCATCACGTGCACGACGATATCCTGCAAATCGACGAGCACCCACTCGCCCTCACGTTCGCCCTCGGTGCCGAGCGGGCGTAGCCCGCTGCCCTTGGCCTGATCGATCACCCGCGCGGCGATCGCGCGGACGTGCCGATCGGAGGTGCCAGTGGCGATGATCAGGGTATCGAGCACATCGGTAAGACTGCGCACGTCGATCACTTTGACATCGACGGCCTTGATGTCCTCGAGCGCCGCCGTCAACCCGCGCAGCAGCGCCGCGGATCTTTTCTTGGGCCGGGATCGGGACGAGGTGCCGCGGCGGGCAGCGGAACGGGTAGTCATGTACTTCTAGAATAGCATTCGCTGTCGAGCAACATGCGCCGCACGTCATCCGGCACCAGATAGCGCGGATCCTGGCCGGCGACGATCAGCTGGCGCAGCTCGGTGGAGGAAATCTCGAGCTGGGTCACGGCGTGCACGTAGACCCGTCCGGCCGTCCGCTCGTGCAGCTCCCGAATCGACCCCGTGCCGCGATCGACCATCACCTCGCCCAGGGGTCCGAGCGTCGGGGCCTTCCAACCCGGACGATGGGCGACAACGACATGGGCCAGCTCGAGCAGCTCCCGCCATCGGTGCCAGTGCGGCAAGCCGAGGAATGCGTCCATGCCGAGCAGCAGGCACAGTGAACGCCGGGGATACTCGGCGCGCAGCTCCGCGAGCGTATCGACCGAATAGGACACACCGCTGCGGCGGATCTCCCGGTCATCGACCGTGAAGGCGGGCTCACCGGCCACGGCCGCCCGCACCATGCGCAGGCGCAAATCCGCGCTGGCGAGCGGCTGCTCGCGGTGCGGCGGATTGCCGCTCGGCAGGAACCGCACCTCCGCCAGACGCAGCAGCTGCCACAACTCGAATGCCGTGCGCAGATGACCGTAGTGAACAGGATCGAACGTTCCGCCGAAAATACCGATGGGCTGCATGATGTCCGTGCATCCGGCCGTGCCTCGCACGGCGGTTCGGGTGCTATTTGAACATGGATTGAGGTGCCGGCACCGCCGGGCGCGCGCACAGATCTGCCGCGAGCAGAGCCATCTCGTCCCAGGGGTCACCGGCCAGACGACCCTTGATCATGCGATCGGCGCGCGCCGCGCGCAGCATGAGGCTCGGCAATGACAAGTGACGGCTGCGGCGCTGTGCGGCCTCGATCGCCGCGCTCGAGCGCCGCCAGCCCCCGGCTGCACCACCCGGACCGGCGAGCGCGGCGCTCAGATCCCTCAGGGCCTGGATCAAGGCCCACAGCACGAGCGTCGGCTCGGTGCCTTCGGCGCGCAGACCCGAGAGTACACGCAGCGCGCGCCCCGCCTCACCGGCGAGCGCGGCGTCGGCGAGCCGGAACACATCGAACCGTGCGCTGTCGGCGAACCCCGCCCCCCGAGCGCCGCCGAGCAGTTGCAGCTTGCGCAGCTCCTGATCGGCCGCGAGCAGGTTGCCCTCGGTCCGCATGGCGAGCATCCGCAGGGTCTGCGGATCCAGATCAACACCGATCCGGCGGCTGCGCGTGCGCAGCCACGCGAGCAGCTTGCCGGCCTCGACCGGCCAGACGGGAACCCATGCACCCTGGGTCTGCACGGCACGAACCCACTGCGCCGCCTGCGCGTCCCGGTCCAGACGGGGCGCGAGAATCAGCAGCCGTGTGTCGGGATCGGCGCGCTCGAGCAGCGCCGTCAGCACCGCCGCGCCGGCGGCGCCGGGCCGGGCGCTCGTCAGGCGAATCTCGAGCAGACGCCGGGTACCAAACAGCGAGAGCGTACCGGCCGCGGCGCGCACGGCCTCCCAATCGGCCGCCCGTTCGATGAAGTGTACGTCGCGCTCGGTGAAGCCCGCCGCACGTGCCTGCGCGCGCACCGCATCGGCGGCTTCGGCCACGAGCAGCGGCTCATCCCCCGAGATGAGGTACGCCGGGAGCAGTTTCTGGGCGAGTTGGCCCTCGAGCGAGTCTGAGGTGAGTTTCACGCGCGCTGTCGCTGAATCCGCAGCCGCCATTATAGCCGCGAACCCGAACAGGCCGGCCCGCCATATCCGCTGGGGCGGACGATCTGCTACGCTCGGCACATGATGAGCGGTTCGCATTCGAGAGGACCGGTACGCCGGTTGTACCCGCCGATCAAGCCCTACCGCACCGGCCGGCTGCGGGTCTCGGATCGGCATCAGCTCTACTTCGAGGAAAGCGGCAATCCCGAGGGCGCACCGGCCGTATTCCTGCATGGCGGTCCGGGCGGCGGCACCGAGCCGAAGATGCGCCGCTTCTTCGACCCGCAGCGCTACCGGATCGTGCTGCTCGATCAGCGCGGGTGCGGCAAGAGCCGCCCGCGTGCCGAGCTGCGGGAAAACACCACCTGGGATCTGGTTGCGGACCTCGAGCGCCTGCGCGAGCACCTCGGCATCGAGCGGTGGCTGGTGTTCGGCGGCTCGTGGGGCTCGACGCTCGCCCTCGCCTACGCGCAGACGCACCCCGAGCGGGTGCGCGCGCTGGTTCTGCGCGGAATCTTCCTGCTGCGCCGCTGGGAGCTCGACTGGTTCTACCAGAACCCCGGGGGCGCCGCGGCGCTGTATCCGGACCTCTGGGAACAGTTCATCGAGCCGATCCCGCCGGCCGAGCGCAGCGACATGATCCGCGCCTACTATGCCCGCCTCACCGACGCGGATGCGGCGGTGCGCACGCGCGCAGCACGGGCCTGGTCGACCTGGGAGGGCGCTACGAGCTATCTGCGCACGGCGCCCGATTATCTCGCCAAGTTCGAGCACGCCGCCTACGCCGAAGCCTTCGCCCGCATCGAGTGTCACTTCTTCGTCAATGCGGGATTCTTCGCGTCCGATGATCAGCTGCTGGCGAACGTGCACCGCATCCGCGCTATCCCGGCCGTCATCGTGCAAGGCCGTTATGACATCGTATGCCCGATGCGCAGTGCCTGGGATCTGCACCGCGCGTGGCCGCAGGCGCAGCTGCGGATCGTACCGGACGCCGGCCACTCGGCATTCGAGCGCGGCACGCTGCACGAGCTGATCCAAGCCACCGACGGATTTGCCTGAGCTGATGCGCGGGCCGGTGCCAGGACGTCGCGCACGCTCGACCCGCCGAGGGACGCGGGCCGCCGCCGGGTTTCGCGGCCTCGCCGTGCTCACCGTCTCGATGTGGAGTCTGGGTGGGGTGCTGCCGGCGCACGCCGGCAGCGACGTCGCGGTACTGTACGCCGGGTCGCTCATCAACGTGATGCAGGGTGCGGTCGGTCCGGCGTTCGATCGGGCGAGCGGCGATCACTTCCGCGGCTACGCCGGCGGCTCGAAGCTGCTCGCGAACGAGATCACCGCGCACCTGCGTCGGGCCGATGTGTTCCTCAGCGCCGTGCCGGGCGTGAATGCGCGCCTGATGGGTGCTCGCCATGGCAATTGGGTGCGCTGGTACCTCACGTTCGCACGCTCGCCGCTGGTCATCGGCTACAACCCCCACAGCCGCTTCGCACCGTTGTGGCATAGGCGGCCCTGGTATGTGGTGCTGCAGACACCGGGGCTGCGCATCGGACGCACGGACCCCCGGCTCGATCCCAAAGGCGTCCTCACCCTTGAGCTGATGCGGCGGGCGGCGGCGTATTACCACATTCCGGGTCTCGCCCGCCGCGTGCTCGGTGCGCCGGAGAACAGTGCGCAAGTCTTCCCCGAGGAAACGCTGATGGGCCGGCTGCAGTCCGGAGAACTCGATGCGGGCTTTTTCTACTCGACGGAAACCGCGGCCGCGGGCATCCCGTCGGTGCACCTGCCGCCGCAAATCACGCCCGAAGCCCGCTACACCATCACGCTCGTGCGCGGCGCCCCGCACCCGCGCGCGGCGATCGCCTTCATTGCATTCCTACTCGGTCCGGCGGGACGTAGGCTGATGCGTTCGCACGGATTGCGGCTTGAGCGGCCCACGCTCACGGGGCCGGCGCGGGCGGTGCCGACCGCGCTCCGCGCGCTGCTGCGCCCGGCGGGACCCCCCGTTCGGTGACCGCGCCCGGGTCAGGCCGGACCGGTCCGCCGGCACGCTGACATCCCGAGCCGCACTCATGTCGCGCCAAGTCCCCTCGCCCCTGCCGTGGCTCGCCGGGCTGCTCGCGGTGTATCTGATCGCCCCGCTCGTCGCCGGCCTACAGGCGGCGGCGACGGCCGACTGGAACGCGGTCGACTATGCGACCCTGGTGCGCGCCTGTCTGGTATCGCTCGCGAGCGCAAGCTGCGCCACGCTGCTCACCGCGCTCTGCGGGATCCCGTTGGGATTCGCGCTGGCCCGAAAACCGGGGCGCGCGGTCGGCGTGTTGGGATTCCTGGTGCAGTTGCCTCTTGCCCTGCCGCCGCTCGCGAGCGGCGTGCTGTTGCTCTTCCTGGTCGGCTACAACGCCCCGCTCGGCCGGCTGACCCACGGTGATCTCACCGATTCATTTGCCGGCATCGTGCTTGCCGAGACATTCGTCTCCGCACCGTTCGTGATCATCGCGGCACGCTCGGCGTTCGCGGCCCTGGATCCGGCCATCGAGGATGTCGCGGCCACTCTCGGCCGGCGGCGCCTCGCGGTCTTCTGGCGGGCGACGCTGCCGGCGGTCCGGCCGGCACTGCTCGCCGGCCTGCTGCTGGCGTGGCTGCGCGCCTTCGGCGAGTTCGGCGCCACCGTGATGGTGGCCTATCACCCGTACTCGCTTCCGGTGTACACCTACGTGGCGTTCGGCGACCATGGCCTGCCGGCGATGCTGCCGGTGCTGTTGCCGGCCGTCGTGCTCGCGCTCGCCATCATGGCATTGAGCAGCACCGCCAGAGCCCGCTCCGCGCCCCGAGCGACCCGCCGCTCCCGCCGGGCCGCGGCACCGGCACAACCCACCGCAGCGGCGACCGCGGCGCCGGCCGTGACGGGAGGATTGCAGTTCGACATCTCTCACCGTCTCAACGGATTCGATCTGGCGGTCGCCTGGTCGAGTCAGGCGCGTCGCCTGGCGATTCTCGGACCCTCGGGCTCGGGCAAATCGCTCACGCTGCGGATGATCGCCGGTCTGCAGCAACCCGAGCGCGGGTACGTTCGTCTCGGCGCGCGCGAGCTGACGAGGCTCGCGCCGAGTGTCCGGCGCATCGGCTACGTGCCGCAGGGTTATGCGCTGTTTCCCCATCTGGATGTGGCCGGACAGCTGCGCTTTCCCGCCGATGCCGATCCGGTCCGGGCCGCGCGCTGGCTCGAGCGGCTGGAGCTCACCGGCCTGGTACGGCGGTACCCCACGCAGCTGTCGCTCGGCCAGCAACAGCGGGTTGCGCTCGCGCGCGCGCTGGTGCGCCCGGCGCAGCTGCTGCTGCTCGATGAGCCGTTTTCCGCACTCGATGCGCCGCTGCGCGCCGCGCTGCGGCGCGAGCTGTGCGCGCTGCAGGCAGAGCTCCCGGTGGTGACCCTGCTCGTCACGCATGATCCGCAGGAAGCGCTGCAGCTCGCCGATGAGCTGCTGCTGATCGCCGGCGGCCGGGTGCTGCAGAGCGGCCCGGCGGCGGCGGTGCTGCGCCGGCCGGCAAGCGAGCTGGCGGCACGCCTGCTCGGCGCGGACAACGTGGCGAGCGGCATCGCCGCAGGCAGGCACCTCATGCTCGGCGGCGGCGTGCGCATCGAGGTGCCCGGGGCGCCGTTGCCGTCCGGACCTGTGGGCTGGAGTGTCGCACCGGAGCGTCTGTGGATTCATGCTGGCGGCGCGTACGCGGCAACCGTGGAGGCACTGATCCCGGGCGCGATGCCCCAGGCCTGGATCCGCTGCGGGGATGCGCGGATCCGCGCGGCCTGCGGCGCCGATCTGACGCCGGGGCAACAGTGCCGTTTTGATCTCGACGGCGAGCGGCTGCAGATCTGGCCGCACCCGGTGCGCCCCGCGGTGCCCGCCACGCCTACGGCCTGAGCGGCGCCCGCCGGCGCCGAATCCGGTTACACTGCGCCGCCCATGCCAGGACCGATCGCATGAACTCACTCGGGGCCCGCGCCAGCGGCGCGCGCTTGGCGCGCATGCAAGCCTCGCCCCAGTGGTCGGGCACGGGCTTTCAAAACGCGCAGCCGATCGCCGCCGGCTTGCGTGACCCGAATGTGCGCCGGCCGACGCTGTGGAAATTCCTCCGTGCCGACGCGACCCGCAGGCCGGCGCGGCCGCTGCCGACATGCAATCCGCTCGCGACGTGGCGACATGCCCCCGGGAGTGCGCTGCGCGTGACGTGGCTGGGTCACTCGACAACCCTGCTCGAACTCGACGGGGTGCGCATCCTCACCGATCCGGTCTGGGGCGCGCGCGCCTCGCCGCTGCCGGCGCTCGGCCCGAAGCGCTTCCAACCCGTGCCGATCGCTCTCGGTGCACTGCCGCCGGTGGATCTGGTGATCATTTCCCACGACCACTACGATCATCTCGATTATCCAACCATTCGCGTCCTCGCCCGCAGCGGCGTGCCGTTTCTGACACCGCTCGGGGTGGGGGCGCATCTGGAGGCCTGGGGGGTCGCCGCCGCGCGCATCACCGAGCTCGACTGGTGGGAACATCATGACCTGCCGGCGACCGGGGTACGGATCACGGCAACTCCATCCCAACATTTCTCCGGGCGTACGCCGAAGTCGCGCAATGCGACATTGTGGGCATCCTTTGTCGTGCGCTCGCCGCGCGCGTGCGTATTCTTCAGCGGCGATACCGGGTTGACGCGTCAATACGAGTCGATCGGCGCGCGCTGCGGTCCGTTCGACCTCGTCATGCTGGAAATCGGTGGCTGGCATCCGGCCTGGGGCGAGATGCATCTCGGCCCCGAGCACGCGCTCGAGGCGCTCACGCTGCTCGGCGGCGGACCCTTTCTGCCGGTGCACTGGGGCACCTTCAGTCTCGCCATGCATGCATGGGACCAGCCGGTCGAAACGCTGCTGCAGCGCCGCACCGACAGCGCCGCGCCGCTGCTGCTACCGCGGATCGGGGAGCCGGTGGAGCCTGCGCACGCCCCGGACCGCATCGAGCCGTGGTGGCGTGTCGCGCACGCTTCAACGCCCGCCGCCGCGGACGGCGCCGCGCGGCGCAAACACCGCCATGCGTTGTTCTGGCCGCCCGATTGAGCGACGCCCGCTCCCCTGTCATGACGCGAATCCGCGACAACATGCCGGCGCCGGTGCGCGTTAAGCGCCAATTCAGCTTGGCCGACGATAATCGTCGCCGGTTCAATCGCACCGAGGCTGACACGCATGAAAATCCGCAGAATCGCACTGATGACACTGGCGTTATGCGCCACGACGAGTCCGGTGTTCGCGAGCCCGCAGCTCATCGGAGGGTTCTCCAACCTCAATCCGTATGTCGGTGCGAGCATCGGCCTGCTGCGCTACAGTCAATCCGACCTGCCGACACTGTCCCCGAGCCTCATCATGTTCCGCGCCGGAGTGCCGCTATCGCAGTATTTCGCCATCGAAGGGCGGGTGGGCACCGGCCTGTCGAACGATCAGTCCGGCGGCGCTGCCGTGGGCATCGGCACCTACTGGGGCCTGTATGCCCGCGGCGCGCTCGCGCTGACGCAGAGGGTGTCGGTTTACGGCGTCGCCGGGCTCGCCGCGGTCACGCTCAACCGCAACTTCGGCGCGCCGAACCCGACCGACACGGGCTTGTCCGCCGGGCTCGGCGCGGATTTCCAACTCACCCCGAAATTGGCGCTCGACGCGGAGTGGACGTATCTGCCGAGTCCGGCCCAGGGCGATTCCAATCTGCTCTCCTTCGGAGTCAACTACGCGCTGTGACGGATGTCGCCCCTGCGCACGAGGTGCGGGGACGGCTGTGCCGGCGCACGCCCGCGCGTGCGCCGGCTTGAGCGCGCACGATGGCGCCGACCGCACTGCTGATATCCGGGGCCGAGATCGCCGCGTACGGCTTTCCGGGCGGGCATCCATTCGGGCCCGACCGTCACGCGGCATTCATGCGTGCGCTCGAGCGTTCCCCGTGCCTGGGGCGACTCGAGCAGCGGGCGGCGCCGGCAGCCACACGCACGGAGATCGAGGCGTTTCATACGCCGGCGTATGTTGATCGCGTGCTCGCGGCTGAGCACTCGGACAGCGGATTCCTCGACGACGGGGACACGCCCGTGTTCCCAGGCATCTACACCACTGCAGCACACGTGGTCGGTGGCACGCTGAGCGCTCTCGCGGGCATCCTCGCCGGACCCATTCCGCGCGCCTTCATTCCCATCGCCGGCTTGCATCACGCGGGGCGCGATCACGCGGCCGGATTTTGTGTGTTCAACGACTGTGGTGTGGCGATCGAAGTGGCCCGGCGCCGCTACGGATTGCAACGCGTGGCGTATATTGACATCGACGCGCATCACGGCGACGGTGTGTTCTACGCATTTGCGGACGATCCCGGCATTGCCACTGCCGATGTGCATGAGGACGGCCGTTATCTCTACCCGGGCACCGGCGCGCGCAGCGAGACCGGCCGCGGACTGGCGGCCGGCACGAAGTTGAACATTCCCATGGCGCCGGGCGCCACGGATGCCGACTTCAGGGCGGCCTTCGCTGAGGTCGAGGCATATGTGGACGCCTTCCGCCCCGAGCTGATCCTGCTGCAATGCGGGGCGGATGCACTGGCGGGCGATCCGCTTGCCCATCTTGCATACACAGAAGCGGCGCACGCGCACGCGGCGACCCGGCTGCGCGTGCTCGCGCAGCGGCACTCAGCGGGGCGTCTGCTGGCGATGGGCGGCGGCGGCTACAATCGAGACAATCTGGCGCGCGCCTGGACGCGCGTCGTAGAAGCCTTGAGCTGAGCGGCCGACCGCAGCAGGCGCCACACACCCGAGCGGGCTCAATCCGAGCGCGGCTTGAGGTGTCGCTCGACCAGTTCAGCCATCGCCCGCGCGGCGGCGCAGCCCTGGGCCTTCAGCCCCGCGACAACGCCCAACTGATCCGCGCGCGTTCTGTTCTGACTCACCTTCCACTTGCCCTCGAGCCTGGCAATCGGCATCTCGATGCCGACAATCCCGCCGATCATCTGCTCCAGGTAGTCCGCAGGCGCCGCCGACAGCCTCCACGCGTCGGGTTGATCACCCTCGTGCGCCTCGACCAGCTGCGCCAAATGCGCCGACAGCCACGCGGCATCCGCGATGGCCCGGGGACTGCCGTAGGCGTGCACCACCGCATAGTTCCAGGTCGGAACGACGCGACCATCGATCGCGAGACTCGGATACCACCGCGGACTGATGTACGCATCCGGACCGTGGAATACGACCAATGCCTCGAGCGCCCCATCGAGATGACGCCACAGGGGATTGGCGCGCGCGACGTGTCCGCGCAGGCTGACGGTGCCGTCCCCATTCGGGTGCAGCAGGAAGGGGATGTGGTGCGCGGCGAGCGCGCCGTCCGCAACCACCACCAGGGTTCCAAGCGGATGGGATCGGATCAGCTCGTGCAGGATCTGCGCTCTCGTTTCGGCGAACTGCGGCGGCAGATACATGCGGGCTCCTCGTGCAAATGGACCGCGGGCGCAGACCGCAGCGGGGCATCAGCGCCGGCATGCACCCGTGGGCCGGCCATCGCAATCCGTCAGGGCATGCGCGCGCAACCACCGGCGCGCGTCCTCGGCGTCGCGCTCGAACCAGTCGCGGGCGCTGCCCAGGCGGAAGCTGTAGCCCCAGGCGTCCATGTCGGCGAGGAGCCGATCCCGGCCGAACCCGGCCACCTCATCGGCAAGCAACACCTGCAGATAACACGCGGCGCACTCCTCGGCATCATCGCCGCCCGCGTCCGTATCGAGCGCGGTCCGGCGCGCCGCGCTCATGCAGATGAAATGCCCGGCCTCGTGCAGGACGGAATGAACCGGCGTGTCGCTGCGGGCAAACAGCCGCTCACCCTGCAAGCCGGCCTCGCACTCCCCCCAGTAGGAGCCGGGAATGGGCGCGCCGGCCTCGACCAGGGTCAGCGCCAGCCCGTAGCGCGCGAGCAGCGCGGCAAGCCCCGCCGACCCAACGTCGCGGACCGTCACCACCGGCTGGCTCACAGCGCGGCGAGCCGCCGCATGACGATGGCAGCCAGTTCCCGCCCCATGGCGCCGGTGAGAATGGCCCGCTCGCGCTCGGTGGCAAGCTCGAGGCTCTCGCTGAACGTATACGAGCGGCGCGCGCGCACCGTCTGGCGGGCGAGCAGCGTCCGGCCATCCCGGGTGACCGTGAAGTGCACCGTGTAGCTCACCTCATATTCGGTCGGCCGATCGGTCGCCGACACCGACAGCACGCGGCGCTTGACCTGCTGCTGCACGTGAATCACCGCTGTCGCGCGCGCCTCGTCCGCGGTCGGCTCGGCGCCCGAAACGATCAGATCGCGCCGCAGGCTCTGCACGAAATCGCTCTGCTGGTCGCTCGCCGCGATGTACGGGCGGCGCATGAGCGCCGGCAGTACCGTGCGCCCGGCAAGATGAAAGCCGCAGCCGGCGGTGAGCACGGTGGCGGCGAGAGTGATCACCAGGACGAGCGTACGACGGCAGGACATGGAGTGCTCGCCCCGGCTCAGACCACGATGTTGACGAGCTTGCCCGGCACGACGATCACCTTGCGCACCGGCTTGCCCGCCACGAATTTCCCGACCGGTTCGGCCGTCAGCGCCGCGTCCCGCACCTCGCTCTCGGGCGCGCCCGCGGCCACGCGGATCCGACCGCGCAGCTTGCCGTTGACCTGGACCACGATCTCCACGCTGTCCTGCTCGAGCGCACTCGGATCGACCTGGGGCCAGGGCTCATCGACCACCGCCCGTTCGTATCCGAGCGCCTGCCACAGGGCATGGCACACATGCGGGACGATGGGCGCGAGCACCCGGATCACGATGGCGAGCGCTTCGTGCCGGACCGCGCGGCCCGCCGGCGTCGGGTCATCGAAGCGGCTCACTGCGTTCAGCAGCTCCATGCACGCCGCGATCGCGGTGTTGAAGTTGTGGCGGCGTCCGATGTCGTCGGTTGCTTTGGCCAATGCATGGTGTGCGGCACGGCGCAGCGCGCGCTGCGGCTCGGTGCGTGGCGCCGCAACTTGGTCCGGCGGCGGGCCGGCGCGCACGTGTTCGTAGACCGCGCTCCATAGCCGGCGCAGGAACCGTGCGGCCCCCTGTACCCCTTCGTCAGACCATTCGAGCGTCTGCTCCGGCGGCGCGGCGAACATGGTGAACAGGCGGGCCGTGTCCGCCCCGTAGCGGGCAACCAGACCCTCCGGATCGACGCCGTTGTTCTCCGACTTCGACATCTTGCCGAGCCCGCCGTATTCGACGCGCACGCGCTCACCCTGGGCCGTCACGACTTCGAAGCGCTCCGTACCCTCGGCGTCGCGCTGGACGCTCACCTCGGCGGGATTGAAATACCGCCGGCGGCCATCGGCCCCGGTGCACGAATAGATGTGATTCAGCACCATGCCCTGCGTGAGCAGATTGGTGAACGGCTCGGTGACGCCCACGAGGCCGATATCGCGCATCACCTTCGTCCAGAAGCGCGAATACAACAGGTGCAGGATGGCGTGCTCGATGCCGCCGATGTACTGATCGACCGGCAGCCAATACGCGGCGCGCGCATCCACCATGGCCTCGGCCTGGTCGGGACAGGCGTAGCGCATGTAATACCATGAGGAGTCGACGAAGGTGTCCATGGTGTCGGTTTCGCGCCGGGCCGGGCGAGCGCAGCGCGGACACCGACACTCATAGAATGACGGCGACTTCGCGAGCGGATTACCGCTGCCGTCCGGCACCAGATCCTCCGGCAGCAGCACGGGCAGCTCGGCATCGGGCACCGGCACCTCACCGCAGTGCGCGCAGTGAATGAGCGGGATCGGACAGCCCCAATAACGTTGGCGCGAAATACCCCAGTCGCGCAGTCGGTACTGCACGCGCTTGCAGCCGAGGCCACGGCGCTCAAGCGCGGCGGCGATCGCGTCCACGGCGGCCTGGAAGGGCAGTCCGGAGAACTCGCCGGAATGGACGGTGATGCCCGGCTCGCCATAGGCGGCCATCCACGGCTCGGCCACCTGGTCGTACGCGCCATGCTCGGAGCGCACCACCATCCTGATGTCCAGACCGTTGCGGCGCGCGAACTCGAAATCACGCGCGTCGTGGGCGGGCACGCCCATCACCGCCCCTTCGCCATACCCCATGAGCACGTAATTGGCGACCCAGATCTCGATCGGCTCGCCGGTGAACGGATGCAGCACATGCAGCCCGGTGCGCCGCCCTTTCTTTTCCTGGGTAGCCACGTCCGCTTCCATCACGCTGCCGCGGCGGCACTCCTCGATGAAGGCGGCCAGTTCCGGCTGGTGGGCTGCGGCCGCGAGCGCCACGGGATGTTCGGCCGCCACCGCCATGAACGTGACGCCGAAAAGCGTATCGGCGCGCGTCGTGAACACCTTCAGCGCGCCGTCAGCGCCGAGCGCCGCGCGGGCATCGGGCGCGTACGGAAACGCCACCTCGCAGCCCTCGCTGCGACCAATCCAGTTCGCCTGCATCAGCTTCACGCGCTCGGGCCAACCGGACAAGCGCTCCAGATCGGCGAGCAGCGGCTCGGCATAGCGCGTGATGGCCAGGAAGTACATCGGGATCTCGCGCTTCTCAATGAGCGCGCCGGTGCGCCAGCCCCGTCCCTCGATCACCTGTTCGTTGGCGAGCACGGTCTGATCGATCGGATCCCAGTTGGCCACCGCCGTCTTGCGGTAGGCAATACCACGCTCGAGCATGCGCAGAAACAACCATTGGTTCCAATGGTAGTACGCCGGATCGCAGGTCGCGATCTCGCGGCTCCAGTCGATGCCGAAGCCGAGCATCTTCAGCTGCGCGCGCATGTGCTCGATGTTCTGCCGAGTCCAGCGTGCCGGCGGCATGCCGTTGCTGAGGGCGGCGTTTTCCGCCGGCAGACCAAATGCGTCCCAGCCCATCGGCTGCAGGACGTTGCGCCCTTGCATGCGCATATAGCGGGCAATCACATCGCCGATCGTGTAGTTGCGCACGTGCCCCATATGCAGTCGGCCGGAAGGATACGGCAGCATCGAGAGGCAATAAAACTTCTCCTGACCGGGCTGCTCCCGCGCCCGGAAGGTCTCGTGCGTCTCCCAATAGCGTTGCGCGGCACGCTCGACGGCGGCCGGGTCGTAGGATTCTTCCATCGGACAGTGCGGTGATTTCTGGCTGGTCATCGGTAGGGGTGCAGGGACGCGCCGGCGGCGCCACTTACGGCCGGCGCATTGTACGGCGGTTGCCGGCGAGCCGCAGCGCGCTCGCTGCGGCGAGCGCGAGCGCGGCGAGCGTTACCACCAATCCATTGCCGAGGCGCGCAAAGAGGGTCATGCCCTGCAGGGGTGTGACCGTGGATCGGAGCACGTAGGGCCTGAGAATGGGGGCCTCGGCCAGCACCTGTCCTCGCGGCCCGATGACGCCCGACACCCCATTGTCGGTCGAGACGATCATGTACCGGCCTTCCTCCTGAGTGCGCATTTGCGCCATCTGGAACTGCTGGTAGCGGGCGGAGGTATTGCCGAACCAGGCATCGTCACTGACGTTCACCAGCACGTTCGCCTTGGGCAGCATGCGCAGCATATACCCCCCGTAGGCCACCTCGTAGCACACCGTGGGTCCGAGCTCGAGGCCCGCGACCGGCAGCGGCCGCTGCCGCGCCGGTCCGGGCGTGAAGCTCGAGTAGGGCAGATTCATCTCCTTCAGCCAGCGCCGCACGAAGCGCGGCACCGGGAAATACTCCGCGAAGGGCACCAGGTGCCGTTTGGAATACCAGCTCACCCGCCGCCCAAGCGCCAGGATCGAGTTGTAATACTTGCCCGCGGAGGACTCGCGCAGGACACCCATCACCAGCGCCGAGCCGTGCCGGCGGGCCGCAATGTCGAGGCGCTCGACGTAGGGGAACATGTTGTTGATCAGCCCCGGCAGGGAGGATTCCGGCCAGACGATCAGGCGCGCACCGAACGCCGCTTCGGTCAGGCGCTGATAGCGCATGAGGATGCGATGCGTATGCGCGCCGGACAGTTTGTCCTGCTCCGAGACGTTGCCTTGCACGATCGCTACCGACACCGGCGGCCCCGACGGATGGGTCCAGACCACATCGCCGAGCGCCGTTGCGGCAAGCCAGGGGGCAAGCAGGATCGCGGCCGCCGCAATCCGCACGCGACGCGTACCGCGCACCAGCGCCACCAGCGCCCCGGCCCCGAGCAGCACCACCAGTCCAATGCCGTAGACGCCGCCCACGGGCGCCAGATGCGCCAATGCGGTGCCGGTCTGGGTGTAGCCGATGGAAAGCCAGGGGAAACCCGAGAACAGCCAGCCGCGCAGCCACTCGACGAGCAGCCAGATCGACGGTGCGGCGAGCAGCCAGCGCACCGGTCCGGCCGGGAAGAAGCGCACCACCGCGTAGCCGGTGAGCGCGTGATACAGCGCCATCAGTCCGATCAGAGCGAACATCAGCAACAGTGTCAGCCACACCGGCGCCATGAGATTGAGGCTGACATACAGCCAATAGGTGCCCGCGGCAAACAGGCCGAAACCGAACCAGAACCCGAGCCAGGCGGCCTGGCGGGCGCTCGCCTGCTCCCACAGCAGGATCAGGATCGCCGGGCTGATGAACGCCAGCGGCCACCACTGCTGCGGCGCGAACGCGCAGGCGAGCAGCGCACCGGCGCCAAGCGCGAGCCCATGGCGCCACAGCCGCGCCACGCGCCGCACGAACAGACCCGCGGCGAGCGCCGCGCGTCCCGAGAACCGAGTCTTCCGCTCCTGCGCTGCATTCAAAGTGCCGACTCCGTCTCTTGGGGCGCGTGCGTACCGGCCGGCGGTACCACCCGCAGTGCATCGATGCGGCGCCGATCGGCGCGGGCGATGCGGAACTCGAACCCTTCGATCGAGGCCGACTCGCCCCGCCGCGGCAACCGTCCGAACTGACGCATCAGCAATCCGGCCACGGTCTCGAACCCCTGTTCCTCGGGCAAGCGTGCGCCGAAATACTCGTTGAACTCCTCGATACGCGTGACACCGCGCACGAGGTATTGCCGCTCGCTCTCCTTGCGGATGTTCTGGTCGTCCTCGACGTCGAACTCATCGTCGATCTCGCCCACGATCTGCTCGATCACATCCTCGATCGTGATGAGTCCAGCGACCCCGCCGTACTCGTCGACCACGATGGCCATGTGCTGATGGTTGCCGCGGAATTCCTTCAGCAGCACGTCCAGACGCTTCGATTCGGGGACGAACACGGCCGGCCGCATGTACTCGCGGATGTCAAAGCGCTGGCGCTCCTCTTGCGCGCACAGGCGCAACAGGTCCTTGGCGAGCAGTATGCCGGCAATGTCGTCGCGGTCCTCGTCGAACACCGGAAAGCGCGAATGCCCGGACTCGACCACGACCGGCAGGATGCGCGCGACCGGATCATCGCGCTGCACGCACACCATCTGCGCCCGCGGCACCATCACGTCGCGCGCGTGCAGATCCGAGACCGCGAGCACGCCTTCGATCATGGTCAGGGCGTCGGCCTCGAACAAGCCGCGTTCACGTGCCTCGCGCAGCAGCTTCAGCAGATCCTGCCGATTGCGCGGCTCGTCCGCGAACGTCCGCCACAGCCGCTTCAGCCACTGGCGAGTCTCGCCGGAATCGCTCACGTTACGCTCCGATAGGGATTGGCAAAGCCAAGTGCGCGCAGCACGCGGATCTCGCGCCGCTCCATGCGGCGCGCATCCGCGTCGCGCTCGTGATCGTAGCCGATCAGGTGCAACGTACCGTGCACGACCAGATGCGCCCAGTGCGCGCGCAGCGCCTTGCCCTGGACCTCGGCCTCCTGCCGGACCAGTTGGGCGCAAATCACCACATCCCCGAGCGCGCGCACCGCCGGCGCGCGCGCCAGCGGCGCCGCCGGAAAGGACAGCACGTTGGTGGGCCGGTCCTTGCCCCGATACTCGGCATTGAGCCGACGGCTCTCGGCGGGCCCGACCACGCGCACACCGAGCTCACTGGCGGCGGCGCGGCGCCCGAGGGCCGCGTTCACCCAACGGGCGAGGTCCGCCGTGCGGGGAGCCCAGCCGCGCACGCGTCGTTGCACGTCGATGTGCGCCCGCCGCTCTTTCTTCACCGCGGTCCGCGCCATCAGGGCAGATCTCCCCGGGGTGCGCCGGTACGCGACTCATACGCCTGCACGATGCGCTGCACCAATGGATGGCGCACGACGTCGCGTGCATCGAAGAACGTGAACGCGACACCCTCGATGCCGCGCAAAACATCCGTCACGTGACTGAGGCCCGATTGACGGCCGGCGGGCAGATCGGTCTGGGTCACATCGCCCGTCACCACCGCCTTGGAACCGAAGCCGATCCGGGTCAAGAACATCTTCATCTGCTCGATGGTCGCGTTCTGCGCCTCATCGAGAATGATGAACGCGTCATTGAGCGAGCGGCCGCGCATGAATGCGAGCGGTGCCACCTCGATGACATTGCGCTCGATGAAACGCGACACCCGCTCGAAGCCGAGCATCTCGTACAAGGCGTCGTACATCGGGCGCAGGTAGGGGTCCACCTTCTGATTCAGGTCCCCGGGCAGGAAGCCGAGCCGTTCACCGGCCTCCACCGCCGGACGCACCAGCACGAGACGGCGAATGGTCTCGGCCTGCAGCGACTCGACCGCGCAAGCGACGGCCAGATAGGTCTTGCCGGTGCCGGCCGGGCCGATGCCGAAGGTGAGGTCGTGCGAGTGGATGTTGGCGAGGTACTGGCGCTGGTGATGACCCCGCGCGCGCACGCCGCCGCGCGGCAGGCGGATCCCGGCCGTGACGCTCTCGGCCACGGCCGCACGCCCAGACTCGTGCTCGCCAAGTGCCAGATGCACGCGCTCCGGGGTGATCGCCTCGACCGCGGCCAGCTCGAACAGGTCGCGCAGGGTCTGCTCGGCGTGCTCGGCGCGCACCCCGAGCAGGCGAAAGCTGCTGCCGCGGCGGTGAATCTGCACATCGAGCCGGGCCTCGAGCAGGCGCAGATTCTCATCGAGCGGACCGCACAGGTTGGCGAGCCGCGCATTGTCCGCGCTCGCAAGTGCAAACTCGCGCGGCGCGTCCGAGCCGGTCACGGACACAAGCGCCCGCGCAGACTGTGCCGCAGCGCCGCACTCACCGTGACGTCGACATACCGGCCGATCAGCGACTCCGGACCGGCGAAGTTGATCCAACGATTATTCTCGGTGCGGCCGGCGAGCTCGCGCGCGTCCCTTTTGGCATGCTTTTCCACGAGCACCCGCTGCACGCTGCCGACCATGCCCGCGCTGATGGCCTGCGCCTGGGTCTCAAGCTGCTCCTGCAGCCGGGCGAGACGCTCGTGCTTGACCGCCTCGGGCGTGTCATCCGCCAATGCGGCCGCCGGCGTACCGGGGCGGCGGCTGTAGAGAAAACTGAAGGACTGGTCGAAGTTCACGTCACGCACGAGTGCGAGGGTGGCCTCGAAGTCCCGCTCGCTCTCACCCGGAAAGCCGACGATGATATCCGTCGAGATGCTGATGTCGGGCCGCACTGCGCGCAGCCGCCGGATCTTGTCCTTGAACTCGAGCACGGTGTACCCGCGCTTCATCAGCGCAAGCACCCGGTCCGAGCCGCTCTGCACGGGCAGATGCAGGTGATTGGCGAGCTTGCCGACGTGGGCGTACGCCTCGATGAGACTGTCACCGAATTCCACCGGATGCGACGTGGTGAAACGGATGCGCTCGATCGTCGCAATGGCCGCCACATGATGGATCAGCGTGGCGAGATCGACTTCGACGCCGTCGGCCATCGCCCCGGCGTAGGCATTGACGTTCTGGCCGAGCAGCGTGACTTCACGCACGCCCTGCTCGGCCAGCTGCCGCACCTCATCGAGCACCGAATCGAAGGGCCGGCTCAGTTCCTCGCCGCGCGTGTACGGCACGATGCAAAAGCTGCAGTACCGGCTGCAGCCCTCCATGACGGACACGAACGCCGAGGCCCCCTCGGTGCGCGGCGCCGGCAGGTGATCGAACTTCTCGATCTCCGGAAAGCTCACATCGACCTGGGCCCGGCCGGTGCGGCGCAGCTCGGCGATCATCTCCGGCAGCCGGTGCAGGGTCTGCGGACCGAACACCAGGTCGACGAATGGGGCACGCGCCGTGATGGCCTCCCCCTCCTGGCTCGCCACGCAGCCGCCGACCCCAATGAGCACCTCTGGACGCTGCGCCTTCAGACGCCGCCATTCCCCGAGGAGCGAGAAGACCTTCTCCTGCGCTTTCTCGCGCACGGAGCAGGTGTTCATCAGCAGCACATCGGCGCGGTCGGGATCGTCGGTCGGCGTGAGCCCTGCACTCGAACGCAGCACATCCCCCATGCGGGCGGAATCGTACTCGTTCATCTGGCAGCCAAAGGTCTTGATGTAGTAGTGGCGGGACATCGGTTCAGGGTGCGGGATGGCGGGAATTCTACGGCTTGCGGAGGCCGACCGCACGACGCGTCGAGGTCATCGGCTGAAAATTAGAGTATTCCTATCTTTTTCAGTCGGTTACGCGTGGAGCCAGCCCCGAGGGGCGGGCTTTACGGTCTTGCGGCGGCCGCCGCCCGGGGTGATTCTCGCCCGCGGGAGGCGGGCCGGGCGTCACCGCGGGAAGTAGGCGATCCCGACGCCCATATGGTGCAGGAGCGATTCCGGCACACTCACCGCCAGGCTCACCGCGACCAGCGCATGCGCCAGGGCCAGCACATAGAGGGTGCGGTAGCGACGAAACAGCTCACAGAGGATCAGGCCGCCGACCAGCGTCACGGGCACCAGAACCGGGTTGGGAATGTGCGCGATCGAGAAGAGCAGCGCGGTGCCGAGTACCGCGCATCTGCTGCCGAAGAGCCACTCGAGCCGCGTGAACAGGTAGGACTGGAGAATGAACTGCTGTGCCAGCGCCCAAGGGAAATACGCCAGACCCTGCAGCCATACCGCGCCGATGTCCGGCGGCACATGCAGCGTATCCGCCATCCACGCCGCAAGCAGTATCAGACCGGCGAGTGCCGCCGCAACGGGCGCAAACCACAGCGCACGGGTGATCGACTTCAAATCGATGCCGAGGCCGGGCCAGAAGCGCCGCTCCCACAGTGTCGCGCCGACGAGGATCACGACCACGATACTGACAAAGACCGTCTGGATCTCTCCGGATGTCCACAGGGCTCCCTCGAGCACCGCATACAGCAGAGCGATCTGCAGCCCGATGCGCCTGCGGTCGGTCCGTGACGGGCGGCTTGCGCGGGAACTCATGCTACCGCTCCTCCTCAAAGCGCGGCCCGATTGAGCCACCAGGTCACCCAGACCACATCGACCAGAGTGTGCGCAACGGCCGCAGCACCCGTGCGCCGATCGCGCTGCCACGCGCAGCCGTAGAAACCGCCGGCCAGCGCCGCCAGTATCACGTAACGCCAGTTGAATACGGGACCATGGATGTAATGCGCCAGCCCGAACAGTGCCGATGCGACTCCGAGGGCTTGCCAGCGCGGCAGTCGAGTCTGCAGCAGGTTCTGCAACAGACCGCGGAAGAACAGCTCCTCCGGCACGGCCACGAACACGAAGGTCACGACCACCAGGCCGATGAACGGACCCGGCGCGGGCCAGTGCGCATGCACGCGCAGAAAGCCAAGCGCAAGACCGAGGCCAAGGCCGATCGGGACAAACAGACCCCATGCACGCAGCCCGGTAGTCAGATCGCGCAGGCGCAGGCGCAAGTCAAAGCCGATCCCCGGCAGCCGGCGCTGAACGACGTAGACATACAGCGCGACGTCCGCCCACAACAACTTCGGCAGCCCGCCGAGATCCGGGCCCGGCGGCATCCGCAGCCAGCTGTACTCGATCGGCAGCGCAAGTCCCGCCAGCACGAGGAGGTCCTGCCATGAGAGCGTCTCCCCCGGGGGCAGCGCCTCAAACACCGTCGCGAGCGCCGCCGGCAGTGCGCAATACAGCAGAAGCTGCAGCGGTACGGCGGCACGCAGCGGCACCGTGATCAATAGATAGACCACGCCGGAAAATACCCCCGGAATCACTGCGCGCAGAATCGAGCCGCGAATCGACCCGCCTCGGCTGGCAGCCCCGCGTTGACTCGACAGTCTGCCGGCGAGCCACTCCCCCGCACCCCAGCCGAAAGCCCATAACACCGCAACGATCAAGCCGAGGGCGAGGAAAGGTCCGAGCGCGTGTCCACGCAGACTCGAGAGGGCGCCGAGTGCCTGGGCCGCGTACAGCAGCAGACCCATCAACAACATGTAGGAACCGACGGCAGCGCCATAGGGTCCGCCGCGCGTCCAACCCGTCGCGATCCGCCGCCAAGGCGTCTTCTCCTCCACCTGTCCTCCTCGCCGCCTCGATTAGAGTGCGCCACGGCGCGACAGCCGCTGCGCCGCGGAACACCGGCGGCGGACATTCCGCCCTTGAGACTCGCGGGAAGGTCAGGCGTTCAGCGATGTGCACAAAGCCCGATCGACACCCTGACCGGCACAGTACGACTCGAGCCGATCGCAAGCGCTCTCGTCCGAGGCATCCGACGGGCCGGTCCCTGCCGGGCAAGCCGAGGGCAGGGAGGATGTCAACGCCGCGCGAGTGCGTGCCCGCGCCGTTGCACGGCCCTCAGTTGTAGATGCGGATTGAAATGCGCCGGATTTTGAGGAGGAACGCGGCAACCT
Source organism: Pseudomonadota bacterium (assembly GCA_021822385.1). Lineage (GTDB taxonomy): Bacteria > Pseudomonadota > Gammaproteobacteria > Steroidobacterales > Steroidobacteraceae > 13-2-20CM-66-19. The sequence goes on from JAKARC010000016.1 coordinate 34,281, forward strand.
GGATCGAAGCACAGGCGCACGCGCATTTGCCCATGGAGTTGCACACAGTTCGCATCTGCGTCGCAGGTCCTCGGATCATTCCCATCCCAGCCGACCCAGAACCCGATTTTGGCTGTGCGGGACGCCTCGCAGCCAAGCGTCATTGGCGTGGAGGATCTCGCGCAATAGCAAGCTACGGGGCGCGGCCCGCTCATTCGAACGGATTAAGGACCGGCACCTCGAAGCGTGAGAAGTCGCGCACGTTGCGCGTTACGACAGTCAGATGGTGCACCAGTGCCGTTGCTGCAATCATCGCGTCTTCGTAAACGGTGCTGGACTGGCGGTGCATGAGCTTGGCCCAGCGGCGAAAGCACGCGGCGTCCATCGCGAGCACATTGTAGGAATCCGCCACTTGGCCAGCCCACGCCTCAAGTTCCTCTGCCTTGGTCGGGCTCTGAGTGCGTGTCATCTCGATACGGGCTTGGATCTCTCCAATCGTAACCGCGGCAAGATGCAGGTCCGGGTCCTCGGCGTCCTGAATCCAAGCAACCACCTTTGGATTCGGGCGGGGCTTGCGCAGCTCCGATACGACGCTGGTGTCGAGCAGGTACACCGCGAACCTCAAAGCGACGGAATCCGACGTCGCCGATACCGGCCTCGTGGCGGCAAGGTGAGCTCGGCACGCGCGAAATCCGTCAGCAGCAGGGTTTTCAGCGACGGCCGCGCGAGTTGACCCAGTCGCTTCCACTCCTGAATTGGCACTAGCACCGCGGTTTCTTCTCCACGGCGCGTGACGACTTGTGGTCCTTCGCGGACGCACGTCTCCAGCAGCTCGCTGAAGCGCGTTTTGGCATAATGATATGACTAGTCTGTAGACTACTTCATCTGTCTTCGACAGACGGTGGAGAGACCTTGTGGAATGCGTGAATCGGCTCGCGACGATCCATCATCCCCGTCATGCATACGAAGTGTCGAGCGCAATGAGCAAGTCCGGCCAATTCCGGCCGGTCACGGTGCCGTCTGAGGTTTCCACCAGCCGGCCGTTCGCCTGCCGCCTACTTCTAATATCGATCGCCGATGCCGGGTCGTCAGGTCGCGGCAGGCCGGACCGATACTCGTATCCCCAGCGCTCTCGCAGCACCCTCGTCAATGTCGATAGCTCCGGGCTCCCATCGGCGGAAAGCAATCGATACAGTGCCGCGCGGGTGATGCCTGTCTTGCGTGCAAGATCCGACATTCCACGCGCGCGCGCACCGTCGCCCCGCGCAGCGGTGCATACCCCGGGGTCGTTTTCGGCGGTTGTCGCTTGCGCACCTGCGGCTGCAACTCGTCATTTGTAGCGGGGCGAGGGCAGCCCATCGGACCACTCCGGCACAAGTACGTAGACGATCGTGACATTGTCGTGCGAGTTGCTGAAGACGGGCACGCCCGGCAAGTTTTCACCCCAGCTCGGCGCCCGCCCACGCGGAAAATAGAACATCAAATGGGGGCGCCACGGCCCGGGCTTGCCGCCGATCCCGCGGCCGCGGCGCGACATCATGTAGCACAGGGCCCCCGGCAACGGCGTCTTCAGCCGGCCATGAGCCGCCGCGGCGGCCTCCCGCGCGGCGATTTGACTCTTGCGCGCACCGGCCACCACCCACAGTGTCCGCGTCAGATACCACGGCAGCACTGACAGTGCAGCTGGTGCGTTGTAGCAGAATGGGGCGCGAAACCGTGGGTTCCAGAATACGGATCTGCGGACACTCGCGGCGTTGTCCCAGGACCTTACGACGAGGCAGACGAACCCGTTGCTCCCCTTGACCACAGTGACATAGCCGTGCGGGCTGAGCGCCATGACCGTGGCATGCATCGAGATCGAAGGCGGCGCTGCGCTGCGCGCCAGCGCAATTTCCTGGCGGCGGCTTGGCATGAGATAGGGCGCAATACGCTGCACATTCACGTCGATGGCGGCGCGGGCCGTCGAGCAGACCAACGCGATCGAAATCATCTTCAGCGCTAACATGATCTGCGGCCGCATGCCGCCGCGCGGAATCGAGTCTTTTTTGATCATTTGTTCTGTACCGGTGTCACGCCGTACTGCCGGCTGAGCCCACGCGATCGACTTCGGGAAACTGCCGCTGCAACTTCGCGAGGGCACCGCTCCATCCGCCGGCGTGACTGCGGGCCGAAGCCTCGGTCGACAGCGCGGAGTGCAAGAGCGTCAATTCGGTGCCCGTATCGATCGGACGCAGGCGAAACTCGAGCCTCGACACATTGCCCGACTCTTCCGCTTCACCACCCGCATCCCACCGCCAGCTCATGACCACCCGCGTGGGCCCGTTGATCTCTAGAAACTCCCCCGTGCACTCGTGCTCACGTCCGTCAACTGTGCGAAACCGTACCCGGAAACTTCCGCCAACGCGTGGATCGGCAGCCGCAGACAGGGTGGACAGGTCGTCGGGGCCCCACCACGATGCAATGCCGTCCGCACTCACCAGAGCCTCGAAAACAATGTCGGGGCGCGCGGCGATCCGGCGGACGAGGGTCACTTGTGTCATTTGTCCGAACCGTCTGCTTCGCGCTCGCGCGCTTGCGCATACCTGACGAGCCGATCGAGACTCGTGGTCCAAAACAGCTCGTGGCGCTTGAGCCAGTCCATTGCGATGTGCAGTGATCCGGCCTCGATTTCCACCCAGACCGTCCGGCCCGACTTGGAGCGGCGGACGAGGCCTGTCTGATCGAGCACTGCCACATGCTTCAGTATCGCCGGCAGCGTGACCGCAAACGGTTCCGCAAGCTCGCTGATCGACAGTCGGGGCGCGCGTGCCAGTCGTGCCAGTATGGCGCGGCGCGTCGGATCGCCCAGTGCTGAGAATATTTGATTGAGTCGTGCTTCGCTATGATTAACCATTTGGTAAAGTGTCTGATAGATATGACACCCTGTCAAGATGGATGCCGAGCACACGCCAGAAGGTGTGCAGCCAGGCCAGCACGCAATCCTCAATCCCACGCATACGGTGACGGCGCGCGTGACCGGACGTGGAGTAAGGACAATATCCGCCCGGCTTGCTGACTTCCCAGCGTCCTCGCGCTTGAAGAATTGCGTCACTCACAGTCTGCGCGCGGCGCATCGCGACCCCGGGCTGAACGGGACTTGACACTATCGGGCTGCGTTGCCAACGGATACGCTGGCAACGTACGGGTCAGGCAGCGGTTGCGATCTGGTCGGGCATTGGCCCGGCGCACCTTGCCGCGGCCTTGCTACGGACTTGGCGCGGCCTGCGCATTATCCTGTGGCACTGCGAAAATCTGCGCCAAGGATCAGCGCGCGGACCGCCTCCACACGATCAACGGCACGATCCAGCACTCGCTATTTCGCCATCATCCGTTCCGTCCTGACAAGTGCCGCGTGACGTTCATTCTCAACGCGGCAGCCCAGGATCATCGCCGCATCGAAATTCAGCCTCAACCCGGTGCCACCGCGTCACTCCGCGGACCGTATCGGGCCGGCGGCCGCGGCCTCGGATCCATGGGACGGCCGACCGCGATCGCGGCCAGGGCGTGACCGAACCGGGCGAGCGTGGATGGAGGATGGCGCTCCTGACTACACGCCAGCGCTGGAACGGTCCAGGCTAGAACGGAATGTCGTCATCGAAATCCGCCCCTTCCCCGGAACCGGAGGGCGGAGCGGACTCCGCGCTCTCGCGCGCCTCCGGAGCGCCGCCACTGGTGGCCGCACTGGCGCCGCCGCCCCCGCGGCCGCCGAGCATCTGCATCTCGTTGGCGACGATTTCCGTGGAATAACGCTCATTGCCCTGCTTGTCCTGCCACTTGCGGGTCCGCAGGCTGCCTTCAATATAGACTTGGGAACCTTTGCGCAGGTATTCGGCGGCAATTTCGGCCAGCCGCCCGAACATCGCGACGCGATGCCATTCGGTGCGTTCCTGCTGTTCGCCGCTTTGCTTGTCGCGCCAGGACTCGGTGGTGGCGATGCGCAGATTCGCGACCGAGCTGCCCGAGGGCATTGCGCGAGTCTCGGGGTCGGCCCCCAGATGACCGATGAGAATGACCTTGTTGATGCCACGCGCCATGATGGAGCCCTCCGAAACGGTCCGGCATTGTAGACGGCAGCGACTCCCGAGTGAAACCGGATCTGGCGGCGTGAATGTGCAATTTTGCGCCCGTCCGGCTCGGCGCCACCCCGGGGCAGGGACACCCTGGGATGCGGCCCGCGCGTACACTGGAGGGCTATGCAGGAAATCCGCATCCGCGGAGCGCGGACCCACAATCTCAAGAGCGTCGATCTCGATCTGCCGCGCGGGCGGCTGATCGTCATGACAGGACTGTCCGGCTCGGGCAAATCCTCGCTCGCCTTCGATACGCTCTACGCCGAAGGCCGGCGCCGGTACGTCGAGTCCCTCTCGACCTATGCCCGGCAGTTCCTTGCGATGATGGACAAGCCGGACGTCGATCAGATCGAGGGCCTGTCGCCGGCGATCGCCATCGAGCAGAAGGCGAGCATGCACAACCCGCGCTCGACCGTCGGGACCGTGGCCGAGATTTACGACTATCTTCGCCTGCTGTTCGCGCGCGCCGGCGTGCCGCGCTGCCCCGATCACGCGCTCGATCTGGAGGCTCAGACCGTCAGCCAGATGGTCGATCAGGTCGTGAAATTACCGGCCGGCACGGCCATCGCCGTGCTGGCGCCGATCGCCGCGGACCGCAAGGGCGCCCAGAGCGAGGCACTGCGCGCCCTGGCCGGGCAGGGCTTCATGCGCGTGCGCATCGATGGACGGATGCATGAAATCGACGTCCTGCCTGAACTCGACCCCAAGCGTAAGCATACCCTCGAAGCCGTTGTCGACCGCCTGCGCGTAAAACCCGATGCGGCACAGCGTCTGGCCGAGTCGCTGGAGACGGCCTTGCGCGTTGGCTCCGGGTTTGTGCGGATCGCGCCCCTCGGCGACCCCGCCGACGGGACGCCGACGGGAGCAGCGGAGCTGGTGTTTTCCAGCCGTCACGCCTGCCCCGTCTGCGGCTACAGCGTACCGCCGCTCGAGCCGAAGCTATTCTCGTTCAACAGCCCGCTCGGCGCCTGCCCCGCCTGCGATGGACTCGGCGCAGAGCAGTTCTTCGACCCGCAGCGTGTGGTGGCGCATCCGCAGCTGTCCCTCGCCGGCGGCGCGGTGCGTGGCTGGGACCGCCGGAATGCGCATTTCTTCCAGCTCATCCAAGCACTGGCACGCCACTATCACTTCGACATTGAGACCCCTTGGATCGATCTGCCCGAGCACGTACGGGGTGTACTGCTGCAGGGCAGCGGGACCGAGCCGATCGAGATCGCGTACGGCGTAGGCGCCGGCGCGCGCAAGCCACAGCCCTTTGAGGGCATTCTGCCGAACTTGCAGCGGCGTTACCGCGAGACCGACTCGCCCGCCGTGCGTGCGGAACTGGCGCGCTTCCTCGGCACGCGCACCTGTGTCGAGTGCGGCGGCACGCGGCTCAATCGCGCCGCCCGCGGGGTGTACGTCGGGCCGTTCAGCCTGCCGCAGCTGGCCGCGCTCGGCATCGAGCAAGCGCTTGACGTATTGGGCAACCTGCAACTGCCGGGCTGGCGGGGCGAGGTGGCCGCGCAGATCCTGCGTGAAGTGCTGGCGCGGCTACACTTCCTCAACGACGTGGGGCTGGGTTACCTCACCTTGGATCGGGGTGCCGATACGCTCTCGGGCGGCGAAGCGCAGCGGATCCGCCTGGCGAGCCAGGTCGGCTCGGGGCTCACCGGCGTGATGTATATCCTCGATGAACCTTCAATCGGTCTGCACCCGCGTGACAACCGCAGGCTGCTCGTGACCTTGCAACGCTTGCGTGATATCGGCAACACCGTCATCGTGGTCGAGCACGACGAAGAAGCGATCCGCGCGGCCGATTTCGTCGTGGATATGGGGCCTGGCGCTGGCGTCCATGGCGGGCGCGTGGTGGCCTGCGGCACATCGGCGCAGATCGAAGCAAACGACGCTTCGCTCACCGGGCAGTACCTGAGCGGCCGGCGCCGCATCGCCGTGCCGGACAGGCGCGCCCGTTACACCCCCGGACGGTTGCTGCGCATCGTGGGTGCCTCGGGCAACAACCTTCGCAACGTGGATGCCGACATACCGCTCGGCCTCCTCACGTGCGTCACCGGCGTGTCGGGCTCGGGAAAATCCACGCTGATCATCGACACGCTATTCACTCACGCGCACGCGCACTTCAACGGCGCGAGCGCGCTCCCATCCGCCCCGTGCGTGCGCATCGAAGGGCTGGAGCAGCTCGAGGCCGTCATCGATATCGACCAGAGCCCCATTGGGCGCACGCCGCGCTCGAACGCCGCCACATACACCAGTCTGTTCGCCACGGTACGGGAGTTGTTCGCCGCAGTACCTGAAGCGCGCGCGCGCGGCTACAACGCCGGTCGCTTCAGCTTCAACGTCAAGGGTGGACGCTGCGAGGCTTGTCAGGGCGAGGGCGTGCGGCGCGTCGAGATGCATTTTCTGCCCGACGTCTACGTGCCCTGCGACATCTGTCAGGGACAACGTTACAACCGAGAGACCCTGGACATCCGCTATCGCGGCAAGAACATTCATGAAGTGTTGCAGATGACCGTCGAGGAAGCGACGGGGTTCTTCGCCAGCGTCCCCGCGATCAGCGCGAAGCTGACCACGCTGCGGGACGTAGGTCTGTCCTACCTGCATCTCGGACAGAACGCAACGACGCTCTCGGGCGGGGAAGCGCAACGCCTGAAGCTCTCACGCGAACTCGCCAAGCGCTCGGCCGGGCGCACCCTCTACATCCTGGATGAACCGACCACCGGCCTGCACTTCCACGATGTCGCCCAGCTGCTGCACGTGCTGCTGCGTCTGCGCGATCAGGGCAACACTGTCGTCGTCATCGAGCACAACCTCGATGTCATCAAGTGTGCCGACTGGCTGATCGATCTCGGGCCCGAAGGAGGCGAGGCCGGCGGGCGGATCGTCGCGTCAGGCACCCCCGAGGCGGTCGCGAACAGTGCCGCGTCCCATACCGGTATGTGTCTGCGCACGATATTGCCGACACCGGCGCCCGCAGACCGGGCGCTTGGCTGAGACTGAATCGCCGCCGCAAAAAACACGGCCCGCGTGAGGTCGGCTCACCTCGTGCGGGCCATGTACAGCAGTCCGCTGCCCGGGGCCCTGGCCCCGGAAAACGACCGCTTACTTCTTCTTGCTACCGCCCGCCGGAGGCGTCGTGGTGCCGCTGGTGTCACCACTGGAGCTGCTGCCCATGCCAGAGGAGGATTTCGATCCGCTGGACATCGACGAGGAGCTGCTGCCCTTGGTGGTGGTGGAAGAGGACGGCGTGGACATGCTGCTCGATGTCGACGGCGTCGCTGCCGGAGTGGTGGTCGGCTGGGTGGATGACTGCTTAGCGCAAGCGGTCAAAAGCATAGCGGCGGCAAGCGCGCTAAGTGCAACTTTGATTTTCATCGATAATACCCCGGTGGAATGTGCTTGAGAGGTCAGTGAACAGATTTTGAACGCAATTATAGTCGTTCCGCGACTCCGTACTCTGGTCGCGCGCAGGACTATCTTATCGGTTCGCGCGCCGATTTGAAACCGTCCACTCGTCGCATGACGACGACAGCATGCATGGATCGGCCGCCTTTCTCGCCTCTCTCCGCGCAGGTCCCGATTCAGGCCTGAGACACCGGTGCCGTGCCCGAAAGTCGTACACTGCCTGCCGTCGCGTTTACGGCCTGCAGCCATGACCGAACGGTATCCCACCCCCTGTATTCCCGACGCCCTCACCCTCGGGACGCTGTTCGCGCCGCACCTGGCGGAAGTCTGCCGGCGAACCGAAGCGGCGCTCGAGGCCTGCGCCTATCGCGACCTCATCGTGCATTCCGGCACGCAGCGGCCGGTGTTCCAGGACGATCGGACCTACCCGTTCGAGGTCAATGCTGCGTTCAAGGTCTGGGTACCGCTGTCCGATGTGCCCGACTGCTTCATACACTTCATTCCGGGCCGACGTCCACGCCTGCTCCTGCACCAGCCGACCGACTATTGGTACAAGCCGGCGCCGCGGCCGCAGGCGTACTGGACCGAGGCGTTCGATATCGTACCGTGTGCCGATCTACGGGCGGCCCGGGCGGCCCTGCCCGGGGACCTGAGCCACACGGCCTACCTCGGGGAAGACTCCGGCGGACTGGCGGGCGCATCCGGCCTGACCCTGAATCCGCCCCGGCTCATCCGTCACCTCGATTATCCTCGGGCGTGGAAATCCCCGTATGAACTCGCCTGCCTGCGGGCCGCCAATCGCCTGGGGGCCGACGGGCACCGGGCTGCGGCTCAGGCCTTCGCGGCCGGGGGCGCGGAATTCGATATCGAGATGGCGTTTCTCGCCGCGTGCCGGCAACGCGAACAGGAACTCCCGTACAATCCGATCGTCGCGCTGAACGACAACGGTGCGACCCTGCACTATCAGATGCTCGAGAAACATCCGCCGCGCGCTCACCGATCGCTGCTGATCGACGCGGGCGCGGAATTCGCCGGCTATGCCAGCGACATCACCCGCACCTATGCCGCGACCCCGGGCGAATTCGCCGACCTCGTGCAGGCCATGGACCGGTTGCAGCAGGGTCTGTGCACCCGGGTCGCGGCCGGGATCGACTGGCGCGAAATACACCGGCTCGCGCATGAGCGCGTCGCCGAAGTGCTGCGGGCGGCCGACCTCATCACGTGCTCGGCCGAGACGGCGGTCGCGAGCGGCGTGACCCGGGTGTTCCTACCGCATGGCATCGGCCATCTGCTCGGCCTGGAGGTTCACGACGCCGGCGGATTGATGCGCGCGCCGGATGGCGGGGACATCGATCCGCCCGAGGACCATCCTCACCTGCGTCTGTTGCGCACGCTCGAGCCGGGATTCGTCGTCACCATGGAACCGGGGATCTATTTCATCGAACCGCTGCTCGCGGCCGCTCGAGCCGACGCGCGCGCACCGCTGATCCGCTGGACACATCTCGAGGCGCTGCGGCCTTACGGCGGCATCCGCATCGAGGACGACCTGGCGGTCACGGCGACGGGCGCCGAGAACCTGACCCGGGACGCCTTCACGCTCGCCGGTACCGCGCAGTAAGGCAGCCGCTGCCCGCGCCGTCCCTGGCGCGCGGCCCGGCGGTTCAGGCCGGCTCGGTCGTTTTCCAGGCTTCCAGTGTCTGGACCTGCGCCAACCAGCGCCCGAGGTGACCGAACCCGCCCAGCGGCAGATGGGAGCGCTCCGTATAAGTCAGGCATGCCCCCAGAGACAGGTCCGCGAGCGACAGCCCACCGGCACAGATCCACTCGCGCCCGGCGAGATGGGTATCGAGGATGGCGGCGAATTCTCTCACCAGGGCTTCGCCGCGCTTGACCTCGTCGGGATCGGCGCCGCCAAGGCCGAGTCGCCCCTTGACCCAGTGCTCCCAGTTGAGGATCGCGACGGCGGGTCCGAAATGCTGCGCGCTCCAGAACAACCAGCGGTTCACATCTGCGCGCGCTCGAATCGCGCCTGGATAGAGCCTTTGACCCGGGGTCAGGTCACACAGGTACTGCATGATGGCTTGGGATTCCCACAACACGAAGCCGTCGTCATCGAGAACCGGGACCTTGTGGTTGGGATTAAGCTTGAGAAACTGCGGCTGTCGATGCTCGCCCTTGGCGAAATCGATCATGACGAGTTCGACCGGCGTGCCGAGCTGCACGGCGGTCATCACGGCCCTGCGGGCATTCGTCGATTGTGGATGATGATAAAGACGCATGGGTCACGCTCCGAGCGGTGTTGGTACGCGGCTATCGTGCCGCACACCCGTGACAAATTCTGTCAGCAGCGCCCGGGGTGCCGCTGTCCGCTCACGCCGGTTCAGGCAGTTGGCGCGCGCGCCGCCAGTCCCGCTCGAGCGCACGCCGGGAGCGCGGATACCCGCTCGCCATCATCTCGAGCTGCGCGATCCGGTCGGCCCGAAAGTGACGAAAATCCCCGCGCAGCTCGCACCAGGCGCCGATGACACGCGCACCCTCGAAAAAGGCCAACACGATCGGCCAGATCGTGCGCCGGGTGTGCTCGCCGGCAGCATTCACATACAGGATGCTCAGCTTGCGCTCGCAGCGCAGGGCCTCACGGATGACCCGCAGATCCGGCTGCGAGGCGAGGCTTGCGAGCCGCGGCGCCCACAGCGCCGTCTCCGCCAGCTGATCACGCAAATCCCGCGGTGAGGCGGTCGCGATCTTCGCGAGCGCCGCATCGGCCGCCCGGGCCAGCGCCGGATCGCCCTGTCCCTTGACCCAGCGCGCGCCGAGCACCAGCGCTTCGAGCTCCTCGACACCGAACATCAGCGGCGGCAGGAAGAAGCCGCTGCGCAGCACATAGCCGACACCCGCCTCGCCCTCAATGGGCGCACCGAGCGCCGCGAGCGTCTGCACGTCCCGATAGACGGTCCGCACCGAGACTGCGAGTTCCGCCGCAAGACGGGCCGCGCTCACCGGCCGGCGCCGGCTGCGCAAGACGTCCATCAACTTGAACAGCCGGGAGGTCCGGGTCATGGTCCTGCCCGCCGCAGCTGCACGAGCGGCCCGCTTGGCTCACCCGGTGCGGGTCGGATACGGCGAACCGTCCTTGTGTCTGTAGATGTCTTCATTGCAGCGCAACTGCAGATCAATGTCGGGATACTCGACAGCATCGTGCGCACGGTTGCGCGCGCCCACCTCGAGCACGATTGCCTCCCTGTGGCCGCGATTCTGCAGATGATGCCCATCCGGGTCACCGGCCTTGAAACCAGCGCACTCCCCGGCCCGCAGCACTTCCTCGCCGGCGCTGGTGACGAGCACCACCTCGCCGGACAGGACGTAGACGAACTCATCCTCGGCGCTGTGCCAATGCCGCTGGCTGGACCAGGCGCCCGGGGGAAGCTTCAACCGGTTGACCCCAAATTGCGTCAGCCCGGCGAGGTCACCCAGGCGCCAGCGCACGCGGTGCCGGCAGGGCTCATCATAGGGAGGCGGATACCCACTGCCCTCACGCGCGGCCATAGCCGTCGCATCAATCTTTTTCACGGTAGCAAGCTCGGGGTCGGGCCACGGTGCGCCGGCGCGCAAGACTGTCGCTAGTGCTTGGCGAGGAGGTCACGGATCTCGCCCAGCAATTCCTCGGACTTCGTCGGCGGCGGGGGCGCCGCGGGCGCCGCGGGCGCCGGCCGGCGCACGCGATTGATCACTTTGATCAGCGCGAACAACGCCAGCGCGATGAGCACAAACTCGAACACCGACTGGACGAACAGCCCGTATTGCAGCAGTACCGGCTTGCCGGCCACGCCCGGACCGATCTTGACGGCCAGTTTGCTGAAATCGACCCGGCCGATGAGCAGGCCGAGCGGCGGCATGATGACGTTGGCCACCAGAGAGTTGACGATCTTGCCGAAGGCTCCGCCAATGACGAAGCCGACCGCCAGATCAATGACACTGCCCTTGATTGCGAATTCTTTGAATTCGGACAGAACACTCACGGCACGCCCTCCCTCAGAAGTGTGCACATGCCAGAGCGTAACGGATCCTGCGCGCGCCCGCAAAAGCGGCGGGCGGATCCGGCCGGACGCGTCCTTGCGCCCGCCGCGGGGCGTGCCCGCGGGCATCCCGCCGACGGCGGTCTAGACCGGTGCGGCGCCTTCAGCCGGTTCGGCCGCGGGGGCCGACGATTTACGCGATTTCTTCGCCTTTGCGGCCGGTTCCGACGCGCTCGTCTGGGAGCCCGCCGGACGGTCCACCAGCTGCATCAGCGCCATGGGCGCAGCATCGCCCGGTCGGGGATTCATGCGCAGAATGCGTGTATAGCCACCCGGACGCTTCTTGAAGCGCGGTCCCAGGTCGGTAAACAGCTTTTCCACGACCGCCGCATCGCGCAGCCGTGCGAACGCCAGCCGGCGATTGGCATCGCCATCGGTCTTGCCGAGGGTGATCAGCGGCTCGACGACCCGGCGCAGCTCCTTCGCCTTCGGCAGCGTGGTGCGAATCGTCTCATGGCGCAGCAGCGAAACGCTCATGTTACGCATCAGCGCGTGCCGGTGCGCGCTGTTGCGCGACAGTTGCCGGCCAGTCAGGTGGTGGCGCATTGCTGGAAATCCTCAGATCGTGTGTTCTTCGCCATGCTTGAGGCTCGGCGGCGGCCAGCCATCGAGTCGCATGCCGAGCATCAGGCCGTGGCTGCGGAGCACTTCCTTGATCTCGGTGAGCGATTTCTTGCCGAGATTCGGTGTGCGCAGCAGTTCCACTTCGGTCCGCTGCACCAGATCGCCGATATAGTGGATATTCTCGGCCTTCAGGCAGTTGGCGCTGCGCACGGTAAGCTCGAGCTCATCAACCGGACGCATCAGGATCGGATCGAACTGCATCTCGGTGACCTTGGTCGTGGCCTCCTCCTCGCCCTGCAGATCGACAAACACCGACAGCTGATCCTTCAGAATGCCGCCGGCGCGCCGGATGGCCTCCTCGGCATCGATCGTGCCATTGGTCTCGATGTCGATGACCAGCTTGTCAAGGTCGGTGCGCTGCTCGACGCGGGCAGCCTCCACCGCATAGGTGACACGGCGGACCGGAGAAAACGACGCATCGAGCTGCAGCCTGCCGATGGGCCGGGTCTGCTCCTCGAAAGCAACACGGGCCGCCGCCGGCCGATAGCCGCGGCCATGCTCGACGCGCAGCGTCATGCTGAGTTCCCCCGCCTGGGTCAGATTGGCGAGAATCAGACTCGGGTTGACCACCTCGATGTCGTGATCGACCTGGATGTCGCCGGCGGTGACCGGACCGGGGCCCTTCTTGTGCAGGCGCAGCTCCGCGCTGTCGCGGGTGTGCATGCGAATCGCAACCGATTTCAAGTTGAGCAGGATGTCGACCACATCCTCCTGCACGCCCTCGATGCTGGTGTACTCGTGCAGCACCCCGTCGATCTCGACTTCGGTGATGGCGCTGCCCGGCATCGACGAGAGCAGCACGCGCCGCAGCGCGTTACCGAGCGTATGGCCGAAGCCGCGCTCGAACGGCTCGATCGTGACGCGGGCCTGCCGCGGCGCAATGGGCTGCACCTTGACCACCCGCGGCTTCAAGAATTCTGTGATGGATCCCTGCATTGCAGTCTCACCTTGCCAGCCTGCGGCCGGCGCAAATCAAACACGTGCACGCATCGCCCGCGCGGGCCGTGCCCGCCGGCGGCGCCCGATTACTTCGAATACAGCTCCACGACCAGATTTTCGTTGATATCCGGCAGGATGTCCTCGCGACCGGGCGGGGTCTTGAATACCCCACGAAACTCCTTGTCGTTGACTTCGACCCACTCGGGCAACCCGACCTGCTGCGCGATGTTGAGGGCGTTCTGGATGCGCAGCTGCTTGCGCGCTTTTTCGCGTATCTCGACCGTATCGCCCGATTTGACCTGATAGGAAGCAATGGTCACCGCGCGCCCATTGACATTGATGCCCTTGTGACTCACCAGCTGGCGCGCCTCGGCTCGCGTGGCGGCGAAACCCATGCGGTACACGACATTGTCGAGCCGGCATTCGAGCAGTCGCAACAGGTTCTCGCCCGTGGCACCGGCGCGGCGCGCTGCCTCGGTGTAATAGTTGCCGAACTGGCGCTCGAGCACGCCGTACATGCGGCGCAGCTTCTGCTTCTCGCGCAACTGCAAGCCGTAGTCGGACAGACGGGTGCGCCGCTCCCCCTTGATGCCGCCCGGCGGCACGCTGAGCTTGCACTTGCTCTCCAGGGACTTGACACCACTCTTCAAAAACAGATCCGTGCCCTCGCGACGTGCGAGTTTACACTTGGGACCGAGATATCGCGCCATGCTGTGTTGCTCTTAAATCTGGGCTTTTGCCGGTGAGAGAAGCGATCAGACTCTGCGCTTCTTCGGCGGACGACAGCCGTTGTGCGGTATCGGCGTGACATCCGCAATGCTGGTGATCTTCAATCCGCATCCATTCAAGGCACGGACCGCCGATTCGCGCCCCGGGCCCGGACCGCCGACGCGAACCTCAACATTCCTGACGCCATGCTCCTGCGCGGCGGTGCCGGCTTTCTCGGCGGCGACCTGCGCGGCAAACGGCGTGCTCTTGCGCGAGCCGCGGAAGCCACAGCCACCGGCCGTCGCCCAGGACAGCGTGTTGCCCTGGCGGTCGGTGATGGTGACGATGGTGTTGTTGAACGAGGCATGCACGTGCGCAATCGCATCGAGCACATTCTTGCGTGCCTTCTTGGGCTTTTTCGCCGTCGCTGCGGCCGCTTGCTGCTTCTGATCAGCCATGATTCAAATCTCTCCGCTCAGACCTTGCCGGGAGGTGCATTGAGCTTGACGGCCTGCTTGCGCGGACCTTTGCGTGTACGGGCATTGGTGCGGGTGCGCTGGCCGTTGACCGGCAGTCCGCGGCGATGACGAATGCCCCGATAACAGCCGAGGTCCATCAACCGCTTGATGTTCATCGAAATCTCACGCCGCAGGTCACCCTCGACGGCGAACTTGGCGATCTGGCTGCGGATGGCGTTCACCTCCGCCTCGGTCAGGTCCTTGACCTTGGTCTCGGGACTGACTCCCGCAGCCTGACAGGCGCTGAGCGCGCGCGCGCGCCCAATGCCGTAAATGTGCGTAAGTCCGACCCACGTGTGCTTGTTGAGCGGAATATTGATGCCGGCTATGCGTGCCATATTGCTGTACCAAAGCCGCGGGGAAAACGCGGCAGTTTAACCAAAATTCGTGCCAATCGCCACTCGCCCTGCGGCCCGGAGGTCTGCCTCACGGCGCAGCCCGCCCCGTGCACCTGCCCGGCTCGAGCCTGCGCCCGCCATACGGGCCAAACGGTCGTGCGCGGATCGCGACCGGAATTCGTCCGGGCGTTCAACCCTGCCGCTGTTTGTGACGCTGATCCGAGCAGATCACGTACACCACGCGCCGGCGGCGCACGATCTTGCAGTTTTTGCAGATCTTTTTGACCGAGGGTCTGACTTTCATCATGCGCTCCGCGCAGTCTTACGGGCGAACCGCCGGGGTCCGCCGCCTGGGATGGCGCCATGCGCCGTGAAAAAACATCTCATGGGCGGCCTCATCCGCCCGGACCCGAGCGGCCGTAGCCGAGCAGGTTGGCCTTCTTCATCAGGCCGGGATAATGGTGCGACATCAGATGGGCCTGCAGCTGCGCCATGAAATCCATGACGACAACGACGATGATCAACAGCGAAGTGCCACCGAACATGAACGACACGCCCTGCTCGCCCTGCAGGAACATCGGCAACAGACACACTGCCGCCACATACAGCGCTCCCCAGAGCGTCAGGCGGGTCAGCACCTTGTCGATGTAATCGGCGGTCTGCTGGCCGGGTCGGATCCCGGGAATGAACGCTCCGGACTTTTTCAGATTGTCGGCGGTCTCGCGCGAGTTGAACACGAGCGCGGTGTAGAAAAAACAGAAGAAGATGATCAGCACGCCGTAGAGCACCATGTACAGCGGCTGTCCGAAGCCGAGCGCCGCAGCGACATCCTGCATCACGCTCGCCACGCCACCCTTGGCACCGGTGCCGAGAAAGCTCGCGATGGTCGCCGGGAACAGCAGGATGCTCGAGGCGAAAATCGGCGGAATGACGCCCGACATGTTGATCTTGAAGGGCAGATGGCTACTCTGGCCGGCATACATGCGCCGCCCCACCTGCCGCTTGGCGTAATTGACCGTGATGCGACGCTGCGCCCGCTCCATGAACACCACGAAGGCGGTGGTGGCCACCACGATGACGAGCAGCGCAAGCGCGAACGGGCCCTGCATCGCGCCACTGCTGACCGCTTCGGCGGTGCTGCTGATCGCCCCGGGCAGTCCCGCGACGATGCCGGCCAGGATGAGCATGGAAATGCCGTTGCCGATGCCGCGCTCGGTGATCTGCTCGCCGAGCCACATCAGGAACACCGTACCGGTGGTCATGGTCAGTGTGGCCGTGACCAGAAACGGCCAGCCGCCGACGAGGGTCATGCCGCCCTTCTCGAGCGCGCCTGCGGCCGCGAACGACTGAAACAGCGCGAGCCCGACCGTGCCGTAACGGGTGTAATCGGTCATCTTGCGCTGACCGGCCTGGCCTTCCTTGCGCAGCTGGATCAGGCTCGGTACCACCATCGACATCATCTGGATGATGATGGAGGCCGAGATGTAGGGCATGACGCCCATGGCGAAGATCGACAGCCGCGAGAGCGCTCCGCCGGAAAACATGTTGACGATGCCGAGAATCGTTCCGGAGCGCTGCTGGAAGAACCGCGCCACTTCCACCGGATTGATGCCCGGCACCGGAATGAACGTGCCAATGCGATAGACGACCATGGCGCCGATCAGGAACAACACGCGTGCGCGGATGTCCCCGAGGCGAGCCGCCTCGCTGATCGCCGCCGCCGGATTGTTGATCGTGTTCGCCATCTTAGGAACTCCAGGCCAATCGAGCGCTTACGCCTCGACCGTGCCGCCAGCGCCCTCGATCGCGGCGCGCGCGCCGCGGGTCACCGCCACGCCCTTCAGCGTCACCGCCTTGTCGAGCTTGCCGGACAGCACGACCTTGGCGCGCTCGACGCCCGCAGCCACGACGCCGGCCTTCTTCAAGGCCGCAAGATCGATCACGCCGGGCTCGAGCTTGGCGAGCTCGCTCAGTCGAACCTCCGCACGCGTAGCGGCAAGCTTGGAGCGAAAGCCCACTTTCGGCAGACGGCGCTGAATGGGCATCTGGCCGCCTTCGAAGCCGACCTTGTGGTAGCCACCCTTGCGCGCGCGCTGGCCCTTGACGCCGCGGCCGCAAGTCTTGCCCTGGCCGGCGGAAGCCCCGCGGCCGACGCGCAGCCGCGCGCGCTTGGCGCCGGGGGCGGGTTTCAATGTGTTCAGTCGCATGCTCGAATTTCCTCTCAGCCCGTCCGTTCCACCTGGAGCACATGCACGGCCGTGGCGATCATGCCGCGATTCTCGGGCGTATCGGCCACATCGACGGACTGATGCACTCGGCGCAGGCCGAGGCCGCGTGCCGAGGCCGCAATGCGGGCGCGCTGCCCGTGCAGGCTCTTGACGAGGGTGACCTTCAGCGGTTTGGTTTGCCGGCTCATGTGCTTCAGCCCACAATCTCTTCGACGCTCTTGCCGCGCTTGGCGGCAATGTCCTCCGGTGAGCGAATCGCGGCCAGGGCCTTGATCGTTGCGCGCACCACATTGATCGGATTACGCGAGCCGTAGCTCTTGGCGAGCACGTTGCGCACGCCCGCACACTCGAGCACCGCGCGCATGCCGCCGCCGGC
>JAKARC010000017.1 GCA_021822385.1 Pseudomonadota bacterium
CAACGAGGTCCTCACTCAGCGTGAGATTGACCGGACGTTTACGTGCTGTACTGGCGGGGTTCCGCATCACTCTGATTCCTTCTGAATTGACGATGCGTTCCTTCTGAATTGACGATGCGCATTATATGCGCATTGCTTAAGGCCCGCAACCGCACGCCCGGAAACAGAGTCGTATCCGACCCAATGGCCGGTATGTGGAAGTTCGAATTACGGCGTGAAGGGCAGCTTTGGCCGAGAGCGGAAGTCTAGTCCCATCATTGGGTGCACTACGTTATCTTGCGACGAATTGAAGGGTGCTCGCGCAGCCTCTGATTCGCACTTGGAATATGAGGTTCCGGTCAAGTGCGACGACGGGTGCGAATGCTGGGGCAATGCCCGGCAATTCGCGGCAATGACACGGGCGAGCCCGAACGGGCCCTAGTCATCGAATTTCCCAAGCATTCAGAAATTTGCCGCCGCTGCTGTTGCCGCAGCTTGCCCGGCGTTGCCTGGGGATGGAGCGGGTGATGGGAATCGAACCCACGTTAGCAGCTTGGGAAGCTGCAGTTCTACCATTGAACTACACCCGCACCCCCTCAATTGTAGGAGATGTGCGGTGGGCGAGGCAATCTGTCCGGGTCCGGGCAAGTACACAAACAGTGGATTCTCCCGCTGGCCCGGGTTGCGAGGCGCCCCTGCTTTGCCGCCAGGCAGCCTCAGGGATGACCGGACGGCAAGTACTCCGGTCACGCCGCGTGGTCGAGCCGACAGCGCAGGCGCTGCGCGCGGTGAGTCTTTGCAGTCCTGGCCTCAAAAGGTATGGCCACGGCGGCGTGATGATCAGCTGGGTAAGTTCTCGCCGGCTGTGGAATCCGTGCCGGCAGCCTCGGGTTGCAGTCGCGCCAGGCACTGACCGGCGTGCCGATCGAAGCGTCCCGTCGGGCACGGAGGTTTGTGCCTGCATCGAGGCCTGGACGGATCACGCCAAGGTTGCTTCGCGCGGAGTGATTTCGGAATGGTGGCGTGGACCGTGGCAGATCGCAGACAATGGGGCCACGGGCCATGAGCATTAAACTCCTCATTATCGATCCGCAGAATGACTTCTGCGATATTGCAGCAGCAGCACTGCCGATACCAGGGGCGAGTGCCGATCTGATGCGCCTCGCGGACTTCGTCGACCAAGCCGATGATGCGCTTGAGGGAATCACGGTCACGCTCGACTCACACCCCACTGTCGCGATTGAGCGGGTGACATTCTGGCGACGGAACAGCGGCGAGCCCGTCGCGCCGTTCACCGTGATTACAAGCGAATTGGTCCAGAGCGGAAGCGTGGTGCCACGCGATGGCGATGCATTGGTGCAGGTCAGCGCATATTTGCAGCAACTCGAGTCCCAGGGCCGATACCAGCTCATCGCTTGGCCGGTGCACTGCGTGCTGGGGACACCCGGTCACAATATATTTGATCCGCTGGCGCAGCGGATCGCCGCGTGGGAAGTGCGGCGGCAGCGGCAGGTTGCGATGGTCCTGAAGGGCATGAACCCCCTCACCGAGCACTACAGTGCGATCCGCGCCGAGGTCCCACGCGATGACGACCCCGCCACCGGCTGGAACCAGGCGCTCGTGGCCCGGCTGCGTCCGACTCCGGCGGAGCATCTGCTGGTGGCCGGCGAGGCCTCGAGCCATTGTGTGCAGGCGACGGTGCTGCATCTGTTCGAGACGTTCAGCGCTTCGGAGCGCTCAAGGACAGTGCTGCTGACGGACTGCATGAGTCCGGTTCCAGGCTTCGAGTCCAACGCGCAGGACTTCTTCACGGCCATCCGTGCCGCCGGCGGCAACTTGGCGACGTGCGCAACCGCACTCGCGACCTTTGGGCGGATCGCATGAGCACGTTTGATCCCGTGGTCCGTTCCCTGCTCGACACGGACCTGTACAAATTCACGATGTGGCAGCCCTTCCTGCACTCCTTCCCGGGCAATCAGACCGTATATCGTTTCGTCTGCCGCAATACTCCCAGCTATCCGCTTGCCTCGCTCGAGCGAGCGGTGCGCGAGCAGCTCGACCATTTCTGCAGCCTCACGTTCAGCGAGGAAGAACTCGCATACCTCGCGACCAAACGGTACCTGAAGTCCGACTTCATCGATTTTCTACGTATCTTCCGCTTTCAGCCGCGCTACCTGCAGGTGCGTAGCGACGGCGAGCGGTTATCGATCGAGGCACGCGGCCCGCAGATTCACGTCATGGGCTTTGAAATTCACGTGCTGTCGATCGTCAACGAGCTTTACTTCCGCGCCTTCGATCAGCAGGCTGCGCTCGCGGAGGGACGCAAACGGCTGCGGGAAAAGATCGAATTGCTGCAGGAATTCGAGCGCACGGGCCCGGCCAGGCGACATCCATTCATACTCTTCGATTTTGGCACGCGGCGGCGCTTCTCACGGGCATGGCACGAGGAAGTGGTCGCAACCCTGGCGCGCGAGGTGCCGCAATTCTTCCACGGCACCTCGAACATCTACCTCGCCCAGCAATACGGCCTGACGGCCGTTGGCACCATGGCGCACGAGTATCTGCAGACCTTCCAGGCCGTGGGCGTGCAGCTGCGGCATTTTCAGCGTGCCGCGCTCGAGAAATGGGTGCAGGAGTATCGCGGCGATCTGGGCACAGCCGTCACCGACGTCGTCGGCATGGACGCTTTTCTCGCCGACTTTGATTTGTACTTCGCCAAGCTCTTCGATGGCTTGCGCCATGACTCCGGTGACCCCGTGACTTGGGGGGAAAAGGCGCTGGCACACTATGAGCGTCTGCGCATCGATCCACATACGAAGCGCCTGGTCTTTTCCGACAGTCTGACCTTGCCGAAGGCATTGGCGCTGCACGCACACTTTGCCGAACGGGTGCCCTGTGCCTTTGGCATCGGCACTCGCCTGACCAACGACATGGGGATTGCGGCGCTTGATATCGTGATGAAGCTCGCCGAGTGCAACGGCCAGCCGGTCGCGAAGCTCTCGGATTCGCCGGGCAAGACGCTGTGTGATGACGAGACTTTCCTCGCGTACCTGCGGCAGATTTTTGCCCAGCGGCGCCTCTGAGCCTCGTACACCCTGGCGCTGCTTGCCCGGCGCCCGGTGAAGGGAGGATCATTCCAGATCATGAGCGTCGTCCCAGAGCAACTGATCACGCGCTCGGTCTGCGTGTATTGTGCATCGAGCCGCACCTCCGACCCCGAGTACCGCCAAGCGGCGTTCACTCTGGGCGCGGTGCTGGCACAACAGGGAATTGCCATCGTTTATGGCGGCGGAGCCGTCGGCTCAATGGGTGCGCTCGCGGATGGGGCGCTTGCGCATGGCGGCCGCGTGGTTGGCATTCTGCCGCGGTTCATGGCCGATCTGGAGCTCGGACACAAGGGTCTTAGCGAACTGAAGCTGGTCGAAGACATGCGCAGCCGCAAGCACCTGATGCTCACCGGCTCGGATGCCGTGATTGCCCTGCCGGGCGGCAGTGGCACGCTGGAGGAGTTGTTCGAGGCATTGACCCTCAAGCGTCTCGGCCTGTATCGCCGCCCCGTCCTGCTGGTGAATACCCGGGGTTATTTCGCGCCACTGCAGGCCCTGCTCGAGCACGCCGTCAGGGAGCATTTCATGGACGAGCGGCATCTCGAGATGTGGCAGGTGGTCGACCGGCCGGAGGAGGTTCCGACCGTCCTGGCGAGAACGCCCAATTGGAGAGCGGACGCGCGCAGCTTCGCGGCTGTTTGACGGGAGGGGCGGCACCCTGGGAATTCAGGCCGTTTCCGCCAGCACCTTGCCGAAACGGCGCTGGCGGCCGGCGAAGTCATCGAGCGCGGCGTTCAGATCCGCCTCGCCGAAATCCGGCCACAGTCGATCGGTGAAGTACAACTCTGCGTAGGCGCAGTCCCAGAGCAGAAAGTCCGACAGGCGTTGCTCCCCGCCCGTTCGGATCAGCAGATCGACCGGACCGGTCTGGGTAACGGAGTGGTCGACCTCCGCCAAGAGATCCTGGAATCTCTGCGCGCAGAGCAGCGTGCGTGGGGCACGGCGCGCCGCCTCGAGGATGCTGTGCTTGGAGGAATAATCGACGGCGATGCGCAGCTGCATCCGGGTGCAGTGCGCGGTCAGCTCCTCGCTATTTTCGATCGAGCGCACGAGCCCGGACGGCAGGCGATCGCGCCGGCCGATGACATTGATCCGTACCCCGTTGCGCACGCACCGGCGCGTCTCGCCGGCGAGATAACACTGCAACAGTCGCAGCAGCGATTCGACCTCCTGCCCGGGCCGGCCCCAGTTGTCCGATGAAAACGCGTACAGGGTGAGGGTGCCGATCCCGGCCCGGGCGCTCGCCTCGACGATGCGGCGCACGGTCTTGGCGCCCTGTACGTGACCGGCACTGCGTGGCAGACCGCGCAATTGCGCCCAGCGGCCATTACCGTCCATGATGATCGCAACGTGGAATTTTCCAGGACCACTCATGTTCGTCTCGTCGCTTTGATGACGGCCTCGATGTGATCAAGATAACGGTACAGGGCCTGTCGTCCGGCCGCCGTGAGGCGGTACTCGGATTTCGGGCGGCGGTCCGCGAACGATTTGGCACATTCGATGTACCCGGCCTCCTCCAGCTTGCGGGCATGCGCACTGAGGTTGCCGTCGCTGACGTCGAACAGCGCCTTCAGCTCGTTGAAGGTGAGCGGCTCATTGACCGCCAGGGCGCTCATGATCCCGAGTCTGACGCGCTCGTAGACCAAGCGGTCGAAATGGCGCTCTTCTCCTGCAGACCGTACCGCGGTGTGCGCAGGAGCTTTACTGGCAGCCAGTTCCGCGCTCGCCATCTCGTGCTTGTGTGCACTTGGCTTCATGCCGTGGACTCCCCGTGCACCTCGACACGCCCGATCAGCAGACCGAACACCAGATGCAGAAGGCCGAAGCCCACGCCGAGGATCAGGTTGTGCCACTGCGCGGGCAGGGCGAAGGCGAGTCCGCCGAGCAATACGAACAATCCGCCCATGATGCCGATCAATCGCATCATCGCCGGCGCCGTCAGCAGCGTCGCCGACAGAACCGCACTGCCATAAAGCAGCAGCCAAGTCCCCGGAATCAGCCGTACCTCCCCGGCAGTGTAGAGCACGGTGGTGAGCACAGCCCCCGACAGCAGGGCCGGCATGAGGCAAAACACAAAACGACGGGCCGGCCCACGGTACAGCGGCAACCCGGCCCCGAAGCGGTGGCGCGCAATCAGCAGCAGGCCCAGTCCAGACCCGAGCACGCTCGCAATCAACCAGATCGCAAGCCAGCGCGAGGCAAGCGCCGGCACCGACGCGGCACCTGCGGCGATGAGACCGACCACGCCCATGGCGATTCCCGCAGTCCCGGGCACGGCTACGGCGCCGGCCGCCTCGATCGAAGCGCGGATATAGTTCAACGTCCCCAGCGCGTGGGAATCCATTGCCACCGGGTTGTTCGATCGCATGGAATAGAGAGTCCGGCCGAAGGCGGATGACGGCTTGCACTCTAGGCAGGTGATTCGGTTCCGTCAAGTACTCTGCATTGCAGAGCAGATAGACCTGTGCTCCTACCCATAACGAGCTATGCGTGTCGCTCGCGAGGCACGTTAAGATATGCTTCAGCCATGGATTCGACGACCCCCCCCAGGGCTGGCAATAGTCAGCCAGAGACCCTTTCCCAGAGCGATACGAAAGCCGCCTCCGCGGCCTCTGGCGGCGCGCCGGCTGAGAGCGGGCCACGCCGGCGGATGGTGCTCAAGATCGCAGCGGTCGTGGTCTTGCTGTTCGGGCTTCTCGCCGGAGCGTATGCCTGGTGGTACTCGAATCACTATGTCTCGACCGACGATGCCTTCATCGGCACGCGGATCACCGCTGTCGCGCCCCGAATTTCGGGCAAGGTGATCGCGGTTCCGGTGAGGGATAACGAAAGAGTTGCAGTCGGCCAGGTGCTGGTGCGGATCGACCCCGCTCCCTTCCGTGTTGCGCTGCAGCAGGCGCTCGCCGCCGAGCAGCTCGCGCGCACCGGACTCGGGCAGGCCGAGGCAAACGTGGCCGTGGCAAGTGCAACGGTGCAGCAGGCGCGCGCCGCTCTGGCCAGCGTTCAGGCTACAACGGACAATGCCTTGACGAACCTGCACCGCTACCTGTACCTGCGTCGGCGCAACCCCAAGGCTTTGGCCCGCACGCAACTCGATCAGGTCGAGGCGACCGCCCGCAGCGCGCGGGCGCAGGTGAGCGCGGCGCGCGCGAAGGTGATCGGCGCGCAGGCACAGCTCGAGGCGGCCCGCGCGGCCGTGGCAGGTGCCAAGGCGCGTGTGGCGAGCGCACGCGCCGAGGTGGCCGCGGCGCGCCTGAATCTCAAGTACACAATCGTACGCGCCGCGAAAGCCGGTTACGTCACCAAAAAATCAGTGGCCATCGGCAATTTCATCAGTCCCGGACAGGAATTGATGGCGCTCGTGCCTTTGAAGATGTGGGTGACTGCCAACTTCAAGGAAACCGACTTGTACCTCATCCATCCCGGCGAGCGCGTCAGCATCCACATCGATGCATGCCCGAATGCTCACGTGCATGGCAAGGTGCAGTCGATTCAGCGTGGCTCCGGTGAGGCTTTTGATCTCCTGCCGCCCCAGAACGCCACCGGAAATTATGTAAAAGTCGTTCAGCGCGTACCGATACGGATCGCATTCGATTCGGTGCCCGCTGAGTGTGTGCTAGGTCCGGGCCTGTCGGTCGAACCCGAGATCAGCATCCACTGACATGGCGCGTGTCGGCGCGCGGGGCGATGCTGCGCATGTTTGGACGTCGGCGAGATCGGCGGCCGGTCGGCACAGTCCGTGGCTCATCGCCACCATCATTTCGATCTCCGCGTTCATGGAGACGCTCGACACGGCGATCGCCAACGTGTCGCTGCAGCACATCGCCGGCTCGCTGGCCGTCAGTTACGATCAGGCGACCTGGGTACTGACCAGCTATCTGATCGCCAATGCCGTGGTCGTTCCAGCGAGCAGCTGGCTCGCGAATGTCTTCGGCCGCAAGCACTACTACATGGCAAGCGTGGCGCTTTTTACCGTCTCATCGCTGCTGTGCGGTCTTGCGCCGTCGCTGACGTTCCTGATCGCGGCGCGGGTTGCGCAGGGCATCGGCGGCGGCGGACTCGCGCCCATCACCCAGGCGATGCTGGTGGACACATTTCCGCCGCAATCCCGCGGCAAGGCCATGGCGGCGTACGGCATGATCGTGATTCTGGCGCCGATGCTCGGCCCTCTGCTCGGCGGTTACATCACCGATTATTTATCGTGGCACTGGATCTTCTTTATCAATGTGCCGGTGGGGATCTTGTCCCTGACTCTCGTCGAAGCCTACGTCGACGAACCGCCGCTGCTCGTCAAGGAGCGGCACGAGCGGCGCACGCGCGGCTTTAGCTTCGACCTGCCGGGTGCGGTGCTGATTTCGCTCGGGCTGGCATTTCTCGAAGTCATGACCGACCGTGGCGTACAGGATGATTGGTTCGCAAGCCCGCTGATCCGCGCCGCGGCAGTCATATCCGGGGTCTGCATCGTCGGGTTCGTCGTCTGGGAATTGCTCGCGCGCCAGCCACTGCTTGACATGCGCTTGTTCAAACACCGGAACTTCGCCGCCGGCACGCTGCTCATCATGGTGATCGGTGTGATCCTGTTTGGAACCACGCAATTCCTGCCGCAATTCCTCCAGCAAGTGATGGGTTACACGGCGGAACAAGCTGGACTCGCGCTCACCTTCGGCGGCATGATCACCATGGTGAGCATGCCGCTCGCAGGCGTGCTGACCGGCTACTTCAGACCCCGTAACATGATGTGGGCGGGGCTCGGCGTCATCTGCGTCTCGCTGTGGACGATGTCCCATTTCAGCGTCAACGTGACTTTCGCTCAGGTGGCCGAGGCGCGTGCATGGCAGTCCGCGGGGATACCGTTCCTGTTCGTGCCGCTGATGACCGCAGCATACGTTGGCGTGCCGGGAAACCGTACCGGGAATGCGGCTGCCATGATTGCGGTGGCGCGTAATGTCGGCGGCAGTCTTGGTATCGCGATGGTGCAGGCGCTGCTTGCTCGCCGCGAGCAGTTCCACCAGGTGCGTCTGGTCGACGGACTGCAGCCGCTCGATGCCGCGTACATGCATGCCGTGCATGTGCTGACGCGTCTGTTCATCAGTCGTGGTGCAGCTCCTGCGCTGGCCGCGCGCATGGCGGTCGGGCGGATTTATGAGTTGATGCAACGCCAAGTGCTGATGCTGTCGTTCGACGATGTCTTCTGGGCGCTGATGCTATTTGTCATTGCCGTCTCACCAGTGCTGCTGCTGCTGCGCACGCCGCCGGCGCGCGGCGGGTCCGTGCCGAAGCGGGTGACAGAGGCGCCTCTTTGAAGTTCTTGCGCACTTGCGTCTGCGGAGTTGTCGAGCCATGAGTCAGTCGCGCGACGGCGCGCTCGCGCAGGATCGTGCCGACATGCTGGCACCGCTGCGGCAGCGCTTTGCGCAGCCGCACACGGCACAGGGGCGCCCGTGCGCGTATCTGTGCGGACATTCGCTGGGCCTCATGCCGCTCGCGGCGCGCGCGCTGCTCGCGGCCGAACTCGACGACTGGGCGCGTCTTGGCGTACTGGGACACGAGAACGCGCAACGGCCCTGGATCACCTACCACGATGCACTCGCGGCGCCGATGGCGGAGCTGCTCGGCTGCGATGCCGAGGAAGTCGTCGTGATGAACTCTCTGTCCGTCAATCTGCAGCTGCTGCTCGCCAGCTTCTATCAGCCCGCCGGTGTGCGGCGCCGCATCCTGATCGAGGCTGGGGCATTTCCATCGGACCGCTACGCGGTCATGTCACATCTGCGCTGGCATGGGTGCGAGCCGCGGACCGATCTGATCGAACTCGCCCCTCGGGACGGCGAGGACCTGATTCGAGAGGCGGACGTCGAGGCGGCCTTGCAGCGTGACGGCGAGCGCATCGCGCTCGTGCTCTGGCCGGGCGTGCAGTACCTGACAGGACAAGCGTTCGACCTTGCACGCATCGCGCGAGCGGCACACGCAGTCGGTGCACTGGCCGGCTTCGATCTCGCTCATGCGGTCGGCAACATGCCGTTTCCGCTGCG
This sequence comes from Pseudomonadota bacterium, assembly GCA_021822385.1. Lineage (GTDB taxonomy): Bacteria > Pseudomonadota > Gammaproteobacteria > Steroidobacterales > Steroidobacteraceae > 13-2-20CM-66-19. The sequence continues at coordinate 9,116 of JAKARC010000017.1, forward strand.
CGCAGGTGCGGCGGATTTTGCCGTCTGGTGCTCCTACAAATATCTGAATGCCGGCCCGGGCGCGCTCGGCGGCTGTTTTGTGCATCGGCGGCATTTCGACTCTGCCCGACCGCGGCTCGTCGGCTGGTGGGGTCACGATCTGGCAAGCCGATTTGACATGCCACACGACTTCCGCGCCGCCGCCGGCGCGGCCGGCTTTCAGGTGAGCAATCAATCGGTACTTGCGGCAGCGCCTCTTGTGGCGTCTCTGGCGCTATTTCGGGAGGCCGGCATGGAGCGACTGCGGAGGAAGTCCGTGGCACTGGGTGCCTATTTCGAGCAGCTCATCGCGCAGCGGACGCCGCAGGTGCGTGTCATGACACCACGCGATGTCGCTGCGCGCGGCGCGCAATTTTCCTTGCGCATCGACGGTGATCCGATGCGTGCCCGGCGCGTCCTCGACGGGCTGCGCAGGCGGGGCGTGATCTGCGATTGGCGGGCACCGGATATCATCCGGGCAGCGCTCACGCCGCTGTACAATGGTTTTGTCGATGTATTTGATTTCGTAGAGAATCTCGCGGCCTCGCTCCAGGAGGCGTAGAAATGCCGCGCGAGCGTCCCATCGTGATTGTCGGTGCCGGCTTGGCCGGACCGCTGCTGGCGCTGCTGCTGGCGCGGCGGGGTATGCCGGTCACGCTGCTCGAGCGCAGAGCAGCCCCCGACGGCAAGCACTCCGCGGATGGCCGCTCGATCAACCTCGCGCTTTCGGCCCGCGGCATCCGTCCGCTCGAGCGGGCCGGAGTGTTCGATGACGTCAAACCCCTGCTGATGCCGATGCGCGGGCGTCGGGTGCATCCGTTGTCCGCAGCGAGCATGCTGCATTCATACGGACAGCGTCCCGAGGAGATCAATTTTGCCGTTGGCCGTACGGCGCTGAATCGTGTGCTGCTCGCGGCCGCGGAACGTGCCGGCGTGATCCTGCGCTTCGAGCAACGCTGCCTCGGTCTGGAGCCTGATTCGCCTGCGCTGCACTGCATGGATGAGCGCTCCGGCCGGCACTTCCTGCTCGACTGCGAAACGGTCCTTGCCGCCGATGGCGCCGGGTCGGCCGTACGGGCGAGTCTGGTCGCCGCCGGTGCGAGCCGTGTGCGGGTCACGCCCCTCGATCACGATTACAAGGAACTCAATCTGCCGGCGCTCGGCGGCGCGCACGCACTCGAGCCCGATGCGTTGCACATCTGGCCGCGGGGCGGGTTCATGCTGATTGCGCTGCCGAATCCCGACGGTACGTTCACGCTGACACTGTTCCTGCCTCGCACCGGCGCGCCGAGCTTCGCGGCGCTCACCGGCGCGCAGGCGCTGGAAACGTTCTTCGCGACACAGTTTCCCGATCTGGAGCCGTATCGTGCCGAGCTCATCCACAGCTTCCGCCACCACCGCCAGGGTCGGCTCGGCACGGTGCGCGTGCGCGGCTGGCACCTGCGGGGCAGGGCGCTGCTCCTCGGTGATGCGGCGCACACCATTGTCCCCTTCCATGGCCAGGGGATGAATGCCGCATTCGAGGATTGCGCCGTGCTCGATACGCTGATCGAACGCGGTGGATCGTGGCCCGATATCTATGCCGCATTCGAGCGTCTGCGCCGGCCGAGCGCGGCGGCGATTGCACACATGGCGCTCGAAAATTATGAGGAAATGCGCGCGGGCGTGCAGAGCGCGGACTTCCAACGGCGTCGGGATCTCGCGTTCGCGCTCGAGCGGCGTTTTCCCGAGCGCTTCATCCCGCGTTACTCAATGGTGATGTTCCACCCGGAACTGTCTTATCGCGAGGCGCGCCGCCGCGGTGCGATCCAGGCCGCGATCATCGGGCGTTTGGACCGAGAGCGTGGTGCCGGGGGCGGCATCGACTTCGATCTCGCCGAGCGGCTGCTGCAGGCACGCCTCCCGGCGCTCATTGAGCGAGACCCGGACGCCGGGACCGGCTAGAATTGTGCCCATGAACAGAGTCACCACAGACGGGGTCGTCGAATACAGCCCGCAGGACGTACAGAGCCTGCTCGAAGAAGGCCGCATCCTGTTGATCGACGTACGCGAGGCGGACGAGTACGGTACCGAGCGTATTCCCGGCGCGCTGTTGTATCCGCTCTCGACATTCGATGCGGTATACCTGCCCGTCGATGAGCGGCGGGCGGTGGTTTTTCACTGCGCAGCTGGAGGCCGATCACTGACCGCGGCACGTCTGCGCAAAGCCGGTGGCCATCCTGCTGCACATATGGCCGGAGGTATCGCCGCATGGAAAGCCCTGGGCCTGCCGACGATCAGCTAGGCGGGCGGTGCCCGCCGCGGCACGAACATCCGCGGGCGATCCGCTCCTTTGTCACTCGCGCCGGGCGCGTCACTGAGGGCCAGGCGCGTGCGCTGGAGAGTCTTTGGCCGCAGTATGGACTCGAGCCAGCCGGCAGGATCGATCTTGCGGCGCTGTTCGGGCGTAGCGCCCCCCGTTGCGCCGAGATCGGTTTCGGCAATGGCGAGAATCTCCTCGCGCTCGCCGCGCGCCATCCCGAGCGCGACTATCTCGGTATCGAGGTGCATCGTCCGGGGGTCGGGCGGCTCCTGCTCGGGCTTGAAGCGCTCAAATTGAACAACGTCCGGGTGATCTGTCGCGATACCGTCGAGGTTCTCGAGCAGAACCTGCCGCCGGCGTGCTTCGAGGAAATCCTGGTGCTTTTCCCCGATCCCTGGCCGAAGAAGCGTCATCACAAGCGACGGTTGATCCAGGGACCGTTCGTGCGAGCGCTTGCAGACCACCTGTGCCCCGGCGGCACGCTGCAATTGGCCACGGATTGGCAGCCCTATGCCGAGTCAATGCTTACGGTGCTGAGCGCCGAGCCGCTGCTCCGCAATCTAGCGCCGGCGGGTGGATTTGCGCCGAGCCCCCGCGAACGGACTGAGACCCGCTTCGAGCGCCGCGGCGCTCGCCTCGGGCACGCGGTGTGGGACCTGGCATTCACGAGGATCTAAGCCCGCCCGGGTGACTGCGGCCACGATGCGGTGCGCGGCCGTTGGGGTGGAAATGGTGCCGGCGGCCTCACCCGTGCAGGAATGCGGAGCGCAGCCCGTCGACCATGAATTGCACGGCCAGGGCGCCGAGCACGACACCGAGCAGACGCCCCGCGACATTGACCCCCGTCACCCCGATGATGCGCATGAGCGGGTCAGCCAGCCACATGATGATCAGTGATACGGCCAGGACCACGATCACGGCGGCAAAGAGACTGAGGAACAGTCCCGGCTGGCGCAGCAGATGCACGGGCCCGAACCACAGCAGGACGGTGGCGAGCGCTCCTGGACCGGAAATGAATGGAAACGCGAGTGGTACCACCGCGATGTCGGCGCGGCGCTGGCTCTCCGCCTGTTCGTCGCTCGAGGTCCGGCTGCCCGATTCGCGCGCGAAGACCATTTCCAGGGCGAGCAGGAACAGCAGTACCCCGCCGAAGATGCGAAATGCCCCCAGGCTGATGTTCATGATGGCGAGGAACGGCGCGCCGACCAGGGCGAAGAATGCCAGGATCAATGCCGAGACGACTGTCGCCTTCACGGCCATGCGGCGCTGATATTCACGGGTGGATCCCGCAGTGAGCGTACTGAAGACTGGCAGCAGCGAGATCGGTTCCACCACTGCAAAAAAAACCACAAAGAATTTCAGCAACTGCTGCAGCATCGCTGTCGGACCGCGTATTTCCCTGCTTGAAAGGGGCGCCGACGAGGCGCACCATGAATACTCGCCCCTCGCCCGGCGAACGCAGGATAACAGCTCCGCGCTGCTCCGGGCCTGCTGTGTGGTCTTGTCCAGAAGACCGCCGTTTCCGGGGCGCCAGGGGGGTGGCGCACCGGTGAGGTTTGGCCATGGTCGTTCCGCAACCAAGAATCGGCGAGTGGTATCGTGCCAATGGCGGCGAGCTCTTCGAGGTCGTCGCGATCGACGATATCGGTGCCGCCGTCGACGTTCAGTATTTTGATGGCACGGTCGGGGAAATCGAGCGCGAGGACTGGGAAGCGCAATGGACTGACGGCCTGATCGAGGCGGCCGAGCCGCCCGAGGACTGGAGCGGTTCGGTCGATGTCGAGGCCGATGAGGATCAGAGCTCGGACGGCGAGCGGCTGGATGGCGATACGGTGCTGCGCGCCGGACCGCTTGAGGGACTCGATTTGTTCGAGTAAGGGTTAGGTGATCGTGGCCGCAAGCGCCGCGACATCCACCTCGGGAGCGAGCAGCACCAGATCGCCTACGAGCGCCACCGGTATGGGTCGCAGCGCGCGTCCGGCACAGGGACCGGCAATACACAGACCGTGGTCGCGCTCGAACAGCGCCCCGTGCGAGGCACAGACAATCAGCGTGCGGTCCGGTGTCAGGAACTGGTGCGCGAGCAAATCGAGCGGGTGGCCCGCGTGCGGACAGTGGTTGACGTAGCCGCGCACGCCGGCACCATGTTTGACGACGAACCCGCGCAGAGGCCATTCGCCGCCGCCGACGGTGAATGCACGCGCGCCGCTTGCTGCCAGGTCGGCGAGGCGGCAGACCACCCGCTGCAGATCAATCTCAGGGCAACCCATCGACGTGCTCGAGCATGCCGTCACACCTGCCCGCCTTCGGCCCGCCGCCGCGCGGCATGCTGCGCCACAGCCACGCAAGCAGCAGCAGGCCTGGAATGCCGAGGCCCGCCGTTAACATGAAGAAGTGATGGTAGCCGATCTGCTGGACCACGAAGCCGGAGACACCTTCGGAGATCTTTCCGGGCAGGGCGTAGAGCGAGGCGAACAGCGCATATTGCGTCGCGGTATATTTCGCGCTGGTGAGGGAGGACATGAACGCGATCAATGCCACGCCTTCGACCGATCGCGCCAGGTTGTCGAGGCCGTTGGCAAAGCCGAGCCCGACCAGCGTCGGAGTATGGGTTGTTGCCAGGAACGAATAGCTCAGATTCGAGCAGATGGCCAGTGCGCCGCCGATCAGCAGCGAGCGGGCGAGCCCGAGTCTCGCGACCAGCGCTCCGGCGATGAAAACCCCCGCAATCGACAGGGAGAATCCGTACACCTTCACCACCAGCGCGATCTGATCGAGAGAGTAGTGCTGCGCGATGTAGAACGGTCCGGCCATCGCTCCCATGATGAATTCGTTCATTTCATACAGACCGATGAATGCCAGGCACGGCAGCGCAAAGCGCAGGCCGTAGCGCGCGAAGAAGTCGGTGAGCGGGCAGATGACCGCGCCAATGAACCAGGCCCCGATGTTCTGCAGCGAGCCGGGCCAATGGGCGCGGCGCTCGAGCCAGGCGATGACGCGAGCCTCGCGCTGGCGCTCCTCACGGGTCGGATCGGCGTGCGGCTCCCGCGCGAACAACGTGGTGACGATGCCGACGGCCATGAGAGCCGCCATGACGCCGTAACTGACATGCCAGCCGTAGGCGGCGGCGACGGTCAGTGCGCCGGCGGCGGCGGCGATCATTCCGACGTTGTAGCCGACTTCGTACGCTGCGACCATCGGTCCTTGCAATTCGGCCGATGCGGACTCGATGCGCCAGGCATTCATGGCGACATCCTGGGTTGCTGAACAGCAGGCCACGAACAATGCTGCGATCACCACCGAGTCGACGCTCGTGGCCGGAGAGGCCATGGCGATGCGTGCAAGGCCAAGCGCGACGCCGACCTGGGCCAACAGCATCCACGAGCGCCGCCGACCCAGGAACCGGTGCAGCACCGGCAGCTGCCAGCGGTCGACGAACGGCGAGAAAACGAATTCGAACGAATACGCGAACCCTACCCACGCGATCATGCCGATGGTGGCAAGCTCGACTCCCGCCTGGCGGAGCCAGATCGACAGTGTCGAGAACACCAGCAGAAAGGGCAGACCACTCGAAAAGCCGAGAAACAGCATCGTCACCACGCAACGCTGCCGGTAGGACGCGAGTGCCGCCAGCAAGTGCCCGCGCATGCCGGGGGTGCGCTTGGGGGTATTTTCGGTACTCACGGCCGCGCTGCTCGCGGCTGCCGGTTGACGCTGGGGGTATGCATCAGGCAATGATATTCGTTATGAAAGACTATCAGCTCAAATTCATCGATCTGGCGCTTGCGCGTGCGGCTCTGCGCTTCGGCGCGTTCACCCTGAAGTCCGGCCGCGAGAGTCCGTACTTCTTCAATGCGGGCCTGTTCAGCGACGGCGAAGCCATTGCTGTCCTCGGCCGTTGCTACGCGGCCGCAATCTGCGCGGCCGCGCCGCCGTTCGACATGCTGTTCGGACCGGCATACAAGGGCATCGCACTCGCAGCAGTGACGGCTGCGGCCCTGTTCGATCATCATGGTCGCAGCGTCCCCTACGCGTTCAATCGCAAGGAAGCCAAGGATCACGGCGAGGGCGGCCGGCTGATCGGGGCGGCGCTGCGCGGGCGGGTCCTGATCGTCGATGACGTCGTGACGGCCGGAACCGCGGTGCGCGAGTCGCTCGATTTGATCCGTGCCGCGGGCGCCGAGCCGGTGGGCTGCGTCTTCGCGCTTGACCGCCAGGAGCGCGGCCAGGGCGATCTCAGTGCGACGCAGGAAATCGAACGGGAACACGGCGTGAAGTGCCTGAGCGTGCTCACGCTGGCTGCGCTGATCGAGGCGTTTGCTCGCCCCGGTGCCGGTGCGATTGCACCCGAGCAGCTCGCGGCGCTCAAAGCCTACCGCGCACGCTACGGAGTCGCCTAGCGACCATCAGCTGGCCCCGGCGCCGTCCCTTCGGGCCTGGGATGCAGACTCGGCCGCTACGGGGCACGTTTGCCGACACGCGGTCAATACGTGACCGTGACGTCGTGATTCCCGTGGACGCACTTGGCGACAGCGTCGCGATGGATGATGCGATACGGTGCGAACGCAGGCTGTGCAGCGGCGAGCGCATTCTGGACGGACCTGAGATCGCCGAGATGCGCGCACAGCGCATGAATGTCGGCGGATATCTGGGCCGACCCCTGCTTGGCTCTGCGTTTGACGATGGACGAGTCATCGTGCCACAGCGCGGAAAAGAGGGAGCCGACGATGGTGACCCCGAGCTTACCACCGGCCTTGCCTGTGGCCGCGCCGGCTGAGCTGATGCGCCGTGCATCCCGATAGTAATGCCGCGCCAGTTGCTGTTCGGCCGGGGTGAGCGCTATGGCCTGCCCGCCTATCAACAGCGTACCGTTGCGGTCGATGGTGGCGCGCGGCGCGCCGCGGGTCGAGATGTGCACCGCCTGGGCACCGAGTGCAAGGGCGCCGTGTCGTCCATCGATGTTGCGGCGACTGCAAGCCGCAAGAGCCACGACCGGCAGCGCCGAACAGATAAAGATCCATAACCTACGGTTCATTGCCATTCTCTCCGCGCGTCGCAGTACATGAATCTTGACCGCTCATCTCAGCTCGGCTCACGCGCCGGCGCTGCCGTGAGGCCCGGCTCGGCAATCACTATTCTCGCCAATTTCGGACCGATCCAGCGCTCGACATCATCCACGAGCGTGAACCCGGCCGGCACGACCACGAGCGTCAATCCGGTGGAGACGAGCAGACCACCAATGACCGCGATCGCCATCGGCGCGCGGAACGTGTCGTTCACCGCGAGCGCCACCGGCAACATGCCGGCAACCATGGCGACAGTGGTCATGACGATGGGGCGCGCGCGCTTGTGTCCGGCCTCGAGCAGCGCCCCGAGACGATCCCGGCCGGCGCGCATCTCCTCGATCGCGAAATCCACGAGCAGGATGGAATTCTTGGCGACGATGCCCATCAGCATCAGGAAGCCGATCATCACACCGAGCGACAGCGGCTCGCCGGTCACGTACAGCGCCGCCACCGCTCCGCCGAGGGACAGCGGTAGCGCCGAGAGAATCGTCAGTGGCTGCAGCAGCCGCGCAAACAGCAGCACCAGCACCGCGAACACCATCAGGACACCCGTACCCATGGCGATCAGAAAGTCGCTGAACAATTCCGACATCAGGCGGGCATTGCCGGTATTGGCCAGATGCACCCCGGGCGGCAGGTGCGCGAGCGCCGGCAATGCATAGATCTGCTTCATGGCCTCGCCGAGCTGCACGCCGCCGCTCAGATCCGCATTGATCGCGACGCGAAGCTGCTCATCGCGGCTGTGGATCTGGGTCGGGCCCGTACCGAAGCTGAAGCGGGCGACGGTCTTGAGCGGCACGAACCCGCCGTCTGCGGTCGGTACCGGCAGATTCTCCAATGTCGCCAGGCTGCTGCGTGCCGACCGTTTCAGGTCGACCAGGATGGGTACCTGGCGGGTGGCGAGCGTAAATTTGGCATCGTTCTGGAGCAGATCGCCGATGGTTGCGATCCGGATCGTCCGGCTGATATCGGCCACGGTCACCCCAAGCTGCGCCGCCAGATCGAACCGCGGCCGGATGCGGATTTGCGGTCGCGGCAGATCGTCCTCGGAACTGACCCCGCGCAGGCTCGGCAACACCGCCATCTCGCGCATCACCGTGCGGGCGGTGCGCTCGAGCAGAGTCAGATCGTCCCCGGTGAGATCGATGGTGATGTCATGCCCGTTGCTGTCGCCGTTGAAGTTCTGGAAGTACATCTGGGCGTTGGGGATCGAGCGCAAGCGCGCGAGCATGCGGTCTTGCCATTGCGTTTCGGTGAGTTTCCGCTCGCGCGCAGGCACGAGGACAATGGCGAGATTGGCTTTGCGCACGCTGCCGTTGATGCCGACGGATTCGTCGATGGCCTTGACGTCCTGCTGCCGGGCGAGGATGCGGTAGGCGGCGTTCGCGACCTTCTCCGTATCGGCAAGCTGCACGCCCGGCGGCAAGTCGATTTCCAATGAGGCGCTGTTGGCGTTCGGCGCCTGTATGAACGTCTTTGGCATCAGTGCCAGCCCATACAGCGAGGCTGCGAAGAACAGCACTCCCAACCCGATCGTCCGCCAGCGATGCTCGACACACCAATGCAGCACGCGCAGGTACCCGCTCATGATCGGTCCGTCCCGCAGCGGCGGCTCGGGCGTCGACTTCAGGGTGTAGGCGGCGAGCACCGGCGTCAGCAGCCGGGCGACCAACAGCGAGAAGAAGACCGCCGCGGCGACCGTAAGGCCGAACTGGCGGAAGTACTGGCCGATGATGCCGCGCATGAAGCTAACGGGTACGAACACCGCGATGATGGTGCATGAGGTTGCAACCACCGCGAGCGCAATCTGATCGGCCGCATCGAGCGCAGCCTGGAAGGCGCCCTTGCCCATGCGCTTGTGCCGTACGATGTTCTCGATCTCGACAATGGCGTCGTCGACCAGCACGCCGGATACCATGGACAGCGCAAGCAGACTCACTTGGTTGAGCGTGAAGCCGATCCCCTCCATGAACGCGAACGTCGGGATCGCCGACAGCGGAATCGCGAGCGCCGCAATCAGCGTCGCACGCGTGTCGCGCAGAAACAGCCAGACCACGAGCACCGACAGGATGGAGCCCTCGATGAGCGCTTCAAGCGCGGAGTGGTACTGGTGCTCGGTATAGGTGACCGATGTGAACGTCTGGTTGATGGTGACGTCCGGATATTCCTTGCGGATTTTGGCCAAAGCCCGGCGTACGCCCTGCAGTACGGCGATGTCCGAGGTATCCGGAGCCCGTTGTACGCCAAAGGAGATGGCGGGTCGCCCGTCGTATCGCTCGATGCTGCGCACCTGTGCGGCGGCATCTGTCACCGTGGCGATGTTGCCGAGCCGGGTGAACCGCCCCCCGGGCAGAACGATCTGCGTTTGTGCAAGCTGCCATGCGGTATGCGCGTTGCCGAGCACGCGGATGGTCTGCTCGCCGTTGCCGAGGTCGGCCCGCCCGCCCGGCAAATCGACGTTGAGACCGGCAAGCTGCTGGTTGACCTGGGCCGCGGTGATGCCGAGCGCCTGCATGCGCGCCGGATCGAGCTCGACTCGGATCGCACGGCTTACCCCGCCATAGCGGGAGACCTGCGCGACGCCCGGGACTCTGAGCAGCCTCTTCGTGATGGTGTTGTCAATGAACCAGGAAATCGCCCGGCTGCTCATGTCGGTCGAGCTGACCGCGTAATACACAATGGGGCCACCGTCGACTCTGACCTGCTGCACGATCGGCGGCAGGATGTCGCTCGGCAAGTCGGGCTGAACCTCCGTGACCGCATCGCGCACTTCGGTCACGGCCCGATCGATCGGGGTGCCGATGCGGAATTCGATATCGGTCTCCTCGCCGCCCTGATAAGCGTCGGAGAGGATGCGGTGGATATCTCCGATGCCGGCCACGGCCGCTTCGATCCGGCGCACAATCTGGATCTGCACCTCCTCGGGAGCAGCACCCGGCTCGCTGACCATCACCGACACAATGGGATAGGAGATGTGCGGGTTGTGCGTGACCGGCAGACGGACAAAAGATATCGTGCCGACAAACAGCAGCACGACGAACAATACGATCGGCGGCAGGGGATGCCGGATTGCCCAGGCGGATAGACGCTTCATGCGTGTGCCGGTCTGCTCGCGGCTACGCGCACGCGCTCGCCACTTTGCAGGAAGCCGCCCGCGAGGGTCACCACGCGCTCCCGCCCGGACAGTCCGCGGGCAATCACCACGCCAGAGGCGACGACGCCCGCGAGCTCGACCGGACGACGCACGACGATGTCGTGGCGGTTGACAATGAATACATAGGATCCTCTGGAATCGGTCAGGACCGCCGTCTGCGGCAACACTGGCCGTTCCGCGTGACTGACGCTGATAACCGCATGCGCAAATGCCCCGGGACGCAGAGCGGGATTCGACGCCAGTGCAATGCGCACCTGACCGAGGCGGGTTTCGGCGTTGATCGTGGCGCCGAGCAGCCAGATGCGCCCCGGGAACTCCTGCCGGTAGCCGATCAGCCGCACCTCGGCGCGCTGACCGACTCGCAGCGAGGCGAGGTCCTGCTCGGCGACCTGACCGACGAGTTCGACCCGGTTGTCGGCCTCCAGCGTGAACAGCGGCGGCCCACCCGGCGTTGCGACTTGGCCGACTTCGGCCGAGCGAGTGAGTACAGTGCCCGCAACCGGGGCGACGATGCGGGTCAGGGCAAGTTGCGCACGCATCTGTTGCAACTGGGCTGCCACCATCCGGGTGTTGGCGGCATCCATCAGTGCCGTTGCCCGGAGTTGCTCGACGTCTTGCGCCGACAGCCCGCCGTTCGGGCCGATCGCAACGGCGCGGCGGTACTCCGCTGTTGCGAGTGTCGCCTGCGCCCGGGCTTTGGCGAGCGCTGCCACCAGCTCGGCCACTTGCGGTTTGAGCACTGAGTCGTCGAGCTGAGCCAGGACCTGTCCGCGGCGGACCACATCACCGACCTGTACGTAGACCTTCACGATGCGCCCGGCCTGACCCCCATCGCCGATCGGCAGATCATGACGGGCGGAAATCGAGCCGGTCACTCTGATCTGTGTGCTCACCGCCCGCACGCCGGGCACGAAAACCGAAACCAAAGGGATGTTGTTGCGATCTGCCAGCGGCACGAGCGGCCGTGCTGCCTCGGTCAGCCGCAGGGTCACCGCGGCAGCAACGGCAAGCGCAAGCACGGCGACGGCCGAGGGCACAAGCCACTGACGCGCACCGCGGCGCATGTCCGTCGTATCGGGCGGCCCGGATGCACGGCCGATCCCGCTCGCGGCTCCCGGGTGCGCTACTTCCGGCCCTCCGATCTGCGCCGGATCCTGCGGCGTGAAGCCCATGCCGGAGGACGGGTCCTGGAGCGAGTTCATGTCAGATCAGTCCTTTTACCTTCGGCATGAGCACGACCACGGTTCCGGCTATCTTGTCGTGCCAAGCCTGTCGTTCGGTGTCGAATGCGATCCAGAAGAAGCCGAGCCCGAGCGCCACCAGAGACAGAAGACAGCCGAGAGCGCGCAGAATCGCCACTTCCCAGTTGATGGGATTTCCATCGATGCGTACCACGCGGAGGTTGCAGATGATGCCCCCGACCGTGGTGCCGCGCAGTTTCCACATGAGTGCGCCATAGGCCGCCAACGCGATCAGCATACCGCTGCTGCCATGATGATCGATCAGGCGCAGGACGAATCCGATCAATATCACGTCGATCAACAACGCGGCCATGCGGATCCAGAAGCCCGCCCGCGGCAGCGCGGTCAATTCGAGCGGGGTCGGCTCAAGATGCGCGGCCGCTGCCGGTTCGCCGCCGGCACTCATAGCGGCCGCAGCGCCGGCAGTCCCGGCGCTGCCGCTCGTGGCGGCAGTAGCGCCGGCCGGATCCGCACCGGCGGCAGTTGCGGCCGCCGGACTGACGGGTGCGCCGTAGTGCGGCGGTGGCGCGGCGCTGCGCGCCGCGCGTACCGAGAGAATTATCGCGTACGTCAGCGTGCCGAACCCGACCAGGCCGATGGCCGTGTAAACGATGAATCCCAGCACCGGAACCATGTACAACGCCAAGACCAGCAGGCCGCCGACCAGGACCTGCAGCACGGCGTGGCCTGCGCCACTGCGGGTGTTGCGCAGCACGCGACTGCCGAGCCAGCCCAATGCGATCACGCGTCCGAACACTCCCACGCACAGCAGGGCGATCCACAGCAGCGGGATGAACACGATGCCGACCACGGTCACCGTCAACCCGATCATCAAGGCAAACATCATCACCGGCGTGAGCAACACCATGACGAGTGCTGCAAGTATCGCGGGACCCGGATGATCTTCCAGCGTCCGAATGCAATGGCGCAGACTGTCATGCAACAGCGCCGCGAGCAGCAGGTAGAACGCGAGGATGCCGAGCGCCAAACCCCACGCCCACGCGATATCGCGACGCGGCGCGAGCAGCCGGCCGAGCATCAGGCAGTGCTCGCTCCAGGCCTGGAGTCGCCGGGCAAAGGGAAAGATGCCGGACATGAAGCTGACCGTGCCGCGTGCGGTCACCGCGGAAGGGGCGCGTTTTACGGTGCCGAACAGATTGACGGTCTGGCCCCGGACGCTGGCCTGAGGTCCGAGCGCGGTATTGCCGAAAATGGATACGGTGTTGCCGCCGACGGTGTTATTGATGTAACTATTACCGAAGATCGTCACCACGCTGTTGGCCACGGTGCCCGTGACCCGCGCGTTGCCCATGATTGCGACCACGGAGTCGGTGATATCACCCTTGACGGTGCTGTTGCCAAATATCGTCACGACATCGCAGGCGGTCTGGCCGGCCGCAAGCCGCTCGTTATGGCCGATCGCCACGAGCTGGCGATGATTCGGACAGGGCGGGGCTCGATGCGAGATGACGGTCGACCTGGCGCTGCCGGTGCCGGTGATGCGGATTCCCGCATTCCCGATCACCACGTGAGCCGCACCGCTCCTGATGTTGATGCCGGAATGAGTGATTTCGACCAGGCGCTGCGTGTGCGCGGCGGTGGGCGCCGGTACGACCGCGGCGCACAGTCCTGCGAGGAGGGTGGCGATGAAGCCCGCCCGGAGCATCTTTTTCATATCGAACGAACCTTGGTGTGCGGCGGCGCCGTATAGCGGACCACGAGATAGCCGAGCGAACTGAGGAGCGCGTACAGCGCGCCGCTCGCGAGCAGCCCGCCGAACAGCCACGCGGGGGGGATTGCCCGGGCAATGTCACCGGCGAGTGTGGCGAGCAGCAGGGCCGTATCGCCCACGCCGCGCAGCGTTTGCAGCACATGCAGAGCGCCGCTCTTTACCAGTGAATCCGCCAGCTGGGCGCGCAGACTCGTTGCCAGCGCCCCGGCGATCGGGACGCACACGATGCAGACTGCGGCCAGCGCGAGGCGCACGAGGAGCGGCCGGTGAGTAATGCCTGCGGTCGGCGCTGGACGGCTGGCACGGGCGGCGATCTCGTGCAAGACGCGTGCCGCAAGAGTGGGCGGCGCAGCGGCCGGCGGAAGTTGCCGCAGCACTGCGTGCGTCCGCTGCGCGAGCTTTTCTTCCAGGCTTTGATTTTGGGAGGTCATTGCGCAGTAGCGTCTCCGGAGCGTTGCGGGCGCAGGCCGCTGTCCGTCAGTGCAGCGGCCATGGCGAGACGCGCGCGCAGGATATCGGTCTTGATCTTGGCGAGAGAATGGCCAAGGCGGATCGCGATGTCCTGGTAGGACATGTCTTCAAAGTGAAAGAGAACGAGCGGCACCCGCTGGTGTTCGGGGAGCTGGCGCAGGGCATGCTCGATGAGGGCATGGCGATCGGCCTCGTCCATCTGTTGCAGTACGGTATCGAATGCGGTCACGGCGCTCTCCAAGGCAACCTCCGGCGTCTGTTCCGTGAACACTTCGGAGAACAGCCGCCAGCGCTTGCGATGCCGAGTGAGGTGATTCAGCGTCAGGTTCGTGGCGACCGTCTTCAGCCAGCCACCGGCGGACGAATTGTCGCGCAGGCGGTCGAAGTTCTCGTAAGCCTTCAGGAATACCTCCTGGCTGATGTCCTCTGCCTGTGCGGGAACGCCCGTCAAGCGCAGAGCGGTGGCGAAAACCATGTCCTGATAGGCGCGCATAAACGCTGCGAACTCTCGAGAATCGGGCCTTGGGCTTGCCTGTTGCACGGGTAGATCATCGTTTGAGGCAAGAACACGGCGGGAGCGGGAAAGTTGCAGTCCGTGCCGCATTCGACAGGTCTGGGTCCGGCATCGGCGGCCGCGAGGACGGTAGCCTGAAGCCCACGCTATAGGTTACGGCAAGAACGGGACGGCGGCCAGTCGGTGCTCGCGGCTCGAGAGTCGCGTGGGTGTGGCTACATTCCGGGCAGAGGCGGTCGACCACTGCGTGTGGGGCGGCGTGCGCGAGTGGTGTGCGTGCTTGCCGGACCGCGATATCCTTGCCGTCGTAGTGACGATCGAGCCAGGAATGTCGCGGTTACGCCACGCACGGATGCTAAGCTGCGAGCACGGATGTCGATGAGTGCATTGGTGGTCGTGGAAAAGTGGTCAGGAAATTGACGGGAGGACCGCGCTGTCGAGGGTGGCGACACGACGGTACGCAATTCGGTTCGCGGCCCGTATGCGATCAAATATTTTTTCGAGGTGGGCGTGAATGTGCTGCGTGACATCCTGTTGTAGCAGATGAAAGTGCGAAGGAAAACCGGCCCGCAGCGCATCGTCTGTCTCACCGAGGAAACGACCGAGACGCTGTATCTGCTCGGCGAGGAGGATCGCATCGTCGGCATCTCCGGTTTCACGGTACGGCCACCCCGGGCGCGCCGCGAGAAGCCGAAAGTCAGCGCCTTCACCAGTGCCAAGATCGAGCGCATCGTTGCGCTGCGGCCCGACCTGGTGCTCGGGTTCTCAGACCTGCAGGCAGGGATTGCCGCCGAACTGATCCGTGCCGGCATCGAAGTTCATGTGTTCAATCAACGCAGCGTCCAGGAAATCCTGGATTCGATCGCGATGCTGGGCAGGATGATCGGCGCGCACGCTCGCACCCGCGCCCTGATCGGGCAGCTGCGCGGTGCAATAGACGCCGCGCAGCAGTCCGCGTCCCGGTTGCCCTGCCGGCCGCGGGTGTATTTCGAGGAATGGGACGAGCCGCTGATCTGCGCCATTCGTTGGGTTGGGGAGCTCATGGAGATCGCGGGTGCGGAGAATTGCTTTGCCGACCTTTCCACGCATCCGGCTGCGAAGGAGCGCATCATCACCGATCCGCTCGAGGTCGTCCGGCGCGCCCCGGATGTGCTCATTGCCTCCTGGTGCGGGAAGAAATTCAATCCGGCGAAAGTACGCGCGCGCCCCGGTTGGGAGGCGATACCCGCGCTGCGCTGCAACAGGATGTTCGAGATCAAGTCCTCCGAGATCCTCCAGCCCGGGCCGGCAGCGCTCACGGATGGCCTCAATCGACTCGGTCAGATCATTGCCGACAGTGCGTACGACATGCAGCGCAAGGGCGGTGCCGCACACCCCAGTGATTCGGCGCGCATCCCCTGATCGCTATGCGTGCCCGCCGGGTCCCCCCGGCGTTGGCGGTACAGCCGTAAATCGTGTCAGCGCCGGATGTGTCGCGAGCGCGCCCGGGTGCAGTACCCCGTTCAGCATCGCACTGGCGCCGTTCCAGACGATTTGCGCGCCAATGGCCAGCAGGATGAAGGCCGTCAGACGGATCATGATGTTGGTTCCGGTCTTGCCGAGGCGGCGTATGAGCCGGTCGGCGTACCGGTAGCAGAAATAGACGACGATACAGGTAATCAGCACGCCGACGAAGTGCGCCAGGATCGTGGGCAGCAGCGCACGCAGACCGCGCGGGGGATTGGCTCCGAGGGTGATGGCCACCGAGATCGATCCGGGGCCGACGGTGAGCGGCATGGTGATGGGATAGAACGCGCCCTGCGTGATGCTGTCCGAGCTGGCCGAATGGGTCGGCGCGGCAACGGTCGGAGTGATCGGACCGTTGAGCAGTGACCAGGCGAACGCACACACCACGGCGCCTCCGGCCACTTGCACGGCGGGAATCGATACGCCGAAGAAATCGAGCACATACGCGCCGACCAGAATGGAGGCGAGGAGCAGCACGAAACTGTTGAGCGCGACCAGTTTGGCGGTGCGCGCGCGCTCGGCTGCTGTGAGTCCCGAGGTCATGGCCAGGAAAATCGGTGCGCCGCCGAAGGGGTTTATGATCGGTAGCAGCGCCGCCACGGCGACGAAGACTGTGTCGGCGAAATAATGGATGCGCGCCAGGAACATGGCTGCGGAATTCCTAGATCGGTCGGATGCTGTGCCGGGCCACCCCTACCTGCACCGGCTCGATTCGCGCTGGATGCGAGTGGTGTCGTTCGATCACGGGCGCAGGCTTTGATGGGCGGAACTTAGGCACGCACAATTATAGCGTTACCGGGTACAATACTGCGCCATGGGCCTGTAGCACAGCGGTTAGTGCAGGGGACTCATCAAAAAATGGTGCCTGGGCGTGGAAACGCGTCCAGTGGACGGGATGAATTCAGGGGAACCTGCGAGTTGCGGAGCGTCTCCGCCTCATGGCAATCCTGAGCCGAGCCGGCGGTACACCGCCGGAAGGTGCAGAGACTACCTGAGGGCTGCAGTGCCCTTAATGACAGGCAGGAGCATCCCGCACCCCCACGGACCCGGTTGCGACGGTGCCAAGCGCCGCCGTGCCGCGTTCACGGGTGAAGAGATAGTCCACTCCTGGCGGAAACGCCGGGGCAGAGTGAATCCCTTGGTCGTAGGTTCGAATCCTACCAGGCCCACCATTAGCTGATCTCTCGGGCCCGCACATCCCGTGAATTCAGATCTCCTGACAAGGCTCGTTTGTAAAATGTCTGGATTTGGGGCGATCCGCGGGCAGAGGCGATGCCGCGGCCGGCGGATGTCCTGGGGCAGCGGGCCCGATGCGCGGCGGCCGCGCTTCCGTCGCACCATTTCCGCTACGGCATAACGCTCCCGGTACCAGCGCGTCCGCTCGGACCTGCCGTAGGCCGGTGCGTGTCATGGTGGTTGTCGCCTGTTTCATGCGGCAGGCTTCGAGTTATGAAGGTTCTCGGCCGCCGCCTTGATCACTGTGTCGCGCCTGGGACTGAGCGTGACGACGGCGATCGGATTCCAATTTCGGGTGTGCCGTGCCCGGCACCGCGAGTTTTCGGCCCGTGTGCGCTCCCGATGAGGAGTATCCGGGGATCCTGCTGCGGGCTCATACAGTGGGCGCATGAGTCCTGCTGCCCGCGCTTGCGCGCCGGACGATTCAGCTTCGGCGCGTGAGGCCCGCAGGTTGCGCTGCGTGGCTCAGTTGCTATGATCGGTTCAACTGCTTTGTGCGTTGGCGGAGGTGACGCAAGGCGTTTTGACAGCAATCCATGTATACCAGATGGCGCCGAATGTGCGGACAACGTGTTCGTGCACGGTCACTCGACGGGGAGGTGCGAGTGCCGCAGCGCTCGTGACTTTGGCGCACTCGTCCGGTGTGGCGAATGCGACAACCGTGCGCACCGTGCGCGAACGCGCCTGGATGCTGCGCGGCCGGGGCGCGCAGTGAGTGCCGCGGATGCTGCGCGGGCCGATCTGCGCGAGGATTTCCACGGCATGATCGGTCGCAGTCCGGTCATGCTCGCACTCTACGAACAGATTCGTCAGATCGCTCGCGCTGGCGGCTCAGTACTGATTCGTGGCGAGAGCGGGGTGGGCAAGGAGCTTGTCACCCGCGCTCTGCATGCCGAGAGCGATCGGGCCGCCGGTCCATTCATACCGGTGAATTGTGCCGGCATACCCACCGAGCTGCTCGAGAGCGAGCTGTTTGGCCATGCGAGCGGGGCTTTTACAGGCGCGCAGCAGGCGCGTCGCGGCCTGTTCGCCGAAGCCCATGGCGGGATGCTCCTGCTCGATGAGATTGCCGAACTCGAGCCACAAATGCAGGCGAAACTACTGCGTGTGCTGCAGGACGGCCAGGTTCGCCCGCTCGGCGCCAATCTGGAGCGGCGCGTCGACGTGCGGGTGGTGGCGGCGACCAACCGTGATCTCGAACATGATGTCGCGCGCGGGCGCTTCCGCGCGGATCTGTTCTTTCGCCTAGCGACTTTCGATGTTCACGTTCCGCCCCTGCGCGAACGGGGTGAGGATTTGCACCGACTGGCAGCGCACTTTGCACGCCGCTTCAGCGAGCAGATCGGCCGCGAGCCGCTGGCGTTGAGCGCGGCAGCGTTGAGTCTGTTGTCAGCCTATCGTTTCCCGGGCAACGTCCGGGAACTGGCCAACCTGATCGAACGGGCGGTCACGTTATGCCCGGGTACGCAGATCATGCCAACCGATCTGCCGCAGACCGTGCACGCGCGCTCGGCTGGAATTCCTGGAGGCTCGGTGCATGAAGGCACGCCTGCGGACACTGTGATGCCGACGCTGCGGCAGATGCAGTTGCGCTACGTGCACTACGTGCTCGATCAGGTCGATGGCAACAAGCGCCGCGCGGCACAGGTTCTCGGCATAGGGCGGCGCACGCTGTATCGATATCTCGCCAATTGAGGTGGCCATTTGCGGCCGCACATCGTGTCGATATGGCACATGTGTCGATCGGGAACGCATCGCAGGGTCGCGCGCCCGCGAGGATGCGCCTATGGCTGCAGCAGGAGCGGGGTTTCGGCCCATGGCGTGAGCGGCACGAGGCTTGCATGGTCATCCTCCGGACCGTTCAATCATAAGGAGACCCTGATGCAGGTTAATTTCAAGATCCCGACTGTTGTCCTGGGCGTATCCGCGCTGCTGCTCAGCGCTGCGGCCTGTGCTCAGCAATACGCTTCCCCGCCGCAACAGCCGGCGGCGCAGTCCACCGCGCAGCCCCATTTGAGCGCTCGGACCCTGGCGAAGTTCAAGCGCGCATATGACTCGGTGAAGGCGATCGAGCATAAATTCTCAGCTGCGGTGCGCGCGACGCACAATACTCAGGATGCACTGAAGCTGCGCGAGCAGGCACAGACGCAGATGGTGACTGCGGTGCAATCGACCGGACTGACCATTCCGGAGTTCAACGACATGATGATGCTGATGCAGCGCGAACCGGCTCTGCGCAAGAAAATCCTCGGTCACTGAACTCACACCCGCTGCATGACGGCGCAGGCCCGGTCTTCGGGCTTGCGCTGCCATGCCTGCGCAAATGACGAGAGCTGCCCATTCGTCTGGCCGACTGTCCGGGTGCCGCGCCAGTGGCGCGGCCGTCTCCGTGCTGCTATTTTCGAATTCAATGTCGTTGCCCGGCGCGGCCGGGAGCGGCCAGCGCAGCAGCTACACTAGGAGCAGTCATGGCACAGACTCGGACGGACGGCACGATGAGGGTCGCGCAGGTGAGCGCTCCGGGCGGAGCATTCGAGATCGTGAGGCGCCCGATCCCCGATCCGCAACCGGGCGAGGTCAGGGTCAAGGTCGAGGCGTGCGGTATCTGCCACAGCGATGCCTTCACGCAGGAGGGGACATGGCCCGGAATACAGTACCCGCGCGTGCCCGGCCATGAAATTGCCGGTGTCATCGACGCGGTCGGCGCAGGGGTTGGCGAGTGGCGCGTTGGACGGCGGGTGGGCGTCGGCTGGCACGGTGGTCATGACAAGAGCTGCCCTGCCTGCCGGCGGGGCGATTTTGGCAATTGCCGCAACCTGCGCGTTCCCGGCATCAGTTATGACGGCGGATATGCCGAGTACATGATCGCACCCGTCGAGGCGCTTGCGACCATGCCCGATGGATTGCAGTCCGCGGAGGCCGCCCCGCTCTTGTGCGCCGGCATCACGACATTCAATGCGCTGCGCAACAGCGGTGCCCGCCCCGGGGATACCGTCGCCGTGCTCGGGATCGGGGGGCTGGGCCATCTCGGGGTCCAGTTTGCGAGCAAGTTCGGCTTCCGGGTGGTCGCAATCAGCCGCGGTGCCCATAACGCCCCCCTGGCACGCAAGCTTGGAGCGAGTCATTACATCGACAGTACCGCTGAACCCGTCGCAGACGCACTGCAGAAACTCGGGGGCGCGCACGTCATCCTGGCGACGCCGCCGAACGCCAAGTCCATGAGCGCGGTCATCGACGGGTTGGCCCCGCACGGCACGCTGATCGTGGTCGGGGCGGATTTCGCCCCCATCGAGGTGACGCCGCTGCAGCTGATCGGCGGCAGCCGCTCCATCCGGGGTTGGGCATCAGGCGTCCCGAGCGACTCGGAAGACACGCTGCGCTTCGCGGAATTGTCCGGCGTCCGCCCGATGATCGAGACCTACCCGCTCGAGCAGGCCGCGGAGGCGTATGCGCGCATGATGAGCGGGAAGGCGCAGTACCGGGTCGTGTTGACCCTGTGAGGGGTGGTCCTGCGCCGCGGCCCGTAAATCGGCCAGCGAGGCGGCGCGGAGCGGCTAGAATCAGCGACAGATTTCCAGTGGAGTCAGCGATGAGCCCAGGGCCGACGAGTGAAGAGAGTTTGCGCGAGCTTCTGGCCAGGGTGCACCAGCGGTTGAGTCAGGCCGGCTCGATCGACGAGGAGTCTCGCCGGATGTTGGCCACCTTGGTGCACGACATCGGTCGCGCGCTCGGCCGCGGGACCACCGATGTGGCCGGTCACGTGCCACACCTCGAGTCCCTGATCGTGCGCTTCGAAACGGACCACCCGGGGCTGGCGGAACTTCTGCGCCAACTGATCGACGCACTGGGCAAGTTCGGCATCTAGTGCCGGAGCGCCCCGTGGTCAGTCCTCCATCAGAAAGCTTCTGAGCTGCTCGCTGCGGCTGGGGTGGCGCAGCTTGCGCAGCGCCTTGGCCTCGATTTGCCGAATCCGTTCGCGCGTGACGTCGAACTGTTTGCCGACCTCCTCCAGAGTGTGATCGGTATTCATGTCGATGCCAAAGCGCATGCGCAACACCTTTGCCTCACGCGGGGTGAGCTGGGCCAGGACGGCATGTGTGGTCTCACGCAGCGACTCCATGGTGGCCTGGTCGATCGGCGAGGCAACCGACGTGTCCTCAATGAAATCCCCGAGATGAGAGTCCTCGTCGTCGCCTATCGGCGTTTCCATGGAGATCGGCTCCTTGGCGATCTTCAGGACCTTGCGCACCTTGTCCTCCGGCATCTCCATCCGCACGGCCAATTCCTCCGGCGTCGGCTCCCGCCCCATCTCCTGGAGCATCTGCCGTGAAATCCGGTTGAGCTTGTTGATCGTCTCGATCATGTGCACGGGGATGCGGATGGTACGCGCCTGGTCCGCGATCGAGCGGGTGATGGCCTGACGGATCCACCAGGTCGCATAGGTGCTGAATTTGTAGCCGCGCCGGTATTCGAACTTGTCGACCGCCTTCATCAGGCCGATGTTGCCTTCCTGAATGAGGTCGAGGAATTGCAGACCGCGGTTGGTGTACTTTTTGGCGATCGAGATCACCAGGCGCAGGTTCGCCTCGACCATTTCTTTCTTGGCCCGACGCGCCTTGGCCTCTCCGATTGAGACCTCGCGGTTGATTTCCTTGATCTCGTTGATCGACAGATGCAGCTCCCGCTCGGCGGCGGTCAGCCGGCTCTGGCGATTGGAGATCTCATGCTCGAGTCGGGCGAGTGCGGCGGAGTACTTCTTGCCCGCCTTGATGTGCTTGCTCAGCCAACGCGGATTCGTCTCGTTCTTTGGGAAGCTCGCGATGAATTCCTTACGCGGCATACCGCAATCGCGCACCGCCAGGCTCATGATCTCCTTCTCGATCTGGCGGATTTCACGGATCTGGCCGCGCAGGTTGGCAATCAACGCATCGAACATGCGCGGCGACAACTTCAGCTCGAGGAATTCATCGGCGACTTTCTTGCGCAGCTTCAGCACTTTGGGCTCGTGCGCCCCATGCTTGTCGATTGCCGTGAGCATCTGCGCATAACCTTTGGCGATGCGCGCGAACCGCTCGGCGGCCTCCTGCGGATCCGGTCCGGAGTCTACGGCTTCTTCCTCCGCGTCGCCGCTGTCATCGTCGGCCTCGTCCTCGTCGGACTCCTCGGCGGCGGCCACCTCAACCTTGGTGGGATTTTGTGGCTGGGCAATGACATCCGGCGCATTGGGATCGACGAATCCGACGATCACGTCAACCAGACGCGTTTGACCTGTCTTGACCGGCTCGTACGCCTTCAGGAGGCAGTCGTAGGTCAGCGGGAACATCGCCAGCTGGCGCCGCACGGCTTCGAGCCCTTCCTCGATGCGCCGCGCGATGCGGATCTCGCCCTCACGCGTCAGCAGCTCCACCGTGCCCATCTCGCGCATGTACATGCGGACCGGATCGGTGGTGCGACCAAGCTCGGCATCGAGTGCTGCCAATACCGCGGCAGCCTCTTCAATGGCCTCCTCATCTGCAGGCGCCGACGGCTCTCCGGCGAGCAACGACTCGGTATCCGGTGCTTTCTCGTACACCGGAATGCCCATTTCGTTGATCGTGTTGACGATGTCCTCGATCTGCTCCGGATCGACAATTTCCGAGGGCAGATGATCGTTCACCTGCGCATAGGTGAGATATCCCTGTTCCTTGCCACGGGCGATGAGCAGCTTCAGCTGCGATTGCCGGTCCTCCGGTATCGCCGCCGCGCGCCGCTCGACCGGCGCCCGCTTGTCTACGGGCGGATGACGCATCTGCGCCGGGCTTTCCGGTACGCCGGCGGAGCGTTCGGAGACTGCCTTCTTGGCTGTTTTGGCGCGTGCCTTGGGAACGGCCGCATGCGTCACTTTGACGGCGGCTTTGGTGTTCCGCGTCGTGGCGCGCTTGTGGGTGCTTGCTGAGGCTTTGGGCTTGGCTTTCATTGAATCTCGGCTGAAGTTGGCGGGCTCTGTCCTCCAAGATGCTGGCGGATCAAAGCGGACTCAAGGGGCGCCAAAGAAATTCGCCTAGTGTATGGGGCTCTCGTGGCCACCACAAGTTCACGACGGCGGCAACTTTGGGTCCGGTCGAGGTATCTTCTTTGTAAGCTCTTGAATTTCTTTCAATTCCTGTTTCGTCAGTGTACCGGACCGACTTTTCATTTCCAGTGCCTTCAACCGCTGCTCCCGGACTCGGGAGGCCAATTTCCCGAGCGCGGCCTTCAGCTCCAGGGCTGCAGCCGCGGGCTCTTCCAACATGGCCTCGCGCTCAAGCAGTCGCGTCAGATGCTCTCCGCCCGGGCGATCGCGCCAGCGCTCAATGACTTGCGCTGCAATCTGTAACGGCCGCGCGCGTAAATCATCGAGTACCGCGCGCAATAAATCCGCTCCCGCCTCCTCGCACTGCTCCAATGCGGCGCGCTCGGCGTCCGTGACGTCTGCGGCGATCGCCGGAAATCGCACCAACCGAGCCAACGCTTGGCGCACCAAGCTGCCCCGTCCTGCACTGCGGCCGGCGCGAGCGGGCGGCGGGCTTGGCGCCGGTGGCGCCGCCGCTCCGTCGAGCCACAGCTCGCCCAGCCGCGATGCGGATAACCCAACCACTTCGGCCACGCGGGCGATCAACAGTTCCCGATACACTCCGGCGGGGATCTGGGCAATGAGCGGCCGGGCGGCCTCGGCGAGTCGCGCTCTCCCATCGGCATGCGCCAGGTCCAACTGGCCGGATAACTCCCGCACGAGATATTCCGAGAGCGGCAGGGCGCCTGCAATTCGTTGCTCGAACGCAGCGCGGCCTTCCGCGCCGACCAGGCTGTCTGGATCATGTCCCTCCGGCAGGAACAGGAACCGGATCTCGCGCCCTTCGCGGGCCTCGGGCAACGCATGCTGCAACGCGCGCCACGCCGCTCCACGGCCGGCTCGGTCGCCATCGAAGGCAAAGACCACCGCGCGGACGAGCCGGAAAATGCGCTTCAAGTGCTCTGTGGTGGTTGCAGTACCGAGCGTCGCGACCGCGTAGGTCACGCCCGTCTGATGCAATCGCACGACATCCATGTAGCCCTCGACCACCAGCAGCCGACTCAGCGGCCCGCCGCTGCGCGACTCATACAGTCCGTATAATTCGCGGCCCTTGTGAAATAGTGACGTTTCCGGGGAATTCAAGTACTTGGGCTCGCCGCGGTCGATGACGCGACCCCCGAAAGCAATCACCCGGCCACGGCTGTCCCGGATCGGAAACATGATGCGGTCCCGGAAGCGATCGTAGTAGCGCTCGGCGGCTGCGGTGCTGTGTTCACGTTCAATGATCAGGCCAGCTTGAGCTAGTACTTGGCGGTTAGCCTCGCCGCTCCCGAATCGCCTGAGGAGCGTATTCCAGGCGTCCGGCGCATAGCCGATGCCAAAGCGTTGCACGGTTTCCGGAGTCAATCCGCGCTCGGTGAGATAGCGGCGCGCCCGCGCGTCCTGTGTCAGCCGCTCGGCGTAATAGGCCGCGACGCGACCCATGAGGTCATACACTGTCGTGTCCACGGGAGGGGCGCCGCCGCTGCCTTCGTGCGGCACGGTCAGGCCGAGTCGGGCCGCGAGGTCTTCCACTGCCTCGGGAAACGACATATGGTCGTAGTCCATGAGGAAGCGCAGCGCGGTGCCGTGGGCGCCGCAGCCGAAGCAGTGATAGAACTGCTTCTCAGGACTGACCCAGAACGAGGCGGTCTTTTCAGTATGGAATGGGCAGCAGGCCTTGTATTCGCGGCCGGCCTTGGTCAGCGGCACCCGCGCACCGACCACCTCCACGAGGTCCGTGCGTGCGATCAGCTCGTCGATGAAGCTCTGGGGGATGATGGTGTTGTGCTCTGCTGGTGACCCAGCTGTTCGCGCACGCGCGCACCCACCACGCTCATGTCGGCTCGGCCCTGGGCCTGCGCTTTGATCGCCGCCATGACTTTGCCCATATCTTTGACGGAGGTCGCACCGCTGGCCGCGATGGCCTGACGGATGAGGGCATCGACCTCGGCTGCGCTCATTTGCGCCGGCAGATAGCCCTCGAGTACGGCGATTTCGGCGCGCTCCTTGGCCACCAGGTCGGCACGGCCGCCGGCCTCGAATTGCGTGATGGCCTCCTTGCGCTGCTTGATCATCTTCTCCAGCACCGCGAGCACTTGCGCATCATCGAGCGAGACCCGCTCGTCGACTTCACGTTGCTTGATGGCCGCCAGTGCGAGTCGGATGGTGCCAAGCCGTTCCTTGTCGCCCGAGCGCATCGCGCTCTTCATGTCCTCGGTGATGCTTTGCTTGAGCATCATGGGCAGCGGCTCCTCCGGCTCAGCGTGCGGGCCGTACGCCCTCGCGCGAGACTCGCTTCATGTGCCGCTTGATGGCCGCGGCCTTCTTGCGTTTCCGCTCCTGCGTCGGCTTCTCGTAGAATTCACGCCGGCGCAGCTCCGTGAGGATGCCGGCTTTCTCACAGGCGCGCTTGAAACGCCGCAAGGCGGCATCGAAGTACTCGTTTTCGCGGATACGGACGCTCGGCATCGAAACCTCTGCAGAATTCTTGTGACCGGATTCCAAAACGCGCCGGGCACCGGAATCTCGGGGCCGCAGCGAGAGAGTCGGAAGGCCGGCAAATGGGCCCGCAATTCTAATTCAGGAGTGGGACAAAGGCAAAAAATGCGTGTGCTCGCGATCGAGTCCTCTTGCGACGAAAGCGCCGTGGCGATCCTGGATGAGGCCAGGGGTCTGATTGCGCACGAGATCTATAGCCAGGTCGAGCTGCATCGTGCCTATGGCGGGGTCGTTCCCGAGCTGGCCTCGCGTGATCACGTACGCAAGCTCCTGCCACTGGTCAGGCGGGTGCTCGAGCAGGCCGGTCAGGCTCCGCAGAGCCTCTCCGGTGTGGCGTATACCGCCGGTCCCGGCCTGATTGGCGCGCTGCTGACCGGAGCGGCGCTGGGGCGAAGCCTCGCCTATGCCTGGAATATCCCGGCTGTGGCCGTGCACCACCTCGAGGGCCATCTGCTCGCACCGCTGCTCGAGGTGCCCGCGCCGCCCTTCCCACATGTCGCCCTGCTCGTATCCGGGGGGCACACACAGTTGATCGCTGTTGAAGGCGTCGGACGCTATCGCATTCTGGGGGACACTCGCGACGATGCGGCGGGCGAGGCCTTCGACAAGACCGCGAAGCTGCTCGACCTGCCCTACCCCGGGGGGCCGGAACTGGCACGCCTCGCGGCGGCCGGGACGGCCGGCGCATTCCATTTTCCGCGTCCGATGCTGGACCGGCCCGGTCTTGAGTTCAGCTTCTCCGGCCTGAAGACGGCCGTGCAGCATGCCGTGCGCGGCCGCGCGCTCGACGACCGGCTCAGGGCCGATGTGGCGCGGGCGGTGCAAGAGGCGATCGTACAGACGCTCGCCGTCAAAGCCGGGCGTGCATTGGAGCAGACAGGCATGGACACCCTCGTGGTCTCGGGCGGGGTGAGCGCCAATCTCAGCCTGCGTGCGGCGTTGGCGGTAGCCGCGGCTCGCCGTGGCGCACGCGTGTACTATCCGCGTATCGAGTTCTGCACCGACAATGCCGCCATGATCGCCGTCGCCGGTCTGCTGCGATTGCGCGCCGGAATATCGGCGGGACTGGCGATCACGGCGCGGGCGCAGTGGCCGATCGAGTCGTTGGCGCCCGTGCCGATGCAAGCCGCGCACGACACGACTGAAGGGTTTTCAAATTGACCATGATCAGCATAACGCCTGCCTGCGACCGCATCTTCCTGCGCGGCCTGACCGCCGAGTGCGTGATTGGATTCATCGATTGGGAGCGGCGGGTCAAGCAGACCGTGGTGATCGATCTGGAGATGCCCGTCGATTGCGCGCGCGCCGCTGCAAAGGATGAAGTGGCCGATACGGTCGATTACAAGCGTGTCGCCAAGCGGGTACTGGCCTATGTCGAGGCGTCGGAATTCAAGCTGGTGGAGACCTTGGCGCATCGCCTGGCCGGCGTGCTGCTCGAAGAGTTTGCGTTGGACTGGGTGCGACTTGCGGTCAACAAACCGGGTGCGATACGCAATTCACGCGATGTGGGCGTCGCCATCGAGCGCCGCCGTGCGGAGAGCACCGCGAGCCCTGTACCGGCGCGCTGAGTGGTCCGCATGCCAGAGGTTTACGTCGCCGCCGGCAGCAACGTCGAGCCGCAGCAGCATCTTGAGCGCGCGGCCGCCGCGCTTGGCAGCGAGTTTCCGCACGTGCGCTTCTCGCCCTGGTATCGCAACCGCGCCGTGGGTTTCGACGGCGCCGATTTCATCAACTTCGTAGCTGGATTTCCGACAGATAGTCCGGTCGAGGCGGTCGTCGCACGTCTGCAGCACATCGAGGCGTTGTGTGGACGTGCGCGCTCGGCACCCCGTTGGGCGCCGCGCACGATGGATCTGGATATCCTGCTGTACGGCGATCAGGTGGTTCACACCCCAACGTTGTGTCTACCCCGTCCGGATCTGCTGCGGCGTGCGTACATGCTCGGACCCCTTGCGGACCTGGCGCCGGATCTGCTGCATCCGACCGCGCAGGTGACCATCGGCGAATTGTGGCGGCGCTTCGATCAGGCGGCGCATCCGCTCGTGCCCTTGGACCGGCGCCCGGTGCGCAGCGGTGCTTGAGGTGACTACCAGCCGATGCTCCGGCCGCCATCAACGGCCAGGATCTGTCCGGTGACGAAGGGCGCCGCGCAGGCGAAGAACAGTGCCGCCCGGGCGATGTCCTCGGGCGTACCGCCGCGTTTCAGTGCGGTACGCTCGATGATGCGGGCGCGCAGCGCCGCATCGACTCCGGATTCCGGCCACATGACCGGACCGGGCGCGATGGCGTTGACACGCACCTGCGGCCCCAGCTCTCGTGCCAGCGATTTGGTCAGCATGATCAATCCTGCCTTGGCGACACTGTAGACCGGATGGCGACTGAGCGGCCGCAGACCATGAATATCCACCAGGTTCAGAATCAGCCCCGAGTGGGCCTGCAACGCCGGGCTCAGCGCCTGCGCCAGAAACAGGGGCGCCTTGAGATTGGTGCCGATCAGGTCGTTCCACATCTGCTCGTCGATCGTGCCGAGCGGAGTGGGATAGAAGGTCGAGGCGTTGTTGACCAGGATATCGAGCCGCCCGAATGCCGCGAGCGCGGTTTCAGCCAGTTGTGCACTTGCGTGCGGCGCGAGCAGGTCGGCGGATGCGAGCGCAACCGATCCGCTCCGCGCACGCTCCAGGTCCTCCGCGAGCCGCCGGGCCGGTTCGGCAGAGCCTCGATAATGCACGATGATCCGCGCTCCCGCGGTGTGCAGTTCGCGCGCGATGGCGGCGCCGAGGCGGCGCGCGCCGCCGGTGATCAGAGCGACTTGACCGGCAAGTGGTGCGCTGCTGCGGATATCGTCGTGAGGTTGTGTCATGGTCGGGTGGTGGTCGCGCAATGGGTTCGCCGGACATTATGACGCCGCCCCTGTCTGAGGAAGAAGCGGCACACTCGCGTGCCGTGCGCGCGCGGATCGCCGCCGCAGTGCGCGCGGCGGGCGGCTGGCTGAGCTTCGAGCAGTTCATGGCCCTGGCGCTGTATGCGCCGGGTCTGGGTTACTACAGCGCCGGCAGCATCAAGATTGGCCGCGGCGGCGATTTCGTCACTGCGCCGGAGTCTTCGGATCTGTTCAGCCGCTGTGTCGCCGAGCAGTGCGCGCAGGTGCTCGCCGGCGGCGGGGAGATCCTCGAACTCGGTGCCGGAACCGGGCGGATGGCCGCCGCGGTACTGACCGAGCTGGCTGCCCGCAACTGCGTGCCGGACCGGTATTCAATCCTGGAAGTCAGTGCCGATCTGGTGGATCGGCAGCGCCGCTGCATTGAGAATCTGCCGGCGGCGCTCGCCGAGCGGGTCGTATGGCTCGAGCGCCTGCCCGCGCGGCCGCTCGAGGGCGTGATTCTGGCGAACGAGGTGCTCGATGCCCTGCCGTGCCGGCGCTTCAGCGTGATGGGAGGCGCGATCGGCGAGCTGGGCGTCACGATCGAGGGGGAGGATTTGCGCGAGCGCTTGGCGCCGGCGGATCCGCTGCTGAAGGAGGCCTGGGCGCGCCTCGCGGCGCAACTGCCGGCGGCGCTGCCGGAGGGCTATGTCTCCGAGCTGTGTCTGCGCGTGGAACCGTGGCTTGCCGGTGTGGGCGACTGTCTGCGGCGCGGTGCGATCCTGCTGTTCGATTACGGGTTGCCGCAGTCGCACTATTACCACCCACAGCGTGTTGCCGGCACTCTGCGCTGTCATTACAAACATCGTGCGCACGATGATCCGTATGTCAATCTTGGTATTCAGGACATCACCGCATGGGTGGATTTCACCCGTGTCGCCACGGCGGCGCTCGAGTGCGGCCTGGAGGTCGCGGGATTCGTCACCCAGGCGGCCTTTCTGCTCGCGACCGGCATCGAGCGCTACTTGGCCGAGGCAACCGATCCGGTGCAGCATGCGCGCCGCGCGGGGGAGGCGCGCCGCCTGCTGCTGCCCGGAGAAATGGGCGAGGCATTCAAGGTCATGGCGCTGACGCGGGGTCTTGAGGCGCCGCTCGTCGGCTTTGCGTTGCAAGATTTACGCGGATCGCTGTAGCGGTCGCGCCCTATCGGGGGCGATCGAAACAACTGTCGGTGGCGCCCCGCTCTGGGTGGGCGTGAGTCGGGGCCCGGCGGGAGAGGATTGCCGGCGGCAGGGCGCATCAAGTCGGTTAACATGTCGCCATGGAAGTCTACTTGGTCGGCGGTGCCGTGCGCGACCGGCTGCTCGGGCGGCCGGTGACCGAGCGTGACTGGGTGGTCGTTGGCGCACGTCCCGAGGACCTGCAGCATCAAGGCTACCTGCCGGTCGGCCGCGAGTTTCCCGTCTTCATTCATCCCAAGACTCGCGAGGAATATGCCCTGGCGCGGCTCGAGCGCAAGATCGCGCCCGGTTACCGGGGCTTTGCCACCGAGTTCTCTCCGGCTGTAACCCTGGAGGAGGACCTGCGTCGCCGCGATCTGACCATCAACGCCATGGCCGAAAGCGCGAGCGGACAGATCATCGACCCGTACGGTGGCCGTGACGATCTGGCGGCGCGGCTGCTGCGGCATGTGTCCCCAGCCTTCGTCGAGGATCCGGTGCGGGTATTGCGCGTGGCCCGCTTCGCAGCCCGTTACGCGGCGTTGGGCTTCCGGGTTGCCGAGGAGACTCTGGCGCTGATGCGCCGAATGAGCGCATCCGGGGAACTTGCCGCGCTGGTGCCGGAGCGGGTCTGGCAGGAAACCGAGCGGGCGCTGTCTGAAACACGGCCGGAAGTGTTTTTCGAGACCCTGCGCGCCTGCGGGGCCTTGGCCGTGATTTTCCCGGAAGTGGATGCGCTCTACGGGGTGCCTCAGCCCGCGACCTGGCATCCTGAGATCGACACCGGCGTGCACGTGATGATGGCGTTGCGGTGGGCTGCCGATGCCGGGCTGCCGACAACCGCACGTTTCGCGGTTCTGACGCACGATCTGGGCAAGGCGCGTACCCCTCCCGAGCAATGGCCCAGTCATCATGGCCACGGCGAGGCCGGTGTGCCGATCATCGTGGCATTGTGTGCGCGACTGAAGACTCCGCACGCGTACCGGGATCTGGCGGTACTGACGGCCCGCTATCATGCGCAAGTGCATCGTGCGCAGCAGCTGCGTCCGATCACGCTCCTGAAACTGCTGGAGGCGACGGACGCTTGCCGGCGACCAGAGCGTTTCGATGCGCTGTTGGGTGCCTGCGCGGCCGATGCCTGCGGTCGCCGGGGGCTGGCAGATCAACCCTATCCGCAGGCCGAATATCTGCGCCGGGCACGAGCCGCCTGCGCGGCGGTGAGGCTGACAAGTGCCGAGCGCCAGAGCCTCACCGGACCTGAGGCGGGTGAGCGCATGCACGCCAAACGCCTCGAGGCGTTGCAGGCCGTGTGCGTCGCGGCGGTGGATTGAGCGGTGCCTCGCGGCGAACCGCCTGCCCTCACGGGTATGAGGCAAACCGGAGCGGTCGGGCGCGGGTTCCGAGGTAGGTGGGCATGATGTCGAGGAGCCGATGCGGCTGCAGTCCGAGCTGGGTGCAACCGTCGGTGCCGCAGACACTGTCGCGCGTCAGCGAACGGAAGTTGTCCAGAGTCATCGGCTTGCCCGGCAGCAGGCCCAACACAGCCGCCTGCAGGCGGCCGAGCGCATCGGGCAGGCGGACGATGTGGCAGGGCAGCCCCGCCACCTGGGCGCAGAGGCGGACCAATTCCTCGAGGGTGACCACTTGCGGACCGCCGAGTTCGTAGGTCTGGCCGAACGTGGCTCGCTCGCGCAGCGCGCAGGCAAAGGCTGCGACGACTTCGCCCACGTAGATCGGCGTGAAGCGTGCCTGCGACCGGGCGAGCGGCATCCAGCCGTGAGACAGGCGCAGCAGGCCTGCGAATCGGTTGGTCAGGGAGTCGCCGGGCCCGAAGATCACTGACGGCCGAAAGAAGGTGAAATCGAGATCCTGGGCTGCCGCGCGAATATGCTCCTCGGCCTCGCCCTTGCTGCGCAGATAGCGGCTCGGGCCGTTGCGGTCGGCGCCGAGAGCGCTCATGTGCAACAGGCGGCGGACCTGCCTTGCCCGCATCGCGGCCACCACCTTGGCCGCCAGGTCGGCATGCACCTTCTGGAACGTGTTCCGGCCATTCTCATTCAAGATGCCCACGAGATTGACGACGACGTCCATACCGTCCACCAGAGACTCGAGGACCTGCGGATCGTGTATGTCGGCTCTCAGGAGGCGAACGGTCGGGAAAAGACGCAGATCCTGCTCCCGGGCCGGGTTGCGCGTAGGCAGTGTGAGCCAATGTCCATCGCGAGCCCAGTGGGCGACGAGTTCAGAGCCGACGAAACCCGTTCCGCCCAGAACACAGATGTTCAATGGTGCCGCCATGTACAGTTCTCTTGCGCTTGCCATGCGGCCGGTGCCGCGCCCAGGATCCGACGGCCTGACGACCATCTCGGCATCGATTATGCGCGCCGTGCGATCAGGCGGCGCGCACCTCAATCGTCCGCGGCTGCGCCGCTGCAAGTTTCGGGATGGTCACCTGGAGCACCCCGTCGGCCTGTTTGGCGGTGATCCGCTCAACATCCGCGCCTGCCGGTAGCGTGAAGCTGCGCAGGAACGGACCCGTACGCCGCTCCAGATGCTGACGGGACTGCGCATCCGGCGTCTCCCGCTCGCGCTTCTGTCCGCGAAGTGTCAGCAGGCCCTTTTCCGCTGTAATCTCGATGTCTTTCGATTCCACCCCGGGTACATCGGCGAGGACGACGAAGCGATCGGTCTCCTCGTAAATGTCTACTGGCGGGACCCAGGCAGTCGCCGCGCTCTCCTTGCCGTCCTGCGCTGACGACGCCCCGTCAAACCGGCGCTGCAGGCTGTCGATGAGTGCCCAGGGCTGATAGCGAACCACGGTCATGACCTTGTCTCCGTTTGCTGATGATGTCAGGCGTTGCCGCCGGGGTGAGACAGATCTGCGGTCGAGCGGATGGATTTCAAGCCGGATGCCGTGCATGAGGGCGAGCACGGCGCAGCGCGCCGGTCGCGATCAAGCGGAAGCGGCGAAAAACACAATATATTGGGGTGACGCTCGAGCCGAGGCTGGTCGCGCGCAAAAATTTTTGCTGTGTCCCGTAGCCGCAATATTGTTATAAGCGCATGACTTTATTGGAAATATTTTGAGGTTTTCAGAGCGGTCCAAATCTTGACGCATGGCGAGGTGCTCATTAGGCTCTTTACCCCGACACAAGATCTTGTGTCCGCCTGTTGGGTACGAGATCAAGCGTTCGGGGAGGCTCAGGGGGGATTCGGGCTCATGGCCGGCAAGCCGTCGGACACGGCGCACGTGGCGCCGCCCGCATTCCCTGTGATCCGGTGTGCAAACACTAGGGGCGCCGCGGACACATGAACACCGTCATGAAGATCGATTCAAAGGACATTGACGCCATTCCGTTCCAGGAGGCGTCGCTAGACATCTGGGATAAGAAGTATCGGCTGACCGCCAAAGACGGTACGCCCATCGACAAGACGATGGACGACACCTACAAGCGAGTTGCCCGAGCGCTGGCCGATGTCGAACGGGAAGAGCTGCGCGAACACTGGTACGAGCGGTTCCTTTGGGCATTGCGCCGTGGCGCCATTCCAGCCGGCCGCGTGACGTCCAATGCCGGAGCGCTCGCGCACAAGCCGGCCACTTCCACCATCAACTGCACGGTCTCGGGAACAATCCGTGATTCGATGGATGACATTCTGGGCAAGGTCCATGAGGCGGGACTGACACTCAAGGCCGGATGCGGCATTGGCTACGAGCACTCGACTCTGCGACCGCGCGGCGCATATGTGTCGGGGGCGGGAGCCTATACATCCGGGCCGCTGTCATTCATGGATATTTTCGATAAGATGTGTTTCACCGTCTCATCCGCCGGCGGTCGCCGCGGCGCGCAGATGGGAACGTTCGATGTGGGACACCCGGACGTCATGGAATTCATTCGCGCGAAGCGCGAAAGTGGCCGGCTGCGCCAATTCAACTTGTCGCTGCTCATCACCGACGAATTCATGCAGGCCGTGCGTCGCAACGGTGATTGGAAGCTCGCGTTCCCGCTGTCACGCACGGAATATGAGGCGGAGCGCCCCGATCTCGGCGACACCTCGAAGTTCGTCTGGCGCGACTGGCCCATCCATGACGGCTACGTCGTGAACGAAGCCGGCCAGGTTGCGTGCAAGATTTACAAGACCCTGCCGGCGCAGCGCATGTGGGATGTCATCATGACCTCCACGTATGACTTCGCCGAGCCGGGATTCATTCTCATCGACCGTGTCAATGAGATGAACAACAACTGGTGGTGCGAAAACATCCGCGCCACCAATCCGTGCGTTACCGCCGACACCCGCCTTGCCACCCAGTTCGGCATGGTGCGCATCGGCGATCTGTGCGCGGCCGGACCTAATCTGCAGACCACGGTCGACCGGCGTGCGCTCGGGGAGGGCGCTGGAGTCGCGATTCGCCCGGCCGTGCCCGCATTCATGACCGCATCATCCGCGGACGTCTTTCGTGTTCTGACCGATGACGGGTACGAGATCAAGGCCACCGAGTGGCACGATTTCTACACCACCCGTGGCAAGATAACGCTCAAGGAGCTCAAACCCGGCGACGAGCTCCTGATCCAGTCGGGCAAGGGCCAGTTTGGCAGCTGTGGTAGCCGGGAACTGGGAGAGCTGGTCGGCACACTGACCCGCGGCGATTCCTGCGCCGACCGCGGCCTTGCCGAGCGGCTCGCCAACCACTTCAACGGACTGATTGCCGCATCGATGACCGTGCCGTATCACCGGCGCGCACGCCCGGTTGCGGTGCGCGACCGCCAACGTCGGCTCCTGCGCATTGCCATCATCAGACGCCACCTGGAGCAGTTCTACGGCATCGGTCCAGCCTGTAAGACGGCGGTGCCGGAACTCATCTGGCGCGGCACCGAGGCGTGCGTCAAGGGTTATCTGCGCGGCTTGTTCCACGCGGCCGGGGCTATCGGACAGACGCCGAGTCCGGATCCGATCCGGCTTGCCGCGGGCGAGCGGTCGCTGTTGCGCGATGTGCAGATGCTGCTGGCCAATTTCGGCGTTTTCTCGCGCCTCGAGCGCTGCCCGCGGGGGCAGCCGATATCGCCACACGGCATGCGTAGTACGAACCCCGATGCCGAATTCCAGCTGGTCATAGCGGGGCTCTCGCGTACGCGATTCCTCGCCGAGATCGCTTCTCTCGATGCACCGGCGGCTGGCAAGCGGCCACGCTTGGTGCACGACAACGCTGCACAAGAGCCGCAGTCCTTCGTCAGCCGGATCGCCGCTATTCAGTATGCCGGCAGGGAAGCGGTGTTCGATACCACTCAGCATGATCACAACACCGTCATCTTCAACGGTATCGTCACCGGGCAGTGCGGCGAGCAGCCGCTGCCGCCCTACGGAAGCTGCCTGCTCGGTTCGGTCAATCTCACTCGATTCGTGCGCGATCCGTTTACCGATCGCGCTCGCTTCGACTGGGAAGAATATCGGCAGGTGGTCAAGATCTTTGCCCGCATGCTCGACAACGTGGTCGAGATCAACGGGTTGCCGCTCGCGCAGCAACGCGACGAGATCCTGCGTAAACGCCGTCACGGCATGGGTTTCCTCGGTCTCGGCAGCGCTTTGGCCCTGCTGCAGATCCGCTATGGTTCGCCCGAGTCGGTGAAATTCACCGAAGACGTCGCGCGCGAAATGGCGCTCGCCGGATGGGAAGAGGCGCTCGAGCTTGCGCGGGAGAAGGGACCGGCGCCCATAATGCTCGAGGAATTCACGGTTACGCCCGAGATGCTGCGCAAGCGTCCTGAGATGGCCCGGGACGGCTGGAAACCTGGCGACCGCCTGCCGGGCCGCATCCTGCACGCCAGGTACAGCCGCTACATGCAGCGAATCGCCAAGCTCGCACCTGATCTCGTGAGCGAACTCGCAGCCGTCGGCGCCCGCTATACCCACCACACCTCGATCGCACCCACCGGCACGATTTCCCTGTCGCTCGCGAACAATGCCTCAAACGGCATCGAACCCTCCTTCGCGCACCACTACTTCCGCAACGTGATCCGGCCGGGGCGCAAGACCAAGGAAAAGATTGATGTTTACTCGTACGAACTGTTGGCGTATCGCGAACTGATCAACCCTCGTGCGACCCCCGGCGCAACCGCGGAGGCGGAGAAATTGCCGGAGTATTTTGCCGCCTCCGAGGACATCACGCCGAAGGAGCACGTCGACGTGCAGGCGGCAGCGCAACGATGGGTCGATTCGTCCATATCGAAGACAGCTAATGTGCCGACAGACTTCCCATATGAGCGCTTCAAGGACATTTATTTGTACGCCTACGAACAGGACTTGAAGGGCTGCACGACCTTCCGGTTCAATCCGGAGGCCTTCCAGGGTGTCCTCGTGAAGGAGCAGGATCTGAAGAACACGGTCTACAAGTTTACGCTCGATGATGGCACGGTCGTGGAGGCACGAGGAGATGATGAGATCGAGTACGACGGTGAGCGGCACAGCGCCGCGAACCTGTTCGATGCGCTGCGCGAAGGATACTACGGGCGCTACTGACGCGTCGGAGGATGACGACGTGCGAACTACCGGTTCAGGAGCCGTGCAATGACCATCAAGATTGACCGCAAGATCGTGAAATATGACGTCCAGAAGCCCCAGGACACACCGCCGGTGAAGCCCCCGGCGGCTACCGCGGTCGTACCTCCCGCTGCAACGCATTCAGCAGGCCGCCCGGAGCATAGTGCGCAGATCATCCGTATGCACGAGAAGCTTGAGCGCCCCGAGGTGCTGGTCGGATCAACCTACAAGATCAAGACGCCTATCTCGGATCACGCCATGTACGTGACTATCAACGATATCGTGCTCAACGAGGGCACTGACTCCGAGCAGCGCCGACCCTTTGAGATTTTCATCAATTCCAAGAACCTGGATCACTACCAATGGATCGTGGCGTTGACTCGAGTCATCTCCGCGGTCTTTCGCAAAGGTGGCGACGTCACGTTCCTCGTCGATGAGCTCAAGGCGGTGTTCGACCCCCGCGGGGGCTATTGGCAGCCCGGCGGGAAGTTCATGCCCTCGATCATCGCGGAGCTTGGTTATGTCATCGAGCGGCATCTGCAGGCCATTGGACTGCTGCGCAAACCGGAACTTGACGAGCATCAGCAGAAGCTCGTCGATCAGAAGCGCGCGGAATACGAAGCGCGAGCCCGACAGACCGATGCATTCGCTAAATCTGATTTCCCGGAAGGTGCGCAGTTATGCGCAAAATGCAGTACCGCTGCAGTGGTAATGATGGATGGTTGCATGACCTGTCTGAACTGCGGCGACTCGAAATGTATGTAGTTGTCTTTGGGTTGATGCGCAAGCTGTTTTGTGGGTTGACGCATAAGCTGATACTTCAGCCCCATAAAGTGATATTTCCAGCCCCATAAGTTGATACTTCATGGTGGCCATTCGATGCGGCGAGGTCTCCCCTCGCCGCCTGTCCTTGTAAGGGTCGTTTTCCAGAGCCCGGCGGCGCGCACCAACTGGCTTCAACGTTTCCGCGATACCTTCAACGCACTATTTCGTCGCGCGAAGTCGTCCAGAATCCTCAAGATCTGTGCACTCGCCTGGATCGACTGCCGTCGAATTCCGCACTCCTTGGCAATCCGAAGCGCGTTGGGTCGGCCACTCCAGTACGGCAGCGGTCGACCTGAACGTTCTAGCCTCGCAAGGTAATCTGCAACGATCTCGAGCGCTCCGAAGCGCCGTCCCGGATGCATTGCGCGCTCCTTGCGGTCGAATTCCTCAAGCAGACGTCGCATGCGAGGTATGTCGTAAAACACATCCCGACTGAACCCGCATGCCAAGGCGATCGTACGCTTCTTCGGAACGCCGCCCATGCGAGGCAGTCCTTGCCCGCCTTCGATCTGCAGCGTGCAATATGTCCGCAGCCGAGTTTCGTACGCCAAAAGATTATCGCCACGCGCAGGGCGCGCAGCCTCATCCGCTTCATACTCAGCCAGCGCGGCCATTAGTTGCGGTTCGCACGACCGCGGAATGAACCCTTGTGGACTGGCGTTATTCGACCGGGCAACGAATATGACGGGCAGGCGCCTTCGACCGATAAGCTTGATCAACAGTCGGGACGATCGATGGTTCTCTTTTCCTAGCGCTGCCAGCGGAAGATAGGCGGACCTAAATCGCTCCGTGGACGCCACCGTGACTCGCTTGCGGCCCCTCACTACAGTCTGCACGAGGTGACCGGCTCTGATTGCTGGAACAATGGCGGAGCAGCACAGGCCGGTCCTCTGGGCGCATTCCTTGAAGGAGCACGTCGAATCGAGTAGCGGTCTCAAGTGGCTGCCGATGATAGTGTCGATATCCTGCTTTTTCAGCAGAATGCCGGCGGGGCTGCAACCGGAACGAGCGACCGGTTTCAGCGTGCGGTTGAGGAGCGCAGCGACCACCGCAACTCGCGTCTCAACCGGCAAAGCGCTCCTGCGGACCACGGCATTCAGCGTGACGGTGCGCGGCCGGTTGCGGCTCGACGCGACCGGCGCGACCGCGAGCAGCCGAGCTCTGAATGGCTCGACGTCATCCGCGAACCATGAGGTCGCATATCCGCGGCGCTCGGCTGCCACATAGAGTCCCTGGACCCTGAGGCATTTCAGCACACGGACGGTGAGCCCCAGCCGCTTCGCGGCTTGCCTGACATTGAGGATCTTTGTGATCTGAGTCGGGATGGGAGTGTTCTGAGCATCGACGACTGCGCGCTCGGCGCCCTCGAGATTGACAGTAATTCCGACTAATGCACCGGAACGGACCATCTTGCGTACCGTCGGAGCCCAGAGTCGATGCCGTCTTGCGAGCTCCGATCTCGACACGAATCGCGCATTCTTCAACACAGTCTTGTCGCGCAGCATCCGTGGATCGATGATGCCTTTGCCCCAGTGCTGAAGCCCGAAGGCGATGAACTCCTCGCGCAAGAACGCGACATGCTCGCACATGGCCCGCCGGTTCTTGAACAGCGTTTCGTAGAAGTTGGCGAACTGCTTGCGCATGCCCGCGGTTCTGCTGCCGGATGCAAGATTGTGCTCGCCCAGCGTGCGCAGAAAGTCGTGATATCCGTGCGGCCAGCCGCTCAGGATCTGGACCGCCGCCGCGACGTGCTCAGTCGGGCAACCAGGAGCAGATGACCTTGCCGATGGGCTGCCCGTGGTCACCGACGGGCGCTGCGCGGCGGGCACACGCAGGCGGCAGACGTCTCTCGCGTTCGTTGAGGCGGCAACGTCGTCCAGCACGGCGATGAGATGAAGCAGTGCGGAAAACGGCACTCCCACGAGATGTTCGAGTGGCAGGCCACGAGGATTTGAGATGGAGCCGGTTCGGTCGTGGAGTCTCGCCTGCAAAAGCGTCATCAACGCGAGGACCCCGGGAGATGCCACGAGGGTCGGCGCATCGCGAAACGACCCGCCACAGCGGCAGGTCAGCAGTCCAGGCCGCTCCCATCCTATCCTCGTCCGGCAAGCCGGACAGACCGTCAGAACGACCGAGCCGTGAATCGGGCAGGCCACGGCGGCGGAGAGATCCCAGAATGCGTCGAGGTATCCGGTTTCGGACACACATTGCGGGCAGAAGGCCGGATGCTTGAGCCGTAGCGGCGCACTGCGCACAGCATCTCCCAGGGAATGGCCCAGAATCTTGAATGGTCCGCGGCTCTCCCGATCGCTGCGGTACGCCAGCGGTTGAAGTGCATCGCGCTTCATTCCCAAGACCGCGGCCAGCGCCTCGGTCGGAAATCCGGGAGCAAGGTCGGAACCGCGCGGTAACTGGGCGACTTTCCATATGTGACGCGGGGTGTCGTATCCGTTTGCCTCACTCACGCGCAACACGAAGCCGAAAAGACTCTCCGTCGGTCGCGGTCGCGGCGTGCGGCACAGCAGCGGCATCGTGCACCCTCACGCTGCGGACAGCACATCGTGAACCCGCGTTCGCGACTCCTTGTGGCGCGCCGGGCGGCCTACAATCGCTGCCGGCAGCGGAGCCCCAATCCGGGACACTGTGTTGAGCATCTCCTTCGACGGTTCTGTGGCAAAGCGGACGCTGAAAGGATCCGGCGCATCACCGTAATCATGGCTGCTGTACACCGACTGCGCGAAGGCTGCACGGAGATGCTTGAGGGTAATGATCTTACGTTTGTCATCGATGGCGTCCCAAACTAGCTGGCTGAGCAGCATCGCGAGGTATCCGATCAGCCCTCCAGTTGCGCAGTACAGCCTGAACGTCATCTCCGCCGAGGTGAAGTCCGGAAGATCGATGTGTTCGGCGAGCGCATCGTAGAAAGCGTCCAGAATGGCGGCAAATTCCTCACGATCTTCGGGGCTTCGCCAGTCGAACCGCTCGAAGGTCACGGGCGCGCGGAACCGTCCCCGCAGCTGTTCGTTTTGTTCGATGGTCGCCAGACAGCCGGGTATTCCCGCTACTACCAGCGCGATCCCGGTATCATCGACAAGCACCTTCAGCCAGTCGGCAGCGTGATGCATGACTCTGTTCTGGCCTTTGTCGTAGAAGTGCTGGAACTCATCGATCATCGCCATCCGGGTGCCGCAATTGCGGATCAATGTCATGAGCCGTCCGGTACGCGCGTTTTCCGTTCCTTTGTCGAAGCGCGGATCGCCCATCTCCCGGAGCATGATCTCGGCCATGGATTTGACGGTGGGCTTCGATGGCGTCTTCACCCGGAGAATCGGCACTTCAAGTCCTTCGGCGCTGCGTACCGTGGGGTAGCCTGTCGCGAACTGCCCCAAGACACTGGTCTTGCCCGTACGCGATGGTCCAACGATGGCGAGACACGCCGGAGTGCCGTGCGCTTGGGCATTGCGGTAACACTGACCGATGCGCCGCAGCGCGCCCTGAAACGCTGCATGCGGGACCAGAATTTGATCGACCAAGTTTCGCGGCATAACCATCGGATTACTCCTAGTTCGAATCGTCATCGGATGGATGCTTGCGAATGATCGCGGTGTATTTCCGGACAGGACGCTCCGTAAGGGGGTAGACATCCTTGGTTGGCGGCTTCGCCGGAACAGCCTCCGTATCTGCGGGCGGTGTCGGAGCGGGGTCAGGTTGTCCCGCCGCGGTGGAGGGGGAAATTGTCGGCGATGACGGGGCAGGACGGGAGGAGACGTCGCCCTGATACCGCGCAATCCGTTTGCGGGACTTCGATTTCCGATGCATCAGCTCCCGGTCGATCAGGTCGGCGATCTGCCGCTTGGCCTCGACCCAGCTTTGGAAATCAGATCGGCCGGATTCCCTCGCGGCGAAGCGTCGGATCACCTTGTGCTGCCATTCGCTGAGCCCGCATGCGTATTCGGTCGCCAGGGCGTGTGCGCGAATTGGCGGCTCGTGGCCCGGTGGAAGCACGATAATGGTGCCGATGTCCGTGGCGTCGATGCGGATCTCGACTTCGAGGCGGTCGCCAAGCCTCCGGCGCAGCGCTGTCAGCTCAGGAGAGTTGTAGAGGAGCCCGTTGAGCTCGATGCCCTTGTGGGTGAGCATTCGGGTGTCGCTTCGACCGAGGATCGCATCCAGTCGCTCGGGATCGGTCGGGAACCGAATGTCCAGATC
>JAKARC010000001.1 GCA_021822385.1 Pseudomonadota bacterium
AGTTCACCCAACTCGAGCTCGTCGGGACGAAGTGGCACACGAAGCGCGGATGCCTCTTCAGCCATCGTTGCACGTCTGGTTCCTTATACCTTCCGTAGTTGTCCATGACCAAATGGGGTTGAGCCGCGAGGAAAACTCTCGCTCCAAGCGACACCGGAATCTCAACCACTCCTGATGGCGATGGCGCGTGCGGCACTCACCGACCACCTTTCTGGCCAATATATTGAGCACCGCAAATAGTGTCGTGGTGCCGTTACGTTGGGGGTGAAATGAGGACAGCGAGGAGGGCGGGGAACCGCCGAGCGCTCCACATCGTGCGGGATGGGATCAACAACGGCGATAAACGCGGGCTGGAGTAAGTGGCCATACGCGGGCTGACGACGGATCGCTGGACCGGCGCCGCCACGCGGTGACGGCGCTGTACTGGCACAGGAACGGTTTTGTCGTCGTACACAAGGTGATCGAGAGCCGGGAGAGTTTCATCTGGCCACGGCTGCTCGCGGCTGAAGTGGCGACGCTGACCACCGAGCAGCTCGAGTGGTTGCTCGAGGGATACGATATCTGGAGACAGCCGCATCAGCTGTTGAGATTTTCAGGCGCCGCCTGAGGCGCCCCCGCCCCCGCCGATCTCGGCTGCGCAGTGCCGTTCTTGGCGGCATTGTCGCTACCAAGATCCCGCACGACTGAAACGACCGATTCGCTATCCCGGCATGCCTCTCTCTACAAGAACGTGGATGCCGGAGTGTTTACCATCACTCACCGTGGCCGCGCTTGCACTCAGATCTCCGCGGCGCCCTCGCAGAAGAACACGCACGCACCCTCGAGCTCCACCCGCGGGTCGCGGACGCGGCAGACCATCTCGCCGCCGCGACGCGAGGCCTGATAGGCGCGCAGCTCCGCTTTGCCGAGTCGCTGCGCCCAGAAGGGGGCGAGTGCGCAATGCGCGCTGCCCGTGACCGGATCCTCGGGTACTCCGCGTGCCGGCGTGAAGTAGCGACTGACCAGGTCGTACTCGCCCGTCCCCTGAGCGGTCACGATCACCCCTACGCGCTGCAGCTGGCGGATCTGACCCATGTCTGGTTCCAGACTTCTCACCGTC
This sequence comes from Pseudomonadota bacterium, assembly GCA_021822385.1. Lineage (GTDB taxonomy): Bacteria > Pseudomonadota > Gammaproteobacteria > Steroidobacterales > Steroidobacteraceae > 13-2-20CM-66-19. Next base: position 1,100 of record JAKARC010000001.1, read on the forward strand.
GCCTCGGTATCGAGCACAACAAGATAATTGTGTGGGCTCACGCGGACCTCGGCGGGCTCGGCGCCCAAGGCCGCGGCGAGACCGGCGGGCACGGGCACCGGCTCTGTTGGGCACCCCGGAAAATCCATGGCAAAGCCCGCCTCGGTCCGCCGCACGAAGAGCGGCCCGCTGGCCGTCTGGAAGGCGACTGCACCTCGAGCCGGCTCGAATCGCTCCAGGACGACCGCGGCGCTGGCAAGCGTTGCGTGTCCGCACAGCGGCACTTCGACCGTCGGCGTGAACCAGCGCAGACGATATTCGCCGTCACCGCCGCTGAGAAAAGCCGTTTCGGACAGATTGTTCTCGGCGGCGATGGCCTGCAGAACCGTATCCGGCGGGAACGTGTCAAACCTCATCACTGCCGCGGGGTTGCCGCGAAAGCGCCGCGCGGTAAAGGCGTCGAGCCGGAAGATGGGCACTTTCATCGCCGCGACCGCGTCACGATGAGCCGAGCGCCGCGACGGTCGCTTCGATCCAGTCCTGTGCCATGCGATTGACTTCCCGCGGGTCGCGGCCGACGGCGTGAACCGGCGGGCCGATGACGACCCGGATGGTACCGCGCTTCTTGCGCAGTCCGCGCCGGGGCCAGAAGCGCCCCGCATCATGCGCGACCGGCACGATGAGCTTGCCCGTTTCACTCGCCAGCAGCGCTCCGCTGACTCCGTAGCGTCGGGTCTGGCCAGGCGGCATGCGCGTGCCCTCTGGAAACACCATGATCCAATCGCCTTCCGCGAGCCGCTCCTTACCCTGTGCGAGGACCTGGCTCACCGCGGAATGGCCGGACTTGCGATCGATGGCGATGGCGTGCATTTGGCGGATTCCCCACCCGACCGCCGGGATCCAGGTGAGCTCGCGCTTGAGCACCCAGACCTGGCGCGGGAACACCAGCGCCATGGCGATCGTCTCCCACGACGAGGAGTGCTTCCAGAGCGCGATGTGATTACCCGGCGGCAGATTCTCCAGACCTTCGACCCGATAATCGAGACCGCAGGTCCAGCGCAGCATTGCCAGCAACACCCGCGCCCAGACACGCACCAGCGCGAAACGGCGTTCGAACGGCAGCAGCGAACAGGCGATGACAAAAAAGATCGCGTAGAAAAACGTCCACAGAAACAGAAAGGCGGTGAACAACAACGAGCCGATCAACTGCATGGCGATCTGTCGCAACAGGGCGTAGAGGGTGACGCGCCGTTCGTGCGCAGCGCGTCCGCCGGTCGTGGTGGCAGATGTCCTGCGCGTAGCCGCCTGCGCGGGCCGAGGTGACGCTGCGCGCCCATGCCCTACCCCGGCAGCCGCGCGAGGTCTGCGACCCCGGTGAACAGCGCCTGCATCTCCCGCAGAAGCGCGAGCCGGTTCGCGCGCAGCGCCGGATCCGGGTCCATCACCATGACGGCATCGAAAAAGCCATCAATCGCCGGGCGCAGCCCGGCGAGTTCGGTCAGCGCGCTGGCATAATCGCGCCGCGCCAGTGCGGTGGCGACCGTCGTCCCGAGGGCACGCATCGCAGCGTACAGATGCCGCTCTGCCGGCACGACGAGCAGCGCCGGGTCGATGGCGACGCGGGCCGCATCGAGCGATTTCTTCAGAATGTTCGCCACGCGCTTGTTGGCGGCCGTCAAGCTCTGCGCTTCGGGCAACGCCAGAAAGCGGGACAACGCCGCGAGCCGCGCATCGAAGTCGAGCGGTGAGCGTGGCCGCATGGCGAGCACCGCTTCGAACATTTCCGTGCTCACCGGCGTGGCGCCGTCACGGTACACGTTCAAATCGCCTTCGAGATATTGGGCCCGCAGCCGCTCGAACACATAATCGTAAACCTCGGCGGCCGCTGCCGGGGTGGTCGGCGCCGGTTTGCCGCTGGCGATGGCAATACGCTCGACGTCGGCTTGCGCCAGGCGCACCGCCTGCTCGATCAAACCGGTCAGGTCCAGTTCGAGACGCTTCTCGATGAGGATGCGTACCAGGCCGATCGCCGCGCGGCGCAGACCGAACGGATCCTTGGTACCGGAGGGTTTGACGCCGATGGTGAAGATACCGGCCAGGGTATCGAGCTTGTCCGCGACCGCGAGCATCGTGCCGATTCCGGTCAGCGGCAGAGCGTCGCCGGCGGCACGCGGCAGGTAGTGCTCGCGCAGCGCCGCGGCCACTTCGCGATCCTCGCCGTCGGCGGCCGCGTAGTAACTGCCCATGACGCCTTGCAGCTCGGGGAACTCCCCGACCATGGTGGTGAGCAGATCGCACTTGCACAGCAGTGCCGCCCGCTCGAGCAGCGGTGCCGGAGCGCCGAGAGCCGTGGCGATCGCAACCGCCAGCGCGCGCACGCGCCGCGCACGGTCGCCGAGGGAGCCCAGCCGGGCTTCGAAGATGACGGCGTCAAGCGCTTCGATGCGGCTGGCGAGCGTCGATTTGCGATCCTGATCCCAGAAGAATGCCGCGTCGGCGAGGCGTGGATGGATGACCCGCTCATTGCCCTCGATGACTCGCTGCGGCTCGCGGCTCTCGATATTGGCCACCGCGATGAAGCACGGCAGCAATGTACCGGCGGCGCCTTCGACCGGGAAATATCGCTGGTGCGCCTCGAGCGTCGAGATCAGGACTTCCCGCGGCAGCTGCAGAAAGCGCGGCTCAAAACGGCCGGCGAGCGCCACCGGCCACTCGACCAGGGCGGTGACCTCGTCGAGCAGGGCGTCTCTGATCAGCGCGCGGCCGTCCAACGAGGCGGCCACCGCATCCACCTGCTCGCGCACGCGCGCGCGCCGCTTCATGAAATCCGCGATGACGAAACCGCGCGTGGCGAGCGTCCGTTCATACGCTCCGGGACTGGCGATCCGCAGCGATTTCGGCGCATGGAAGCGATGACCCCAGGTCAAGTTGCCGGCGGTCGTTTCGAGCACCTTCGCGGTGAGGACTTCGCGCCCGTACAGCATGACGACCCAGTGCACGGGCCGTACGAACAGCGTGGTGCCCGCGCCCCAGCGCATGCGCCGCGGAATGGGCAGCGCATCGAGCGCGTCCTGAATGATCCCCGGGAGCAGCTCACGCGCGGTCACGCCTGCTTTCAACCCGATGTAATACAGGAATTCGCCCCGCGCCTCGGTGTTTCGCTGCAGGTGTTGCACCTCGACGCCGCAGCTGGCTGCGAACGCTAGCGCGGCCCGTGTCGGTTGGCCGGCGGCGTCGAAAGCGACCGCCACCGGCGGCCCGCGGCGCTCGATCCGCTGCTCGTCCTGACGTGCGGCGAGGCGCCCGATGCGCACCGCCAGTCGGCGTGGGGTCGCAAAGGAGTGCAGTGCGCCGTGGCGCAGCCCGGCCTTGTTCAAACCTGCGGCGATGCCCGACGCAAAGGCAAGCTCGAGGGTGTGCAGGGCCTTGGGTGGCAGTTCCTCGCTGCCCACCTCGACGAGAAAGTCGTGCGCTTCGATGCTCATTCGCCGACCCGCCCATCGGTCGGCTGCGCGCTGGCCCGCCGCAGCATCGGGAAGCCGAGCGCCTTGCGGCTGTCGAGATAGGCGCGTGCCACGGCGCCGGCCAGCGTGCGCACCCGCAGGATGTAGCGTTGCCGCTCGGTCACCGAGACCGCCCGCCGCGCATCGAGCAGGTTGAATGTGTGCGACGCCTTGAGCACCTGTTCATAGGCTGGCAGAGCCAGGCCGGCCGCCAGCAGTGCCTGGCAGTCGCGCTCGTAATCCTCGAAATGACGCCGCAACGTCGGCACGTCGGCCTGCTCGAAGTTGTACCGCGATTGCTCCACCTCGTTCTGGTGAAACACGTCTCCATAGGTCACGCGTCCCAACGGTCCATCCGCCCAGAGGATCTCAAACAGGCTCGAGACGCCTTGCAGATACATGGCCAGCCGCTCCAGCCCGTACGTAATCTCGCCGGTGACCGGCCGACAATCCAGGCCGCCAACCTGCTGGAAATAGGTGAACTGCGTGATCTCCATGCCATTCAGCCAGACTTCCCAGCCGAGCCCCCAGGCCCCGAGGCTGGGGGATTCCCAATCGTCCTCGACGAACCGGATATCGTGTACCAGCGGATCGAGGCCGAGCGCGCGCAGGCTGCCGAGGTATTGATCGATGAGGTCCGCCGGCGAGGGCTTGATGACCACCTGGAATTGATAGTAGTGCTGCAGCCGGAACGGATTGTCGCCATAGCGACCGTCGGTCGGCCGGCGCGAAGGCTGCACATAGGCGCCACCCCAGGGCTCAGGTCCGATCGAGCGCAGAAATGTGGCCGCATGGAACGTGCCGGCGCCCATTTCCATGTCGTAGGGCTGCAGCACGACGCAGCCGCGCGCGGACCAGTAGTGCTGCAAAGCCAAGATCAGATCCTGAAAGGTGCGGGGCGCCGCCAAAGTCTTCATTCCCGGGGCCGTGCGTTGCGCAAAACAGCCCGCAAGTATAGCGAAGACCTGGCGCTCGATGCGGCCGCACCAAAACGGCACGAACGCCCCAAATCAGAGCGCACTTGCTCCCATGCGCACCAATATGGTGCAATGGGGACGGCGGGTGGCCACCAAGTTGCTGATTCACAAGGAGGATGCGTTTGGCACGCCGCCTGCACTACCCACGTGCTGCGCCAGGCGGTTGACGAGCGGATCAAAGCAGCTCGGCCGGCCCCGATGCGGCGGGCGCAACCCCAATTCCTGCGGAGGCGATATGACACCGAGCGATGTACTGAAACTGATCAAGGAAAAAGACGTCAAGTTTCTGGATCTGAGATTCACCGACACCCGCGGCAAGGAGCAGCACGTGACGATTCCGGCCCGCCTGGCCGATGAGGACCTGTTTCGCGACGGCAAGATGTTCGACGGGTCCTCCATTGCGGGCTGGAAGGGCATCAACGAATCGGACATGATTCTCATGCCCGATGCGCACACGGCGGTGATCGATCCGTTCTTTGAGGAGACCACGGTCGATATCCGCTGCGATGTCATCGAGCCGGCCACCATGCAGGGCTATGAGCGGGATCCGCGCTCGCTCGCCAAGCGTGCCGAGGCGTATCTGAAGTCGACGGGAATTGCAGATACCGCCACGTTCGGACCGGAAAACGAATTCTTCATCTTCGACAGCGTGCGTTTCGGCAATGAAATGCGCGGCTGCTTCTACTCCATTGATTCGGTGCAGGGGGCCTGGAGTTCCGGCACCGAATTCCCCGAAGGCAACTCGGGACACCGCCCGGGCATCAAGGGCGGCTATTTCCCGGTGCCTCCGGTCGATGCCTTTCAGGACATCCGCTCAGCGATGTGTCTGGCGTGTGAGGAGCTCGGCTTGACGGTCGAAGTCCATCATCACGAAGTGGCTACCGGCGGTCAGGCCGAGATTGGTATCGGCGCCGGCACGCTGGTGCGCAAGGCCGATCAGGTGCAGCTGCTCAAGTACGCGGTGCTCAACGTCGCGCAGCGTTACGGCAAAACCGCCACTTTCATGCCCAAGCCCCTGGTCGGGGACAATGGCAGCGGGATGCACGTGCACCAGTCGCTGCAGAAGGAGGGCAAAGCGCTGTTCGCCGGTGACAAATACGGCGGACTGTCGGAGCTGGCGCTGTACTACATCGGCGGCATCATCAAGCATGCCCGGGCTCTCAATGCCTTCACCAACGCCGGGACCAACAGTTACAAACGCCTGGTGCCGGGTTTCGAAGCGCCGGTGATGCTGGCGTACTCGGCGCGCAACCGCTCGGCCTCCATTCGCATTCCGTGGGTGTCGAACCCCAAGGCGCGCCGCATCGAAGTGCGCTTCCCGGACTCGAGTGCGAACCCCTACTTCGCCTTCACTGCCATGATGCTGGCGGGCCTCGACGGCATTCAGAACAAGATTCACCCGGGCGATCCGGCCGACAAGGATCTGTACGACCTCGAGCCTGAGGAAGCGAAACACATTCCAACGGTCTGCCATTCGCTCGACATGGCCCTCGAGCACCTCGACAAGGATCGCGAGTTCCTGACCCGCGGTGGAGTGTTCACCAACGACGTGATCGATGCGTATATGGCTCTCAAGATGCAGGAAGTCACCCGGTATCGCATGGCCACGCACCCGGTCGAGCTGGAACTCTATTACAGCTGCTGACCGGAACGTGTCCGCTCCGTGCTCATCCTGCGCCCAGGACTCCCCGGTTCCCGGGGAGTACCTGGGCCAAGTGCGCCGGCCGGTGTGCGCCGCCGCACGGAATGAGGGCGAGCCTTTGTACCGTGGCGCTCGAGGCGATATCCTCATCCGCCATGAGTCTCTCCCGCTTGATCTTCCAGGCCGCCATGGCCGGTGCGCTGAGCCTGGGACTTGCAGTGGCCCGGGCCGGCGACGGTGGCGCGTCCACGGTATACAAGTGGATCGGGCCCCATGGGGTCATCCATTACAGCGACCATCCGCACCCGAACGCCATAAAGCTGACCATCAAGGGTGCGCAGACCTATGCGCCGCCTCCGCCCCCCCCCAGCGATCTGAATGCGCCATCCCCGCCGCCCGCGGCCGCGCGGCCGGCACATACCTACTCGAGCTGCGAGATCGCTTACCCGCACCAGCGGCAGATGCTGATGAACGTGTATCACACCACCGCGGTGGTTCGAACCCATCCGGCCCTGTTCCCGGGCAACCGGATCGAACTCTATTTCGATGGCCGCCGCATGCCCGGCCGCGGGCCGGCGTTCTCATTCCCGGTCAATCGCGGCCAGCATACCGTCTCCGCGGTGATCCTCAGCCGGTTCGGCCAGATCGTGTGCGAGACCTCGACGGTCACCTTCTACGTGCATCAGCCCTCGATCCAGAACCCACACAATCCCGTCCATCCCTTCTGACCCGCCCGCAATCGGGCATCGCGCCCGGGGGGCCGGGAGCCGCTCGTGCGCGTTGAACCCGGCTCGCCCTCGGCCCTTGGACACTTCGATCCGGCTGGACTGTTCGATTCGCTCGCGACCGGCATCATCGTCCTCGATGCGCAGCTGTGCGCCATCTATGCGAACGTTGCCGCGCAGGATCTGCTTGCCTTCAGTCTCAACCAGGTGCGCGGCCGACCATTTCCCGACCTCCTGCACGAGGGGGGCGCGCTGCGCACCCTGCTTTGCCGTGCTCGTGACAGCGGTGAGGGCATCGCCGACCACGAGCTCAGTGTACGTTCGGCGGTGACCCCGCGCGAGCCCCGTGTCCTCGATGTCACCGTCACACCCGTCGAAGGTCAAATCACCGGTGATCACCTGCTGCTCGAGCTCGCCGATGCAACCCAACGCCAACGCATCACGCGCGAGAACGATCTGATCGCGCGACTCGATGGCAGCCGGCTGATGATTCGCCAGCTCGCCCATGAGATCAAAAATCCCCTCGGGGGCTTGCGCGGCGCGGCCCAGCTGCTCGAGCGGGAACTGCCGGGCACGGAGCTACGCGAATACACGCGCGTGATCATCGGCGAGGCCGACCGGCTGGCGGCGCTGGTCGATTCCATCGCCGGACCGGCGCGGGCGCCCGACAAGGCGTCGCTCAATGTGCACGAAATCTGCGAACACGTCTTTCGGCTGCTGCGCGCGGAGGCGCCCGCGGACGTGCGCGTCGAGCGGGACTACGATCCGAGCCTGCCGGCAGCGATGCTCGATCGCAATCAGATGATCCAGGCGCTGTTGAATGTTGGACGTAATGCGCTGCAGGCACTCTCGGGCCATGGCCGGATCGTGCTGCGCACGCGCGCGTGCTCGAACGTCAGCATCGGACCGCGCCGTCACCGGCTTGCCGCCAGCATCCAGGTCCAGGACGATGGCCCGGGGGTGCCGCCGGCGCTGCGGACCAGTCTGTTCTATCCGCTGGTGACGGGCCGGTCCGATGGCACTGGCCTTGGCCTCGCCGTCGCCCAGGAGCTGGTCAGCCGCAATGGCGGGCTCATTGAATTTGACAGCGAGCCCGGCCGAACCGTGTTCACCGTGCTGCTGCCGCTCGGAGAAGCCTCATGAACGATGCGCTGCGGGTGTGGATTGTCGATGACGATGTCTCGATTCGCTGGGTGTTGGAACGTGCGCTGCGCAATGATGGTCTCACGCCGCGCGCCTTCGATTCGGCCGAACCGGCACTTGCGGCGCTGCAGCGCGATGTGCCGGATGTGCTCATGACCGACATTCGCATGTCCGGCTGCTCGGGTCTGGACCTGCTGCGGCGGGTGCACGAGGCCCGCCCCCGGCTGCCGGTGATCGTGATGACGGCGCACTCGGATCTCGGCAGCGCCGTTTCCGCCTACGAGGGCGGCGCATTCGAATATCTGCCCAAACCCTTCGACATCGACCAGGCCGTGGCGCTGGTGCGGCGTGCCGCGCGAGTCAACCCGCCCGCCGACGACGCCGGGGACGCAACCCCGTCCATTCCGGAGCTGCTCGGCTCCGCCCCGGCGATGCAGCAGGTCTTTCGCGGCATCGGGCGCCTGTCGCGCTCGAGCGTGACGGTACTGATCACCGGGGAGTCCGGTACGGGCAAGGAACTGGTGGCGCGCGCGCTGCACGAGCACAGTCCGCGTGCGGGCAAGCCGTTCATCGCGCTCAATACGGCGGCCATCCCCGGCGAGCTGCTCGAGTCGGAGCTGTTCGGGCACGAACGCGGGGCGTTTACCGGCGCCGACACCCGCCGCAGCGGACGCTTCGAACAGGCCGACGGCGGAACCTTGTTTCTTGACGAGATCGGCGACATGTCCACCGCGCTGCAGACCCGGTTGCTGCGGGTGCTCGCCGAAGGGGAGTTCTATCGTGTCGGCGGCCAGATGCCGATCCAGGTGGACGTACGTGTCATCGCCGCGACCCATCAGGACCTGCAGGCACGGGTTACCCAGGGCCTGTTCCGCGAGGATCTCTATCACCGCCTGAATGTCATCCGACTGCCGCTGCCCGCGCTGCGCGAACGGCCCGAGGACATTCCCATGCTGCTGCGCCATTACCTGCGTGCCGCGGCGCATGATCTGAGCGTCGAGGTAAAATCGCTCGCGCCGCCGGCCGAACAGGTGCTCGTGGCCTATCGCTGGCCGGGCAACGTGCGCGAACTGGTGAATTTGTGCCGGCGGCTCACGGTGCTGGCGCCGGGCAGCGAGATCCGTGTCGAGGATCTGCCGAAGGAGATCGTCGCAGGCAGCGGGCCGGCGCCGAGCGACTGGCAGCGGCTGCTCGCCGTCTGGGCCGAACGCGCCGCGCGGACCGGCGAGGGCGCACTGCTCGATCTGGCGTTGCCTGATTTCGAGCGCACGCTGATCCGTGCTGCCCTCAAACAAACACAGGGACACCGTCAGGACGCCGCCAAGCTTCTCGGTTGGGGTCGTAATACCCTGACCCGAAAGCTCAGGGAGCTGTCACTCGAGGATTTTGCCGCGCAACACACCGGCACGACGGCCCCTTGATGTACGCGCGCGGATGAGCGGCTGTGCCGCAATCAGACGCGCAGCGTACCCGTCAACTCCGCGACGTTGCCGAAGCCGTGCTCGCCCAGATACGCGGCGATGCCGGCATTGATGCGCTTGCAGATCATGGGGTCGTAGAAGAGCGCGGTACCGACGCCGATGGCAGTCGCGCCCGCGATCAGGAACTCGACCGCATCGGTGGCGGTGGTGATGCCGCCCTGGCCGATGATGGGAATGCCGTGCTTGCGGGCCACTTCGAAGACCTGGTGCACCTTCAGCAGCGCGATGGGCTTGATGGCCGGTCCCGACAGCCCGCCCTGGATATTGCCGATCACCGGCCGACGGGTGTGCGCATCGATGGCCATGCCCATCACCGTGTTGATGACGGCGAGCGCATCGGTGCCCGCCTCGATGCAGCGCCGGGCATTCTCGCGGATGTCGGTCTGGTTCGGCGACAGTTTGGTGATCAGCGGCTTGTCGGTGACACGCCGGCACGCCTCCACCACCTGCGCCGACATGTGCGGATAGTTGCCGAACGCGACGCCACCCTCCTTGACGTTTGGACATGAAATGTTGATTTCAATGGCATCGATCGGCGACTGATCGAACAGCCGGGTGATTTCGGCATATTCCTCGACTGTCGAGCCGGATACGTTGGCGATGAAGCGGGTCTCGCTGAAATCGAGTTCCGGCAGAATGTGACGGATGACGCGCTCGGTGCCGGGATTTTGCAGCCCGATCGCGTTCAGCAGTCCGGCCGGCGTCTCATATACCCGATGGGCGGGATTGCCGAGCCGCGGCGCGAGCGTCGTCCCCTTCAGAACGATGGCGCCGGCGTCGCGATTGGAGAAGCCCACGATGCGGGTGTATTCCTCGCCAAACCCGACGCAGCCGGAGAGCAGCACGATGGGGGAGGCAAAGCGCAGGCCGCAGAATTTCAGGCTAAGCACATCGGCGGGCGGGGTCGGTTCCTGGGTCATGAGGTCTTCATCGATACGAGTGCAACATCGGGCGTGCCGCTCATTATCGCATCGTCCGGACCGCCCTTGAGGTCACTGGCGGTGGATGTGGACCTCGATGCGGCCCTTGGGCCCGATCAGCCAGGAAGCCAGCCAGCCGGCGACCCACACGATGAGCGCGGCTTGAAAGGCCGTCCAGAAGCCACCGGTGAGGTGAAATCCCGGCAGTATCCAGGCCACCAGCGCCAGCATGGCGGTGTTGACGACCAGCAGGAATATGCCCAGGGTGAGGACGGTCAGGGGCAGGGTCAGGAGGATCACGATGGGCCGGACGATCGCGTTGACGACACCCAGCAATAGACCGGCCAGGATCAGCGTGCCGGCGCTGTCGATATGAATGCCCGGTATCCAGCGCGTGGCCGCCCACAGGCCCAACGCGCTCGCCAGAGCCCTGAGCACGAAAGCCGTCAAGGCGCCTCCCCGGTGCGTGCTGAATCGAGCAGGGTGCGCAGCCGAACCAGAGCGGCCTGCCAGCCGTTGCGATGCCGCAGGTAAGGCAGATCCCAGGCCGGCTCGCCTGGAAATCCGGAGCCGAGCAGCCGCAGGATCGTGCCTGAGCGGGCCGGCTCCAGAATGAAATCATCGACCAGTGCACTGTCCGTGGGGGGCAGTGTGGCCACCGGAAAATAAATCAGCCGCAACCGCTTGCCCGGCTCGAACACATCGATGCAGGCTTCGATCTCGGTCATCCGGTCGATGCAGGTGCGAAACAGGCCGCCGGGCCGCGCGCTGATGGTGGCATCGGCTGAGCACCACTGGGCGAGGAGCCTCGGATCGGTGAGCGCCGTCCAGACCGGGGCGACACCGGAGCGCAGATCGAGTCGATGAGCATATCCCCGGGTCTTCTCCATGGCCGCCATTGTGCCACCGACACCGTGAGCCTGCAGATTCCAGCCGCGCACGGCCGGCGGTGAACCGGCACAATAGCGCTGCGCATACCGCGCGGATGACATCTCGCAACGCGACCGACCGGGGAGAACTGTATGGCGCTGGTGGATCTGGTCATTGCCTTGGCATTGCTCGAGTTCTTCGCGTTCGCCGCGGCCGTCGGCTGGGCCCGCGGCCGCTATGGGGTCGCTGCTCCGGCGACGAGCGGTCATGCGATGTTCGAGCGCTATTATCGGGTGCAGATGAATACGCTCGAGCTGCTGATCATGTGGGTGCCGGCGACCTGGATCTTCGCCCGCTACCTCAGCCCTGCGGTCGCCGCCGTTCTCGGGGCAGTGTACCTGATCGGTCGCGCGGTCTACTTCTTTGCCTACGTGAAGGATCCCGGGACGCGCAGTGTCGGCTACGCGCTCTCGGCGGGGCCCACCGTGCTGCTGGTGCTCGGCGCGCTGTTCGGCGCGGCGCGCGCCATGTGGCATCACGGCTGAGGGCGGCACCTATTCCAGTTCGGACTTGATGGGACGGCTCATCAGCTCGCGCACGGCTTCCCGGGGTGCAACACCGCCGTAGAGCACGCGATGGACGCTCTCGCTGAGCGGCATCTCCACGCTCAGTCGGCCGGCGAGCTGATGGAGCGCGCGTGCCGCCGGGTAGCCTTCGACGACCTGACCGATTGCCGCGAGCGCCTGCGCGGGGGTATGGCCGGCGGCAACCTTGAGCCCGAGCTGGCGGTTGCGCGATTGATCGTCGGTGCAGGTGAGCACCAGATCGCCGAGTCCGGCGAGACCCATGAAGGTCTCGCGGCGCGCGCCGAGCGCCACCCCGAGACGCATCATCTCGGCCAAGCCGCGCGTGATCAGCGCCACGCGTGTGTTGGCACCAAGGCCGAGGCCATCGGCAAGCCCGGCACCGATCGCCAGTACATTTTTGATGGCGCCGCCGACCTCGACGCCGACGACGTCGCTCGAGGTATAGGCGCGGAAGTTCTCCGCCGAAAGATCCTGGGCGAGTGCGGCGGCGAAGGTCAGGTCCGCGGACGCGATGGTCATCGCCGTCGGCAACCCAGCGCCCACTTCGCGCGCAAAAGTCGGCCCCGATAGAACCGCGACCGAGCGCTGCGGCGCGAGCACCTCTCGCGCGACCTGATGGGGAAGCAGGCCGGAGGCGAGCTCGAATCCCTTGGTGGCCCACGCCAGACGCGTGTCGCCCTCGAGCAGCGGGTGTATCTGCCGCAGGAGATCGCGGAACGCGTGGCTCGGCACGGCGATCAACAGATCGCCCGCGCCCGCCACCGCCGCCGCCAGATCAGACTCGATCCGCAGCGTTTCGGGGAAGACGGCCGACGGCAGATAGCGCGCGTTGCGTCGCGACCGCACCATGTCCGCGAGCTGCGCCGGATCGCGACCCCAGAGGCGAGTCGGCCGCGCGCAGCGGGCAAACTGGATCGCGAGGGCGGTCCCCCAAGAGCCTGCCCCGAGAACGGCAACCGGTACGTCGCGCACGGCTGGCCCGGCCGCGTCGCCGGTCAATTCGGCTGCGTATTGGCCGGCGTGTCCGCGGAGATCTGATTCGCATTCGCCGCGAACAGCGCATCGAAATTCACCGGCGGCAGCAGCAACTGCGGGAATCCGCCCTGCGTGATCAGATGGGACACCTGGGCGCGGGCATATGGAAACAGCACACCTGGACAGATGGCGCCAAATGCACGCTTGGTCTCCTCTTCCGACAGGTTGCGCAGCAGGAAGACGCCGGCCTGCTTGACCTCGACCAGGAACGCCGTCTTCTCGCCCTGCTTGGCCGAAACGGTGACCGTGAGCACCACCTCCTGAATCTCAGGGGATAGCGCCGTCACGCCGGTCTGCAGGTCGAGATTGATCTGCGGATTCCAGTTGCCTTCGCCGCGCGGCCCATCCGGAGCCTCATACGAACAGTCCTTGAGGTAGACGTGCTGCAGGTGCAGCACCGGGCCGGTCGCTGCTTCGGGTGCCGGTGCAATGCCGGCCGCTTCATTTGCCATGGTTCAAACTCCGTTATTCAAAAGTGTCTCGAGACCCCCACGGGCCTCGAGCGCGTACAGATCGTCACAGCCGCCCACATGCCGATCGCCGATGAAGATTTGCGGCACGGTATGACGGTGGCTGCGCGCGATCATCTCGGCGCGCGCCTGCGGTGACGCATCCACGTCGATTTCCCGCACATCGGCGCCTTTCGCGCGCAGCAGCCGCCGCGCGCGCTCACAGTAGGGGCACCAGCTCGTGGCATACATGAGAACCTGCGGCGTGCTCATGCGGCGCTGTCCGCCTGCTTTTCCATCGGCAGCTGCTCGCTTTGCCAGGCGGCCAAGCCACCGCGCAGCGCCACCGCCTGCGTGAAGCCCTGTTCGCGCAGCTGACGGACCGCGGCCGAGGCCAGCGAGCCGCTCTTGCAGCACACGATCAGCGGCTTGTTCTGCTGCTTTTTCAGCACGTCAGCGGCTTTCAGAATCTGCGTTCCGTCCATCCGACGCGCACCCGGAACGTGGCCGGCCGCGAATTCGTTCGCGGCGCGCAGATCAATGGCGAGCGCACCGCGATTCATCAGCAATATTGCCTCTTGGGGCGAGACGGAAGCGGAACTCTCGGCTCGCGCCCGGATCTCGACCACGACCGCGACGAGCGCCACTGCCGCAGTTCCCCAGACCAACAGAGGATGCAGGTGGCTATATTGCGCAAGATGATCCGTGAACACAGCAATACCGCACGTAAGATCGGATGGGGATGATATCGGCCGCCAAAAGGTCGCGCATTATAGCGCCCCAATGCAATTCGGCATGATTCTTGGCGCGCAGGGATCCGCCAGGGCCGGTCCGCGGCCGTTGCGCCTGCGCTGCCGCTGCCCGCGGCACCCCTCGGGCCGCGGCGGCCGCGGCCGGTGGATCCCCGATCCGCGGCCCGCCTTGGGCGGGATCCCGCGCATCCCGCCATCACTGTTAAACTGCAATGATGATTGCCTGGATCATCGATTTCATCCTGCACCTCGACCGCCATCTCGCGGCGCTGCTTGCCGACGTCGGCATTTGGACGTATCCGATCCTGTTCAGCATCATCTTCGCGCAGACCGGGGTCGTGATCGCGGTGTTCCTGCCCGGCGACTCGCTGCTGTTCGGCATCGGGACGCTCGCGGCCGTGGACAAGACCGGAACGCTGAATGCCCCGCTGGCGTCGCTCGTGTTGGGTCTGGCGGCGGTCCTCGGTTACGCCGTCAACTATGGCTTCGGCCGCTGGGTCGGACCGCCCGCCTTCAGTGGCCGCTACCGGCTCTTGAAGGTCGAGTATCTGCGCCGCACGGAGGCTTTTTTCCAGCGCCACGGCGGCAAGGCCGTCGGCCTATCGTGTTTCATTCCCGTCATCCGCACTTGCATGCCCTTCGTCGCGGGGGTCGGCCGCATGTCGTTCCCGCGCTTCCAGCTGTACAGCCTCGTCGGTGGCTTCGCCTGGGTATTGCTGCTCCTCTGGGGCGGATATTTCTTTGGCAACGTGCCGCTGGTCAGGCGCAATTTCGGCGTGGTCACGCTCCTGATCATTGCGGTTTCGCTGCTCCCGGTGGCCCTGCCGTTGCTCAAACGTCGGGCCGCGCCGGCGCCGTAGCGCCGGGGCGCGTCGGCGGCTGGAAATGACGCGGACTCGGATCAAGCTGACTCGCCCCGCAGCACAGCGCCGGCGCGACGCCCTGGTGCGCGCCGGGATTGCCCCGAGTGGCTTCGGCCGGAAAAAGCCGGCGCAGCCCCACCGTGATCGCAAGCGCGAGGCCGCACGCGGCGAGGGCAAGAACAACAGAAGGGACTGGGAGTAGCGCGCGTCTGCGCCTGCTGCTGGCGGGGCAGCCGGCCCGTCATCCGGGCGCGGACCGGCGCGGTGCGAAGACCTGTGCATGGCGCGAGCCCGATTCGCGTATCCACGCGCGGCGCGGCCTGCGCCGGGCTGCCCGCGCCGGGGCGCGGTCGAGCCAGCCCCCTTTGAATCCGGCCCGCAGCAGGCCCGTGCGGATGTCGGGATTACGCCGCATGAGCCGCCAGATCAGATGACTGCGCTGATTTTCGATCATGGCGATGATCGGACCCTGGTCGATGCCGAGGAAGGCGCCGGCGACCCAGCCGCGGCCGGGGACGACGTGGCCCGATTGAGCCAGGCGTGCGTCGGTGAAGCTGGGGTTGAATGAATCGAGGAAGCCGTAGCGGGTGTAGATCATGTCGCCGTAGCGTCGCAGCAGCGTCTGGGTCGCTTTGGTGACGTAATGGGGGGCGAACATCAGCGAGCCGATCATCGCGGTTGGTGCGATCGTGCCGTCGTCGACATTGTCCCGGGTGATGCCGCGGGCGGCGTAGCCGTAGAACTGGCGCAGTCGGCCGTGAAAGGGTGCGCGCACATAGCCGGGTCCGTCACAGGCGGTAAAGCCCCAGATGTCGCGGCCATATCCGGCCCAGCCCTTGGGGTTGATGATGGCGTAGCGGCGTTGCACGAGCGTGGCAATTTTGGCGTTCAGAAAATACGTTTCTCCCTGAGAGCGCATGAACGCGTCGGCAATGCCGCGCAGATCGACCCAAACCGCGGTGTACTGATAACCGAACTGCGGTCCGAACGACAGCAGCGTCAGGCCGCCGACGCGGCGCACATCGTGTTTGTCGGTTGAGCTCCAGGCGCTCCAGGCGCTCCTGCGCAGCGGGTGTGTGGGCGAACCCAGGCCCAGGATGTAAAGAATCGACGCTTCGTTATAGCCGCGCCACTGCCACTTGGAAAAACCACGGCGGGGATACCACGCCATGCTGACCAGCCCATTGGCTGCCGGCGCGGCCCAACGCCAATTGACGCGCGCGTACAGGCGATGCGCCAGCTGGCGGATCCGTCGCTCCGTCGGCGTGTCGCGATCGAAATATTCCCCCGCGGTCAACACGCCTGCCATCAGCAAGGCGGTATCGATGGTCGACAGCTCGCTGTTGCGATATCTCAGGCCGGTGCGCATGTGCAGGAAATGGTAGAAGAATCCTTGATAGCCACCGTCGTGCCGCCGGCTCGTACCCTGCGGCAGATGCCACAGGAATGAGAGCACCTTGACAACACGGTGCGCGGCGGTGCGCCGGGTGACATAGCCGCGATACGCACCGATCACATCCGCGGTGAGTGCGAAACCGACAGCGGCAATGCTCGAGGGGCCATCGTGCGAGGGCCAATGATCCGGCGCCAATCCCGTGACCGGATCCGTGGTGTTCCAGAAGTAATTGAACGTCCGTCGCTCGATGTCGTGGAACATTCGCCGTGGATGGCGTGCCAACGCGCGCACGCAACCGCGGGACAGCGGTGCGAGCGGATGCGACGGCGGCCGCAGGGAGGACGCCGGCGGACAGGCGCTCGTGCCGGCGAGACTGTGTATGTCGATGCGCGGCGCGCCGATGCTCAGCGGCTTTGGCCGTGCTGCCCGGGTCGCCCGGCGCGTGGCCTGATCGGCCAGCTGCCGTGCCTGCTGCGCCAGCTGAGTGACCTCGGCCGCAAGCTGTCGAGCTCGAGCCGCCGCCGACGGCGACGCGCGATGTGCACACCCGCCGAGGGCAAAGGCTCCGATCGCGGCAAGCGCACCGGCCCGAGCTGCCCGGGCAATCCGCTCGCCGTACCGCGCAGGCCTCATATCGCCCTGCGCCGGCTTGCGCGGGATTCGCAGGAACTGACTGACGTGAGCATCATCCTGCAGGTGCCCGGCGAACATCATCGTCCGAACTCATGGCCGCAGTATACGGGATGACCCCGAGGGGATGAGCCCAGGTCGCAGCGCGCCAGCGCCGGCACGCTGGCCGGGCGCGCGGGGCCTGCGACCCCGGGGTTGCATCTTGGGTATCATGGATTGCGATGACCCGCCGGCCTCTCATCGGAAGAACCATCGCCGTGCCCGAGAGCCGGGAACTCGAAGTGTTTGCCGCGTTGCTCGAACGGCGCGGCGCGCGCGTGCTCCGCTGTCCCCTGGTGGCGATCCGCGACGCGCCCGATCCGCAACCGGTGCTGGCGTGGTGCCGCCAATTTGCCGCCGGGGAGTTCGACGACCTGATTCTCCTCACGGGAGAGGGGTTGCGGCGCCTGCTCGCGTGCATCGAGCGCCACGAGCCTGCATTGCAGAGGCCGTTTCACGCCGCTCTGGCCGTGGTGCGCACCATCACCCGCGGCCCGAAGCCCGCCCAGGCCTTGCGCGAGGTTGGCGTCAGACCACACCTGGCTGCCGAGATTCCGACCACGGCCGGAGTCATCGCGCTGTTGCGTGCCCACGATCTGCGTGGGCGGCGCATCGCCGTGCAGCTTTATGGCACCGAAGCGAATCGACCGTTGACCGATTTCCTGCGTGCCGCCGGCGCGCACACCGCGACCGTGGCGCCGTATGTGTATGCGGATGCGGCGGATGATCGCGCAGTGCACGCGTGGGTCGCGCAGCTGGTCGCGGGCGGCGTCGATGCGGTCGCATTTACCAGCTCCGCGCAGGTTGAGCGGTTGGTCGCCCTGACCTCAGCGGCAACGGCTCGAATCGCGTTGCGCGCGACACGGGTTGCGGTAGTGGGCCCGCTGGTGGCGGCGACCCTGCGCCGTTATGGGGTCGAACCGTCTCTGATGGCCCCGCTGCCCTTCGCGCTGAAGCCGCTCACCCGGGCATTGGAGCGGGCGCTGGGATCAGCGCAGGGGTGAGCGCGCGCCGCGACGCCCCACCGGAACACGAACCGGATCAGGGACCCGCACCCGAATCGTCCCCGGCCACCACACTCTTGGGACGCACCAGCAGGCGCGCCATCAGAATACCCGCCTCGAACAGCAGGTACATCGGCACGGCCATGAGAGATTGCGAGAGAGCGTCCGGCGGCGTGATGAATGCCGCGACGATGAACACTCCGAGCAGCACGTAACCGCGCATCGCGCGCAGCCGCTCCACCGTCACCATGTTCATCGCCACCAGCAGCACCACCGCGACCGGCAGTTCGAACGCCAGGCCGAAGGCGAAGAACATCACCAACACGAAATCAAGATACTGAGTGATGTCGGTCATCATCGCCACGCCCTTCGGCGTGGTCGAGGCGAAGAAGTGGAAGATCGCCGGAAACACGGCGAAATACGCGAACGTCATGCCGAGGTAGAACAGAATCACCGAAGACACCAGCAACGGCAGCGCAAATCGCTTCTCGTGCCGGTAGAGCCCGGGCGCCACGAACGCCCAGATCTGGTAGAGCACGTAGGGCATGGCGGCAAATAGCGCCACAAAAAACGCGAGCTTGAAAGGTGTCGTGAACGGCGCCGCGACACCCGTGGCGATCAGACCCCCACCCTTCGGCAGCATCTTCAGCAGCGGGGTCGCAACCAGGGTGAACATGCGGTTGGCGTAGATCGCGCACGGTATGAACAGCAGGCCGATGGCCACCAGCGCGCGGATCAACCGCTCGCGCAGCTCGAGCAGGTGCGAGATCAGCGACCCTTCGGCGAGCGAGTCAGGCTCCGGGCTCATGCGGTTGCGCAGCGGCGGAGCTTGCGGCGGGTGCAGCGGGTGAATGAACCGACTGCGATTCGCCCGGCGGCGCGGCGGGCGGCGGATCGGCATCCGGGGTCACGGTCGGCTTGGCCGAGAGGCTCGGGCGGTGACCCTCCAGATCGAGCTCCTCTTCCAGCTGTTCCTGCAACTGCCGCGCCATGGCACGCGCCCGGCCCACCCAGCGGCCCACCCGGCGCACCACGCCCGGAAGCCGCTCCGGACCCAGCACGATCAAGGCCAGGACGAAGATGACCAGAAGCTCGGAAAAGCTGAAGTCGAACATGGCGCTTCAGGACAAATGACTACCGTAGGATCCGCGGGCGGCCCATGCAGGCCGTCCGCTCCGATCCCCTGCCCCGCACTGCTCAGGCGTTGCGATCGCCCTTGGAGGCCGGACTGCCGGTCCGGGTCTCGGTAAATTCGGCGTCGGTACTCTCGGAGCGGATCTGTCGGGATGGGCCGGAGGAGCCGGCCGTTTCATCCTTCTCGCCTTCGTTCATCGCTCTCTTGAAGCCGCGGACCGCATGTCCGAGGTCATCGCCGATGCTGCGCAATTTCTTGCCACCGAAGATGATGAGAACAACAACCAGAACGACGAGCAGGGTCTTGAAATCGAAATCCATAAGCTCTGGACTCCGTTGATGCGAACATAAAGAACTCAGGCCGTCATCATAGGCCAAATAACCGCTTCCGGCCGAGAAAGTTTTCCCGCAGGCGGGTCAGGGGAAATCCCTATGTTTCCTGGGCACGGACTTCGAGCCAGAAGGTCACCGGACCGTCATTGACCAGCGTCACCTGCATGTGTGCGCCAAACTCTCCGGTCGCGACGGGCGTGTGGCGCGCGCGGGCCCGCTCGAGCAGGTACACGAACAGCGCCTGCGCCTGATCGGGCGCTGCCGCGGTGCTGAATCCCGGCCGGTTGCCGCGGCGGGTGTCAGCGGCGAGCGTGAACTGTGGCACAAGCAACAGCCCGCCGCGGGTCTCGCGGAGCGACAGGTTCATCCGACCCTGCTGATCGGCAAAGATGCGGTAACCGAGCAACCGCTCGAGAAGACGGTCGGCTTCGCGGCGCGCGTCATCGGGCTGCACGCCGATCAAGGCCAGGAGGCCCGGACCGATGGTGCCGAGCACCTGCGACCCGGAACTGACCTCGGCACGTGTTACACGTTGAATGAGGCCGATCATCGTGCCGTGGCCATCGGCGTTGCCGCGCCGGGGCTCGCCGTACGCGGCGAGCCCCGGCGCGCAGACTATTGCGCCTGCACGGGGACGAACGTGGTGACATCCCCGTTCTTGATCAGCAATGCGACGTCACCGTCCTTGGCGTGATTCACGATCGCGTTGAGCTGGTTCGGGGTCGAGACGCTCTGGCCATTGGCGGACAGGACGATATCACCGGGCTGAATGCCGGCGTCAAGCGCCGGGCCGCTCACCCCTTCGACCTCGAGGCCACCGTGCACCTGGTCCTGCTGCTGCTCCTGCGCGGTCAGGGGGCGCACGACCAGACCCAGCCGCCCGCCGAGCCGGCCCGAGCGATCATTGGTCGCGAGCAGGCCGTTCGTGCCCATGGCGCCGAGTTTGGCGGTGAGCACGTGCTCGGCGTGATTGCGCCAGACCGTCAGGTGAACCACGGTGCCAGGCAACAGGCTCGCCACGCGCACCGGCAGATCCGTCATGCGCTCGATCTTGTGGCCGTCCAGCGCCAGGATCACATCGCCGCTCTTGATGCCGGCAGCCTGCGCCGGACTGCCCGGATTGACGCGCGTCACCAGTGCTCCTTCGGGCCGCGGCAGACCGAAGGCGTTCGCCGTGACCTGATTGACCGGCTGGATGAGGATGCCGAGCTCGCCGCGCTCGACGTGACCGGAGGCGATCAGCTGGTCGGCGACATGCATCGCCACGTTGATCGGGATCGAAAACGACAGGCCCATGTACCCGCCGGAACGGCTATAGATCTCCGAGTTGATGCCCACCACCTGGCCCTGCATGTTGATGAGCGGCCCGCCGGAGTTGCCAGGATTGATCGGCACGTCGGTCTGGATGAACGGGACATAGTCGAACTTGTTGGCGTTCGGCAGCACACGCCCGAGGGCGCTGACGATGCCCGCCGTGGCGGTGTAGTCGAATCCGAACGGCATGCCGATCGCGAGCACCCACTGACCGACCCGCAGCGACTTGGAGTTGCCGAGCGTCACCGTCGGCAGATTATGAGCCGGTATCTTGATGACCGCGATATCCGAGATCTTGTCCATGCCGATGACTTTGGCCGGATACTCGCGCCGGTCGTGCAGCTCGACGGTGATCTTGCTCGCGCCCGCGACCACGTGCGCGTTGGTGACGATCAGGCCGTCGGGACGGATGATGAAGCCGGAGCCGAGGCCCTCCACCGGCTCGGGGTGCTGATAGGGAAGACTGCGGAAAAACGGCGCAAACGGACTGTTCGGGCCGAAGGGATTGCCCTGCGGCTGCTGCATGCTCGAGCCGGATGGCTTCTCGACGACCTTGATGGCCACGACCGCCGGGGCATAGCGCTTGATGAGCGTGGAGAAGTCCGGCAGCTCGACCGCAACGCCGCCGCGCGGATTGGCGGAGGTCAGAGCTTCCGGCGGCGGATTCGCCGCCTGTGCGGTGCGCGTGCTGTAGATCGCGGCGAGCGGGGCGGCACCGATCAGCACGCCGAGCGCGACCGCGGCCAGCGGGTTACGAAACACTTTCCTCATGGTCATATCAGCCTCTGCAAAACCGGTTGTCTGTGAATACCATTGCGGGACGCCTGCCAGGATACGGTCATAATCTTAAGTGACCCTTAAGACCCCGGCGGGAAATCCGCGCCGCAATCCTCGAATCCCTCATCGGGCCCGGGTGTCGAGCCAGTGCATAAGGCCCTGGGTGTTCAGCTCGATATCCCCCCAGAGCAACTCGCGCAGTCGCGTCCGCTCAACCGGACAGCCGTGTGCCTCGGCCTGCGCCTGCCACAGCGTCCACAGGGCCTCGCGAATGCACTCCGCGCGATCCGCGGCCGCGGCTGCGGAGCGCGCAATACGCTCAAGATCGCGGATCTGGCGCAGCAGCGACGCGCCGAGCCGTGGCACATCCGTGACACGGCTGTAATGCATCAAGTATACGGCCTCGGGCCTGAGCGCGAGCAGACGCTCGACCGAAGCGCACAGCTGGTCCGGGTCGAACTGGGTGGGCGTGGTGGTCGGCACGATGAACGCGCCGGCGGCGCTGTCGAGTTCCCGGTACGAGATGCCGAAGGTATCCCCGGTGAACACGCACCGATGCACCGGATCGAAGAACGCTTGATGGTGCAGCGCGTGACCGGGAGTGTGCAGGACTTCGACGGTCCGGCCGCCAAGACTCAGCCGTTCGCCGTCCCGGGTGACATGCACGCGCTCGGCGGCGATGGGCTCGATCCGGCCATACAGGCGCTCGAAGCGTTCCGTGCCGTAGACCGCGCGGGCACCGGCGATCAGCCGGGCCGGATCGATCATGTGCGGTGCGGCGCGCGGGTGCACGACGCACAGCGCATTCGGCAGGGCACGCATGAGCCGACCGGCGCCCCCGGCATGATCCAGATGAACGTGAGTGAGCAGAACATACTCAACCGCTTCCGGGGCAATGCCGAGTGCGCGCAGCCCGGCCAGCAGAAACGGAACGGAGTCGTTGGTGCCGACATCGACGAAGGCCGCGCGCGCGCCCGCGTGCAGCACGTGCGCAGCAGCGTGCCCCGGGTAGAGGTATTCGGCATCGATCGCCGTCACGGCCTCGGCATGGCGCACCAGCCGGGGCGTGGGCAGGGTGTTTACGCTGTCGATCATGCGGCAATGGTAACGGCTTGAGCTAGCATAGGCTCATGGGATTCCAAAGGGTGAACGGTCCGGCGCACCTGGCGCCTGCTTTGCTTGCGGCGTGTGTCCTAGCGGGCGCGCCGGCGTGCGGCGCTTCCGGCCTCGGTGCACACCGTGCAGTGCTGCGCTCGAGCGACGTGCCGGCGCTCGCGCCGCGCATCCTGCGCCGTCTGGCGCAAGCGCAGCGCTGGCGCGGTGCGCGCTTTCTCGGCTGGCTGCCCGATGGTGCGATGTTGGTCGAAGCCCACGAGGGCCGCCGGCACGCCCTCGAGCGCGTGAGCGCAGCGCAGCGTCCGCCGGTCCGACTGGCCGCCCTGAGCGGTGGGGTGCTCGGGGCCGTCACTCCGCGCGTCGGCACCCGGCTCTTGTACGCACAGCGATCCGCGCGCGGGCCGCAGTGGTACGTTGTCGGTCCCCAGGGGCGCAGTCATGTCCTGAACGGCAGCGCGCCCGTGCTGGGTCGGCCGATATGGTCGAGCCACGGCCGACGCATCGCCTTTCTCGGGCTGACCCCGGACGCAGATCGTGAGGCGGTCTACGTGACGGACGCGGCGGGTGCCGGCCTGCCGCGGCTGATGATCGGCGGTCTGGCGGGCCGCTGGCGTCTGCTCGATTGGTCCTCCAATGGACGGCGAGTCCTCCTGAAGTACGATGCCGGGCCAGACGATGAGTCGCTCTATATCGGCCGCCTCGCCGATGGCGCGCTCAGGCACTTGCCTCTCCCGAGCGCCCGCCTCGGTGCGGCGCGCTTCGCGCCGGGTGGCGCCGCAGTCGATTTCATCTCGGATCAGGACGGGGATTACGCACGGCTGCTGCGCTGGAATGAAGACACGGGCCGCGTGCGCGCCCTGTCGGCCCCAGCGGCATGGAGCGTGGATCAGTTCGCGGCCAGTCCCAACGGCCGCTATATCGCCTATACGCTCGATGATGACGGACGCAGCCTTCTGCACGTGATCAATCGGCGGCTGCAACTCGATGTCGCCGTGCCGTGGGCGCACGAGGGCGTTATCGAGAACCTGCAGTTTGATGCCGGCCGGCGCCTGGGCTTTACGTTCGAGTCGGGTTCTCGACCCCCGGCAGCCTACGTATACGCTGCGGGCAGCGGACGGATCCGCCGCTGGACCGACGGGCAGCCGGGTCCGCTGGACACCGCGGCGCCAGCTCGTGTGCGGCTCGTCCACTACCCGACGTGGGATCGGGTCGATGGCCATTGGCGGCGGCTCTCCGCGTACGTCTATCTGCCGCCGGGGCCTGGGCCGGCGCCGGTGCTGGTGCTGCTGCATGCCGGTGTGGCCGGTCAGTTCCGGCCCCGCTGGCGTCCCTTTCTGCAATTCGTGGCCAACGATCTGGGCTACGTCGTGATCGCGCCGAACGTGCGCGGTTCCGGCGGATACGGCCGCGCCTTCCGTGCCCTCGCCGACGGCGTCCAGCGCACCGACGCGTTGCGCGATATCGGCGCGTTGATGGTCTGGATCGGGCTGCAGCCGGGGTTCGACGCGCATCGGATCGTAGTGATGGGGCGCGGCTATGGCGGATGGTTGGCTGTGAATGCGCTGGCCTTGTTTGAACGACATCTGCTCGGCGCCATCGACATCGACGGCATTGCCAACCTCGCCGCCTACGTCGCCCACGCCCCCGAGTCCCAGCGGCAGTTTCGTCGGGCGCGCTTCGGTAATGCGCGCGATCCGCAAACAGCCGAATTCCTGCGGCGGATTTCGCCGGTGGGCAACGTGCAGCGCATCATCGCGCCGGTGCTGATCCTGCAGGGACTCGCCGGCGGGGGTGAGCGCGCGGCTGCGGCGCGCCAGATGGCCTATCTGCTGCGTTTCTACGGCGATCACGTGGAGTTGTTGACGGCCGCCAATGCGCGCCGAGGGTGCACACCGAGGGCGGATCGACAGGCCTATCGCGCCGCGATCGCCCAGTTCCTGCTCGCGTTGAAGACGGAGAAGTGACGCGCGGCGGCCCCGGAGCGCTGATCTGGGCACTTCGGTACGATCTCGAGCTTCAGCCTGACTGAGTCGTTGCGAACGTCACGGTCACCGCGAGCCCGTGGCCGTCTTCGCCTTCGCCCAGCGCGATTTGCGCCGCATGAGCGTCAGCGATCGCCTTGACGATGGCAAGACCCAGACCGCTGCCGGGGACCTCGGTGCCGGGGCGGCGATAGAAACGGTCGAATACCCGCGCGCGCTCTTCGGGCGGGATGCCCGGACCGGTATCGGTCACCCTCAGTCTTACGGTGTGTTCGGGTACGGCGGCATCGATCACGGAGACATCCACCCGGCCGCCGGCAGGGGTATACCGCACGGCGTTGTCGACGAGATTGCGGATCAGCGTCGCGATCGAGTCGGTGTCGCCTTGGATGAAGGCCGACTGGGCCTCCGCGATGCCAAGGTCTATCCCCTGCGCGTCGGCGAAGGGGACCAGCTCCGCCACCACCTCGCGCACCAACTCGTCGAGGGCGATGCGCGTTGATGTCGGCGCGGCTCGCGGCTCCTGTCGCTTGAGCGAAAGCATCTGCTCGACCAGACGGATCGAGCGCTGTACGCCGGCAGAAAGCCTTTGCATCGCCTCGGTACGCTCCTCGTCGCTGCGCGCACGCTCGAGTGCACCGAGTTGTAGATGCAACGCGGTAAGCGGCGTGCGCAACTCGTGGGCCGCGTCGGCGATGAACGCATGCTCACGCTCGAGCGCCCCGGTCAGGCGCCCGAGCAGGTCGTTCAACGCCTCGACCAGGGGCTGCACCTCCTCGGGCAGCCCCGCGCGCGGGAGTGCTTCCAGCGCTTCCAGGCGGCGCGTCTTGACCGCGGCGGCAAGCCGCTGCAACGGCTCGAGCGCATGGCCGACCGCGAACCACACCAGCAGGCCGAGGATGGGTACGGCGAGTGCGAACGGCACGAGCGCCTTGACCGCCAGATCGATCGCCTGTTGCCGGCGCACCCGCATGGGCTGTGCGACCTGGATCACGCGGGTCGGCGAGGCGACCCCGTAGACGCGCCAGCTCCCCGCGGGTGTCTTCACCGTGGAGAAACCCAGTGCGGTCAGGTTGGGCAGCGCGGTGTGCACCGGCGAGCGATAGATCAGCTGGCCATAAATCGTCCACACCCGGATCACGAAGCCATACGCCAAGGCGCGCGACGGAATGGATGAGGGCAGCGGCCACAGGTACTCCACCGGCAGGTCGCGCAACACGAGCGCCGTCTGTTCCAGGTGATAGTCGAAGAAGCCATCCGCCTGCTTCAGCGCATTGCGATACACGACGACGCCGCCGCACAGACCCACCACGGCGATGCCGCCGAGCAGCCACGCGAGCAGGCGTGCGCGCAGTGATCGGATGGTCATGCCGGCCGCACCCGGTAACCGACGCCGCGCACCGTGAGAATGAAATCGGCCCCGAGCTTGCGGCGCAAGCCGTGCACGTGGACTTCCACGGCGTTGCTGTCGATCTCCTCTCCCCAGCCGTACAGCCGCTCCTCGATCCGGGCGCGCGAGAGGATGGTGCCGGGACGTTCCATCAGCAGCTGCAGCAGCGCGAACTCCTTCGGCGAGAGCGGAATCTCCTCCGTGCCCCGCCGCACGCGGTGGGTGGCGGGGTTCAGGAGCACACCCAGATGCTCGATTTCCGGAGTTGAGTGTCCGGATTTCCGCCGCAGCAGCGCACGAATGCGGGCGGCAAGCTCGTCGAGATCGAAAGGTTTGACCAGATAG
Organism: Pseudomonadota bacterium; assembly: GCA_021822385.1. Classification (GTDB taxonomy): domain Bacteria; phylum Pseudomonadota; class Gammaproteobacteria; order Steroidobacterales; family Steroidobacteraceae; genus 13-2-20CM-66-19. The sequence continues at coordinate 27,486 of JAKARC010000001.1, forward strand.
TCGTCGGCACCGGCATCCAATCCCCGCACCCGGTCGCAGACGGCATCGCGCGCGGTGAGAATGATCACCGGCAGGCCGTTGCCCCGCGTGCGCAGGCCGATCAGGACATCGAGGCCGGCTTTGCGCGGCAGGCCAAGGTCAAGCAGCAGCAGGTCGTAGGATTCATCGGTGAGCACCCGCTCGGCGATCTGACCATCGTGCACCCAGTCGACCGTGAACCCTTCGCGCCGCAGTCCGGCTCGGATCGCCTCGCCGATCATGGCGTCATCTTCCACCAGCAGCAGCCTCACCGCACCGGACCCCATCGCGCGTAAATTTCCACTGTGTGGCGGGCGCGTCTGCCACAATCAGCATGACCCGAGGCCTGTCGACCCATGAACTCCTCGCAACCGACGCAGGCGGCGACCGCCGTTCCCGGCAGTCCAGCCGCGCTGATCCACGGCGCCGCGGCGCTTGGCGTCGCCCTGACGGAACACGACGCCGAACGCCTGCTGCATCTGCTCGATGAGTTGGCGCGATGGAATCACCGCTTCAACCTGACGGCCATCGCCCATCGGGACGAGATGGTAACGCATCATCTACTCGATAGCCTGGCCGTGCATCGTTATCTGCACGGCGTGCGCATCGCCGATGTCGGAACCGGCGCGGGCTTTCCGGGGCTGCCACTCGCCCTGGCCAATCCGGATCGGCGTTTCACCCTGATTGATGCGAATGGGAAGAAGATCCGCTTCGTCGGGCATGCGGCGCATGCGCTCGGATTGATGAATGTCGAGACGCTGCAGGGGCGCGTCGAAGCACTGCGACCGCAGATCCCGTTCGATACGGTTGTTGCGCGCGCCTTCGCCGCGCTGCCGGCGCTGGCCGCCGCCGTTGCCCCACTGTGCGGTCCCGACACCCATGTCCTCGCCCTGAAGGGCAAGTGGCCGCAGGCGGAAATCGATGCACTGCCGCCGCTCTGGCAGGTCGAATCGTTCCCGCTCGCCGTGCCCGGCCTGGCCGAGAGCCGCTGCCTGATCGTGCTGCGCGCCCGCAACTAACCGTGCGCGGCGGTGCCGAGGGGTAGCGCCGTGGTCTCCTTGATGACCGAGAGCGCGATAAAGGAGTGCACCGACTGCACGCCCGGAAAGCGCGACAGGTGATCGAGGAAGAAGGCCTCGTACGCCTTGATGTCACGGCAGGCGATGCGGAGCAGAAAGTCCGTCTCACCCATCAGGGTATAACACTCAAGAATCTCCGGATGGCGGCGCACCGCCTGCTCGAATTTGAGCAAGGCATCCCGGCCATGACCGGCAAGCTTGACCTGCGAGAATACCAGTACGTTCAGACCCACCTTCTCCCGATCGAGCAGCGCCACCCGCTTGCGGATGACCCCGGCGCTCTCCAGGCGGCTCATGCGCCGCCAGCATGTCGACGGTGTGATGCCCAGACGCTCGGCAGCCTCCGCGGCGGACAAATTGCCGTGCTCCTGCACGAGCTCAAGGATACGGACGTCCCCGCGGTCAAGATCGGTTTGCATGAAATATCCCGTTTTTAGAGGTGTTCATGCAACAAATAATTCATGAGATCAGGGCCCAGAGCAAGCTTTGTGACGCGGCGTGCAGCCCAAGAGCGTAAGGTGGGCGCGGCTGGGTGCGCCAGCCCGGTTCTTTGGGAGCTGAAACCATGGATCTATTCACGCTGCCTGATTTCGACGGCCACGAGCAGGTGGTCTTCGGACACGACACCGCGAGTGGCCTGTGCGCGCTGATCGCGATTCATTCCACCGCACTCGGGCCGGCGGCGGGAGGCTGCCGGATGTGGACGTATCGCTCGACCGACGAGGCGCTGACGGATGCGCTGCGTCTCTCGCGCGGCATGAGCTACAAGAATGCAATGGCCGAGCTCGGGCTTGGCGGTGGCAAGGCGGTGATTCTCGCCGACGCGCGACGGCGCAAGACGCCCGAGCTGTTCGCCGCGTTCGGTCGGTTGGTCGACTCGCTTGGGGGCCGGTATATCACGGCCGAGGACGTCGGCACGACCACGGCAGACATGGAACAGGTCGCGCGTCAGACCGCCTTCGTCAGTGGTCTGAAGCGCGCTGCGGGCCACGTCGGTGGCGATCCCGGGCCGAAGACGGCGCTCGGGGTGTTTCTCGGCATTCAGGCCGCGGTACGCTTCCAGCTTGACCGTGATCTCGAAGGTGTGACCGTCGCGGTCCAGGGTCTCGGCGGCGTGGGCCGACCGCTGTGCCGAATGCTGGTCGATGCGGGTGCCCGGCTGAAAATCGCCGATGCGCGCTCGGATGTGACGGCGCAGGTGCGTGAGGAGCTGCGTGCGGTGGTCGTGCCGGCCGATACCATCGCGGCCGAGGAAGCCGAGGTCTTCGCGCCGTGCGCGCTGGGGGCCGTGCTCAACGAGTGGTCCATTCCACGGTTGCGGGTCCGTATCGTGGCCGGAGCGGCCAATAATCAGTTGGCCCGCGAGGCCGACGGACATGCACTGCGGGCGGCAGGGATCCTCTATGCGCCCGACTATGTCATCAATGCCGGCGGCATCATCAACGTCGCGCACGAGTACCGCGGTGTAACGGGCGAAGCCGAGGTTCGCGCCGATATCGAGAAGATTCCCGTGCGTCTCACCGAGATCTTCGAGCGTGCCGCCAACGAAGGCGTCCCGACCAGCGTCGTGGCCGATCGCATGGCGCGCGAGCGCTTGCGCCGGGGTGGCGCCACGGGCGGCCGGCAGGGCATTGGCGTTGCCCCGACCCGAGAGCCGGTGCGCGCCGCAGCGCACGAATAGACGCCGTTGCCCTTCTCGTGAGGGCCGTGGGACGGTGGTGAAGTACACTCTCGTCCCCATGAAGCGTGTCATCGCGATCGCCAATCAAAAAGGTGGCGTCGGCAAGACCACCACGGCAGTCAATCTGGCTGCCTCGCTGGCGGCCACCCGGCGGCGTGTGCTGCTGCTTGATGTGGATCCTCAGGGCAATGCCACCATGGGTAGCGGCATCGACAAGTCGCAGCTCGAGCGCAGCGCCTGTGAGGTGCTGCTCGATGAAGCCGGGCTCAGTGCTGCGGTGTGCAGGGTCGAGCCGGGCGGCTACGCCTTACTGCCCGCGAATCAGGACCTTACCGCGGCAGAGGTCGGTCTGCTCGCGCTGCCGGCCGGCCGGGAGAATCGCCTGCGGCGAGCGCTCGAGCCGGTGCGGGAATCCTACGATGTCATTCTTATAGATTGTCCGCCGGCGCTCAATATGCTCACGGTCAATGCTCTGGTGGCTGCCGACAGCGTGCTGATTCCAATGCAGTGCGAGTATTACGCCTTGGAGGGGCTTTCGGCGTTGCTCGGGACCATCGAGCAGTTGCGCGCCACGGCCAATGCGACGCTCGAGATCGAGGGGATCCTGCGCACCATGTTCGACCCGCGCAATAATCTGGCCAATGAAGTGAGCGCCCAGCTGCTCATGCACTTCGGTGACAAGGTCTTTCGTACCGTCATTCCACGCAATATCCGCTTGGCCGAAGCCCCCTCCTTTGGTCGGCCAGTGCTCCTGCATGACAAGGATTCGCGGGGTGCGCTGGCGTATCTCGCCCTGGCCGGTGAGATGATTCGTCGCGGTGAAGCCGAGCCGGACGTTGCGGTCGATACCGGCGCAGCATCATGACTCAAAAGAAACCGCCATTGGGCCGCGGCCTTGCCGATCTGCTCGGCGCGGGTGGTCGAACGACGCCCGCCGGCGCCGCTGCGCCCAATGAGGCTCACCAGGCCGAGGGCGAAGCGTTGCGGCGGTTGCCGCTCGCGGCACTGCAGCGCGGTAAGTATCAGCCGCGCACCGATGTGCAGCCGCAGTCGCTGGAGGAGCTGGCGGACTCGATCAAGGCGCAGGGCGTCATCCAGCCCATCGTCGTACGGCCGCTCCCGACCAACGGCTCCGAGCCTGCGCGCTACGAGATCATTGCCGGCGAGCGTCGCTGGCGTGCGGCGCAGATTGCAGGCCTCGCCGACATCCCCGCGATCGTGCGGCGCATTCCCGACGAGGCGGCCATCGCGGTCGCGCTCATCGAGAACATTCAGCGGGAGAACCTGAATCCTCTGGAAGAAGCCCGGGCGCTGCAGCGGCTGATCAGCGAATTCCAGCTCACGCATGCGCAGGCGGCCGCCGCGGTCGGCCGCTCGCGGGCCGGGGTGAGCAATCTTTTGCGCCTGCTCGAGCTGCCGGCCGAAGTGTGCGCGCTTATCGAGCAGCGCCGGCTGGAGATGGGGCATGCGCGAGCGCTGCTCGGGTTGAGCGAACGCGCCGCGCAGCAGCGCGCAGCCGCCGAAGTTGTGGCGCGGGGACTGTCGGTGCGCGAAACCGAGGCGCTGGTGCGCCGCATGCAGCACGCGCCGGCGGCACCGCGCGTGACCGCGACGGCGCCGGACCCCGATGTCGATCATCTGCGCCGCCAGCTCGCCGAGAAGCTCGGCGCTCGGGTCGAGATCCGGCACGCGCGCGGCGGCAAGGGCGCGCTCGTGATCTCTTACAATAGCCTCGATGAGCTCGATGGCATTCTAGCGCATATCCGGTGAGCCGGGCGCGCCGCGCACGGGCGCCGTCGCTGCGCGCCCCGGCCTGATTTCACCCGAATTTACCCGATCCGGAACACTCCAATTGAGTGGACTCGCCGGTGCGCGGTCAATATAATCGCGCGGCTTTTCAGGTCCGCCGCGGGTGCAGGCGTCGGTGAGCGGCTCTCCGCTCTGACGCGACCCGAAAGACCCGCGAGTGAGAGTTTGATGACCGTGATCGACCTGCCGCAAGCGCGGCGACTGGCATTCGGCGTCGTGCTGGGCCAGGCGGCCGTAACGGCAATGGCCGCAATGCTCGCGTGGGCGCTCTCGGCCTGGCCGGCCGCAATGTCCGCGCTGGTTGGCGGCAGCATAGGGACGGCGGCGAGCCTGGTGATGGCGCTCGTTGCCCTGGGGAGCAGGACGGTGGATGCGCGCCGCGCGCTCGGTGCCTTCTACCTGGGGGAGGCGCTGAAGATCGCGGTCGTGATCGGGTTGTTCGTGGCGGCCTTCGCGACGATCAAGGTCGTACCACTGGCGATGTTCGCGGCTTTCACCGCGACCTATTTCGTGTACTGGATCGCGCTCGCAGCCGCCCGGTGGCCCGGCGGTCGCGCGCGCCACGAGAAACCGGCAGAGCCGGCGTGCGCACAAAGCATGGACGCCACGCATACAGTGAGAGATTGAGTTTCATGGCAGCATCGGCGTCGGCACGGATCGGTGAGTACGTCACAGGACATCTCACCTATCTGACCAACAAACCGCAGACCTCGCTCATCAATTTCACCGTGATCAACTACGACACGGTGTTCTTCTCGGTATTGCTCGCGGTGTTGTTTGGCGGCAGTTTCTACTGGGTCGCACGCCGGATGACCGCCGACAGCGCGCGCGTGCCGCGCGGATTTCAAAGCTTCGTGGAACTGGTCGTCGAATGGGTCGACGGCCAGGTGAAGGACGTCTTTCACGGCAACAATCCGCTGATCGCGCCGCTTGCGCTCACGATCTTCTGCTGGGTGTATCTGTGCAATTTCATGGATCTGCTACCGGTCGATCTGCTGCCGGACCTGGCCCGCACGATCGGGTTGAGCCACCTGAAGACGGTGCCGACCACGGATTTGAATTACGTGTTCGGCCTGTCCCTGCCGGTGTTTTTCCTGACCCTCTACTACAGCTTCAAGGTGAAGGGGCCGCTCGGCTTCCTCGCCGAGCTGACGCTGCAACCCTTCACCAGCAAGAACGTGTTCGTGCAGGCGCTGTTCGTGCCGATCAACTTCGTGCTCGAGTCGGTCACCCACCTCGCCCGCCCGCTGTCACTCGCGCTGCGACTGTTCGGCAACATGTTCGCCGGCGAGATGATTTTCGTGCTGCTCGCCCTGCTCACTCTCGTGCACGGCTATCCTATGCTCGCCACCTTTTCCGGCTGGGGGCTCGCCATCATGCAGTTGGCCCTGACGTTCCTCTGGGGGGTGTTTCATTTGCTGATCATTACGATTCAGGCCTTCATTTTCATGATGCTCACCATCGTCTATCTGGCGATGGCGCATGAGCGTCACTGACGATTCGTCTCAATCCCGTACGCATTCCTGTTCGAGGAGATTTGCATGGAAAACGTTGCTCTGATCCAGGCCATGACCGCGCTTGCGGTCGGCATCATCTTCGGTCTCGGCGCGCTCGGTACCGCCATCGGCTTCGGCATTCTCGGCGGCCGGTTCATCGAGGGCTCCGCCCGGCAGCCCGAGCTGATGCCGGCGCTGCAGGTCAAGATGTTCCTGGTCGCCGCGCTCGTCGACGCGGTCGCCATGATCGGCATCGGTTTCGCGCTGTTCTTCATGTTCGCGAACCCGTTTCTCGCGGCCCTGCACGCGGCGCATTGAGCCCGACGTGCGTGCCTGACAACGCGCTGCGCAGGAGGAGGCGACCGTGCATATCAATCTGACGCTCATCATCCAGATGCTGGCGTTCGCCGCGCTCATCTGGTTTACGATGAAATTCGTGTGGCCGATGATTCTCGGCCCAATGCAGGAGCGCGAGCGGCGGATTGCACAAGGTCTGGCCGCGGCCGACCAAGGCGAAGAGGAGCTGAAGCAGGCGCGTGCCGGCGGCGAGGCGATCCTGCGCGAGGCGCGTGAGCGTGCCGGCGTCATCCTCGATCAGGCGCAACACAGCGCCAATGAGATCATCGAACGCGCCCGTGTCAGCGCGACGCAGGAAGGCCAGCGCCTGGTGATGGCGGCACAGCAGCAGATCGAACTCGAGGCCGCCCGCGCCCGCGAGCAGCTGCGCCGACAGGTCGGTGAGATCGCGGTTGCAGCCGCCGCGAAGCTGCTCGAGCGCGAGATCGATCCGCGTGCGCACGAGGCGCTGCTCGAAGAATTCGCCGCGCAGATCTGAGCGGGACACGTCATGGCCGACAAACACACCATCGCAAGACCCTATGCCAAGGCGGCCGTTGGTGCCGCCGGCGGCCGGCTTGCACAGTGGTCCGAAGCGTTGCACCGTGCAGCCGCGGCGTGTGGCGATGCACAGCTCGCTGCGCTGCTGCACGACCCACGCGTCTCGAGCACGCAGCTCGCCGAGCTGGTGTTGGCGCTTGCCGGACCGGACGTGGCGCCGGCTGAGAATCTTGTCCGCCTGCTCGCCGAGAACCACAGGCTCGACTGCCTGGCGGAAGTATCCGCACGCTTCGATGAACTGAAAGCCGAGGCCGAAGGCTCCATCGAGGTGACGGTGACCACGGCCTGTGTGCTCACCGCGGCGCAGCGCGACATGCTTGCCGCGGCGCTCGAGCGGCGGCTGCGGCGTACCGTGCGCTTGCACTGCATGCACGACCCGGCGCTGCTCGGCGGAGCGAGCGTGCGGGCGGGTGATCTGGTCATCGACGGCTCGTTGCGCGGCAGGCTTGAGCGCATCGCCCGTCAGTTGACCGCATAAGCTATTTTCCGGGAAACACTGTTATGGCCATTAAGGCAAGCGAAATCAGCGATCTGATCAAGCAGCGGATCGAGAACTTCAAATCCGCTACCGAGGCGCGCGATGTTGGCACCATCGTGTCGGTGACCGACGGCATCACGCGCATCTACGGTCTGGCCGATGCGCGCTATGGCGAGATGCTCGAATATCCGGGCAACACCTTCGGACTCGCGCTCAACCTCGAGCAGGACTCGGTCGGCGCGGTGGTTCTCGGTGATTACCAGCATCTGCGCGAAGGCGATACCGTCAAGACTACCGGCCGTATTCTCGAGGTGCCGGTGGGCCCGCAGCTGCTCGGCCGGGTGGTCGATGCGCTGGGACGGCCGATCGACGGCAAGGGACCGATCAATGCCGCGGCCATGGCCCCGATTGAGCGGGTCGCACCGGGAGTGATCTACCGCAAATCGGTCAACCAACCGGTGCAGACCGGTTACAAGGCAATCGATGCCATGGTGCCGATCGGACGGGGCCAGCGCGAGCTGATCATCGGCGACCGCCAGACCGGCAAGACGGCGCTCGTAGTCGACACCATCATCAACCAGAAGAACTCCGGGGTGAAGTGCATCTACGTGGCGATTGGTCAGAAGCAATCGACCGTCGCGGCCGTGGTGAAGAAGCTCGAGGAGCACGGTGCGCTGGCACACACCGCGGTGGTCGTCGCCTCGGCCTCGAGCCCGGCCGCCATGCAGTATATCGCCGCGTATTCGGGCTGCACGATCGGGGAGTATTTCATGGATCACGGCGAGGACGCCCTGATCGTCTACGACGACCTGTCGAAGCAGGCGGTCGCGTACCGGCAGATCTCGCTCCTGCTGCGCCGCCCGCCGGGACGAGAGGCGTTTCCGGGCGATGTGTTTTATCTGCACTCGCGCCTGCTCGAGCGCAGCGCGCGCGTCAGCGAGGAATATGTCGAGCTGCGGACCAAAGGCAAGGTCAAGGGCAGGTCCGGTTCGCTCACCGGGTTGCCCATCATCGAAACCCAGGCCGGCGACGTCACGGCATTCGTGCCCACCAATGTCATTTCCATCACCGATGGACAGATCTTTCTCGAGACCGACTTGTTCAATTCGGGCATCCGGCCGGCGATGAACGCCGGCATCTCCGTGTCTCGCGTCGGCGGCGCCGCACAGACCGACATCATCAAGAAGCTGGGCGGCGGCATCCGTCTGGCACTGGCGCAGTACCGCGAGCTCGCGGCATTCGCGCAGTTCGCCTCGGATCTCGACGAGACGACGCGCCGGCAGCTCGAGCGCGGCCAGCGCGTCACCGAAGTGATGAAGCAGAAGCAGTTCATGCCGATGTCGGTTGCGGAGATGGCGCTATCGATCTTTGCGGTCAACTCCGGCTACATGGACAAAGTTGAGCTCAACAAGGTGGTGGCATTCGAGGCATCACTGCAGGCCTTCGCCCGCTCGAGCTACGCCGCATTGCTCGAGCGCATCAATCGCGAGCCGAAGCTGACCAAGGACATCGAAGCCGAGCTGAAGAAGTGCCTCGAGGATTTCGTCGCGACCGGGACCTATTGAGGGCGGGCTGATGCCGGGCACCAAGGAAATACGCGCCAAGATCGCGAGTGTGAAGAACACTCAGAAGATCACGCGCGCAATGCAGATGGTGGCGACCAGCAAGATGCGCCGAGCGCAAGAACATCTGCGCGCTGCGCGGCCGTACGCCGACAAGATGCGTGCCGTCATCGCTGATCTGGCCGAAGCCAATCCGGACTATCGCAGTCCGTATTTGCAGTGCCGTGCATCCGTCAAATCCGTCGGCATCATCGTGATATCGACCGATCGCGGTCTTGCCGGAGCGCTGAATGCCAACGTCTTCAAGGAGACGCTGCTGCTGATCCGCGAATGGCAGGGTCAGGGCGCAACCGTCAACCTGGGCGTGGTGGGCGCCAAGGGCCTGGCGTTCTTCCGCCGACTCGATACCCGAATCGTCGCCAACGTCTCGCATCTGGGTGACCGGCCGCACGTCAAGGATCTCATCGGCGCGGTGAAGGTGCTGCTGGATGCGTATCGCGACGCTGACATCGACCGGCTGTTCCTGGTGAACGCCGAGTTCGTCAACACCATGACGCAGCGGCCCGCGGTGCGGCAGCTGCTGCCGCTCGAGCCGAGCGCGACGCAAGCGCCCCGCGAGCATTGGGACTATATCTATGAGCCGGAAGCCGCGCAGATCCTCGATGGCTTGCTGATCCGCTACGTCGAATCGCAGGTTTATCGGGGCGTCGTGGAGAATGTCGCCGCGGAGATGGCCGCGCGCATGGTCGCAATGAAGGCGGCCACCGACAATGCCGGCAAGCTGGTCGAGGAGATGCAGCTGATCTACAACAAGGCCCGCCAGGCCGCGATAACCAAGGAGCTGGCCGAGATCGTCGGCGGCGCCTCGGCGTTGTGAAGACCGAAGAGAGACCACACATGACAAGCATGCCCGAAGGCAGGATCACTCAGATCATCGGCCCCGTCATCGACGTGGAATTCCCACGCGACGCACTGCCGCGCATTTACGACGCGTTGAAGCTTAAGGACTCGGACCTGACACTCGAAGTGCAGCAGGAACTCGGCGATGGCATCGTGCGCGCAATTGCCATGGGTCCCTCCGAAGGGCTCAAGCGCGGCTTGGCGGTGATCGCCACCGGGGCGCCGATCACCGTGCCCGTGGGCAAGGCGACCCTGGGCCGCATTCTCGATGTGCTCGGCGCCCCGCAGGACAACCGTGGGCCGGTCGCAGCCAGCGAGCATCTACCGATTCACCGCCCGCCGCCCTCGTTCGAGGAGCAGGCCGGCGGCCAGGAGCTGATGGTCACGGGCATCAAGGTGATCGATCTGCTGGTGCCGTTCGCCAAGGGCGGCAAGGTCGGTCTGTTCGGCGGCGCCGGCGTGGGCAAGACCGTCAATATGCTCGAGCTCATTAACAACATCGCCAAACAGTACAGCGGGCTGTCGGTATTCGCCGGTGTCGGCGAACGTACGCGCGAGGGCAACGACTTCTATCACGAGATGATCGATGCGGGCGTGATCGATCCGCAGGAATTGTCCAATTCCAAAGTGGCGATGGTGTACGGTCAGATGAACGAGCCGCCCGGGAACCGCCTGCGGGTGGGATTGACCGGCTTGACCATGGCCGAATACTTCCGTGACGAGGAACGGCCCGATGGCGGCAAGGGCCGCGACGTGTTGCTGTTCATCGACAACATCTATCGTTATACCCTCGCCGGTACCGAGGTATCGGCGCTGCTCGGGCGCATGCCCTCGGCGGTAGGCTATCAGCCGACGCTGGCCGAGGAAATGGGCGTTCTGCAGGAGCGGATCACATCGACCAAGACCGGCTCGATCACCTCCATCCAGGCGGTCTACGTGCCGGCGGACGACATGACCGACCCGTCGCCGGCGACCACGTTTGCGCACTTGGATGCCATCGTGGCCCTGTCCCGCCAGATCGCCACGCTCGGCATCTATCCGGCAGTCGATCCGCTCGAGTCGACCAGCCGGCAGCTCGATCCCCTGGTGGTGGGCGAGGAACATTACAACACTGCGCGCGGCGTGCAGGCCGTGCTGCAGCGCTACAAGGACCTGCAGGACATCATTGCCATCCTCGGCATGGACGAGTTGTCCGAAGATGACAAGCGTACGGTATACCGTGCGCGTAAAGTGCAGCGCTTTCTGTCCCAACCCTTCAATGTGGCCAAGGTCTTCACCGGTCAGGATGGCAAGATCGTGCCGCTCGCCGAAACTATCCGTGGCTTCAAGGGCATCATCCACGGCGATTTCGATCACCTCCCCGAACAGGCGTTCTACATGGTTGGCACCATCGACGAAGCCGTGGCCAAGGCGAAGACGCTGCAGTAAGGAGCGCCCATGGCCGAACGGAACACCATTCAGGTCGACATCGTCAGCGCTGAGGGGGAGATCTTCTCGGGCGCGGCGACGATGGTGTTCGCGCCGGCCTCCCAGGGTGACATTGGCGTCGCACCCCGGCACGCGCCGTTGCTGTCAATGCTGAAGCCCGGCGAGGTGAGGGTGCAGACACCTGGCGGGGAGGAGCATTTCTTCTTCGTCGGCGGTGGGGCAATCGAAGTGCAGCCGCAGCGCGTGACGGTGTTGGCTGATACGGCGTTACGGGCTGAAGATATCGATGAGGCCGCCGCGCTTGCGGCCAAGCAGAGGGCCGAGGAGGCGCTGAAAGAGCGCCCGGGACTGATCACGCACGCGCAAGCGCTGACGGAGCTTGCCCGCGCGACCGCACAGCTGAAAGTTCTCGCGCGTCTGCGCAAGGTTCGCGGCTGACCGCGCCCCGGGATGGCGCACGTCATCATAATGCCCCGCATGAACACGCCGGCGTCCAGCCACCCACAGGGTCTTGCGGTGATCATTCTCGCAGCCGGCGAGGGCAAGCGCATGAAGTCGCGCCTGCCCAAGGTGCTGCAGCCGCTCGCCGGCCGCCCACTCCTTGCCCATGTCATCGAAACGGCTCGCAGCCTCTCGCCGCGGCGCATCCTGGTCGTCTACGGGCACGGGGGCGAACAGGTCCGTTGCGCATTCCCGCCGGACGGCCTTGGCTGGGTCCTGCAGGCGCAGCGATTGGGGACGGGTCATGCCGTACAGCAAGCCGTACCGCAAGTGCCGGACGATGAGATCGTGCTGGTGCTCTACGGAGATGTGCCTTTGCTCGCCGCCGCAACGCTCGAGCGTCTGATTCGGGCTGTCGGCTCGGGCGGGCTGGCCGTGCTCACGATGGTTCCGGCGGATCCGAACGGATATGGCCGCATCGTGCGCGACGCGGCCGGCAGCGTTGTTCGCAATGTCGAGCAGAAGGATGCGGCGCCGCAAGAGCTCGCCATTCGGGAATGCAACACCGGCGTGCTGGCGGCGCCCGCGCGCCGGCTCAAGGAATGGCTGGCGCAGCTGCGCAACGACAACGCACAAGGCGAGTATTATCTCACCGATGTCATCGGGCTGGCGGCGGCGCACGGTGCAGTCGTCACCGCCGTTGAGATCGCTGATCCCATCGACGCCCAGGGCGTCAACGATAAGATACAACTGGCCGCGGTCGAGGCGGTCTGGCGGCGCAGAGCCGCCGAGAGGTTGATGGCCGATGGCGTGACGGTCGCGGATCCGGCTCGGATCGATGTGCGTGGCCGCGTGACCCATGGCACCGATGTCTTCATTGACGTCAACGTCGTTCTGGAGGGAACCGTTACGCTGGGCGACCGGGTGCGCATCGGTCCGGGCTGCCTCATCCGTGACTGCGTCATCGGCGACGATACTGAGATCTTCCCGTTCTGCGTGCTTGACGGGGCGCGGATCGGTGCCTCGGCCCACATTGGCCCGTTTGCGCGCCTGCGGCCGACGGCCACCCTGGCCGACGGGGTGCATATCGGCAATTTCGTCGAAGTGAAGAATTCCTCGCTCGGTGAGGCGTCGAAAGCCAATCATCTTTCTTATGTCGGCGACGCGGAAATTGGCGCGCGAGTCAACATTGGCGCAGGCACGATCATTGCCAATTACGATGGTGCGAACAAGCACCGTACGGTCATTCGTGACGATGCACACACGGGCTCCAACAGTGTGCTGGTCGCGCCGATCACGGTCGGCGAGGGGGCGACAATCGCCGCCGGCTCCACGGTGACCGCAGAAGTTCCGGCCGGCAAGCTCACCATCGCCCGCGCCCGCCAGACCACGATCGACGGGTGGTCCCGGCCGGTCAAGCGAACAAAGACCTGACCGGCCGCGCAGGCTTTCGGTGCGCGCCGCCGCGCCTGCCTCAGCGCGCCTACCCCCCGGAGCCCGGGTGCCGGAGATTCAGGGTCGGCTTGTACCCCTCGCGGGCGGATTCGGACGGTCTCAATAGACCTCGGCGCACGTGCGAGCGGCTCGCTTGGTGCAGCACCGCGGGTTGCTCGGCGAACGGCTTCGGCCCGCGCCGACGCTGCGACCCGAGATCGACCCACGGTAAAGTACAAGCTGAAGTTGCCTGAGTGGTGGCGCACGGCCGCCGACCCCAGTGTGGCTGAGCACGCGATCGAGTGTCTGCAGGAGCGCTTTGGCGCCGCAGCGCTCGCCGGATGACGACCGCAGCCGGGGGCGCGGCGGGTCTTGGGTTGTCTCCGGCGCTCGGGGTCTGAGTGGGGCGTCGTGCCTGCCCCCCGGGGCGGTGCGCCGGATGCGCACAGCCTCACGTTCCACCGCATCGCGCCTCGCCCCGCGAGTCGGGATTCAGGCAAACTGCGTCCCCCCATCGGTCTAGAGCAGTCCAGAATGTGCGGAATTGTCGGAGCGATTGCAGAGCGGAACATCGTCCCCATTCTGATGGAGGGCTTGCGTCGCCTGGAGTACCGCGGCTACGACTCAGCGGGTCTCGCCGTAATCGAGTCCGGTACGCTCATTCGGGTACGCACCGTCGGCAAAGTCAGGAAGCTCGAGGAGGCGCTGGCGAGTGCGCCGACTGCCGGCCGTGTCGGCATCGCGCACACGCGCTGGGCCACCCACGGAGCACCCAGCGAGCGCAATGCCCATCCACATGTCTCTAGCGGTGGTATCGCGATTGTCCACAACGGCATCATCGAGAACCACCTGGCGCTGCGTGAGGACCTTACGCAGTGCGGTTACCGGTTCGAATCCGAGACCGACACCGAGGTCGTCGCGCACCGCATCCATTACCACCTCGAGCGTTGCGGCGATCTGTTGGCGGCGGTGCGCGCTGCCGTGGCCGAACTCAAGGGGGCATACGCGCTGGCCGTGGTGAGCGAGCGCGACCCGGATCGCCTGGTGGTGGCGCGTGCGGGCTGTCCGGTCGTGATCGGACTCGGATTGGAAGAGAATTTCGTCGCCTCGGACGTTGCGGCGCTACTGCCGGTGACGCGCCGCTTCCAGTTTCTCGAGGAGGGCGATGTCGCCGAGATCCGCCGTCGATCAGTGCGCGTAATCGGCAGCGACGGTAACATCGGCGTGCGACCAGTACGGGAGAGCGAGCTCGGCGCCGATGCCGCCGAGAAGGGACCGTTCCGGCATTTCATGCTGAAGGAAATCCACGAACAGCCGCGTGCCGTCGCCGAAACGCTGGCCGAACGAATCGCGCATGGCCGGCTGCTCGAGGCCGCGTTCGGTCCGGCTGCGACCGATGTGTTCAGACGGGTCGAGTGCGTGCACTTGGTCGCCTGCGGCACCAGCTACCATGCCGCCGCCGTGGTGCGCTACTTCATCGAGCAGATCTGCCGCATCCCGTGTGCCGTCGACATCGCGAGCGAATACCGCTACCGCAACCCGCTGGTGCCGCCGAACTCCCTGTTCGTCACGATTTCACAATCGGGCGAGACAGCCGATACCCTGGCCGCGCTGCGCCTCGCCCGGGAATCAGGCTATCTTTCGCAGCTCGCCATCTGCAATGCTCCGGAGAGTTCCATGGTCCGCGAATCGGAGCTGGTGATGCTGACGCGCGCCGGGCCGGAAATCGGCGTCGCCTCGACCAAAGCGTTCACGACTCAACTGACGGCACTGGCGATGCTGACCATCGCGCTTGCGCGCCACCGCGTCGCCGACGCCGAGCGTGAGCAGGGCCTGGTCAAGCGGCTGGCCGAACTGCCGGCGCTGATCGAGCAGGCGCTGACGCTCGATCCGACCATCCACAAGCTCGCCGAGCGCTTTGCCGACAAGCACCATGCATTGTACCTGGGTCGCGGCGGGCTCTATCCCATCGCCATGGAAGGCGCGCTGAAACTGAAGGAAATCTCCTACATTCATGCCGAGAGTTACCCCGCCGGCGAGCTCAAGCACGGACCTCTTGCGCTGGTCGACGCCGATATGCCGGTCATCGCCGTTGCGCCCAACAACGATCTGCTGGAAAAATTGAAGTCCAACCTGATGGAAGTACGCGCCCGCGGCGGCGAGCTCATCGTGTTTGCCGACCCCGACTCCGGTCTGCAGGGCGGCGATGGCGTGACCGTCATCGAAATGCCGAAGCATGTGAGTTACTTCCAGGCACCGGTCGTATACACCATCCCGTTACAGCTGCTCGCCTACCATGTTGCCATTCTGAAGGGTACCGATGTCGATCAGCCGCGTAATCTGGCCAAGAGCGTGACGGTGGAGTGAGGCGGTGGTAGGAAGAGACAAATGTGCAACTGAATTAGAGTCGTTACCCCGAAATAAAGTCGTTTCCTGAGAATTCAACATAAATTTCCCGAAAGGCAGTCGTGCCGCGCGGCGGGCGCTTCAACATCGACTGCTTCGGATGGCCATTCGGTGGGCGATGGGTAGATTTCGCACACGACGAGGGGGACCACGGTTGGTCCCAGCACTGCCGCGCGCGCCGGACGACCACGGTTATACCGCTCTACCGCCATTTCTCGCGAAAGCCTTGCCCTTGACCGCCCGTTGCGGCGGTCGGCGGTAAATGGGCATTCAATTTTGACCCGCACATGAGCGCGCCAGCTCGTGGAGTCAAAGGCGTGCAATGCCGGTCGGTGTTCAACGTACACGCCCGTGCGTCCACGACGGCGATGATCGAAGAGCGAATCGAGAAATCGAGGCGTGGCGGCGCTACGCACAAACCGGATCGGTTGCGCGAATGGCTCGACACGCCGGTCCATCTCTACAGTTCGCGGATACTGACGTTTGACCTCCTCGCCGCTCGGATTGCGGGCGCGTTGTCCGATCGACGCCCCCGACCACGTGCGCAAACGCGTGCGGCACGTGCGAGCTGCGCAGCAGCGCTTCGTTGCCACTCGGAGTACCGACGCTGTCGGCATGTGCCGTTGGAAAGCTTGTGCCCGTTCACCCATGACGCCACGGCAAAGGCCATCAGATCAGCCTTCGCCGGGTCCGAGGAGACGCGTAGAAACATGGCGCGTGGTCAACGCAGCGAACTCGTGCGCCTGAGGAAGCGCTACTTCGGCTGGCGATCTCGTCGGCAGACCCGGGGGGCGAGTATTCTCCGAGCACAGCCTACGAGACGGGCACGGGAGTACCCCGGAACCTGTGCGCTGCGGTCGCGAAGTCGCGAGAACTGCCGAATTAGAATACGCATGGGCCGCCTCGTCGGCGTCATCACCACGGTCGCTGTCATAGGCTGTGGCGATCCGTAACGCAACGGCATCGTATATCACCAACATTCAGCGTGCACAGGCCATACGCTGGATCAGCGCATGGCAGGTCGGGCACAACTTCAATTGAGGGTCGACAGAGTATCCAGCCGTGCCCCGATTCCGCACAACTGCCCGCACCGCTAGAGTTCAATAATTCATACCTGCGGCGCCGGTCACGGCGGAACTGCCCCGCAATTATCCCCGGATGCCGCGCGATTCGAGGCCATGAGCCAACCGTTCGCGTGCGGACACGGTAAAATACGCACGGCCCGCCCAGTGCGGTGGCCGGTCCCAGAGGAGCATCGATGATGGCTGACACGCCCGAATACGTACCGCCGAAGGTCTGGACATGGAACAAGCCGAACGGTGGCCGCTTCGCGAACATCAACCGCCCGATCGCCGGCGCCACGCACGACAAGGAGCTGCCCGTCGGACGCCACCCGTTGCAGCTTTACTCGCAAGGCACGCCGAACGGCGTGAAAGTCACGGTGATGCTGGAAGAACTGCTGGCACTCGGCCATCGCGGCGCCGAGTACGATGCGTGGCTGGTTCGTATCGGTGAAGGCGAGCAGTTCGGCAGTGGCTTCGTGGCGGTCAATCCAAACTCCAAGATCCCGGCGCTGGTCGATCGCAGCGGACCGGAGCCGATCCGCGTGTTCGAATCGGGCTCGATTCTGGTGTATCTAGCGGAGAAGTTTGGTGCTTTTCTGCCCACCGCGCGGGCCGCGCGCGCCGAGTGTCTGTCGTGGCTGTTCTGGCAGATGGGCAGCGCACCTTACCTCGGTGGCGGCTTCGGTCATTTTTATGCCTACGCGCCCGTCAAGATCGAGTACGCCATCGATCGCTTCGCCATGGAAGTGAAGCGCCAGCTCGATGTGCTCGACCGCCGGCTGGCCGACAATCGCTACGTCGCAGGCGATGACTACACCATCGCCGACATTGCCATTTTCCCCTGGTACGGCGGGTTGGCCAAGGGGTGGTCCTATGGGTCTGCTGCAGAGTTTCTGAGTGTACAGGAATACAAGCACGTGCAGCGATGGGCGGACATGCTGCTCGAGCGGCCCGCGGTACGCCGCGGCCGCATGGTCAATCGGACCTCCGGTGAGCTTTCAAGCCAGTTGCATGAGCGGCACGACGCGAGCGATTTCGACACCAGAACGGCCGACAAGTTGCCGGCCTCGAGCCGCTGATCGCGCCGCCGCAGTCTGCGGGATGGCCGCATGCACTGCGGCCGGAGTGCAGGTGTGCGTGCGGCACGGTGGAGCGAGTCAATTACAAGCCAATCGACGGGAATGCGCGGCCAACAGGTCGCCTGGAGCGAGCTCACGCATCTATCTAATTCCTCCTGTGCGCCCACGGTCCGTATGAGTGCGGCTGCACCGAGTGTCGCCGGTCACGACCTCACTTCGCTGCACTGCGCGATTGCTTGCGCACGTGTTCCGCACCCTCGCGCTGCCGCCCCGCGTTACTCCTTACGGCCGGATCCAGGCTATTGCACCGTGGGCAACACTCGCAGCCAAGCGCTTCGAGTCGCTGCGGGTCGAGGACGGCGATGCGTCCCGGCGCGGGTGACGCCGAGCTTCCGTGGCATTCCGGCCGCTTCGGTCACCCCTTCGCGGCGTATCTCCAGCATGTTTGCCACGCGTTTCTGGGTCATGGTCAGCTGATGCGGCGACGACCCGTCGGTAGACAGCGACAATTGCAGACCGCAGGTGCTGCCCGGTCAGCCGAAATGCGTATCCTGCGCCGCGCTAACTCTTGGGAACCGCGCGAAATCGTGCCGAGCGGCCTCGCCCCCACATCAAGATCTGGAAACCGAAGTACGCATTCAGCACGGAGCCGCGAAACGCCGGTTGTTCTTGCCGCCGCGATCGCGAGCTTGGGCTCACAGAGCCCAGTTGCGGTTCCCCGCGAGCGGCGATAGACCCGCGTTGCGGCACCACTGCATGCGCGGAATCACGTCCGGGACGTTCCGTCCGCTCAGATCAAGAACTCCCTACACGCCGCATACGTTACTCCCCGCATCGCCGCGCGTGCGCAGCGCGTAGTGTACCGGTATCAGTTGGACGTGATCTGTCGGTAGCACAGATCGTGGAGAGTCTCATGCGGCGACCATGGCTGGTGCGGCGCCGGCCTTGGCCGGGGCCGGAGCTTCGAGCGTGAATCCCGGGCAAGGCGCCTGCACGAGCACCGTGCCGGCCGACGCAGCGGTTCTGACGGTGCTCGGAGAAACACCGAGCGCGGTGTGGCTCAAGGCACTGCTGTCGGCCGTTCCCGTTGCGGCGGCCATTGCCGATGAAACGTTGTGCGTGCTGGCGCTGAACCCGGCCTTCGGCGCGACGCTTGATCGATCCGACGACGCTATCGTGGGGGCCCGCATGGACGACCTGCTGGGTCTCGAGCGGGAATGGGCCGCACACGCGCGAGCACCCGAGCCGGGCGGCACTCGTGAATTTACGGCACGAGTGTCCCGCGTGGACGGTACAGCCGCTGACCTGATCGTGACCGTTGCGTGTCTCGAGGTGCTGACCGAGCGTTCACTGCATCTCGTGACGCTGCGGCCACAGTCTGTGATGCCCCCCGATGCGGCTCCAGGAACGGCGGAGCCGCAGTGTGACGCGCCGATCCGTTCCCGGACTCTGTTGGATCTCGCTGGAAGGCCACAACCCTTCCTGATCGTCGAGGGGGATCTGGTCCATGGCGCCGAGCCGAGCCGGCAGCTCGAGCGGGTCGCTGCCGTGATCCGCGCTCAGCGACCCGCGAGCATTCGTCACACCTACATCGTATCGATTCCGTTCGAGCTGCTGTCTGACCCGCATCGGGCACAGAGATTGGTCGATACCTGCCGAGCGCTTGCGGATCCGCTGCGCGCTCATGTCATTCTCATGCTCGACGCCGTCGCGAAGGACATCGGTCCGGCGCGGCTGGCGCTTGCACTCGATGTCCTGCGGTCTCTCGCCTTCAGATTGGCGCTTGCGCTCGACTCGCCCGATGCGCTGCCGCCGGCGCTCGAGCATCTGGGGATCGGATTGCTGGCCGTGCCTGCGGCACGATTGACCGACAGCTACCGCTGCGACGCCGAGCGGCTGCGCGTCCGATGCCGACAGCTGCGCGATGCGGCTATCGCGCTGCTCAGCCGCAATTGCGCGGCCCAGGCCGATGCTGAATGCGCACGCCGGGTGCCCGTGGACCTCATCAGCTATGTCGCCGATCCGCGCCAGTTGCCCCGCTCGCGGCTGTTTGCATTGTCCGGTGTCGCAGGACCGGCGGACCGGATTCCCTCGCTGCCCCATACGGCGGTCATCGAAGCGACCGACAGCGGCATCGTGTACGTCGATGCGACCGATCCCGATCTACCCATCGTGCGCGTCAATCCGACGTTTCTGCGGCTGACCGGCTATGCCGAGCACGAGGTGCTCGGACGGAATTGCCGGTTTCTACAGGGTGAGGATACCGACCCGGCGTCCGTGGCCGTGATTGGCGCGGCACTGCGCACCGGCCAGCCGGTACGCTGCGAGCTGCTCAACTACCGCAAAGACGGCACGCCATTCTGGAATCAGATCGCCATTTCGCCGGTACGCGACGGCGATGGGCGCATCATCGCCTTCGCCGGCACGCTGACCGACGTGACCGAGCGACGCGAAGCCCAGGAGGCTCAGGATCATTTCGCGCAGATGCTGGAGGGCATCGCCGACACCGTTCCAGGCTTCGTCTATCAGATCCGCCAGCGCGATGGGATGCCGGTCGAATTCACCTACCTTGGCCGGTCGGCCGCCGCGCTGCTCGGCTGCGATACGGGTGCCTCGCTCAAACCCGAAACACTGTTGGGGCTGATCCTGCCGCAGGACCGCGAGCGGCTCGAGCACCGCTGGCGGCAGGCGCGACAGGCCCTCGATACTCTCGATCTGGAATTCGCCATTCAGCGTCCCGACGGCGAGCGGCGCTGGCTGCGCTCGCGTCTGCGACCCACGCAGCGCGCCAATGGCGATGTTCTTTGGAACGGCGTGACTCTCGATGTCACGCCCGAAAAGGCCGCCCAGGACGAATTGACCTACGTCCGCGAGCACGATCTGCTCACGCACCTGCCCAATGCCACCGCTTTTCACGTGCAACTCTCTGAACAGCTTGCAACGGACCGCGCGCACGGCCGGCGTACGGCGCTGTACATGGTCGATTTCGTGCGTTTCCACGAGATCAACGACACCTATGGCATGGCCACCGGCAATGCAATTCTCACGATGATCGCCACGCGGTTGCAGCAAGCGTTTCCAAGCGGAAGTCGTTGCTACCGACTGCAGGCCGACCAGTTCGCAGTTCTCGGCAACGCCGTGCCGAGCGAGGAGCAGGCCCGGCAAATTGCCGCGTCAGCCGCGTCCCTGCTGTCGGCTCCCTTCAATCTCCCCGGCGGGGTCATCAATCTGCCGGCACGCATCGGTCTGTGCGTTGATGCGCGTGACGGAGAGTTGCAAGCCGGTGCCGAGGGAGCGCTCGAACTTGCGCAGCGCGCCGATATCGCCCTGCATGCCGCCAAGCGAGCGGCCCGCCCCGGCATCAGCCTCTACAACACCGACATCGACGACCGGCTGCGCACCCACGTCATCGTCAAGCAGTCGCTGCGCGGTGCAATCGAGCGACGGGAGTTCGAGCTGCACTACCAGCCGATCGTGAACATCAAGACTGGACACATCCTCGCCGCCGAAGCGCTGGTGCGCTGGAATCATCCCCTGCTCGGCATGCAGACTCCGGACAGCTTTATTCCCATTGCCGAGGAGTCCGGGCTGATCGGTCCTCTCGGCGAATGGATCCTCCACGATGCGCTGCGCGCCGCGGCGCTGTGTCGCACGCGCCGCCAGCCGCCGCTGCGGATCGCGGTCAACGTCTCGGGCGTGCAGATCTCCGATCCAACATTCGTCCGCAGCGTCGAGGCGGCCTTGGCGCACAGTAGCATCGATCCGCACCTGCTCGAATTCGAGCTGACGGAAACCTTCCTGATCGAGCATTGCACGGAGACCTCGCAAGCGCTTGCGGCGCTGCGTGCGCTCGGGGTGCGCATTGCCATCGATGACTTCGGCGCCGGCTACTCCTCTTTTCACTATCTGCGCCATCTGCCGGTGGACAGTCTGAAGGTCGATCGCAGCTTCATTCGCGACCTCAAGCCGCAGGCCGACGGAGACATCAGCATCCTCAAGGCCATGGTGGCGATGGCACAGAGCCTTGGTGTCGAGCTGGTGATCGAAGGCGTCGAAACGCCCTATCAGCGTGATGTCCTGACGAGCATCGGCTGCGAGATCGCCCAGGGCTACCTGTTCAGCAGGCCTGGGCCGCTAGCGACATTGCTGAGCAGGCTCGGCGAACCCTAACCATCCGGGTCCGGCGCGTCCCCCAGACCGCGGCGCTGATCGCCCGACTCCGCGCGGGGGTGCCGCGTTGACCGGCACTCGCCCGCGCGCTAAAGTGCTTCGGCGTTGCTCCAAATGGCATCTCGACGGTGCCTTTGGACCGCGGGAGAACAACGCTGCTCGAACGTAGTCCAGCGAAGCGGACGCCGCCGAAGCGGGCACGCCCCCATGGTGGGCGAAGGCTCAACTGGGTTCTTGCGGCAATCAACAATGCACACCGCGCGGTGCTGCGCGCCTCCAGCGAGGAGGCGTTGTATAAGACTGTTTGCGAGGCACTGACCACAGCCACGCCTTTCGTCCTGGCAACCGTCAGCATTGCCGAGGCGCCTCCCGCCCGCAGCCTTCGCGTCATCGCCGCAGCCGGCGCGGCGATTGGCTACATCGACGAGCTCATCATGACCTGGGACGAGGGACCTCATGGCAACGGGCCTGCCGGCCGCGCGTGGCGATTCGGCGAGATGCAGTTCAACGACGATCTTGCGTCCGATGAACGCTTCGGCCCCTGGCGGGAACGCGCCGCCGCCTATGGCCTGCGTTCCTCGTTCGTGCTGCCGCTATCGTTGCCCGGCGGAGCGATCGCGGCGCTGCTCAGCGTCTATTCGTCGCGCAAGCGGGCCGTCGACACCGAGCAGCTGCAGCACTTCAAACTGCTCGGCGATGACCTCGGCGTGTGCATCGAGGTGCTGCGCAGCCGCGCCGCACTGCAGGCCGCGCTCGAGCACCGCGAGCGGCAGGACCGCGAGCTCGCGATCCTGCACCGCGCATTCGAGAACAGCGTCGCAGCGGTCATGATAATGGACGCAGACAGCCGCATCGAGGTGGTCAACGGGTCGTTTGAAGCGCTGTTCGGTTATCGCAGCGCGGAAGTCGTGGGGCGCGATCCAGCGCTGCTTGCCTCCGGCCGACACGGCGCGGAATATTTTCGCGCCATGCGGCGCGCGCTGAGCACGCGCGGCTCCTGGTCGGGGGACATCGTCAATCGTGGCCGCGATGGTCGTGAGATCGTCTGTTGGTTGAGTATCGCGGCGGTACGTGATTCCGGCGAGCGTATTACGCATTACATCGGCAGCTTCCGCGATATCACCGACCAAACCCGCGTCACGGAAGCTTTGTGGCGCGAGCAGGACTTCGCCAGCGCGATCATGGAAAGCATGCCCGGTATCGTCTATTTCTTCGACCGTGCCGGACGCTTTCGTCGCTGGAACCGCAATTTTCTCCAGGTGAGCGGCTACAGCGCCGAGGAGCTCGCGCACCTGCATCCGCTCGATCTCGTTGCGCCCGAACACAGGTCATTGCTGCGGGAGCGGATCGAGGCCGTGTTCGCACACGGTCAGGATGTGGTTGAAGCGTCGTTTTTGACAAAATCCGGTCGCGCCATTCCATACTTGTTTACCGGTCAGCGCCTGCATTACGCCGGCGAGGACTTCCTGATCGGCGTCGGCATCGACATCAGTCAGCGCAGAGCGGCCGAACAGGCGCTCGACAGCCAGATCGACCGACTGCACTGTCTGTCGCGCCAGGTGCTCGAGATCCAGGAGACCGAACGTAACGCGCTCGGGCGTGAGCTGCATGATTCCGTGGCCCAGGATATCGGCGCGGTGAGTCTGAATCTAACCATTTTGCGTCGCCTGCTGCCCGATCCGGCAGACGTGGCGCTCACGCAGCGGCTCGATGACTCGCAATCGTTGCTCGAGGATGCCGCACGGCGATTGCGCGATGTCATGGTCGAGCTGCGCCCGCCCGGTCTCGACGAGTTCGGGCTCCTCGCGGCCCTCGGCGAACATGCCCGGCGGGTCGCGCGCCGCAATGGCTTTCGGCTCACGATCGAGGGCGCCGAGCCCGAGCCGCCGTTCGCGCCGACGGTGGCGATCGCGTTGTTCCGGATTGTGCAGGAAGCGCTCAACAATTGCGCCAAGCACGCCCGCGCCACCGCAGTGCACATCAGTCTCGATGCGACGGGCGATCCGATACGCCTTGAGGTTGGCGATGACGGCGTCGGCTTCGATCCGGCGCTCCGGACCGCCCGCGGCACGGGCGGCATGGGGCTGCTGACCATGACCGAGCGCGCCGAGTCGATCGGTGGGCGCTGCATCATCGTGAGCACCCCCGGCGGCGGCACGCGGGTGCAGGTGAGCATTCCGCGGCTGGGGCCGGTTGCGCCGGGCTGAGCCGATGCCCTCACCACGCATCCGCGTCTTCATTGCCGATGACCACGCGCTGGTACGCGATGGCATCGTGGCGATCCTCGGCTCCGCCCCGGACATCGAGGTCATCGGCACGGCTGCGGACGGTCGCCGGGCGGTGGAGCAGATCATTGCTCTGGCTCCTGACGTGGCGATCATCGATCTGTCCATGCCGGAGCTCGATGGCATCAGCGCGACCCGCCAGATCATTGCCGCGCACCCCAGGACCGCAGTGGTGATTCTCTCGATGCATTCCTCGGCTGAGCATGTATTTCAGGCGATCGAGGCCGGCGCCCGCAGCTATTTGCTCAAGGAGAGCGCGGGGCGGGAGATCGCCGAGACGGTCCGGGTGGTTCACCTCGGACGGCGCCACCTCGGCGGGCGGATCGCCGAGATCCTCGCCGAAGGCATCAGCAGCCGCCGCGGGGCGAGCCCCATCGACAGCCTGAGCAACCGTGAGCGCGAGATCCTCAAGCTCGTGAGCGACGGACTCTCGAGCGCCGAGATCGGCCGACGCCTGCGGCTGTCCCCCAAGACCGTCGATACCTACCGCAGCCGGCTGATGCAGAAGTTGCGGGTCACGGATCTCGCCGGACTGGTGAAGTTCGCCATCCTGCACGGATTGACTTCGTTGGAATAACCCGGCTGTTGAGAATTCCCTACAGACCGGCGCGAACCGCCATGTTGGACTGTGCTCTGGCGAGCCGCGCGGGTTGCTTTTCGATGGTGAAGTCCCACCCAGAGGGTCCGGTGCCCGGCAACGGCGCGGTGGTTCGCATTCTGGTCGTGGAAGACCACGCGCCGACCGGCACCGCCGTGGCGGCACTGCTGCACGCCACCTTCGAGGCAATCGTGGTCCAGGTCGTGCGCGATGCCGAGAGCGCACTGACATCGATGGCCGCGACCCCCGCGCACGTCGTGATCATGGATATCGCCCTGCCCGACATGAATGGCATAGAGGCCACGCGACACCTGCGCGAGCTTGCCCCGACCGTGCCGGTGATCATTCACTCGCGCAGCGATTCCAGTGTGTACCGCACGAAGGCGGCACAAGCCGGCGCGCGCGCGTTCGTCAGTAAACGGCGTACCGCGCAGGAGCTCGTTCCCGCGGTGCGCAGTGTTCTCGGCGGTCGGCTCGACCGCTAACATCTAGAGGTGCAACGTCCAGCCGCGGGGCTGAAGTTCGTAGCCGAAGCGGATCTCGACGCGACGTGCCCCGCAGCGCGAACAGCGAAAGCGCGCCAATCTCGGCGCCAGCAGCGTCTCCCAACCCATCAGGCGAGCCAGCGCATCAGCCCGTACATCGCGTTGATGGCCGCATGCTCCGCAGCGCAACTCGACGTGCGCATCGCGGTGGTCGGACAACCGGGTCGAGGGAGTCAGCGGCAAGGCCATGCCGGAAGCTTCCCTCGCCCGCGCGGATCCTGTCCATGCAGGGCGGTGGGCCATCGCGACCTGGACGAGGTAACCGTTTGATGAACCAGGAGTTTCGGCGTCGCTCGCAACGGCAGTGGGCCTGCCGGCATGTTCGCCCGGCCGGCAAA
The DNA here is from genome assembly GCA_021822385.1 of Pseudomonadota bacterium. Lineage (GTDB taxonomy): Bacteria > Pseudomonadota > Gammaproteobacteria > Steroidobacterales > Steroidobacteraceae > 13-2-20CM-66-19. The sequence goes on from JAKARC010000001.1 coordinate 53,194, forward strand.
CGGCTACAGTGCCCAAATGTGTGGTCGCTACATCCTGGCGCAGCAGGCGAAATTCGAGCAGGCCGTGCGGCTCGGCCGAGTGCGCTGGGAATTCGCGGTCCGCTACAACGTCGCCCCTTCGCAGCCCGTACCTGTCGTTCGCATGGTCGATGGCACGCATGAGGGGGTGATGCTGCGCTGGGGCTTGATCCCGTATTTTGCCCGCGGTGTACCGCCCAAGTATGCAACCCTCAATGCCAGGATGGAGACCCTCGCGAGCGGTGCCGCATGGCGCGGCGCCTGGATGCGTGGCCAGCGGTGCGTTCAGCTCGCCGCGGGTTTCTACGAATGGCGCCTGGAGACTTCCGGGAAGCGGCGGCCGTACTTCATCCATCTCACCGATGAGCCGGTTTTCGGGTTCGCGAGCATCTGGGATCGCAGCATCCGCGCCGATGGCGTTACGGTCGAAAGCTGCGCGCTGATCACGCTACCGGCCAACGCGCTGCTGCGCGATATTCACAACGTCGGGTCTCATCCCGGGCGCATGCCGGCCGTGCTCACCCCGGGTCAGTTCGCTGCATGGCTCGACGGCACGCGCACCGAGGCCTACGCGCTCCTCACCGCCTATCCGGCGCAGCGCATGCGCGCATATCCGGTCGGACTGCGTGTGAATAGTCCCGCGAACGAGGGGCCGGACCTCATCGAGCCCGTCGAGGAATGAGCGATCGGCATCCCCGAGGGCTGAACTCGACGCTCAGGTAAGGATGTCGGTGCGACGCACAGCACCACCGGCTACAACGGTGGCGGGCATCTCGCGTGCGCCGGCCGCGGGTTCCGTCATCTGCGGATTCACCGGAGTTTTATTGTGCAGGTGAACATTGATCAAGACGAAGATGATCGACCCGAGGCTCGCCAGACCCAGAGCGACTGCAAAGAATATTTGTATGAAGACCATCGTTGCTCCAGACGCCGCAGTCTTTTTTGGATGTATCGAGCAATAGCATATGTTCGATGAACCTCACCTTAACGTTACGCACGGCGTTTGTCCCATAAGGGGGTGGTGAGGGTGGGTAAGCGTATGATTTACCGCCATTTAACAACCACGGTACACGGATTTCAGCAGTCCCGGTGAAACTCCGTTGACGCGTGCCGCCGCCGGCCCGATGGCCGCGCGCCGCGCACGCACCTCACCGCAGGTGCCGCTCCCAGAAGTGCGCCATGGCGGTAAACAGATCGGTCCGCGCGGTCGGCCCTGAGATACCGTGCGTTTTATTGGGGAAGATCAGCAATCGGTAGGGCCTGTTCCAGTGAATCAGCGCGTGCACCAATTGCACGGTGTTCTGCCAATGCACATTATTGTCGTCGGTTCCCGCCACGATCAGCAACGGCCGCTCGAGGTGTTGTGCAGCCGCCACGACTGAACTGGCGGCATAGCTCGCCGGGTGCTGCTGCGGCGTGCCCATGTAACGCTCGGTATAGATCGTGTCGTAGTCCTGCCACCGAGTGACCGGCGCTACGGCAATACCGGCGCGCCACACAGCCGGTGCATGCGTCAACGCGAAGGCGGTCATGTAGCCGCCGAAGCTCCAACCCCAGATGCCGATGCGCCGCGGGTTGACCCAGGCGTGGCGTTTGAGCCAGTGCACCGCTGCGAGCTGATCCTGCAGCGCGAGCCCGCCGAAGCGAAACTTCACCCGCGTCTGCGCCCGGTGACTGAAGTAGGTCGCGGCGCGATTGTCGGTGGCGAACATCACGAAGCCGCGCTGCGCCATGCGTTGGCTGAACAGGAAGAATGCGCCGCGCCAGACGTCGCGCACACTCGGCGGCACGTCCGGTCCTCCGTATTGATACATGATGACCGGATAGCGCTTATGCGGGTCGAAATGCGGTGGCAGAGTGATACGGGCGTACAGTCGAGTGTGTCCGCTTGCCGATGGAATGGTGATGAAGTGCGGTTTCTGCAACCGAAACGGCAAGCGCGCCGCCCGTTGGATGAGGGTGCGCCGGCCGTTGCGCAGATTGACCAGAGTGAATGCGGGCGGGGTCACGACATTGGAGTAGGTGTCGAGAAATGCGCGTCCGCCCGGGCCCATGTCGATGACGTGTGTGCCGGGGCGCCTGGTAACCGGTACGGCCTTGCCGCCGTACAGTGACACTCGATACAGCTCCGTGTCGAGTGGACCGTGGCGGTAGCGGCTGAAATACACCACACCCTTGCGTTCATTGACGCCGTCCAGGGCGAGGACATTGTAATTTCCGCGCGTCAGCCGGCGTATCAGCCGGCCATTGCGCGTGTAGAGATAAAGATGTGTCCAGCCATCCTGCGCCCCGCTCCAGATGAATTGCCCGGTGCGCAGAAAATACGGGCTTGCGCCGACACCCACCCAGGCAGGGTCGGTTTGCCGCGCCAGTCTGCGGACACGGCCGGTTCTTGGATCCGCGCTCAGCAGTTCGAGCCGTGTCTGGGCGCGATTGAGCACCTCACCGAAGACGCGCGTGCCGTCTCGTAGCCACCCGAAGCGCGCAAGATAGGTGTCCGGCGTTCCTGCCATCGCCATCCACACCACTCTCCCGGTTGCAACCGTGAGCACGCCCAACCGTACGATTGGGTTCGCCGTGCCGGCGGTCGGATACTTCTGCGCGTAGATGCGCGGGCGATTGTGCAGATAGTTGACGATGGGAAAGGTCCGTACCGGGCGCTCGTCGAACTGCAGGAACGCGATGCGCCGGCTGTCGGGTGACCATGCGTAACCCGAGCGCAGGCCGAGTTCCTCTCTGTATACCCAGTCGAGCTCACCGTCGAGAACTTCGCTGCGCCGCGCCGCCACTCGGTGGACGGTCCCACCGTGCACTGCACTGTAATAGAGCACTCCGTCGGCAACGTAGCTGATCCATTTCTGGTTGGGCGAGAGCTGAGGATCGCGTTTGTCGCCGGGCTGGTGCGTGATCTGCGTGATCGCACGTGTGGCGAGGTCGTACAGATAGATCTGCCCATGGCTGACGAACGTGAGCGCATTGCTCTCGGGCGACCAGTGATAGCTGTCGACGCCGTAGCGCGTGACGCGATTGCGCTTGATTGCGTTCTTTATCGTCCAGGGTGGTGCCGCCGCCCCCGCGAGCCGATGGCTCGAGAGCAGTAGAGCGGCCTTGCCGCTCGCCACGTCGAGCCGATAGAGATTCGCGCGTCCGGACGGCGCGTGCCGCAGAAAATAGGTGAGATATCGCCCGTCGGGACTCCATTGCACCTGTGTCGGGTGATATCCGCTCGGGCCCGGACGCGCACAGATCTGCGCAATCGAGTAGCCGGTGGCGTACGTGAACTTCGCGCCGTGTGCCAGGGCCGGTGCCGCACCCGCCGAGAGGACGATCGTCAGGATGACTCGGTAATTCACAAGCGTTACTCTCTCGAGCGGAACGCGCCGCTGCCGCCGGATTATAGGCGCGCAGGCGGGGTGTGCCGTGCTGCCTGCGACCGGCCGTTCTGACCGGGCGCTGATCGGTGCAGCGGTCCTGACGAATGCACGCGCTATGGCACGGCAGCGCCGCACGCGGAATGCGCAGCTGACACGGACAGCACCGGTTCCGGGCGTCCCGACCGCAATTGGCTCAGGCGAGCAGAACTCCGCCGTTGATCGCAACGGTCTGTCCGGTGAGGAACGCATTGGCGATGACCATCAACACCACCTGCGCGACCTCATCGGGCGTGCCGAGCCGTCCCACCGGAATGTGTCGGAATGCTTCCGTGCGGCGCAGCGGCTCGGCCATGTCGGTGTCGATCGGACCCGGGGCAACGGCGTTCACCGTGATGCCCGCGCTCGCGAGGCGGGCCGCATAGCCGCGCGTCAGTCCTTCGAGTCCGGCTTTGGCCGCATTGTAATGCACCCCGACTACGCCGGCGCCGCGCGCGGCCGCGGAGGAGATGTTGACGATCCGGCCCCAGCCCCGTGCCCGCATGGCCGGCAGTGTCGCCTGGATGCACAGAAACGCAGATTTGAGATTGACGCTGATGCTGTGATCGAAGTCTGCTTCATCGAGCGCATCGATTTCGCGCACCGTGGCGATACCGGCGTTGTTTACGAGAATGTCGGGCGGGGCCAGCTCGCGGGCCACCCGTTCCACCATGGCGAGCACCGCCTGCCGCTGAGAGACGTCAGCAGCGATCACGATTGCCCGCCGCCCACCGGACCGTATTGCGGCCGCCACGGCCTGCGCGCGCTCCACGTGCTGGTGACAGTTTACGGCAACATCGGCGCCTGCATCGGCAAGGGCCTGAGCAATGGCCCGGCCAATGCCGCGCGAGGCGCCGGTGACGAGGGCAACGCGTCCGCTGAGATCAACGCCGAAATGTCCCATGAGCCCTCCAGTTCACCCTGCGCCGTGACGGTAGGCCGCAGTTGCGGATTATGCGCTGGTCGCATGATGCAGCCGATACTGCAACCATACAGCACCGGATTCCAGCACCTCGCTGCGCGCAAGGGTCATTGCCGCGATCGGTGCGCGCACGTCGGCTTCGCTGCCGGAGGAATCGAAGAAGCTCGGCGCACCCTGGGCCCCGTCAACCGCCGGACACAACGCGATGCTCACTTCATCGATCAGGCCTGCGCGCAAGAATGCCCCATTCGTGACCCCGCCGCCCTCGAGCAGCAGCCGCTCCACGCCGAGCTCGCGGTTGAGGAATTCGAGCACGTACTGCAGATCGAGCGTCCGCTCGCCGGCAAAGAAATAGGAAACACCGTCGCGGCGCAATCCGGCGAGGTGTCCATCCGCGACCTGCTCGGTCAGCGCGACGACGATCGGATCACCGCCGATGTCGGCGCGGCCCCAGGCAATCTTTCCGTGCGCATCGAGCACGACACCATAGGCGCCGACATCCCGCCGCACGATCCAGGGTTCCCGGGGAAAGACCTGCCGGGGCGCATCATCGTAATCGGCACGCCTGGCGAACTCCTGGCCAGTCACGCGGCCGATGAGCCAGGCATTGCCGCCCAGACGCTCGTGGAGACTTTCAAAGAGGGTGCCCCCGTCACTCGTGCGTGGGCGCCAGCGGCTGTGCAGAATCCGTCCGTCGATACTGGCAACCATGTGGCAGATCACGTAGGGTTTCATCAACGTACGCCTCTTGCGTCCGGTTCGGACTTGATTCGCGCGGGGATTATATCGAGTACGGGCGTGTGGCCGAAATTCTCGCGGTGGCTCACTGCAGTATCCTGCGCCCGCTGCACGCATCATCGCTGATACGGACCCTTGTGCCCGGCATTCGGCCGCCCGCGCTTCAGGGGCCCGCACGACTGTGATCAGACCTCGATCAGTCCGTCCGACAGTTCGTTCGACTGGTCCGGGTCCGGCGGAAAGTGTTCCGCCATCGCTTTGCCGCAGGCGTTGATCGCCTCTACGAAGCCGTCCGCGATTCGGCCCTGACGCACCCGGCTCACGAACAGCTCGATGATCGCCTGCCAGTGCGCCTCGCCCAGTTTCTCATGAATGCCCCGATCGGCCACGATTTCAACATAGCGCTCGGCGAGGGAAACGAACAGCAGCACCCCGCAATGGTGGCGCGTGACGTGTATGCCCTGCTGGTAGAACTGCGCCTTGGCAAAGCGACTCGCGCGCTCGTGTTTCACTCGTGCGGGCACCAGTTTCAGATGCAGTCCGGGCGCAAAGAGAAGCACCGTCGCAAGCACGATGAAGCTGGCGAGCTGCAGTTGGTAGAGGAGCATCCAATGCACATGCAGGCCAGACACAGATGCTGCGCCCGGCAGGAGCAGCGCAATCATTGCTGCCCACAGCAGCGGAACGAAGACGTAATGGTCGCTGGCACGGGCCACCACCGCAACGAACTCGCCGCTCGTTTCCTTCTCCGCGGCATGAATCGCCGCTGTGATCCGGGCCTTGTCCGCCGTGGAGAAGCGAGTCACGCGCTACCAGCTCCCGGCGGCGCCGCCGCCCCCGAATGATCCGCCGCCGCCGGCGAACCCGCCGAATCCGCCACCGCCGAATCCGCCCGCGCCAAAGCCGCTGCCCATGCCGCTGCCCAACATCCCGAGCGCCAGCCACCCGAGCCAGCCACTGCCCACGCCGCCGCCCCCGTAACCGGGCGATCCTCTGCGGCGGGCGGACAGTGCGCGCAGGAAGGGCGAGAGCGCGAAAAACAGAACGAACAGCATGAGCAGACCGGTTCCGTTGCGTTCCTGGACCTGTCGATGCGGCACGGCTGCAGCCTTGTTTCCGAGCACGGACAGGATGGCATCGGCGCCGGCGACGATGCCCGTGGCGTAGGCGCCTTTGCGAAAGTCCGGGACGATCACGTTGTGAATGATGAGGAAGCTTTGTGCATCGGTCAAAGTGCCCTCGAGCCCGTAGCCGACATCGATGCGCACTTGTTTTTCCCCGGCATCGACGATCAGCAGCACCCCATTATTCTTCCCCTTCTGCCCGATGCCCCAGTGTCGGCCCAGCTGGTAACCGTAATAATCGATCGGATAGCCATTGAGCGTCGGCAGCGTCACCACCACGAGCTGATTGCCGGTCCTGCGGGCATAGGCGGCAAGACGTCGCGACAGCGTGGAAAATATCCGGGGCGGCAGCAGATGCGCCGTATCCACCACGGGTCCTGTGAGCTGCGGAAACGGCGGCATCCCCAGATCGAGCGCGTTCTGTGCCGCCTGGGCGCGCACGGCCGCCAATGCGAGCACAACGACTAGAACGATCCGCAGCCACGGGACCGGCACGGCGCGAGATCCGATCGGGCTCACATGTCGTGCGTGCATCACGGTGTCGGCAACGTCAATGCGGCAGGTTCAGCGGCATCCTGCGATTGTCTAGAAATGAACCTTGGGAACCTTCTCGGCCTGTGCCGAGATCGTGAAGTTCTGTATGGGCTTGTAGTTGCTGTAGAACAGCGATCGATACCACCTTCCGGGAATAGTGGTGAGTTCGGTGTCATACTGCTGCACGGCCAGAATGTAGTCGCGGCGCGCTACGGCAATCCGGTTTTCGGTCCCCTCGAGCTGGGCCTGAAGCACGAGGAAATTCTGATCGGCCTTGAGGTTCGGATAGTTCTCCGTGACCGAAATGAGGCGCGAGAGCGCCCCACCCAGTGTGTTCTCGTTCCGCTCGAATTCGTGGAATTCCCTCGGATTCGTCAGAATATCGGCTGGCACTCGCGTTGCCGTGACTCTGGAGCGCGCAGCGGTGACCGCTTCGAGGACCGAGGCCTCGTGGTGCGCATATCCCTTGACGGTTGCGACGAGGTTTGGAATCAGATCGGTGCGGCGTTGGTATTCATTCAGTACCTGACTCCACGCGGCATTGACCTGCTGCTTGTCCGCGGGAATCTTGTTGATTCCACAGCCACTCAAGAGCAGCGCCACACCCCCGATGGCCAGCCAGCGGACAGGGCGCAGATAACGACGAGACTCGGACATCGACAGCCTCCTACCTGATCTCGAGCGGACGAGCGACAATCATATCACTATCCTGTCCTTTAGCTTGGCCGCGTAGGACGGGACGGTTGGCGCCGCGGTCTGATGTGCCTGAAAGCCTTCCCGCCCCAGGCCACGGCCGTTCGACGGGCACAACACCGGCTGCTAGTATTTTGCGTGTATGACCGGTATTGCCGGGGAGATCGTCATGAAATCGCAGCGCCTCAGGTGGCTAACGGTTCTTTTCGTTTTCGTACTCGCCGCCGCCCTGAGCGGACCGCGCAGCGCGGCCGCCGCGCCCGCGGTGCGCGGACCGCTGGCAACGCGCATCGACGAGATCATGCATCGCCTGCGTGACGTGCACCGCTTCGGTGCCGTCGCGGTCGCTCCGGATGGACGCGCCATTGCCTGGACGGAAACTCTGACGCACACGGCTGCGGGGACGGCAGGCGCGCACCCGTCTGCAACCGGCAATCCGGGCGAGCGGCTCGAGCTTGCCGCCATCAACGGCACGCATGTGCGCGCCGTGAGAATTGCGCACGCACGCAGCCGGTGCCGATTCAGCAGTCTTGCCTGGTCGCCGAACAGCAAGGTTCTGGCGTTTCTGTCGAACTGCAACTCCGGTCATGGAGATTCCGGTCAGCTCGATGTCTATGAAGTTGGCGCGCATGCCCTGCGGGCCCGGCGCATCACTCATCTGCACGGCTTCGTCCACCAGTTGAGCTGGGTGCCGGGTGGTGCAATGCTGAGCTTTCTTTACGTCAAGGGTGATCTGCATCCCATCGCCGCGGTATCGGCGACCAGGCCCCAGGTCGGAGTGATCGGCCGCACCGGCGTCGAGCACCAGCAGCTGGCGGTGGTGCCCGCGGCCGGCGGTCGGGTGAGCCTCATCACGCCGCATCCGGTGTTTGTCTACGAATATGACTGGTCGCCATCGGGCAATCGCGTCGTTTATGTTGGCGCTCCGCCGCCGGGGCGGGACAACTGGTGGGTGGCCAAGCTCTACGTCCAGCGCTATGGCGGCCGCGCGCGGGTGGTGCTCGACCCGGGAACGGTCAGCGGCTCGCTGCACGGCCTGCAAATTGCGCTGCCGCGGTGGTCGCCGCACGGCGCGCGCATCGCTTTCATTGGCGGACTGATGAGCGATCAGGGGGCGACCGGTGGCGACATCTACGTCATGTCGGCAAAAGGCGGGCAACCGGTCAATGTCACCCCGGGCATTGGTATCACGCCATCGTGGCTGACCTGGACGGGCGACGAGGACATGCTGGTTTCCTCCTTTGCGGGCGGCTCCACCCGCCTGTCGCTGTTCACGCTGCGCGGCTCCGCTCCGGCAATCCAGCACGCGCTGTTTACCGTGGCAGCCAGCGTATGGAGTGGCACTTTCGCCTCAGCCGTGTCTGTTTCCGCGGACCACCGTGTGCTTGCCTTCATCGCGAGCACCTTCGACAGCCCGCCCGAAATCGACACGGTGCTGCTCAGGACTGATGCCGCCGCTCAGCCGGTCGGCGTGCTCGAGCGGGCGCATGCGATCACGCACGTGAACACGGATGTGCGGCCGATGTGGGGCAAGGCGGTATCCGTCCACTGGCGCAATGACGGCTTCAAAGTCCAGGGCTGGCTGTTGTTGCCGGCGCACTATGATCCGAACCGGCATTATCCGCTGATCGTCTATGTGCACGGCGGTCCGAGCTGGGCGACGCGCCCGGACTGGCCCGAGGACGGCTACGACGCCGCTCCGTTCGCGGCCATGGGGTATTTCGTCTTCATGCCGAATCCGCGCGGCAGCTTCGGGGAGGGCGAGCGCTTCGCCCAGGCCATTCGTCGCAACATGGGCTATGGCGATTTGAGCGACATCCTCGCCGGCATCGATCGTGTCGAGGCGAAATATCCGATCAACGCCGCGGAGCTCGGCTTGACCGGCTGGAGCTACGGGGGGTTCATGTCGATGTTTGCCCCGACGCAGACGCACCGTTTCAAGGCCGCCGTCGCCGCTGCCGGCCTGTCCGATTGGAAAAGCTATTACGGGGAGAACTCCATCGATAAATGGATGATCCCGTTTTTCGGCGCCTCCGTGTACCAGGATCCGCAAGTCTACGCCAAGAGCTCGGCGATCAACTACATCCGCAATGACAAGACGCCGACCCTGGTCGTGGTGGGCCAATACGACGGCGAATGCCCCGCGCCGCAATCGTTCGAATTCTGGCACGCACTGCGCGCCATGCACGTGCCAACCGAACTCGTGGTGTATGCAGGCGAGGGGCACGCCTTTCACAAGACGAAGGATCTGCGCAACGTGCTCGAGCGTGCACTCAGGTGGTTTGCCAAGTACCTGCACAAGCAGCCCTTGGCTTGACTCGATCCCGTCCCGGTAGCGCGCCGGCATCCGTTCTGGCGCAGGCGGCTCTCGCGCCGCACCGCACGGTGATTCGTATATCCCACGATGGGTGGGCAAGCAAAAACGCCTTATGCTGAGGATGGATGGTCACCGTAGTAGTGATTGCGGCCCTGACGGCAAGCGCCAGCACGTTTGCGCGCGGCCGCCCGGTGCCGAAGGCCGATTGCCGCTGAGGTATCCGCCATCGCAATGGCAAAAGCGCCCCATTGACTGCAGGACAGCCCCATGCTCATGACCGACAAACTCACGGAAGTCGACGCCCTGATGCGGTCGCTGCGCCAGGAGTATCCGCAGGAACTCGCGGCGTTTCTGAATTTCATGCAGAAGGCCGAGGCCGGTCCGGCGCTCGATCTGCGTGTCAAGGAACTCATCAACGTCGCTCTTTCGGTTGCCGCGCAATGTGAGTGGTGCATTGCGCTGCATGTCAAACACGCCGTGACCGCCGGCGCGCGCCGCGAGGAAATCGTCAGCGCCGGCTTCATGGCCGTCATCATGCACGGCGGACCTGCGTTGATGTACCTGAATCCGCTGTTGCAGGCGGTCGAGGAATTCGCGCCGGCGGCATGATGGGGCCGGTGGCGCCATGCGCCACACGGCGCTCTCGAGGCATCGCGCGAGGCACGGTGAGCGCATCGCCACAGGGTCGTCGTTGTCGCGCGGCGCGCGGGAATTGAGCGGGTCGCGCGTGCCGATGCGGACGTCAATTCCTACCTTCGCCCGTGCTGCGACTTTTGACTAATCGAGGTGCGCGATGAATCACGACGATTTCACTTCCGTCGATCATGTTCCGGCGGCCGTCGACGTGCTCGTTCTGGGGGCCGGCGGTGCAGGTTATCCGGCGGCGTTCTTCCTCGATCGCGCCGGTCTCGCCGTCGCGATGGTCGATCCCATCGGTAATCTCGGCGGAGATTGTCTGGCCGAAGGCTGCGTGCCGTCCAAGGCGGTGCGCGAGGCGGCGCTGGTGCGCGGGTTGAGCGCCAACTGCGCCCATTTCGGCTTGCAGGGCGGCTCCTCGAAGGTCGATTGGCACGCCGTGCTCGAACACAAGGATAGAGTGCAGCAGACGCGCTACGCCCAGCATCGCGCCGAGATCTCCGCAAGCGGCATCCGGTTCGTGCACGGCAAGGCTGCGCTCATTGCGGCCGATCGCGCCCGGCTCACGGCCGCCGATGGCAGCGTGCGCGAGGTGAGCTTCCGCCATCTCATCCTCGCCACCGGCTCACGTCCGAGCCGTCTGCCGATACCGGGCGCGGAGCTGGCGATCACTTCGCACGATTTGTTCAGGCTCGGCGCCGATCTGCCGCAACCGCGCCATCTCATCGCCATCGGTGGAGGCTACATCGGGGTGGAAACCGCCTCGATGCTGCAGGCCTTGGGCAGCGCGGCGACGGTGCTGGAGTATACCGCGCAGCTGCTGCCGGGTTTCGATGCAGAGCTCGCAGCCTTTTTGCATGCCGACCTTGCCGGACGCGTGCGCATTATCGTGTCGGCTCAGGTCATGGGTATTGAATCTGCGGGTGAAGAATATACTGTGCGCTATCGGCACGATGCCACGGAATTGTCTGTGCGCGGCGACCAGGTGCTGATGGCCACCGGCCGCGCGCCGGTGTTGCCCGAGGGTATCGAGCATCTTGACCTTAGTCTGCACAACGGTCACGTGGCGGTCGATGAAACGCTGCGCACCAGCAACCCGCGGGTGTGGGCGCCCGGCGATGTCAACGGCCGCAGCATGTTGTTTCACTCGGCGGTGCGGCAAAGTCTGGTGGCCGCGCACTGCATCGCCGCCGGCGGTCAGCCCGTCGACCGCATGCATTTCGACGCGGTGCCGATGACGGTGTTCACCGAACCAGAACTGGCCCATGCGGGCCTGACCGCAGCGCAGGCGCAAGCTGCCCTGGGTGCCGACGCGGTCAGCGTGACGCGTTACGATTACGCGCACGACTCCCGCGCGCAGATCTATGGCGCGACGCGCGGGTTCATCAAGCTCGTGTTCGATCGGCGCTGCGGCCGGCTGCTCGGGGCGCAGATTGCCGGCATGGACGCCGCTCAGCTCATCGCCCCCTTGGCGCTGGCCCTGGAAAGCGGCCTGGACGCCGCGGCGCTGGCCGACACCGCCTTTCCGCATCCCATGATCGGCGAGGGCATCGCAGCGGCGGCGCGTGCCTTTCGACCATGAGTTCAGCCCCACGGACCGGCGGCACAAACACAGCGGCGGCCGGCGCCGAGGTCAAGGCGGGGGCACCCGCTCCCCCCGTCCTCACCGATCGTACGCACGGTCTCGACAGCGCCGAGGCAGGTCGGCGGCTCGCGCAATCCGGTCCAAACGCCATTGCCGAGCGCAGTGTGCCATTGTGGCGGCAGCTCGCCGCCAAATTCTGGGCGCCGGTGCCGTGGATGCTCGAAGTGGTGATCGTGCTGCAGTTGCTCCTGGCCCGGGATCTGGAGGCGCTGGTGATTGCCTTCCTCCTGGTATTCAACGCCGTGGTCGCCCTGCTGCAGGAGCGGCGCGCCCAGGACGCTTTGGCACTGCTGCGCAAGAGTCTGCAGGTCCGGGCGCGGGTATTGCGCGACGGCCGCTGGCAGCAGATCGCCGCCGAGCAGCTCGTACCCGGAGACATCGTGCATGTGCGGGCGGGCGATCTCGTGCCGGCGGATCTCGTTCTATTCGACGGTGCCGTGGCGCTCGATCAGTCGGCATTGACCGGCGAATCGTTGCCGGTGAGCGCCGATCCTGGCGCTCCTGCCTATACCGGCGCCATCGTGCGTCAGGGTGAAGCGAGCGGCCAGGTCACCGCGACCGGTGCACACACCTTCTTCGGCCGCACCGCCGAGCTGGTGCGTACCGCCAGCGCGCCGAGCCACATGCAGCGCACCATTTTCGCGATCGTCAAGCGTCTCGTCGTCTTCGATGCGCTGCTGGTGGTGTTGGTCGTGGCGTTCGCCCTGTGGCATCACCTGGCGGCGGCGGACACGGTGATCTTCGCGCTCATGCTGCTCGTCGCCTCCGTGCCGGTGGCGCTGCCGGCGACCTACACACTCGCGACGGCGCTCAGCGGCCAGGCCCTTGCGCATCGAGGGGTGCTGGTCACTCACCTGCCCGCCGTCGAGGAGGCGGCCGCCATGGACACGCTGGTATCGGACAAGACCGGTACGCTCACGCAGAACGCCCTGACCCTCGCCGGCGTGACGCCGCTCGGGGCCACCGGCGATGCCGGCACAGTGCTGCGCGCTGCGGCGCTGGCGAGCGACGCGGCCACCCAGGATCCTCTGGACCTGGCGATCCTCGATCCGGCCCGTCGGCAGCGATTGCTGGAAAATATTCCCGTCCGCCGGGCCTTTCATCCCTTCGACCCGAGCACGCGCCGCAGTGAAGGGGTGTACACCGTGGACGGAGCCGAATGGCATGCGGTCAAGGGCGCGGCGAACGTCATTGCACCGCTGTGCCAGCTGAACGAGGCACAACGCGCGGCGCTCGCGGCCGCCGAGCATGGACTGGCGCAGAATGGCGCCCGTGTGCTCGCGGTCGCGGCCGGTCCTGCCGCCGCGCTGCAGCTGCTCGGCGTCGTCGGCCTGTCCGATCCGCCGCGCCCGGATGCGGCCAATCTGATTGCGCAGTTGCGTGAACTCGGGGTGCGCGTGCGCATGGCGACCGGTGATGCACTGGAAACGGCGCGGGCGATCGGCGCTGTACTGGGGCTCGGCACACGGGTCTGTGCAGCCAAGGGGGAGGCGTTGGAGAACCCCGAGGACTGCGACATCTTCGCGCGCGTGCTACCGGAGGACAAACATCACCTCGTGCAATCGCTGCAGCGCACCGGGCACGTCACGGGCATGACCGGCGACGGCGTCAATGATGCCCCGGCCCTGCGTCAGGCCGAATTGGGCGTGGCTGTGGCGAGCGCCACCGACGTATCCAAGGCGGCGGCCAGCGTCGTACTCACCGACCCCGGTCTTGCGGGCGTCCTGACCGTGGTGCGCATGGGGCGCGAAGTGCATCGGCGAATGCTGACCTATACGTTGAACAAGATCCTCCGCACCTTGGTCATCGTGGTGTTTCTGACCGTCGGGCTGCTGCTCACCGACAAATTCCTGATTTCGCCGCTGCTGATCGTGCTGATGCTGTTTGCCAACGACTTCGCGACCATGAGCATCGCCACCGACCGGGTTGTGCCGACCCCTAAGCCGCAGCGTTGGCGGGTACGGCGGCTGATGGGAGCGGCCGGCGTCCTCGCCACGGTGTCGCTGCTCGTCTCCGCGCTGTTGTATGTCTGGGTGCACAGCCGCGGCATGAATGCGCCGCAGATGCGCACCGTGGTGTTCCTGCTCCTGGTCTTCACCAATCAGACTGCGCTTTACGCCCTGCGCAGCGACGATCGGCTGTGGCGCCTAGCCCCGTCACCGTGGATGGCCGCCGCGAGCGCCGGTGACATCGTGCTGGTTAGCCTGTTCGCGGGCTTCGGTGTGCTCATGAGCGCAGTGCCCTGGTCGATCGTGCTCGTCGTGCTCGGCGCGAGCGTCGCTTTGGCGCTGCTGCTTGATGCGATCAAACGCCCTTTGTTTGCCTATTTTGATATTGCGTGAACGGTCCACCCGAGCCTGCCGGCAAGTTGGGATCAGGCGGTGGGGCCGCCGTGCCCGTCTGACGCGCCGAGTCGGCGAGCCGGATACGCCGGCGTGTATCGCCCCGTGGTCTGCCATCGCGCAGTTTGATCCTGTATCATCTGCGCCACCGTTCGGCGCCCTGCGCCCTGCGCGTTGACCGCTCTGCTCGACGCGCCGTCGCTGCGCGCGGACGTTCCACAATCGGGAGATTCCTCCATGCTGCGACCGGTACACCGATCGTGACTCGCTTCGGCGTGGTCCTGAAGAACTGGCTGCTTGCGCTGCTGATCTGCGCGCTCCTGGTGGCTTTTTCGTTTGCATACCTGGATGTGCCGATCGCGAAGTATTTCTGGAACATCGGGCGCTTCCTGCATCCGCTGAACAAACCTCTCGGAGGCCCGGTCATCCTGGGGGGCGAATCGGTCGTGATACTGCTGCTGTTGCTGCTGCGTTTGCTGCGCGGCCATATCTCCCGGTTTGCCGAGATCCTCGCCATTGCCTGTCTCACCTCCATATGCGCCTACGGCATCGACAGCCAGGTCTTGAAGGTCTTCTGCGGAGTGCCCAACCCGACGGCGGTGATTCACGGTGCTCGCCACGCCTTCAATATCATGGGCGGCTCCGGGCAAAGCAGCTTTCCCTCCGGGCACATGGTCCTGTCCGGATCGTTTGCCGGTGTGTTCATGCGTCATTATCGCGCCAGCATCGCGCCGTTGGCGGCGCTGCTGCTGCTCGCCGCGGTGCTGCTGCTCGTCGGGGACTGGCACTTCCTGAGTGACCTCATCGCCGGTGCCTTTGTCGGCGTGTCCGCGGGCCTGCTGGCGGGCGAGGCCTGGGCCGTGCACACCGTGCGGCGGGCGTGATCGAACTAGCGCGGACGGCGCCGGCAGCAGGCGCAGATTCGGCTCACCGCAGGTGTATCACGAGCACATTGATCGAGTACGGTGCGAACGTGTGCCGGACGTCGGCGCCGAACCAGTGCACCGTTGCCGTACGCGGCACGATTCGTCGCGGATGACGGATGGAATTGGTCGCGCGCGTGCTCTTGGCGCTGAGCGTCACCAGCGTTCCGCTGTGCGCCACCGCCGCGGCGCCCTCGATGCGTAGTGTCATCGGCTGCGGCAGCGGCGCGGCATTGACGATCTTTATGTACAGTGTGTGCGTCGCAGCATTGCGGGTCACGGACTCGAAACACAGCGGGCCGGCACCGGCAAGCTTGGCGGCCACCACCTGGTTGCCGAGGTAGTTGCTGAACATCACCTGCGCGTAATAGCTCGGCGAGCCGTAGCTGTGCAGTGCGTCGTAGCCGATCAGATTGGTGGGCCATTGCGATGCCAGTGGGTTCACGTTCACGAACAACGGCGCATAGCTCGCCATCACCACCAGGTCGCTGTTGCGCTCAAGACCGGTCATCCAGGCCGCATCGGCCAGCGCGGCGCCGAAATCCGGCGTCGGCGTTCCCTGCAGGGTGGCCCATTCGCCGACGATGATCTTCGGACCAGTGCGGCTCATGTGATTGAAGTAGTTGGCATCGTGCAGGAACTGCTGCGGTGTCTTGTAGAAATGCTCATCGATGAGATTGGGCTGGACATCGCCCTTGACCGGCATCGTGGCGACGATCTGCAGCTGCGGATAGGCCTTGCGGATGGCGCGCGCGAATTGCGCGAACCGTCCGTTCGAGCCGCTGTAGCTGCCCGAGCGGTCGAAGAAGTCCTCGTTGCCGATCTCCACGTAGTGCAGCGGGAACGGCGCCGGATGACCGTCGCGGGCCCGTACCGCGCCCCACTTCGTGGTGACCGCGCCGGTGACATATTGAATTTCCTCGAGCGCGTCTTTCACATAGGGCTCAAGCTGCGGTCCGGGCCAGATGTGCATGCCGTCGAGCGCATAACCGTCGTAGACGGCGAGCAGCGGCTGCATGTGCAGGTCCTGACACCATTCCAGGAATTCCAGCAGACCGATACCATCGGAAGACTCGTAGCCCCAGGGGCTTGGATGGGTCGGCCGATCGACGATAGGGCCGAGCGTCAGTTTCCAGTCGTACCAGTCGGCGAGCGTCTTGCCTTCCAGGAAGTTCCCGCCCGGAAAGCGCAGGAACTTCGGATGCAGCGCCGCGAGCTTTTTCATCAAATCGATGCGAAAGCCGGCCGGCTGATGTTTGTACGTCGGGGGAAACAGCAGCGCGACATTCAGCAGTACCGAGCCTGGATGACTCACGGTCAGGCGCACGAAGTTGTCCGCGGACGTTGCCACAGCGCCGGTGTGCATCGTTGCGCTGTACCGCCGCCAGTGCGGGCCGGCGGCCGGAAACACCGCCTGAGCGAGCACCTTGCCGCTCGTTGAGTTGACGATGGCCATTGTGACCGGACCGGGATTCTCCGCCCCGGCGGCGCGCAGGTAGATCGAGGCGTGATAGGTGGTATCGGGCCACACCGGCACGCCCCAGTAGCCCGGATTGTCGATCCCGCCGGGGTCGCGGATGCTGGCGCGAGTCGCGGTCAGCTTCAGGCTGTAGGGTAGCGCGCGGCTCGGCCCCGAGCGATTGTCGATGGCAATCGATATGCCATCGGCGGCATTCTGATCTACCGACCAGATTTTGATGAACTTGCGGTGTTCGCGCCGGAAGAACACGCTGTCGCGTATCAGTTCGGCGTACAGCCCACCATCATAGGAGTGGTTGATCTCTTCGGTCATCAGGCCGTAGAGCGTCGGACTCACGGCGTGTACCGGCTGGTTGTAGCGTACAGTCAACCGCGCGCGCTCGCGCGCGCTCGCGCTCGCGCGCGTGGGCAGGATCACGGTGACGGCCACAATTGCGGCAGCGAGGACGGTGGCGAATGACGTACGGCAGCTCATGAGCGGTGACCTAGGTTGATCGGGCGATGGGCAATTGTACGACATTTGAGTTTGCCGCTTTCCGTCCCGCCGGCCCGCGGCCCGACGACGGGTGCGCGTGTGCCTTGCGGCCATCGGGCATGCCGTGGCGCGGGTCGCGCCGGTCACCGTCTCTGTAGTCTTGACGGGGGTGGCGGAGGCTGATGGCCCGGCCGGGCGCCGCCGGCATGATCCCGGTCCCGTGATGCGTGGAACCGCTGTGCGGCGAACGCGATGCGCGGCCGATCGGCCCGATCCGCGCGGGCGCATGCGATGGCGGTTGCTCGAACAGGCACGGACCGCTACAGTCCAGGACGTTGAGCGCGGCGAAGCCTGGGGCCTGCGTCGTGAATCACCGACAGTCATCTGGAGCAGTCCATGGACCTTGCGCGCGATAGCCGCGATTCCCTCATGTCGGCCTTGAGAATTCCGGCCGATACCCTGGCTTTCCTGCGCGCCGGCCTGCGCGATCCGCGACGCGTCAGCGCGGTAGTGCCCTCGGGGCGCGCATTGGCACGTCTGATGACGCGGGAGATTGCCGCGGACGCTGGCCCGGTCATCGAACTCGGTCCCGGCACGGGCGCGATTACGCGGGCCCTGCTTGATCGCGGCGTTCCGGAACGTCAGCTGGCCCTGGTCGAGCTCGATCCGCAGCTGGCCGGTATGCTGCGCAGGCGCTTTCCCGCGGCGCGCGTGCTGCCGATCGATGCCGGCAGGCTGCGCCGTATCGATCCGTTCGAAGGTTGCCCGGCCGGTTCGGTCGTGAGCGGTCTGCCATTGTTGTCCATGCGCCGGCGCGAGGTCATGAGCATTCTGAGCGGCGCGTTCCGCTGCCTGCAGGAAGGCGGCGCCTTCTATCAGTTCACCTACGGACTGCGCTGCCCGGTGCCGCGGCAGATTCTGCGGCGGCTCGGGTTGCGCGCCCAGCGCATCGGCTGGGTGGCGAGCAACATACCGCCGGCCTCGGTTTACCGGATCGAACGGTCCGCGCGTCGGCCGACGGTGCGCGGCCCGGCGGACTGAGGCGACGGGCCTGCGTCCGCCGGAGCGCGAGCCGGGGTAATCACGGACCGGGGTTCACGGCCCGTGCATGGAGGTCATACACGTCGGAGTCCAAGACCTCGACGTCCATCCAGTCGCCGGGCTGCACTCGCGTCGGTCCGGCAATGCGTACCACGCCGTCAATTTCTGGTGCCTCCGCTGCGCTGCGGGCGACGGCGCCCTTGGTGTTCACCGTGTCGACAAGCACGCGCACGCGCGTGCCGATGCGGCGGCGCAGGCGCGCTGCGCTGATTTCCGCAGCGCATTCCATGAAGCGCTCATACCGTTCCGCCTGCACAGCCGGCGGAACGTGTGCGCCGAGCTCGTTGGCAGCGGCGCCCTCCACGGGCGAGTACTTGAAGCAGCCGACGCGATCGAGCTCGGCTGCGCGCAGCCACTGCAGCAGCTCGGTGAACTGCGCCTCGGTCTCACCCGGGAACCCTACGATGAATGTACTGCGCAACGTCAAGTCTGGACACAGTCGCCGCCACTGCGCGATGCGCGCGAGTACGTCTTCGGCATGCGCCGGCCGGCGCATGCGCCGCAGCACAGCTGAGCTGCCGTGCTGGAACGGGATGTCGAGGTAAGGTAGTACCCGTCCCTCGGCCATGAGCGGTATCAGCTCATCGACATGCGGATACGGATACACGTAGTGCAGGCGCACCCACGCGCCGAGGGAGCCGAGCGCCTCGGCCAGATCGGTAAGGCGAGTTTGATAGACACGGTCCCGCCAAGGGGCGCTCGCATAGCGCAGATCGACGCCGTAGGCGCTCGTGTCCTGGGAAATCACCAAGAGCTCCTTCACGCCTGCCGTGACCAGCTGCTCGGCTTCGCGCAGCACCTGATCGATGCGCCGGCTGGCCAACCGACCACGCAGCGCCGGAATGATGCAGAAGCTGCACGAATTGTTGCAGCCTTCGGAGATCTTCAGATAGGCGTAGTGCCGCGGCGTGAGCCGGATGCCCTGCGGCGGTACCAGATCGAGGAACGGGTCGTGTCGCGGCGGCAAATGTTTGTGCACGGCGCTCAGCACGGCCGCGTAATCGTGTGGACCGGTGACCTCGAGCACGCGTGGGTGACGCTCCCGGATGCGCTCCGGGCGCGCACCGAGGCAGCCGGTGACGATCACCCGGCCGTTGTGCTCAAGAGCCTCCTGGATCGCATCCAGCGACTCATCGATCGCCGGGCCGATGAAACCGCAGGTATTGACGATCACCAGGTCAGCCTGCTCATAGCTTGGGTCGATCTGGTACCCCTCGGCACGCAGCGTCGTCAGAATGCGCTCGGAGTCGACGAGCGCCTTCGCACAGCCGAGACTGGCGAAGCCGATCCGCGGGGCCCGGACACGCTGCGTCGCGCGCACGGCTTTAGCGGCCATACGGGATCACGAGCCCGGTGCGCGCGATCGCGGCGGCGCGCACCGCAGCGGCGACCGTGTCGGCAGGAGCGCCATTCGGTAGATCGAGGTGCGCGACGCGCAGCGCATATAGCGTGATATGGTAATGGTGCGGCGGACCCGGAGGCGGACACGGACCGCCGTAACCGACGGTGCCGTAATCGTTACGTGCCTGGCGCGCTCCGTTCGGCAGCGAGCCGCCTGGATCGCCGGCGCCGGCCATCAATGCGCGCGTACTGGCCGGTAAGTCGAACAGCAGCCAGTGCCACCATACGCCACCTGGAGCGTCCGGATCGAACATCAGGACGGCAAAGCTGCGCGTGGCTCGCGGCGGATTACGCCAGAGGAGAGCCGGAGAGATATTGCGGCCCCGGCAGCCGTACTTGTTGTAGACCTGGGCGCGCGCAAATGTCGACTGCGGGGGCAACGTGGCACTGCGGAGCGTAAAACGCCTGGCGGCGCCGACCCGCGGTGCGGCGTGCAGCGCCCATGGTACAGCGGTGGCGAGCACCGCTGTGAGCAGGATCGTCAGAGGGCGCGAACGGACCAGGAATCGCGGCGGCATGCAGAGCTCCGTGCAGGGCCGGTATGGGCGGCCGGGCACAGTGTGCAGTGAAGCGGGCCATCCGGCAAACTAGCACCCATGAGCGCCGTAAAAATCGCCGTCGTGACCGGTTCCACCGATGGGCTGGGCCGGGTCGCGGCGACGATGCTGGCGCGGGACGGCTATAGGGTCTGGGTGCACGGCCGTGATGTCCTGCGAGGTGAGACCCTGGTACGGCAGATTGCTGCTCAGGGTGGCGAGGCCCGCTTCCTGCGCGCCGATTTCGGCTCGCTCGGGGAAGTGCGCGCGTTTGCGACGCACCTGCTGCACGAGCTACCCGCGCTCGATCTGTTGATCAACAACGCGGGTATCGGCCCGCTTTCTCCCGGCGGTGCCGGCGGCCGCGAACTCAGCGCCGACGGCTATGAGCTGCGCTGGGCGGTGAATTATCTCGCCGGCTTTCTGCTGACCCATATGCTGCTGCCCGCCCTCGAGCGCGCCGCGCCGGCTCGCATCGTCAATGTGTCCTCGCTCGGACAGTTTCCGCTCGACTTCTCCAATCTCATGCTCGAGCGGGCCTACAGCGGTATGCGCGCCTACGCGCAAAGCAAGCTGGCACAGGTGCTGTTCACCTTCGATCTGGCGCGCGCGCTGCGCCTGCGCGGGGTGACGGTCAACGCCCTGCATCCGGCGACCTTCATGGATACGACGATGGTGCGTGCCATGAATGTCGAACCTCGGAGCACGGTCGCCGCGGGCGCTGCGGCGCTGATGCATCTTGCCTGTGCGCCCGAGCATAGTGGCACGAGCGGCGAGTTTTTCGATGGCATGTCCCGCGCCCGCGCGCATGCGCAAGCGTACGATCTGCAGGCGCAGCAGCGGCTCGCCGCGATCAGCGAGCGCCTCACGGGCCTCGTGGCGAACCCTGCCTCCGCAGCGACATGACCTCATTCGATCACGCGTACTATCGGCGGTACTACTTCGACCCGCACACCGCGGTCACTTCGCGCAGTGAAATGCGGGCTCGGGCCCGCCTCATCGGCGCGTTTCTCGACCACGTCGGCCTGCCCGTGCGCCGCATTCTGGATGCCGGGTGCGGCACCGGGCTGTTGCGCGCGCCGTTGCGGCGGGCGTTGCCCAAGGCCGCTTACGTCGGCCTGGAAGTCAGCGAATACCTGTGTCGTCGCTACGGGTGGCGCAGCGGACCGGTGCAGGATTTCCGCGCGGATACGCCCTTCGATCTGGTGATCTGTTACGACGTCCTGCAGTATTTGCCGCAGCGTGAGGCGGCGCGCGCGCTCGCCAATCTCGCCAGGCTGTGTCGTGGCGTCCTGTACTTCAGCGCGCTCACGCGTGCGGACTGGCGTCACAACTGTGATCGCCGCCGGACCGACCCCGAGGTCCATCTGCGCGCAGGAGAGTGGTACCGCGCCCGGTTGCGGCGTGCATTTCGCGAGGTGGGCGCGGGCTTCTGGCTGCGGCGTGGGGCGCCACTGACGCTCTGGGAATTGGAATCTATCGGGTGAGGAAGGAGGCCGGTGGTGTCGCAAGCGGTGGCGCAGGGGGTGATTGCCGCATTCCGGGGTACGGTGACCTGCGCATACGTGCCCGGAGTCGCACCCGCACTCACTGTGCAAGGCATCGCAGCGGCACCGCCGCACGAGCGGATCATCCTGACCTTCCGCGGCGAATGCGCGCCGGCGTTGCCCGAACGTCTCCAGGACGCGATCGTCACGACGCTCGACGCCCGGCAGTTCCGCATTGAAAGTCCGGCCGGGCAGTGGCTGATCTCCGCCCGCGCACTGCACGTGCACCGCGACATCGGTGCTGTCTTCTTCCGCGCGATCCGGCCGCGCCGGGTGCCGCTGCGCAAGCGGTTGTTCTGGGCCGGCGTGCTCGTGTTGGCCCGGTCGGGCCCGGGGCTGCGCCTGTTGCGGCGGCTGCGGGGGTAACTGCGCGCAGCGCTCAGCCCGCCGGCGCGCTCTGCTGCTGCAGGATGACCCGGTTCGCGCCCGCGAGCAGCGCACGGTAGACCGACAATTGCCGCTCGAAGACCTGTGGCCACGTGAAGTACCGCAGCACGTGCGCGCGCGCGTTGGCGCCGAGCGCCTCGAGATCCTGCTCGTAGAGTGCCGCCACGGCATCGGCCAAGCTGATCGCGTCGCCCGGCGCGCAGAGCAGCCCGCAGCGCTCATTGATCAGTTCGGGTACCGCGGCGGCGCGTGCGGCAACCACCGGCCGGCCGCAGGCCATGGCCTCGAGAATCACCAGACCGAAAGTCTCACATGTCCCGGCGTGAACGAGCGCATCGGCGGAGGCGAGCCATCGTGCCAGCTCGATGCCGTTGCGCCGGTACGCGACCAGGGTCACATTCGACGCCAGCGTCGCCGAACGAGCGCCGCCAATGATGACCAGGTGATAGGGCCGTCCGAGCCTGCCGAACGCGCGCAGCAAAACCGGGAGGTTTTTCTCGTCGCTGCAGCGCCCGGCATACACCAGTACACGGGCTTCGCTGCGAAGGCCGAGGCACTCGCGCAGCCACGCGCCGCGGCGGCACGGATGAAACACGAGCGTGTCCACACCCAGGGGTTGATACAGCGCATGGCTGACGCCCACGCTGTCGAGGAACTCGAGCATCATGCGACTCGGCGCAAACACCACATCGAATCGTCGGTACAACTCACGCAGGTAACGGTTCGCCAGACGTTCGACGCCGCGGCCGAGTCGCTGTCCCACGATGCGGGGCAAATTGGAGTGACAGAAAGCCACGCAGGGAATGTGGCGCTCGCATGCCACCCGCCACGCGGCCCAGGCCGGATGGAACGCGTCGGCGGTTTCGATGATGTCCGGCGCCAGTGCCGCGAGCCGGCGTGTCCACAGATGGGGGTTGAGCGGCAAGCGGTAGTTGAAGGTGCACGGTATCGGCATGCCCGCAAGGGTGCTGATGCCACCGCGCTCAAGCCGATGGTGTGTACCCGGCACGAGCAGGGTGTGTTGCCAGCCCGACTGCGCGCTCAACCAACTGTGTTTGGTAGTCAGGTACCGTCGTACGCCACCGCTCGTCGGCGAAAAGAATACCGTGGTGTCGACGAGATGGCGCGGGTTCATGTGTGGGTGCCGATCCGCCGGGCCCGTGGCGCGGTCGCATTGCACGCCTGCGGCTGCGGACTGTCAAGGCGGGGCCGGTCGCGGCGGACGCCCGGTCAGGCCGCTGATTGCGTGCGGCTTTGCGTGCCGTGGCGCAGCGCGACGCAGGCCGAGATCAGCTCCTCGGCGCTCGCGAAGCGATCCTCGCGCTGTTTGGCGAGCAGTCGGGCGAGCAGCGGCGCGTAGCCGGACAACGGCGGCGGCAGGCGCGGCGGTGCGGCATTCACGTGCTGCTGCAATACCTCCATGGCGCTGCTGCCCACGAACGGTTTGCGCCCGGTGAGCATCTCGTGGAAGATCACCCCGAGGCTGTACAGATCCGAGCGCGGATCGAGTTTCTCTCCGAGGGCCTGCTCCGGACTCATGTAGTACGGCGAGCCGCGCAGCACTCCCGTATACGTGCTGCGGTGGCTGATGTCGAGGAGCCGGGCCAGCCCGAAGTCGATCAACACCACGTTGTCGTTCTCGCGCAGCATGACGTTGGGCGGTTTGAGATCGCGGTGCAACAGACCCGCCCGGTGGACCACGCCGAGCGCCGCGCCGATCTTCTCGAGAAAGCGCAACGCCTCCGATTCGGTCACGCCCACCTGCATGCGCGCCTTCAGGTCGCCGCGCGGGAAGTATTCCATGGCGAGATACTCATAACCGTCCTCGATGCCATGATCGAATATGCGCACCACGGCCGGATCCTGCACCGCCAGGATGGCCTGATACTCGCGTGCCAGCGCCTGCTGAGTACGGTCCTCGCACAGAACCTTGCTTACTTTCAGAGCCACCCGGGCGCCGAGCGCGCTGCTGTCGGCCACATAGACGACGGCCTTGTCCGATTCACTGAGCGTGCGCACGATCTCGTAGCCGGTGATCGCCGGTTGACCTGCCGGCAGCGCCGGCGTGCCCGGCCGCGGCGGCGGGGCGCGCGCTGCCGCCGCCTCGGTCTGCAGCTGGGCGAACGCCCGATCAAACGCGCTTTTCAGCCGGCTCGGTGTCACCAGCCGCTTCGGCAGATAGTCGCTCGCGCCGGCGCGCAGCGCCTGCACTGCGCTCAGTTCGTCGCCGCGCGCGGCCAGCGCCACAATCACGGGAGCGGTGTCGCTCGAGCGTAAGGCGTGGACGAGCTTCACGCCTTCGGACTCACCGGGCTCGGCTTCGGACCCGAAGTCCGCCGACAGGAACAGCCCTTCGCAGGCCCGTCCGGTTTTCAATCCGGCCATGGCCGAGGCGTCGTCCGGGTCGAGCACCCCAATCGCGGCCTGGGGATACAGGATCGCAAGGTGCAGCCGAAGCCATTCGCGATACTTCGTATCGCGCTCGACGATCAGTAGGCGTATCGCTGCGGATGGCATATGTCGGCTTTCAACCATGGACCAGGTGCGCTGCCTTGTCGCGGCTTGGCGCGTCGTTCTGTGAAGCCGGTCATCCGGTCGGCCGCGTTATGTGATGCCGCACCCTGTCGCGCAGATCGCCGCAATCGGCCATAGGGGGCGGCAATCGAGGGGACGCGGCGATCTGCGATCAGCGCGGCAGGAGAAAGGCCCGCCCGTGATAGGACAGCGCAACGCCGTCCGGCCGGATCGCCACCACCCGGACGCCATCCGGCAGAGACTGGCCGATGTGCAGGACGCGCATGTTGATCATGGCAAACCGCCGGGACGGCACGGGACTGTAGACGTTGAGGTCAAGATGCAGTTTCGGCAGATCACTGCCGGGCCGGGCGGCGATCTGGGCATAGAGTGGCAGGGCACCCTGTACGCCTGAACTTGCGCCTAAGCCGACGCTCGAGGCAGCAGGTTCAAGCGCAGGCGCCAGAATCCCAGGTGTGGGTGTCGCAATGGCAATCGGTGTGGAGCGCGCTGGGGTGCGCGTGCCCGGTTCGGGTGCGCGTGCCACCGTCGGCGGCGCCGCGTCGGTACGGAATCCGCCCGGCACGGATTGCGTCGCGGCTGGGGGAAGCGCGCCGGCCTTGCCGGTGGGAGCGGCCGGCTGGCTTGCGCCAACGGAGGGTCGGGCTGCGGCCGTTGAGCGCCGGGACGCGGTGGGCACCGTACGGCTCAGCAACAGCCAGATGAATGCGGCAGCATTGATCACGAGCAGAACGCCGATGACCATCGCCCACGCCGGCGGCGTACGGCGCGGCGGCACGACTTTCACCTCGAACAGGCCCGGGCCTGCCTGACGCTGGTGGGCGCTTTCCGACTTCTTCAGCGCATCGAGGATGAAGGACATGTCAGCCCGCCTGATCGACTGGATCGAGGACGGGGGTGTGCGGCTGAGCCAGCGCACCCGACAGCGTCAATTGCGTTTCAATGCCGGCGATGCCGTCGACGGTCAGCCGGTGAGCGCGCTGAAAGCGGCGGACTAGGTGCGTCAGATGGGCGTCGTACACCGAATCCGGCGGTCGGCTCGTCTCGATGCCGTCGATCCGTCGCAAGCTCGCGTCGAGCCAGCGTACCCGCGCCCCGCTCATGCCTTGCATGAGCGTGCGTAATCGGCCGCCGTCCGGTTGCCACAGGAGCACGTAATGGCCCATCCAGTCGCGCGACAGCGCGGCTAAGCCCACCGGTGCGCTCGTGGGACCGAGTGCGAGCCGTGCATGGGTGCGATCCAGAGCGGTCATGAGCACCTCGTAGCGGTGGTCCGTCGCATTCGTCAGTTGCAGGATGGCGGGGCGATTGTACCGACGCAGTTGACCGAGGGAACCACGTGCCTTGAGACAGGCGAGCCCGTGCCGCGCGGCCTGAATGCACGGCGGCGCACCGCCGCGGACATACGACAGGTGCCACAGCTGGAAGAGCCGGGCGTACGCGGTGCGCCAGTCGGTCTCGCGCCGATATCGACGCAGCAGCGCCGCGAGCGTGTGTCCGGCTTTGACAGGCTTGGACACGGGGAGCTTGCGGCGCACCGTCGCTGCGGCGGGCCGAACGCGGACCGCTGCCGCGGCCGGAGCGAACGGCTTCAGTCGCCAGAGGGCGACCCCGGTCGTGGCGAGCAGGATCAGCGCGGCAGCCACGGGCCAGACGATCCAGCCGCGCCGGGTGCGCCGTCCGAACACCTCCCGCGCCGCCTGACGGACCAGCGCGGCGTTGATCTGGTGCCGGTCGAGCGCGTAACCGCCGAGCAACGCCCGATCGCACAGGATATTGATGACCCGGGGCACACCGCCGGAAAGCCGATGGATTTTCCGCAGCGCATGACGGCTGAAAATCTCGTTGGTCGCGCCCGCTACACGCAGTCTATGGCGGACGTAGGCGAGGGTCTCGGGCGCTGCCAGAGGATCCAAGTGATAACGCCCGGTGATACGTTGAGCGAGCTGACGCAACTCGTTGCGCTGCAGCAGATCACGCAGCTCCGGTTGGCCGATCAATATGATCTGCAAAAGCTTCTGTGTGTTGGTCTCGAGGTTGGTGAGCAACCGCACCTGCTCGAGCACCTCCGCTGGCAGGTTCTGCGCCTCGTCGACCACCAGCACCACGCGCCGTCCCGCCGCATGCGCGCGCAGCAGATACGCGCTCAAGATGTCGACCAGATCCTTCAGCGAGCCGGCCGCAGTGTCCGGCACGCCGATGCCGAGCTCCTCGCACAGGGTCAACAGGAATTCCGGGGCGCTCATGCTTGGATTGAGGATGAGGGCGATTTCCGCATTCTCCGGCGCCTGTGCGAGCAGGGAGCGCACGATGGTGGTCTTGCCCGTGCCGACCTCGCCGGTGAGCTGAATGAAGCCGCCGGCTTCCTGAATGCCGTACAGCAGGTGCGCCAGCGCCTCGGCATGCCGCTCGCTCAGGAAGAGGTAGCGGGGATCCGGCGTGATCGAGAACGGTTTCTCGTTGAGGCCAAAAAAGGACAGGTACATCGTGAGTCAACTATTTCAACGTGCTGCCCCGGCGCAGCGCGCCGCTGCCGAAGCGCGCACACACCTGCTCGAGCGCCGAATCGAGCCGCGTGCTGTCGCCGCGCCCTTCGGGTTCAAAAAGACCCATTTGCCGCGCTGGCGACAGTCCGCTCAGCACCACCCCCAGCAGACGCAGTCTTGCACCCCGGTGCTCTGCCAGCCAGGCTTGAAGCAACTCATGTGCAACCGCGCGGATCGTGTGTGCCGCCCGCGTGGGCGGCGCGATGCCGCGCTGGCGCGAGAAGGTGGTGAAATCGTGGCAGCGGATCTTCACGCCGATCCGGGCCGCGAGCAAGTCCTTGTGGCGCAGCCGTTGGCAGGCCAGGTCCGCCAGGCGGCTCAGCTGCAGCGCGAGCGCCTGCGGCGCCTCGATGTCGCGCGCGAACGTGTCCTCGGCGCTGATCGACTGTTCCGCCCGGTCGGTGACGACCGGCCGTGTGTCGATACCGGCGGCACGTTCGCGCATGCGCGGCGCATCGCGGCCGAACAGCCGCCACAGGAGCGATTCCGGCGCCGTGCGCAGCTGTTCCAGGGTGTGCAGTCCAGCCGCCTCAACCTTTTCGCCGAGCTTGCGTCCAAGCCCGGGTAAGCGCCGGACCGAAAGCGGATCGAGAACCTCCCGGACCCGCTCCGCAGGCACGATCGTCAACCCGTCGGGTTTGCCGAGGTCCGAGGCAATCTTCGCCACGAGCTTGTTCGTGGCGACCCCAACCGAGGCGGTCAGTCCGGTGCGTGCGCGGATCTGGTCCTTGATGTGCCGAGCGATGCGGGGCGGTTCGCCGAACAGACCTGTGCTGCCGCTGACGTCGAGGAAGGCTTCATCCAGCGACAGCCCTTGCACCACCGGTGTGATCTGATGAAATACCGCAAAGACCTGTGCGGAGACTTCGCGGTAGCGGCTCAGGCGTGGCGGCACGCAGATTGCCGCCGGGCAGCGCCGCAGCGCCGTGCTCATGGGCATGGCCGAGTGCACGCCGAACCGGCGCACCTCGTAGCTGGCCGCCGCCACGACACCGCGGGCGCCCGCATGTCCGACGACCACGGGCCTGCCGGCAAGCTCAGGCCGGTCGTGCTGTTCCACGGCGGCGAAAAACGCATCCATATCGACATGGAGAATTGCGCGGATCATGGCGGACGGGCTCCGCGTGCGGCGCTCAGAGCGTGAGGAAACCGTAACTCAAGACGACCACGAACATCAGCCCCAAGAGGCTCAGATAGCCAAGCGAAAGCACGGCAAGCTTGCCGATGGTACGCCAGCGGCTCTGCCGATACACCCGCCGCAGCGCCAGATAGAAATAAGCGACCGCGTAAACCCACAGCAGCGTGCCGATCCAGCCGAGGATCCCGGCGGGCGTTCCGATCATCGCGAGCAAGGTGTACAGCCCGAAGGCCATGAACAGGAAGACCTGGTTGTGAACGAGAAACAACAGGTGCTCGACGTAGTAGCGCCGCGGGTGCCGGTACAGTGGCACCATCACCAGTGCCATGAGCGGCAGGAAGAGGAACATTGCACGTTCGAAGTCGTGCAGCCACTCGGAATCGAATCGCTCGATGCCGTCCGCGGAGTTGAGCGCCGCCCAGTTGCGCTGAATGCGCGGCGACAGCCCGGTGCACCAGCGCGCCAGGGTCTGGCTGCTGGCCCGCAGGGATTGGCAGACCCGCCGCATGGGCACGGTGACCGGTAGCGTGGCGCCGGCCTGGCGGATCTTCGACCCGATGCGCTCGGGCGGAGCGAGGGTGCGATAGTGAATGCGTCCGTGCCCGCTGTGAATCTGAATCGGCGGTGGAGACAGCCAGGATTGCAGACTGATCAGCAGGAAGAAAAGAATGCTGACCACCAGGTACAGCCGCACCGGCGGGAGGTAGCGCACGCGATGGCCGGCGAGGAACTCCTCCGTCAGAAATCCCGGCTGCAGCAGCAGAGCGGATGTCGTTCGCCATACGCGTGAGTCCGCGTGCGTCAGATCCTCGGTGGCTTCCTGGATAAAATGTCGCAGCGAGTGCACGGGATGGGTGTGGTGGCGCTGCCCGCATTGGCTGCAGTAGGGGCCGGTGAGTGTCGCGCCGCAATTGGCGCACACGTTGGACGCGGACGCCGTCTCGGGCGGTCCCCCGACCGCAGGCGCCGAATCCTCCCCAACGGTGCTGCTCAAGCCGGCGACCCCGATGCGTCCGCGCGCATGAATTCCGCGGTGGCGCGCGTGCCGAGCTCGTGCGCCGCGAAGTCATCGACGTGAATGAGGTTCATCACCTTGCGATCGAATTCGTGCAGAGCCTGTGCCTCGGCGGCAGTGATGATCCCGGCCGCGAGCGCCTGGTCGATCTGTCCGGGCAGGTCGAGCGCGCTGACGCGACCGGTTTTGACGCCTTCCACGCGAATACGCTTCTCGAGGGGTTCCATCTGTACGGCGAGCTCGAGGGCCTCGCCGAGCAGGCCGAGGGGATTGTCGGGTTGGACGGTCGTGTAGATGAACTGGCCGAGCCGCGCGCGCGTCGGGCTCGGCGCGCTGATGAGTTCGGCGACGTGCCGCCCCAGCCGATCGGACGGCGCTGAGTAGTATCGGCCCCGCGGAAAGACCACGGCGCGCATCAGTACCGCAAGCGGCCGGTTCGGGAAGTTGCGCAGGAAGCCGTGCAGCTGTTCCTGAGCATGGTAGAGCAGATTGCGGCAGGCCCACTCGACGATGGGCAGGTCCTCGGCCGGCCGGCCCTGATTCTCGTGATGCTTCAGCACCATCGAGGCGAGATACATCGCGGACAATACGTCGCCGAGCCGGGCGGACAGGTTCTCTTTCTTCTTCAGGTAGCCGCCGAGCGTGAGCATTGCCACATCGACGGTGAAGGCGAATGAGGCGCTGAAGCGCACGATGTGCTGATAGTACCGCGCGGTCGGTCCGCTTACCGGCGCGCGCGTGAACCGCGCGTGAGTGAGCGCCATGATGAGCGAGCGCACGGCATTGGAAATCGTGAAGCCGATGTGGCCAAACAGCGCGCGGTCGAATGCCTCGACGCCGCGCGCGTGATCGGAATCCCGTGCGGCATTCATCTCGCGCAGCACGAACGGATGACAGCGGACCGCGCCCTGTCCAAAGATGATGAGATTGCGAGTGAGAAGATTGGCGCCTTCGACGGTGATGGCCACGGGGACGCACTGATAGCCGCGTGCCAGATAGTTCTTCGGCCCGAGACAGATGCCCTTGCCGCCGTGCACGTCCATCGCGTCGTTGGCGACTTGCCGGCCCATTTCGGTCACGTGGTATTTGAGCATCGCGGAGGGAACCGAAGGCTTTTCCCCGCCATCGATTGCGCCGGTTGTCACCGAGCGTGCCGCATCCATCGTGTAGGTGAGGCCGGCCATGCGGGCGAGCACCGCCTCGACCCCTTCGAAGCGGCCCACGGGCATGTTGAACTGACGGCGAATGCGGCTATAGGCGCCGCTCGCCCAGAGACCTGCCTTGGCGCCGCCGGTGGCGTTGGACGGTAGCGAGATGCAGCGACCGACCGAGAGTTGTTCCACCAGCATCCGCCAGCCGCAGCCGGCCATCTTCGGTCCGCCGATGATGAAATCGAGCGGCACGAATACATCGTGCCCCTGGATCGGGCCGTTCTGGAACGGGATGTTGGCTGGAAAATGTCGCCGGCCGATGTTGATGCCCGCCGTATCCCGCGGGATGAGCGCGCAGGTGATGCCGACATCGACCGGGCCACCGAGCAGCTGCTGCGGATCGAACAGCCGGAATGCGAGGCCGATCACGGTGGCAATCGGCGCCAGGGTGATGTAGCGCTTGGAGAAGTTCAGGCGCATGCCGAGCACCTCACGGCCCTGCCAGACGTCGCGGCAGACGACGCCGGTGTCGGGAATGGATGCCGCGTCGGAGCCGGCGCGAGGACCGGTGAGGGCAAAGCACGGCACTTCCTCCCCGCGTGCCAGGCGCGGCAGGTAGTAATCCTTCTGCTGCTCGGTGCCGTAATGGTTGAGCAGTTCGGCCGGCCCGAGTGAATTCGGCACCGCGATGGTGGAGGATGCGGTCGTGCTGCGGCTTGATATCTTGGTGAGCACGCACGAGTGCGCGTACGCGGAAAATTCGAGTCCGCCGTAGCGCTTGGGAATGATCATCGCGAAGAATCCGCGCGCTTTGATGAATTCCCAGACGTGCGGCGGCAGATCGCCGAGTTCATGGGTGATGGCCCAGTCGTCGAGCATGGCGCACAGTTGCTCGCACGGACCATCGATGAACGCCTGCTCCTCGGCGGTGAGCTGCGGGGCCTGGGCGCCGAGCAGCTTGCTCCAGTCCGGAGCGCCCGTGAACAATTCTCCGTCCCACCAGACCGTGCCGGCCTCGAGCGCTTCGCGCTCGGTCTGCGACATCGGCGGCAGGAGCCTGCGGTAGGCGCGCATGAAGGGGCGGGTCAGCAGCGCTTTGCGCAGCGTGCGCACGTTGAGCAGCCACAGCGCCGCCAACAGCAGCCACAGCAAGCCCTTCCACGTTGCCCAGGCCGCGCTCGTCGCGCCGAGGTAACTATAGGCGATGAGGAGCACGGTGAAGGTCGCGGTGAATGCCAGCAGCGACAACCGCCGGTAAGCCAAGTAGAGCACCGCGGCGATGAACAGAAGGGTGATGACCCCTCCGGCCTGGGTCACGGCATACGCGACAGCTGCGGCCGCAAGCAACGCGAGCAGGGCACCCAGCATGGAAGCTCCTTCAATTCGCTGTGATCAAGAGCGTTTGCATACTGCTCGCAACGCCCGTGTCGACACAAGATCCCCTCCGGCCCTGCCCGCGGCACGCGGCGGCCGTGCGTCCCGGCATGCCCCCCTCAGCGCATGCCGGGACCGGACACTTACCCCAGCAGGGTCTTGACGCCTTCGCGCTCTTCCTGCAGTTCGGCCAGCGAGGCGTCCATACGCTTGCGGCTGGCGGCGTCGATTTCCAGTCCCTTGACGATACGGTACTCGCCATTGTGCGTCGTCACCGGATAGGAATAGATCACGCCTTCCGGAATGCCGTAGCTGCCGTCGGAGGGAATCGCCATGCTTACCCAGTCATCCTCGCGCGTACCGCTGACCCACGTATGCACGTGATCGATCGCGGCCGAGGCGGCCGAGGCGGCCGAGGAAGCGCCGCGCGCCTTGATGATGGCCGCACCGCGCTGCTGTACGAGCGGAATGAAGGTCTGCTCAACCCAGGCATCATCGACCAGGGTACGCGCAGGTTTGCCGCCGACCAGGGCGTGGTTGATGTCCGGATATTGTGTCGAGGAGTGATTGCCCCACACCGTCATGCGGCGAATGTCGCGGGCATGGGTGCCGGTTTTTTCCGCGAGCTGCGACAGGGCGCGATTATGATCGAGCCGGGTCATCGCAGTGAAATTGCGTGGATTGAGCTCCTTGGCGTTGGCACGCGCGATCAGCGCATTGGTGTTGGCCGGGT
This sequence comes from Pseudomonadota bacterium, assembly GCA_021822385.1. GTDB lineage: Bacteria > Pseudomonadota > Gammaproteobacteria > Steroidobacterales > Steroidobacteraceae > 13-2-20CM-66-19. The sequence goes on from JAKARC010000001.1 coordinate 85,914, forward strand.
TGCCGACCACCAGAACCTTCACGTCACGGTTGGCGGTCTCGTTGAGCGCCTTGCCTTGCGCGGCGAAGATCTGTGCGTTGGCAAGCAGCAGATCCTTGCGCTCCATGCCCGGTCCGCGCGGGCGCGCCCCGACCAGCAGCGCCACGTGGCAGTCGCGGAAGGCAACCTTGGCATCGTCCGTGGCGATGATCCTGTTCAGACCGGCGAATGCGCAATCGGCGAGCTCCATCACGACGCCGTTCAGAGCCGGCAAGGACGGGGTGATCTCGAGCAGGTGCAGATTGATGGGCTGGTCGGCTCCGAGTAGTTCTCCGGAGGCGACACGGAAGGCCAGAGCATAACCAATCTGACCGGCGGCGCCGGTGATCGCGACATTCAATGCGGGTTTCATATGAGCTGATTCCATACGGGAAAGGCGGAGGATTTTAGCGCCGAAAAGTCCGGTTTATCCGAACACACCGCGGCGCTCCGGCATTCTTGCGGGAGATCCACGGCGTCGCTGCGACGGGCTGCGCGATGACTGTGAGTATATCCAGACATGCCGCGCCGGACAATGCCGCGGCCGTCGGGCGGCTCGCGACGGTGTCAGGCCGTCCGGCCGGCCGCCTGCGCAGCCCGCAGCAGATGCCCGAATGCGCAGCCGGAGCTGCCCTGTCGCTGCAGCAGCACGAGCAGCTCCTCCACGGCGCAGGGCTCGCCGAACAGTCTGCCCTGCGCCTGCGCGCAGCCGTTGCGGCTGAGGAAATCGAGCTGATCCTGCGCTTCGACGCCTTCGGCCACTACGACCATACCCAGGTTGCGGCCCATCTCGATGATGGTGCGCACCAGAGTGGCGTTGCCGGTGTTCTCGGTCACATCCCGTATGAACGACTGATCGATCTTGAGCGTGTCGATCGGGAACTGCTGCAGCGCGGACAGCGACGAGTAGCCCGTACCGAAGTCATCGATCGACAGATGCAGTCCCATGGCGTACAGCTCATCGAGCAGGCGCAGCGTGTTCTTGCTGTCGGCCATGAGCGTCGTCTCGGTGATCTCCAGCTCGAGCGCGGTGGGCGAAACGCCATGGCGACGGAACACCGAGCGACAGCGCAGGATGAAGCTCGCTTGACGCAGCTGCCGCAGCGAGAGGTTGAGCGAGATGCGCCCCGGTTCCCCGCCGGCGCCCTTTAACTGTCGATAATCCATGCAGACCCGGTTCAGCACCCACTCGCCGATGTCCAGAATGAGGTTCGTCTCCTCGGCCAGCGGGATGAAGCGTGCGGGCGGAATGTCGCCGTGTCCGGGCAGCCGCCAGCGCAACAGCGCCTCCGCCCCCACCACCCGTCCACTGGTAAGGTCGACTTTCGGCTGGTAGCGGATGACCAGCTCGTCACGCTCGAGCGCACGGCGCAGCTTGCTCTTCAAGATCAGCCGCTCGACGGCCGCGGCGTTCATCTCCGGGGAATAGAACGTGAAAGTGTTGCCGCCGTTCTGTTTGGCGTGATACATCGCCGCATCGGCGTTGCGGATCAGGTCGATCACGTTCTCGGCGTCGCGCGGGCAGAAGGCTATGCCCATGCTGGCGGTCAGGAAGACTTCTTGCTGATTGAGCTGGAACGCGCGCGCCACCTCATTCAGCACCGCGCGCGCCAGCTGCCCGATCGGCACGCGCTGATCCGTGTCAGCGGGCAAGCCATGCAGGCAGAGCGCGAACTCGTCGCCGGCGAGGCGGCCGAGGCTCGCGTTCGGCGGCAGGGCGCGGGTCAGCCGTTCGGCGAGCACCTCGAGAACCCGGTCGCCGGTGTCGTGTCCGAAGGTGTCGTTGACTTCCTTGAACCGGTCCATGTCGAGATACAGCAGCGCCACCGCCTGTCCGCTCCGCAAGCCGCGCGCAAGAGTCTGCTGCAGCATGTGCTGGAACTGCATGCGATTGGCGACCTTGGTGAGCGTGTCGTACCGCGCCAGGTAGCGGATGCGCCGCTCGGCGCGCTTGCGGTCAGTGATGTTGCGGACGACGAAAATGTTGCCCTGAAACTGCGGGTCATCGGACTCGATGCGCGAGCCGGCGAGGGATACCGGAATGGTCTGGCCGTCGCGGGTGCGCACCACCGTCTCGCGCGTGTCCTGCGCGGCCTGCAGCAGGTCGAAGCCGGCCCGGGCACGCTCCTCGAGCAGAGAGGCGATCCCGCGCCCGAGCAGTTCCTCCTCCCCGAAGCCGAGCATCTTGCAGGCCGCGGTGTTGGCTGTCTTGATCACTCCGTCGGGTGAGGTCAGGAACACCGCGTCGGCCATGCTGTTCAGCACGCTGCGCAGATAATCCTTGTTGATGGTCGACTGGCGCAGCCGCGCGCGCATGCGCTCCATGGCCTGTTCGAGCTCGCCCATGCCGTCATGCTCGTGCATTTCGACGGGACGGGCATAGTCGCCTTGGCCGATGCGCTGGGCACTGCGCGTCAGCGCCGCGGCGGTCTGTTGCACTGCGCGCCCGGCGCGCCAGATCCCGATCGCGACCATGAGCGCGCCGCCGGCGGCGACGGCGCCTGCCAGCACGAGCGGCACCACGCCGGGCCAATGTCCCCAGAGGGCCGCGGCGACGCACAGGACGGCCGTGGTCGAGGTGGCCACGAATGCCCAGAGTGCGGAGCTGAAGGTCTTCAAGGCGCGGCTCACCGCAAATCACTCCATCCCGACAACTGCAACTTCGTCTCCTGCGGGCAGCGCGGTGCCGCATCCGCTTTCCCAAGAGACTCAATCGATACGCGCGCACGGGGCCGGAGGGTCCCGGCGAGTGGGCCGACGCTACCCGGCGGCTCAAGCCGCTCTCCATGCCCAGGCGCCCAGGCATAGGTGCTCATGCCCTGCAGAATATCAGAGTCGCGTCCAAACCGCATCGACGGTGGCCGGTGGGCCGAGCCGCTGTGCTACTCGCGTGCGCCCATCCAGATGCGCTTCAGATAGCTCACCATCAGGCCGCGCATGGTGGCCATGGGATCGGCGGTGGCCGCAAAGATGGGCGGTCGGCGCCGCAGCAGCCGCCAGTTCTCGCCGCGCAGCACGCGGCGCAGGAACTCCACGTTGCGATCGATGGCCTCGATGTACGGATTACGCCCGCCGTAGAGGACCTCGACATGCCGGTAGGCCGCGCCGAATTCGCGCTCGAGCCGCTGCGTGCGGACCTGGTCGACAAATTCCGGCGTCTGGCGCAGCAGATCGAGTCCCGAGGCGTATTTGACAACGGCCTTGCCGTTGTCCACCGGCATGGCGATCCCGCCGAGCACGAACTCGACGTACAGCCGGTCACGGCACTTCTCGAGATAGCACCGATCGGCCATCTGCGCCATCATGTCCGCCGTGCCGAGCAGATGCCCGACGGTGATGTCGCGCCGGTCTTGCAGGCGCATCTCGATCTGCGCCGCCGGGATCTCGTAGCCCGTGAAATGAATCACTTCCCGCGCCACCGGCACCCAGTGCTCGAGCCCGATTTGCGGCAGATATTCCTCAAGAAAACGGGCGCCTCGCGACACGTGCACGCGGGTGAACTCCGCGCCGTTGCGTGAGTGCTGTTCATCGGTGCGCCTGAGGTAGCCGACGTCGTGAAACAGCCCCGTGATCAGTCCGGCAACCGCGCGCTCGCCACCCAGCCGGTCGGCCGGTTGCGCCTGGCGCTCGTAACCGACCAGCAGGCGCGCCAGCGCAAGCGTGATATCCAGGGTGTGCTGGCGATCGTGATACACGGTGTCGACACCGTAGTAACCGGGGACCGCACCGGCGAACAGGCGCTCGAAGTGGGCAAATGCACGCTGCAGAGGCACGAGCGACTCGCTCGGCCAGGTGGGGGCGAACAAGGCCTCCACGGCTCCCTGCACCGCGTTGGTCGAGCTGACCTGCACGGTGTCGGTAACGTCGAAATCGCTGCGCCGCACGCTGGACATTTTTCTCTGCAAGCCGACGCCATGCGTGGCCGGCCTGAATGATGCTCGGCGCACTGTGGCGCAAAGGCGGCGGGGATACCGAGAGCCACTGCTCAGAATCATCGGCCACGTCCCCCCGCGCGCACCCGCTCACCGTGGCGGATCAGGCGTGGCGATGCCGTGCTGGCGCAACAGGGCTTCGATCCGCGGCGGTCGGCCGCGAAATGCCGTGAACGCCTCGAGCGGATCACGGCTGCCCCCTTGCGAGAGAATCGTGTCGACATAACGCTGCGCCGTGCCGCGGTCGAACACTCCGTGTTCCTCGAACGCGCCGAAAACGTCCGCCGCCAGGACCTCTGCCCATTTGTAGCTGTAGTAGCCGGCGGCGTAGCCACCGGCAAAAATGTGGCTGAAGCTCATCGGGAACCGATTCCAGTCCGGGACGGGAACGACGCCGACCTGTGCGCGCACCCCGCGCAGGATCTCGAGCACCTGCCCGCCGCGCGCGGGGTCGTACTCCGCATGCAGGCGAAAATCGAACAGCGCGAATTCGAGCTGGCGCGCCATCTGCAACCCGGCCTGGAAGCTGCGGGTCGCGCGCAGGCGGGCCTGCATGTCGGCCGGCAGCGGCGTTCCGCTGCGATAATGGCCGGAGATCCTCTGCAGCACCTGCGCGTCCCACGCATAGTTCTCCATGAACTGACTGGGCAGCTCGACGGCGTCCCACGCGACCCCGTTGATGCCGGCGAGACTGGGGAAGTCGACCCGAGTCAGCAGGTGGTGCATGCCGTGCCCGAATTCGTGAAACAGTGTCACCACATCGTCGTGCGTCAGCAGCGCCGGCCGGTCCTCGCCCGGGGGTAGAAGATTCAAGACCAGATGCGCAACCGGCAGGGCGGCCCCGCACGACAGCTGCATCCGACCGATGCACTCGTCCATCCACGCGCCGCTGCGCTTGTGCGGGCGCGCATACGGATCCAGATAGAAGCCACCCAGCGGTTGTCCGCCGCGTTCGATCTGGAAGTAGCGCACATCGGGATGCCATACGGGCACGCCGCCGCGCGTGTGAATGTGGACGTCGAACAGCCGCTCCGCCAGTTCGAACAATCCCGACAGAACCCGCGGCAGGGGGAAGTAAGGCCGCAACGCCTCCTGCGAGATCGTGTGGCGCTGCTGCTGGAGTCGTTCGGAGTAATACGCGATGTCCCAGGGAGCGAGCTCGTGGCCGGCGAAGTCCCGCAGCTCCTGCAGCTCCTGCCGGGCGGCCGGCCGCGAGGCACGCGCCAGTTCATCGAGGAGCGTGAACACCTCCTCGGGGGTGCGCGCCATGCGCCGTGCGAGCGCCAATTCGGCGAAGCTGCGCATGCCGAGGAGGCCGGCGGTCTCGTGCCGCCTGGCGAGGATCTGCTCGATGAGCGGTCCGTTGTCCCAGCGGCCCGCGTGTACACCCTGATCCGAGGCGCGAGTCGACCAGGCCGCATAAAATGCGCGGCGCAGCTCGGCACTGTGTGCGTCCGCGAGCACGGATACGTAGGTGGGTTGATCCAGACTCAGGATCCATCCCTCCATGCGCTTCTCGTGCGCCCGCCGCCGTGCCTGCTCAAGGATGTCCTCGTTCAGTCCCCGCAGCTGCTCCACGGAGGTGACGTGGTGGCTCCACGCGTGCGTCGCATCCAGCACGTTTTCATCGAATTTCGCCTGCAGTTGCGCCAGTTCCAGCGTCACCGTCTTGAAGCGCTGCTTGGCGTCGGCCGGCAGGGCGACGCCGGCCAGGGTGAACTCGCGCAAGGCGTGCTCGAGCACGCGTCGGCGCACCGCATCGAGTGCCGGTCCCTCCCGCGCCGCAATGGCGCGGTAGGCCGCGTACAGCGGCTCGTTCTGCTCCAGATCGGTCTGGTAGGCCGTCAGTAGCGGCAGGCAGGCATTGTGCGCGGCGCGCAGTGCCGCGGAATTGAGCACCGCATTCAAGTGACTGACCGGTGACCAGGCACGAGCCACGCGGTGATGCAGCGCCTCGAGCGGCTCGACCACCGTGGCGAAGGTCGGCGGCTCGCGGCTAGCAAGCCGGTCAATTTCGGCACGGGCCTGGGTCAACAGGATATTGATCGCCGGTTCGACATCGCTCGCCGCGATACGGTCGAAGGCCGGCAGCGGGTCTTGCCCGAGCAGAGGATTGCCCATGGCGCGATTGTGCCAGGAATACGGCACTGGCGTGTGCAGCCGTCCCCGTGGCGGCTACCGCATCGTCACCAATTCCTCGGCGCTGGTCGGGTGGATGGCCACGGTGTCGTCGAAATCCGCCTTGGTCGCGCCCATGCGCACGGCCACTGCGAAGCCCTGCATCATCTCGTCAGCGCCCGGTCCGATGACGTGTACGCCCACCACACGCCGCTGCGGACCGACGGTCACCAGCTTCATGTCGCAGCGTGGCTTACGTTCGGTGAGCGCGTGGTACATGGGCACGAAGCTCGATTTGAACACGGTCACGTCGGCATCGCCATAGTGCTCTCGCGCCGCCGCTTCGGTCAGCCCGACCGTGCCGATGGGCGGATGCCCGAATATCACCGTCGGGATGTTGTGATAATCGAGGTGCCGGTCGGGGCGACCACCGAACAGCCGGTCCGCAAGCCGCCGGCCCGCGGCGATTGCAACTGGTGTCAGTTGCGCCCGCCCAGTGACATCGCCGATGGCGTAGATACCCGCGGTGCTGGTGACCTGGTATTTGTCCGTCTCGATGAAGCCATCGGCAGTGCAGGCCACTGCCGCGCGCGGCAGATTCAAGTCCGCCACCGCGCTGGCGCGGCCGACCGCCCACAGGACGCAATCGAATGGGCCGAGGCGCCGGCCGTCGCGGATGTGCACCGTTAGGTCGCCCGGCGCACCGCGCAGTGCCTCGGGTGCCGCGTGGGCGTGCACGGTGATCCCTGAGTCAACGAGGATCTTCGCCATGGCTTCCCCGAGCATCGTATCGAACTGGCGCAGTATCGAGCCGGTGCGGATGAGCAACGCCACACTCGCGCCGAGCGCCGCGAAAATTCCGGCCAGTTCAACGGCGATGTAGCCGCTGCCGATCACCGCGACGCGCCGCGGTCGCTCGCTGAGCGCGAAGAAGCCATCCGAGGTGATGCCGTACTCTGCACCCGGCAGCGGTGGCAGCAGTGCGCGGCCGCCGGTGGCGATCACGATGTGCGCTGCGGTCAATGTGTCCCCGTTGACGGTCACGGAATTGCGCGTCGCGAATGCCGCCCGGCCGCGCACCAGCGTGATGCCGCGCTTGGCGAGATTGCCCGCGTAGATGCCGTTCAGCCGCTCGATATACGCGTCGCGCTTGCGTTGCAACATGCCCCAGTCATGTGTGTCGCCGCAGCGCGCGAAGCCGTAGTCCGGCGCATCGTGACCGCCGGCCGCGAGCTCGGCGGCATACCACATCACCTTCTTCGGTACACAGCCGACGTTCACACAGGTGCCGCCCAATCGGTGCGATTCGATCAGCGCGACTTTGGCCCCGTACTCGGCCGCGCGCTGCGCCGCGGCCAGTCCTCCGCTGCCGCCACCGATGACGATCAGATCGAGCGCGCTCATCCTTTCCACCGCAGCGGCCGGGTACGGCTACTTGGCGCTGCGCGCACCGCTCGCTGCCTTGGTGGCTCGGGCCCGCTTCGCCGGCGTGCGCGCGCGTGTCTTGGCAGCCGCGCGCTGCGCCGGCGTCGGTTTGCGCGCCGCGCGCGCGCCAGTGGCGCGGTCGGCCATGGCGCCGTTGTCCTGTCCCGGGCCGGACTTGGACGGGCGCGGTGCCTTTCCGGCCTTGGGGCGCGCCGCGCTGCCGGCCGGCGTGCGCGCAGCAGGCGCCCCCCGTCCGAAGCGGCCGCGACGGCCGCGGGCCGGGGCCTGCGCCAGCAGTGCGCGACACTCCTCCAAGGTCAGGGATTTCGGATCGCGGTCCTTCGGAATCTTGGCGTTCTTTGCGGCATCGGTGACGTAGGGGCCGAAGCGCCCGTTCAGCACCTGGATGCCGTCGACGCCAAAATCCTGGATGATGCGATTGGCGTCCGCCTCCTGCTTCAGGCGGATGACCTCGAGCGCCCGCTCGAGGGTCACGGTGTAGGGATCGTCTTCCTTGAGGGAAACGTACTTGCTGCCGTACTTCACGTAGGGACCGAAGCGGCCGATGTTTGCCACCACGGTGTCACCGTCTGCGGTCGTACCCAGTGTGCGCGGCAGCTTGAACAGCTCGAGTGCATCGGCGAGCGTGATCGAGTCCATTTTCTGACCGGGCCTGAGGCCGGCGAAACGGGGCTTCTCGGCATCGTCCTTGGTGCCGATCTGGACGAACGGACCGAAGCGTCCCATGCGCACGGTGATCGGCTTGCCGCTGCCCGGGTCGGTGCCGAGCTCGCGCGCCTGTGCGACCTGCTCGCGCGAGACATTCTTCTCGATGTCCTCGACCTGGCGGATGAAGGGTTTCCAGAACTTCTCAAGCGGCACCGTCCAGCGCTCCTCGCCGCGCGAGACGGCATCGAGCTCATCTTCCATGGCGGCCGTGAAGCCGTACTCGACGTAACGGTGAAAGTGCTCGGTGAGGAATCGATTGACGATCTTGCCGATATCGGTGGGAATGAAGCGCCGGTTGTCCATGGCGACGTATTCCCGGTCCTGCAGCGTCGAGATGATCGTCGCGTAGGTCGACGGTCGGCCAATGCCGTGCTCCTCGAGCGCCTTGACCAGCGATGCCTCGCTGTAGCGCGGCGGCGGCTCAGTGAAGTGCTGTGCGGCCGTCAGCCGCAGCAGGTCAACGGTATCACCGGCCTGCAGCGGCGGTAGCGCGTGGTCTTCCTCGTCGCTCTTGGCGTCGTCCGTGCCCTCCTGATACACCGAAATATACCCCGCCTTGATCAGTGTCGAGCCGGTGGCGCGCAACAGATGCCGGGCCGGGCCGTCGGGTCCGGCCAGCATGTCGGCGGCGACCGTATCGAAGACGGCGAGCGCCATCTGCGAGGCGACGGCGCGTTTCCAGATGAGCGCGTACAAGCGATACAGATCGTGGTCGATCTTGCCCTCGACATCCGTCGGCACGATGGCCGCCGAGGTCGGTCGGATCGCCTCGTGCGCCTCCTGGGCATTCTTCGACTTGGTTTTGAACACACGCGGCTCTTCCGCCACCTCGCCCCCGCCGTACAGGCGGGCGGCGACCGCACGGATCTCCTGCACCGCTTCCTGCGCCAGCGAGACCGAGTCGGTGCGCATGTAGGTGATCAGTCCGATGTTGCCGTCGCCGAGATCGACACCCTCGTAGAGCTGTTGCGCCAGACGCATGGTGCGCCGGGCGTTGAAGCCGAGCTTGCGCGCGGCCTCCTGCTGCAAGGTCGAGGTGGTGAAGGGCGGAGCGGGCGAGCGGCGCCGCTGCTTGCGATCGACCGCCAGCACCCGCAGACGCCCCGGTTCCTGACCGCCGGCAGCATCGCGCGCGGCGGCCTGAACGGTATGCTCGACTTCGCGCGCGCTCATTTCGTCTGTAAACGAGAACTGCTCCACCTTGCGGCCGCGATACTCGAGCAATTTGAGCGGGAAGGGCGTGTTGCGCTGTCCTTCGCCCTCGATCGTCCAATATTCCCGCGCGACGAATGCCTCGATCTCCGCTTCCCGCTCGCAGATCATGCGCAGCGCGGGACTCTGTACGCGCCCGGCGGACAGACCGCGGCGGACTTTCTTCCAGAGCAGCGGTGAGAGGTTGAAGCCGACGAGGTAATCGAGCGCGCGGCGCGCCTGCTGCGCGTTGACCAGATCCAAGGACAGCTCGCGCGGGCGCTCCACCGCCTCGCGAATCGCATTGCGGGTGATCTCGTAGAACACCACACGGCGCACGTCCTTGCCGTCGAGCGCACCGCGCGCCTGGAGAATCTCCTTCAGGTGCCAGGCGATGGCCTCGCCCTCGCGATCCGGGTCGGTTGCCAGATAGAGAGCCTTCGATTTCTTCAGTCCGCGGATGATGCTCTCGACATGACGCTCGCTGCGGGTCAGCACTTCGTAGCGCATCGCGTAGTCATGGTCGGGGTCGACCGCGCCTTCCTTGGGCACCAGGTCACGCACGTGCCCATAGGAGGCCAGGACTTCAAAGTCCTTGCCGAGGTACTTCTTGATGGTTTTCGCTTTGGCGGGCGACTCGACGACAACCAGTTTATCTGCCATGTCTTCCTGTGTCCGATTCAGTGCCGCACGATCCCGCGCTCGGCAGCCATCAGCGCCTCGAAACGCGCGAACGCGTCAGCGTGCGCAGGCTGTACTGACAGCGCCAGGAGCACCACCCATTTGAGCTGATCGAGCGATGGCTCCTCCACATCGAGCGCCAGCGTGCGCTCGATGATCAGCTCACGCTGCGCCAGGGAGAGCACGCCGTCGCGGTCGAGACGGGTGAGAAACAACCGGCACTCGTCCGACAGTCGCCAGAGTTCCCCCTCCGCAAAGACCCGCAGGGCGTGCCGACTATCGGTTGTGCTTACGCTTGAGGTTTGTTCACAACGTTCCGCCAAGACCGAAAGCCACTCCATTGCCCCCGCGATCTCGCCTTCCGTGAAGCCTCTCCGTGCAAGCCCGCACAGCAACTGCTGCCGGCCCGGCAGCTCATCCGAGTCCGACATCATGTAGTGATCGTAGACGTAGATCAGGACGTCGAGAACGCAACCAGTTGTCATTGGATCCAGCAGTCAGTCCGAGTCAGTTCGGCCACAGCGGCCGCCGGGGTACGGTGCGACATGACCCCGCAGCTCGACAATCGGCAGCATCGACGCAATCGACCTGCCGGACAAGCCTGAGCGGGCGACGAGGGGAGCGAAGGTCACGGGCTCGAAACCAGGAGCATCTAACAGCATTTCATATTCCTTGTCCAATACGTCCGCCGCCGAAACTTGTCTATTATTTTGATTTAATTGAAAAAACTTGATCTATGCCGGAACCTGAGCAGGGATGTCATCCAGATGCGCCCCGTCGCGGACGAGTCGATGGCAGCCGCGCGCGGGGATTGAGGGTGGATTCCGGCGCGGCGCACGCGTCCCGACCCTGATCGGTCCCCGAGCGTACGGCGAGCCGCTTTCACCTCCAGCGCGCCAGGAACAGGGCCACTGCTGCTGCGGGTTTATCGGGAGAAGGGCTGTCGCCGCCGCTCGACATCGAATGGAGTTTCCGACACGGGAGCTCTGCGGTGCCCGATCCGCTCTGCCGACACAGCGTGCTCACGCGGATACTGGCGCGCCACGCCTCGGCCGAGCGCCGCCATGGGCAGCCCGCCTGCTGCGCGGGCACTGGTGTGGCTTGGCGCGACCCGATGATGGCCGGCTGAGGCGCGCAAGATCATCCTGACCGTCATGCGCCGGCGGCGCGCTGTGGCTCGGCGGCCTCCCGGCAGCGCGTGGACGGACTCGGCCCTCAGCCCCGGGTGCGGGGAGCGGCAAAAGCGTCGTGTTCCGCGCAAAATTGCTGCGTGCAGTGAATTCACGCCTATCCTGCGCCTATGAAATACCGCCATCGATATCACGCCGGAAATTTCGCCGACGTGCACAAGCATGTCACCCTGCTGATGCTGCTCGAGGCGCTGCAGCGCAAGGAGAAGGGATTTCTGTATTTTGAGACACATGCCGGGCGTGGTACCTACGATCTGGCCGACTCGGCTATCGAGTCCCGTCATGGCATCGAGCGCCTCGCCGATGCGGACTGTGCAGCCCCGCCATTGTGCCGTTACCTGGCGCTGCTCGAGCAGCTGCGCCGCGCCCGCGGCTCGCCGCGACTGTATCCGGGCTCGCCTTGGCTGGCGGCGAGCGTGCTGCGGGGCCAGGACCGCGCGGTGTTCGTCGAGTCCCTGCCGGAGGAGGCGCGGGCGCTCGAGCGGAGCATTCGCGGCGTGGGTCCGGCGCGCATGCGAGTCGACGTGGGCGACGGATTCGAGCAGCTGCGTTCGTCACTGCCGCCGCTGCAAGGACGTGCATTGACGCTGATCGATCCGCCCTACGAAGACACTCGGCGGGATTTCGACCGCACCGGTGCAGCGCTTGTCGATGCACTTGCGCGATTTCCAACTGGAGTGATCGCGATCTGGTATCCGGTCAAGATTGCCGCTGAGACACGGCGCTGGCTCGACACGTTGGCGCGCCGCGTCACCCGCGCAATGTTGGCCACGGAGTTCAGGCTATATCCTGCCGATTCTCGGGTCGCTCTCAACGGCTCCGGGATGTTGATCATCAATCCACCCTACCAACTCGACACGCAACTCGAGGAATGCCTCGCCGAGCTGTATAGCCGGCTTGCCGTCGGTCCTGACGGCGGCATTTCCGTGCGCGCGATCGCGGCGCCATAGCACTGCTGCCCGACGGTGCGCAAGCCCCCCACACCGATGCCGATCGCGGGCGCTTGAACGCGGCGAGTCTGATCCGGGTCCGCGTGACAGCCGCGTGCCGCGGGCGCAGAATCCGGCCATGGAAGGGAGAGTGGACCAGTATGCGGTGGTGGGTCATCCGGTCGCCCATAGTCTCTCGCCATTCATCCATACGTTGTTCGCCCGCCAGACGGGGCAGACACTTCATTACCGGTTGCTGGATGTTGAGCCGGAGCATTTCACCGCGCGGGTCAACGAGTTCTTTGCCGCCGGCGGGCGGGGCGTGAATATCACCGTGCCGCACAAGGGGAGGGCGCTCGCGCTCGCGCACGAGCTCACCGAGCGCGCGCGGCGCGCCGGCGCGGTCAACACGTTGGCGCGGCGCGATGACGGGACCATCCTCGGCGACAACACCGATGGCGCCGGCTTGACCCAGGATCTGGTGGTGAATCTCGGCCTGACGGTGCGCGCGCGCAGCATTTTGTTGCTCGGCGCCGGCGGCGCGGCACGCGGCGTGATTGGTCCGCTGCTGGCGCTTGCCCCGCGCCAGCTCGTCGTGGCCAATCGCACCGCGGCGCGGGCCGCGGCCCTGGCCGCGCTGTTCGCCGGCGCCGGCCCGATCGAGGGGTGCGGTTTGCACGATCTGCATGCCGAGTCCTTCGATCTGATCGTCAATGCGACTTCGGCCAGTCTCACCGGTGAGCTGCCCGGGGTGCCAGTGTCGGTATTCGGCCCACGCACATTCTGTTACGACATGGCCTATGGACGCGGCGACACGCCATTCGTGCGCTGGGTGCGCGAACTCGGATGCGGCGACGCCGTGCCGGGATGGGGCATGCTGGTCGAACAGGCGGCCGAGTCATTCCGCCTGTGGCGCGGCGTGCGCCCGCTCACCGCGCCGGTGCTCAAGGCGCTCACCGACCGCGCTGCACAGCAGGGCTGAGGCCGCTACGGATTGCCGACGACGTCCCCGTCGTTGATGGTGTGGGATGCGGCCACCACCAGAGCGAAAGCCACGTGCCGGTAGGTCTTGAACACCAACAGCGTCGCAATGCGGTAATTGGGCAGTTTCACGCGCGGCTCGAGCAGTGCGCCGGAGGAGCCGAGCGCATGGAACAGCCAGGCGAAGGCGCCGTAGGGGTCGTGCACCACCCGGCCCCGGTGATCCACCGCGAGCACATCACCGGGGACCAGACCGGCCCGGCTGCCACGGTCGACAACCACGATGTCGTACGTGCCGGCCATATCCTCCTGTCCGCCCGTGCCGCCCAGCACGCTGATGATTTGACCGTGTATTGGGCGGGCCGGGGCGCGCGGCGCCATGTGCAGGGGCAGCGGCGGATCATTCGTGATCAGCCGATCGCCCGGGAAGGTCTCGCGGGCCGAATCCGTGAGCACCGCCGTGGCCGGGTCGCCGTCGGCGGTGATCACTGCCGTGCCCGTGAACTCCCCAAGATAGCCGTAGACATGGCCAAACCCCCAAAATCCCGGCGCCCGCAGCGCATGACCGACGTGAATGACGCTGTAGCGCCGGTGGGGATGACGGCCGAGGTTGCTCACATAGATCACGAAGCCGGAGCCGGCCACCTGGTTCTGATCGCGGATGGCGATGACATGGGGCGCGCGCTCGATCTGTCCGGTGGTGAAGACCACCGGACGGCTCAGGAAGGGGGCGACGGCCGAATAGGGGATGGTCGGTATTGCGGCCGTGATTGCAGTACTGCGCAGGTGCGGAGTGAGCACGACCGTCCGCTCCTGCGTACGCAATGGGCTTGGCCTGACGACCCGGATCATGGGCTTGCCATTTTTGCCATACGCCAATGCGAGCACATCTCCCGGGTAGATCCAATGCGGGTTGTGGATCCGGGGATTGATGTACCAGACTTCGGGCCAGTCCCAGGGATTGCGCAGGAATTTCGCCGCGATGCCCCAGAGAGTGTCTCCGGGCTTGACGGTGTACGTCATTGGAGCGCTGGCCCGGATGATGGGTCCGGACGACTCGGACGAAGACGTAGTCGGGGCGGCCGGCATCGCTCGGCTGACGGTTGCCGCATGCGTTGGCGCGCCGGTCGCCACGGGCGGCGACCGGGACGGGGCCGTCCGGCTGATGTCGTGCACGCTGGAGCACGCGGTGAGCAGGGCCGAGGCCCCGATCATCAGCAGCAGGCACGCATTGCGAATCTGATTTGACCCCATGGACGGGTATAATCGCACGTCGGCTCCCCCTGTACGGTGGTTCAATGTGAAGTTGTGCAGCCGATCACGGTCAGAGCCGGTCCCGCGGCCCGTGGGAGACCGATGGAACCGGGAACCTTAATCTGCACTCGAAATCCACATGGCGTTGCGAACGATACTTGAGTTTCCCGATCCGCGGCTGCGCACCCGTGCGCAGCCGGTCACCCGCTTCGGCAACGAGGTGCGGCGCCTGATCGACGATATGCTCGAGACCCTGTACCACGCCCCGGGCATCGGCCTTGCGGCCACCCAGATCGATGTACATCAGCGACTTATTGTCATCGATGTCTCCGAGTCGCACAACGAGCCGCTGGTGCTCATCAACCCGGAGATAGTGGCCCGCGAGGGGAGTACGCGCACGGAAGAGGGCTGTCTGTCGGTCCCCGGAATCTTCGATGCGGTCAGCCGGGCCGCGCGCGTGCGCGTGCGCGCCCAGGAGCGCGACGGGACCGTCTTCGAGCGCGACTGCGCCGATCTGTTGGCGGTGTGTGTTCAACACGAGATGGATCATCTCGAGGGACGACTGTTCGTGGATCACCTTTCCAGCCTCAAGCGTGAACGTATCCGCAAGAAGCTCGAAAAGGAGCGCAAGATCCAATCGCGACGCGACGTGCCGGCGACCCGATCGGCCCTGTAAGCGAACAGACAATGTCCGCGCCAGTCCCCTTGCGTGTGGCGTTTGCGGGAACGCCGGAATTCGCCTTGCCTGCGTTGCGTGGGCTGCTGCACTCGCAGCATCAGGTCGTCGGCGTGCTCACCCAGCCCGATCGTCCGAGCGGGCGCGGCCGACAGCTCACCGCTCCGCCCGTAAAGCAGGCGGCGCAATCACACGAGCCCCCCGTGCCCGTTGCGCAGCCGGTCGCGCTTAAGGAACCGGCCGACTGGGCGCCATTGCGCGCATGGCGTCCGGATGTGCTGGTGGTGATCGCCTACGGATTGATCATTCCGCAGCCCGTGCTCGATCTCCCCGCGCTCGGCTGCATCAATGTCCACGCCTCCCTCCTGCCGCGCTGGCGCGGCGCGGCGCCGATCGAGCGGGCACTGCTCGCCGGGGATCGGGAGACGGGATTGACCGTGATGCGTATGGAGGCCGGACTCGATACGGGGCCGATGCTGCTGCAAGAGCGTGTGCCGATCGAGCCGCATGATACCGGCGCCAGTCTGCGCGCGCGGCTCGCGGATCTATCGGCGCCGCTGCTGTTGCGGGCGCTCGCCGGTTTGGCCGAGGGCACCCTGGCGGCCGTGCCCCAGCCGGCGCAGGGCGTCACCTATGCCCGCAAGCTCGAGAAGAGCGAAGCGCGGATCGATTGGCAATGGCCTGCGGAGCAGATCGAGCGGCTCGTGCGCGCGCTGCCGCCCTGGGCGCGAGCCGATACGGTGCGGATCGATCCGCGGACCGGCGCCGCCGAGCGACTGATCGTCCATGCCGCGCGGATCGCGTCCGAAGGCGCGTGCACACCGGCGGCACCGGGATGCATCGTGCAGGTGCTCGGGAAGCAGGCCGAGGGATATATCCGGGTGCACTGCGGCGAGGGATGCCTGGATCTGCTTGTCCTGCAAAGACCGGGCGGCGCGCCGCAGAGTGCGGGCGTGTTCGCCCGCGGGCAGCACGCCCTTGCGGTCGGTGAGCAGCTGGGCGCTGCGCGTTGATCGGCCCGCACAATCAGGCGGCTGTCGTTCTGGCCGACGCCGCCCGCGCCGTGGCCGCGGTGAGCGCCGGACAGTCGGCCGACGCGGCTCTGGCGGTGTTCGACGCGAATGCACAGCGCGCCGCCATTCGGGCAATCACCCTGGGCACGCTGCGCTGGTATCTGCGGCTGCAACCCGCGATCGATTCGCTGCTCGCGCGCCCGGAGTCGCTTGACGGCGACGTGCATGCGCTGCTGATGGTTGCCGCACACCAAATTGAGTATTCGCGTACGGCAACGCACAGTGCGGTGCATGCCGCCGTGGATGCCGTGCGCGTGTTGCGCCATGCGCATGCGAGCGGCCTGATCAATGCCGTGCTGCGCAAGTTCCTGCTGCGGCGTGAGGCGCTGTTCGCGCGCATCGACCAGGATGTCGCGCGCCGGACGGCGCATCCGCGTTGGTTCGTCGATGCGCTGACGGCCGCCTGGCCTGATCAGGCGCCGGCCGTGCTGGCGGCCGACAACAGCCACCCGCCGCTGACGCTGCGGCTCAATGCGCGTCTGCGCTCGCTCGAGCAGTATCGGAACGATCTTGCGGCAGCGGGGTTGACCGCGCGGATGTTCGATGTTCCCGGCGCTCGCGGCGAGTCTGTCGCGGTGATCCTCGATCGGCCCGTGCCGGTGACCGAGCTGCCCGGCTTTCGCGCCGGGTGGGTGTCGGTGCAGGATACGGGGGCGCAACTCGCGGGACCTTTGCTCGATGTCCGGCCCGGTATGCGGGTGCTTGATGCCTGCGCCGCTCCGGGCAGCAAGTCCGCGCACATTCTTGAGCAAACGCCCGCGGCCGACCTTTGGGCGCTCGACATCGATCCGGTGCGGCTGCGCCGGGTCGAGGCGACGTTCGCGCGGCTCGGGCTCACGGGGCATCTGGTGGCGGCGGACGTACGCGAGCCGGACACGTTTTGGGACGGTCGGCCCTTCGAGCGTATCCTCGTCGATGCGCCCTGCTCGGGCACGGGCGTCATCCGGCGCCATCCGGACATCAAGCTGTTGCGCCGCGCCGAGGACATTGCTGCGTTCGCGGCGAAGCAGTTCGGGATCCTGCAGGCGACGTTCCGGATGCTCGCGCCGGGGGGACGGCTGGTCTATGCCACCTGCTCGGTGCTCCCGGACGAGAACGAGCGGGTGCTCGAGCGTTTCCTCGCGGAAACGCCACAGGCCCGAGTCGCCAAGCCCACGCTCGAGCGGTTACCGCCCGATGCGATGATCACTCCCCTGGGTGTGCAACTGCTCACCGGAGGTGCTTTGCTGACGGATGGCTTTTATTATGCTTGTGTCGAAAAGACAACGGGTGGAGCCTAATACACTCCGCAATTCAGGGGCTTGGCACGTTCGAGCGTTGCATTGATGCCACGAATAGGTTTGCGATGGGGACGTGCGGCGCTGCTGAGCACGAAGCTGCTGGCTGCGGCCGTCATCCTGGCCATGATCGGCTGCGCCGGGCCGGCTCGCGCCAGCGCCCTCGACGGGGTGCTCGCGGTGCGCTCGGCGTACGTGAATTTTGATCACGGCGTGATCGAGCTCAATGCGCACGTGGTCTATCCGCTCAATCCCACCATTCTGAAGGCTTTGCAGAATGGTGTGACGCTGAGCTTCGATATCGAGGCGCGCATCGATCAAGTCCGCCGCTTCTGGTTCGACGCGACCATCGTCGACGTCACGCTGCATCGCGAGCTGACCTATCATCTGGTCACGCGCCGCTATGTGGTGCGCAATGTCCAAAGCGGTGCCGAGACCAGCTTCAAGACGGTCAAGCAGGCGCTGCAGTCGCTCGAGCGGGTTCATAACTGGCCCATTCTGGTCGAGTCGCAGCTGCACGGGGGCCGGTACATTATCAGCGTTCGCGCCAGCGTGCGGCGCGGCAAGCTGCCCGCGTCCTTGCGCGCACTGCTGTTTTGGACCGATGACTGGCAGCGCACGAGCGCGTGGTATACATGGTCGTTGCCGATGTGAGCGGAGCAACGCCGCAACGCCGGCGCGTGCGTGCGATCGCCGCCATCGCGCTGTGGAGTGTCATTGGGCTGACAGCGCTGATGCTGTTGGCCCGGAGCACGCAGAACTCATCCGAATTCGGCCGTCTGCAGCCTTGGATCGTGCTGCTCAACGTGATCGGTGTGGTGGCGCTGATCGCGCTGCTGGTGCGGCGCCTATGGCTGCTCGTGCGCGACTATCGCAACCATGTGCCGGGCTCGCGCCTGACCGCCCGCACGGTGCTGATCTTCGGCGCTCTGGTGATCGCCCCGCTGCTGATCGTGTATTTCGCGTCGCTGCAATTCCTCGACCGCGGCATCGACAGCTGGTTTCGTGTCGAAGTCCGCGCCGGCCTGAAAGATGCTCTGGTGCTGTCGCGTTCGGCCCTCGATCTGCGTGTGCAGGCCGAATCGCGCCGGACCGCGCTGCTCGCCCGCGCCTTGGAGGGGCGATCGATCGCGCAGATCCAGGCGCGTCTCGATCAGGCGCGCCGTGCCGATGCCGCCCGCGAGATCGTGCTGTACGGGGACAGTGGCCGCATTCTTGCGGCGAGTCTGCGCAATCCGCTCGCCAATGTGCCGCTTGCGCCACCGACCAATCTGGTACGCACGGTTACCGCGCGCCAGACCTACGTCAGCCTCGAGCCGCAGGCCAAGGGACGCTATGTCATACGGGTCGGCGTGCCGCTTGTGCTGCCTGCCAACGGCGGCGGCGTGCGCTACCTGATGGCCTTGTATCCGGTGCCGGCGCGGCTCGCCGAACTCTCGGACGCGGTTCAGCGTGCGTATTCGCGCTACGGCAATCTGACGGCATTGCGCGGTCCGGTCCGCTACAGTTTTACGTTGACGCTGACGTTGGTGCTGCTGCTGGCGATGTTGGCGGCGATTCACGGGGCGATTTACTTTGCCGAACATCTCGCGCGGCCCGTACAGGATCTCATTGCCGGAACCCGGGCCGTAGGCAAGGGTGACTTCGAGACGCGCCTGGCGCTGCCGTCGCGGGACGAGATCGGATTTCTGGTGGTTTCTTTCAACGAGATGACGCAGCGGCTGCGCCGCGCCCACGATGAGGCGACCCGCAGTCAACAGGCGGTCGAGCGTGAGCGCGAGCGTCTAGCGATCATTCTGGCGCGCCTTTCCACAGGTGTGCTGGCGATCGACCGCAACCTGGTGGTGCGCATGGCCAATCGCGCCGCCGGTGGGATTCTCGGCGCGGATTTCTCCGCCGCCGGTGGGCGGGCGCTGGCAGCCCTCTCCGCCGGCAACGAGCGCCTGGCCCAGTTCGTTGCGGCGCTCGCGGTACGCTTTGCGCGCGGCCGCGACGAATGGCGTGAGCAGATCGAGCTCGGCAAGTCCGGTCGCACGGTCACGCTCATGTGTGCCTGCACGCCGCTGCCGGGTGAGAGCGGGGATATGGGCTATGTCATCGTCTTCGACGACATCACTGCGCTGCTTGCGGCCCAGCGCGATGCCGCATGGGGCGAGGTGGCGCGGCGTCTTGCCCACGAGATCAAAAATCCGCTGACCCCGATCCAGCTGTCCGCCGAGCGCCTGCGGCGCCGGCTGCTGGCGCTGCTCTCGCCGCCGGAGGCGGAAATCCTGGACCGCGCCACCCATACCATCGTGCAGCAGGTCGAAAGCATGCAGCAGATGGTCAATGCCTTCAGCGAATATGCGCGGGCTCCGGAGATGCGTGTCAGCCGCTTCAGCCTCAATCAGCTGGTGACCGAGGTTGCCGACCTGTACCGGTCCCAGGAAGGACATGTCGCCATCGTGCTCGATCTGGACGAGCGGCTGGCGGCGATCGAGGCCGATCGTGGCCGAGTGCGCCAGATCCTCAATAACCTGCTGACCAATGCGATCGAGGCGCTCGAGAGCCGTCCCGACGCGCGCGTCGAGATCGCCACGCGTCTCGAGGGCCACGGCAGTTCATTTGCGCTGGTGAGCGTGTGTGACAATGGGCCGGGCTTCAAGTCCGAGCTCCTCGACCGGATCTTCGATCCGTACGTCACCAGCAAGCCGAAAGGCACGGGCCTGGGGTTGGCGATCGTGAAGAAGATCGTGGAAGAGCATGGCGGACGGCTCGAGGCAGACAATCTTCCCGAGGGCGGGGCCCGGATCCGGGTGGCGCTGCCGGTGGCGTTCGGTCGCCGTTCGGGGGCGCGAGCGAAGCGAGAGACAATGCGGAGCGAGCAAGCATGAGCGCGGCACATATCCTGGTGGTCGATGATGAGGCGGATATTCGCGGCCTGCTGAAGGAGATCCTCTCCGAGGAGGGCTATGAGGTCGAAGTCGCGGCAAATGCCGCGCAGGCGCGCGCCGCGCGAACCCGGCAGCCGCCGGATCTGGTGCTGCTCGATATCTGGATGCCGGATGTCGATGGCATCACTTTGCTGCGCGAGTGGTCGACTGCGGCCGAGGATGACTGTCCGGTCGTGATGATGTCCGGCCACGGCACGGTCGAAACCGCCGTGGAGGCGACGCGGCTCGGTGCGTTCGACTTCGTCGAGAAGCCGCTGTCGCTTGCCAAGTTGCTGCGCACCGTGGAGCGCGCGCTCGATTCGGGCCGACGCAAACGCCAGGCCGGCAAACTGTTCGTGCCGACGATGATGATACCGGCCGGCAAGAGCAAGCTCATACAGGAACTGCGCGCCGAGCTGCAGCAGCTGGCCGCCCACACCACCGCAGTGCTGCTCGTCGGTGAGCCGGGTACCGGGCGGGAGATGTTCGCGCGCTACCTGCATGCGCGCGGCCCGCGCGCAGGCGGTCCGTTCGTCACCCTGGTGGCGAGCAGTTTGCGCGAAAGCGATGTGGAGAGCCGGCTGTTAGGCTCTGTTGAGGGCGGGAGTCGCCGTCCGGGATTGCTCGAACAGGCCGCCGACGGCACGCTGTTCATTCAGGAGCTTGAAGATCTGCCCGCGGGTGCGCAGCGCCTGCTGGTCGGCGCACTGCAGTCTGGCGCGTTCACGCCCGTGGGTGCCAGCGAGCCGAAGGAGCTGCGCGCGCGCGTCGTTTCCTCGGCGCAGCCCGGCATCGAGCATTCCGCCGGCGCGGGCGTACGGCGCGATCTGCTGAGTTATCTGAACCGGCTGATCGTGCGGGTGCCGCCGCTGCGCGACTACGCGGAGGATGTTCCGGAGTTGCTGCGTCATCACGTCGACCGGCTGGTGGACTCCGAAGGCCTGCCGCTGCGTCACTTCTCCGTGGCGGCACAGAATCGGCTGCGCAATTACCCCTGGCCGGACAACGTGCGGGAGCTGAAGAACCTGGTGCACCGTCTGTTGATCCAGGGTGGTGCCGAAGAGATCGGGCTGGAGGAGGTCGAGCGCGAGCTCGCCCTGCAGGCCCCCGCCGCTGAGCCGCTGGTCAAGCAGGATCTGCTGGCGCTCCCGTTACGCGAGGCGCGCGAGCAGTTTGAGCGGGCATATCTGCAGCAGCAGCTGCTGCTGTGCAACGGCAAGGTGGGTCAGCTCGCCAAGCGGGTCGGGATGGAACGGACACACCTGTACCGCAAGCTGCGCTCGCTGGGGCTGGATTTCCGCTCGATCGCCGAGGATTGAGCGGCGAAACCCTCAGCGCAGGCTGCCCGGGATCAGCACGGGGTGCAAGCCGATGAGCCGCAGCTGGTGCCGGAAGCGATTGATTTCCCATCGCTCGATGACCGGGCCGACGCGCACTTCGTACAGGGTTCTCGCGCCGTTGTGCACGGTATCGATGTGCGCCAGCGTGCCCAGGAAATTCAAATAAGACACTAACTTGCGCGCGCGCGCGCGGCTGCTGTACACGGCGGCCTGCAGGAAATAGCCGGCAAAGCGGGTCCGGCCGTTGGGACCGACGCCACGCACCCCGGGGGCACTCGGCGGCGGAACGCTCACCCGGAGCTTCGGCAGCAATTCGTAGAACGTGTAGTTCGTTGGCGGCACCACCACCGACCGCGCCAGCAAGCTGTCGCCGTGATCCGCTGCGGCGCTGATCAACGGGTGTGCCGCCCGATTCGGCCGCACAACTGTCGCGAGCCGCTGCGTCCGGGCCGCGCTCCACATCGCGCGCTCGGCCGGCGCACTCTGCGGCGGCGTCGTGCCGCTGGCGGGCGCCCGGGACGCAGGGGGGACAACAGCGGGCGGTGGGGTTCGCGCCGATTTCAGGATCGGGTCGCTTGCCGTGTGCACGCGCGCAGACTCGTCGGCGTGGTGCAGGATCAGAAGTGCAACCGCACCGACCAGGATGGCGCCGGCGATTCCTCCCCACAGGAACTGGTGCAGGCCGCCCGTGTTGCCGGAGCGGCGTGCCCGGCTCGCCCCACGCGCCCGCCGCGCCCCGCGCGCGGCGCCCTTGTAATCACGAGTGGTCAGTTGCGACATGGCGTTACATGCTCTCGGGCGCGTTCACGCTGAGCAGGGCAAGTCCATTGCGCAGCACCTGTTGCATGCCGATCACGAGAGCGAGCCGCGCATTACGCACCTTGGCGTCCTCGACGATGAACGTCGCGGCGTTGTAATAGGTGTGCAGCGCGTTGGCGAGATCGCGCAGGTAATGGACCAGCATGTGCGGCGCGCGATTCGTCGCCGCCTGCTCGAGCACCTCCGGAAAGCGCGTCACGCAGGCGAGCGCCGCCTGCTCGTGCGCACCGGTCAGCAGCGCCGCATGCGCCAGGCCTTCGCCACGATCGAAGGTGAGTCCACGCGCGGCGAGCTGCTTCAGCACACTCGCCACGCGCGCATGCGCATATTGGATGTAGTACACGGGGTTCTCGTGGGTGCGCGATTTGGCGAGCTCCAGGTCGAAATCAAGCGGCTGCTCATGGCTGCGCATCAGGTAGAAGAGCCGGCAGGCGTCGTTACCGACTTCCGCGCGCAATTCGCGCAGGGTGACGAACTGGGCCTCGCGCTTGCCCATGGGGATCTTCTCGTCGCCGCGGAACAGACTTACGAACTGGATCAAGGTGACTTCCAGACACTCCCCCGGCTGACCCATGGCGGTCAGTCCGGCGCGCACCCGGGCGATGTAGCCGTGATGATCGGCACCGAGAATGTCGATCAGACGCGCGAAGCCGCGCTCGCGCTTCTCCAGATGATAGGCGATGTCGGATGCAAAATAGGTCTTCTGACCATTCTCGCGCACTACCACGCGGTCCTTCTCGTCACCGAATGCGGTGGCACGGAACCACAGCGCGCCCTGTGCGCGGTACAGCCAACCATCCTGCTCCAGGCGCGCGAGTACACGCTCGATCGCGCCGCTGCGCAGCAAGGTGCGCTCGGAATACCAGCGATCGAAGCGCACGCCGAACGCTGCCAGATCGTCCCGTATGTCCTCCAGCATGGCCGCGAGCGAGCGCTCGAGCACGTTCTGGAACGCATCGGCACCGATCAGCTCGCGTGCCCGCGCGATCAGCGCGTCGATATAAACCTCTTTGTCTCCCTGCGGCGCGTCGGCCGGCAGTCCCGCCAGCACGTCGGCTGCCGCCCGCCGCAGGGTCTCGCCGACGGCGGTGCGCAGGTTCGCGGCGATGGCCCGCACGTAATCGCCGCGGTAGCCGTTTTCCGGGAAGGGCAGCGCTTCACCGCAGGCCTCGAGATAACGCATCCACACGCTGATGGCCAGGATATCGACCTGCCGCCCGGCGTCGTTGATGTAGTACTCGCGCGCGACATCGAAGCCCGTGGCCGCCAGGATGTTGGCTAGGGTTGCTCCGTACGCGGCCTGCCGTCCGTGGCCGACGTGCAACGGCCCAGTCGGGTTGGCCGACACGAACTCGACGATCACCCGCTCGTTGCCCCCCAGGCTCGAGTGCCCGTAGCGCTCGCCCTGGGCATGGATCTCGGCAAGCTCGGCCGCATAGGCGGCCGGGGCGAGGAAAAAATTGATGAACCCGGCACCGGCAATTTCGCTGCGCAGCACCAGGGGACTGTCCGGCAGCGACGCCACGATGCGCTGCGCCAGTGTGCGCGGCGGAGTGTGCGCAGCTTTTGCCAGGCGCAGCGCTACGTTCGTCGAAAAATCACCGTGGCGCGGGTCGCGGCAGCGCTCCACCGTTGCCGCCTGCGTATCGCCGCTGTGCGCGGCCAGCCCATCCAACGTGGCGAGCGCGGCGTTGAGAAGTTGCTCGAGGTGTTGCTTCAAGGAAATCGGTATCCGGGATGCGCGGCAGCGGCCGATTTTACCCGAAACCTGCAGCGGCCGAACGCGTGCGGCGCAAACGGCGCCGCGCCGTGATCAAAAAAGTTCGATGGGATCGACGTCGAGCGTCCAGCGTACACGGCGTGCACTCGGCAGCGACTGAATGCGCGCCAGCCAGGCATCGAGGAACAGATGCAGTCCGGCCCGTGTGCGACTCTCGATGAGCAGCTGCGCATGATGACGTCCGGCGCGTCTGGCCATGGCCGCCGGCACCGGGCCGAGCAGACGCACTTCCCGCGCAGCTCCGGCAAGCGCGCGGGCCTCGCTCAAGAAGGCCAATGCCGGCTCGGCGGCCGGTGCCGAGGCGCGTACCGCCGCGAGACGGCTGAAGGGCGGCCAGGCCGCCTGGCGCCGCTCCGCGAGCGCGGTGCGCGCGAAGCCCTCGTAGCCCTCGGCGAGCAGGCTGGTGAGCAGCGGATGGCCGGGAAATTCGGTCTGCAGCAATACCTCGCCGGGACGCTCGCCGCGGCCGGAGCGTCCGGCGACCTGAACGATCGTCTGAGCGAGCCGCTCGGCGGCGCGAAAGTCGGCGCTGAACAGGCCCTGATCGGCATTGAGCACCACCACCAGCGTGACATCCCGAAAGTCATGGCCCTTGGTGACCATTTGTGTGCCCACCACGATGCGGCCGGCACCGGAGGCAATGCGGTGCATGGCCCGCTCGAGTTCGCCGGGACGACGGATGACGTCGCGATCGAGACGCACGCATTCGATCCCCGGGAACAGGCGCGTCAGCGTCTCCTCGATGCGCTCGGTTCCCTGGCCGACGGGCTTGACCGCGAATCCGCACTGCGGGCAGCGCTCGGGTAGCGAGGCTTCGGCTCCGCAGTGATGACAACGCAGCATGCGCGCGCCCAAGTGCACGGTCAGACGCGCGTCACAATTGGCGCACGGGGCGATCCAGCCGCATGCCGTGCACAACAGAGTTGGCGCATAGCCGCGGCGGTTTAGGAACACGAGTACCTGGGCGTGTGCGGCCAGATGCGTGGCCATTGCCTGGACCACAGGGGTAGACAGTCCGCCGGATTGGGCATGGGCGCGCAGGTCGATCAGTGTGAGGCGCGGCGGCTCGGCCCGCGTGGCCCGCCGCGTCAAGCGCAGCCGGGTGTAACGGCCGCTGTCGAGGTTATGCAAAGTCTCGAGTGCGGGGGTGGCCGATCCCAGTACGATTGGCACCGCCGCGCCCCTCGCACGCATCACCGCGAGGTCGCGCGCCGAGTACCGGAACCCGCCGTCGTGCTGCTTGTACGATGCATCGTGTTCTTCGTCGACGATGATCACGCCGAGGTTGCTCGCCGGGGCGAACACGGCCGAGCGGGTGCCGATCACCACGCGCGCGCGGCCGGAGAATGCGTCGCGCCAGGCGAGCAGCCGCTCGTGCTCGGTCAGTCCGGAGTGCATGACCGCCATCGGCGCTCCAAGGCGCTCGCGGAAGCGTTCGAGGAGCTGCGGAGTCAGGCCGATCTCCGGCACCAGCACGAGCGCGCTGCGACCGGCGGCGAGCGCATGCTGCGCGACCTGCAGGTAGACCTCGGTCTTGCCGCTGCCGGTGATGCCCTGCAGGACGAAGGTGCCGAATCCGCCGCTCGCCAACCGGATCCGCTCTACCGCGGCGTGCTGCTCGTCGTTGAGCGGTGGTCCGGGCTGGGGCGCCGCTGCGACCGCCGGCAGCGTCGGCGCGAGGTCTTGGCCGGATTCGATCCAGCCGCGTGCGCTGAGCAGCCGGGTGGCGGCCCGCCAGGACGGGCCAAGCCGCGCACTCAGCTCGTGCGCTGCGCGTGGCGCTGCACGCAACTCTTCCAGCACACCGCGCTGGCGTGGCGCACGCGCTGGCTCACCCCGCGCGTAGGCATGCTCGCCGGCTGCGGTGATGCGCCACCGCTGCACGCAGGTGAGAGCGCTCGCGCCATTGCGCAGCGCTGTCGGTAGGGCGCTCGCCACCACCTCGCCAATGGGATGGTGATAGTAGCCGGCGGCCCAGTGCAGCAACGCGAGCAGCGCGGGGTCGAAGATCGGCTGCTCGTCGAGTCCCTCCAAGATTGCTCTGAGTTTTTCTTCCGGAACCTCCGCTCGCTCGGCGGTGCCCATGATCACGCCGATCACGCGCCGCTGCCCGAAAGGAACCCTGACCCGCGTGCCGACCATCGGGGTCCCACCCGCCTGGTGCGTCGCCGGCCGGTAGTCGAACAACCGGCGCACGGGCGTGGGCAGGGCGACGCGGAGAACAGAGGCGGGTGACATTACAAATTATTGAAATTTAAGAATAAATTTACTCTGAACGCCGTGTCGTCGCCGTCAACCGACAGGCTGCGGGCGCGTTGTACGAGGCATGCCTGAGTCTGTTACGCTCGTCCCGCCTTATAGCATGCCGGCCGCCGCGAGCCGCGACGTGGATTGTCCCAATTCGAATGCGCAGAGCACAGATCGCGCGCTCGGCCTGTTTCTGGCCAGCGTCGAGCTGAAGGCTTTTCGAATCGCCCGCGCGGCGCTGCGCCACGAGGATGATGCGCTTGACGCGGTGCAGGACGCGATGCTGCAGCTCGCGCGTGCCTACGCACGCCGGCCGCCGGAGCAGTGGAAGCCGCTGTTCTACCGGATTCTCGAGAATCGCATTCGCGACATGCAGCGGCGGCGCAGCGTGCGCAATCGAGTGATGTCGTGGCTGCCCTTCAGTGCGGATCCGGACGAGGGGTCCGATCCGGTTGCCGAGGCCGTCAGTCCGGCCCTGCCACCCTTGCGGCGGCTCGAACTCGATGAGACTCTCGCCCTGCTCGAGCAGGCCGTGGCGTCCCTGCCGCGCCGCCAGCAGCAGGTGTTTCTGCTGCGCACGCTCGAGGGGCTCGATGTCGCGGCGACGGCGCTCGCCATGGGCTGTTCTGAAGGCAGCGTCAAGACACATTACTTTCGTGCGCTGCGCGCGCTGCGCGCACGGTTGGGAGACCTGGAATGACGGCACCGGGCGATACCGGGCTCGGTTTCGAGCAACGTTTGCGGCAACTCCTTGCGCACAGCGAGTCCGGCGTGAGCGGACATGTGCGCTCGCGGTTGACCGAGGCCCGGCATGCGGCGTTGCGCAGTGCGCGCGCACACACCGACACGCGGCGGCCGCGTCTGCGCACCTGGCTGCCGGTCGCGGCCATGGCGGCGGCACTCGCGCTCGCCTGGTTGCGCGGACCGTTTCGCGCCACGCCTTCGCCTGGCGCCGGCGCCCGTGTCGTCACGGCCGCGGATATGCAGCTGCTGACGGATCGAGACGGACTGGCTCTGGTTGCGGAGGGCGATGGCGAGTTCTACGAGTGGGCGGTAGCTCGGGCGCGCAGCCACTCGACGCCCATCGGAACACGCGGACTCGCCGAGCATGGCGGTTGAGCGTTGCCGTGAGCGCATTGCTGTCATGTTGCTCGCCGTTGCGTGCTGCCTGCCGGCGCAGGCCGCGGCACCGCCGGCACGGCAGCGCAAGCGGTCGCCGGCGCCGCTGTCCCTGTTGGAATTTCTCGGCGGCCATAATCCGATGAATGCTGCGCACAAGGCCGCAGACGGTCGCTGGCTGCAGTTTCTCTCGCAGCTCGATCTGCACAAGAAGACGCCGGTTGCGCGGCCGCCGGCACCGCACTCCGACGCACATCAGGAGCACAAACGATGAGTAGACGATGCTGCATCGCCGTGCTCGCGGTGTCGTTTGCGCTGGCGCCGGCCTGGGGCGCTACCCCGAAGCCGCCGCGATCGCCCGTGCCGTGGTCGATGCTTTCACCGGCGCAGCAGCGCTTGCTCGCGCAGCTGCACGCGCGTTGGGCGCACCTGCCGAGTGCGCGCCAGCGCGCGCTGGCGCGCGGGAGTCGGATCTGGCTGCACATGTCTGCAGCGCAACGCCGCGAAGCGCGCCAACGCTTTCGCAAGTGGCGGCGGATGACCCCGCAGCAGCGGGCGTTGCTGCGGCGCCGGTGGCGGCAGTTTCGCGCGCTGCCGCCGTCGCAGCGCGCGGCGATCCGTCGCAGCTTTCGCCAGTTCGAGCGTCTGCCGGCCTGGCGGCGGCGGCTGCTGCGCCAGCGCTGGCAGGCGGCCACCCCGGCGCAGCGCCAAATGATGATTGCGCGCATGCGCCAGCGCATGCTGCAGCAACGGGTGCGCGAGCGCATGCTGCGGCCGACCCCGTCGTTCGGTTTCAGGCGATTCCACGGCGGCATCCCCCGCGGCATGCCGCGCCGGATGCTCATGCCGCCACGCCTGCCGCGGCGTTGACGGGCGCTCGTGGCGGCTAGATCGCCTTGACCGCCTGGATGAGCTCGGCGGCGGCCTTTTGCGCGTCGCCGTAGAGCATGCGCGTGTTGTCGAGGTAGAACAGCATGTTTTCGATGCCCGAGAACCCGGTGCCCTGCCCACGCTTGATGACGATGACGTTCTTGGCGCGGTCGGCATTGAGGATGGGCATGCCGTAGATGGGGCTCGACTTGTCGGTCCGCGCCGAGGGATTGACCACGTCGTTGGCGCCAATGATCAGCGCCACGTCGGTGGTGTCGAATTCGGCGTTGATGTCGTCCATGTCGCCGATCAGATCGTAGGGTACGCCGGCTTCCGCGAGCAGCACGTTCATGTGTCCGGGCATGCGTCCGGCCACCGGGTGGATTGCAAAGCGCACTGTCACGCCACGCTCGATCAACAGTTGACACAACTCCCAGACCTTGTGCTGGGCCTGTGCCACCGCCATGCCATAGCCCGGCACGACGATCACTTTCTCGGCGTAGGCCATCATCACGCCGGCGTCGGCCGCCTCGATGGGCTTGAGTGCCCCGGTGATCGAGCCAGTCGCGACTGCGCCTTCGCCGAAATTGGCGAACAGCACGTTGGCCAGGGAGCGGTTCATCGCCTTGGCCATCAGCTGGGTGAGCAACGTACCGGCGGCACCGACCACCATGCCGGCGATGATCATGGCCGCGTTGCCGAGCACAAAGCCCTCGAAGGCGACCGCAAGCCCGGTGCAGGCGTTATAGAGTGAGATCACGACCGGCATGTCGGCGCCGCCGATCGGCACGGTGATGAGCACGCCGAATACGAGCGCAAGCGCAAAGAAAGCGATCACCAGCTGCGGCGGCGCCGCGCCGTGTCGCGCCATCACCCATGCGCCGAGCGCGACGGTGACGAGCAACACGAGGAAGTTGACGATTTGTTGGCTACGATAACGCAGCGACCTGCCGATCAGGCCCTGTAGTTTTGCGAACGCGATCAGGCTGCCGCTGAAGGACACCGCACCGATCAGTGCCCCGATCACCGCCAGCACGACGGGCGCCGCGGCGAACGGCCGGCCGCGTATCAGTTCCTGGCAGGCGATCGCGGCCGCCGCGCCGCCGCCCATGCCATTGTAGAGCGCGACCATCTGCGGCATTGCCGTCATCGGCACCCGCCGCCCGCTCCACCACGCCGCGATCCCGCCAAGGAAGATTGCCGTCAGGATCAGGATGTCATTGTGCATCCCCGGTGACAGGAATGTGACCAGCCCGGCGATCAACATGCCGACGCCTGCCCACACAATCCCGCCGCGCGCCCCCTTGGGCGAGCTCATGCGCTTCAAGCCGATGATGAACAGGAGCGCGGCGATGAAATACACCGCCTGGATCACAGCGCCGCGCGCCGACGCCAGCGCGCTCATGCTTTGCCGCCTTTGCGCTTGTCCTGAGTCGACTTGAACATCTCGAGCATGCGCTCAGTGGAGACATAGCCGCCAACCACGTTGCCGGAGGCGAGCAGTACGCCAATGAAGCCGATCGTGCGCTCGAGCGGCGTATGCGCGTTGCCGAGTGCGACCATGGCACCCACCAGCACGATGCCGTGCACGAAATTCGAACCGGACATCAGCGGCGTGTGCAGGATCACCGGCACGCGCGCGATGATCTCGTAGCCGGTGAATGCCGCCAGCATGAAAATATACAGAGCGATGATTCCGGTCATGATCTCCCCAATGCGCGGCAGTTCAGCCCGCGATCGCCGTGCGGGTCGGTTCGTGGCGGATTTCCCCGGCGTGCGTCAGGCACGCGGCGCGGAAGACCTCGTCGTCCCAGTTGATCTCGAGCGCCCCGTGGTTGAGCGCCGGTGTCAGGAAGTTCAGCAGATTGCGCGCGTACATTTCGCTCGCATTGTAGGCGAGGGCGGCGGCGAGGTTGACCGGCCCGATCACCTGCACGCCCTGATGCACGATCGTCTGCCCGGCCTGCGTCAGCTCGCAATTGCCGCCCTGCTCGGCCACCAGGTCGACCAGCACCGACCCGGGCCGCATCCGCTCGAGCGCGGCGCGCCGGATGATCTTGGGGGCTGGCCGCCCGGGAACGGCCGCGGTGCTGATCACCGCATCGGCGGCGGCGATACGCGCCTCGAGAACTTCCTGCTGCGTGTGCAGCTCCGCCGCCGTGAGTTCGCGGGCGTACCCGCCGCTGCCCTCGGCACTGACACCCGTGTCGACGAATTTCGCGCCGAGCGACTTGACCTGTTCGCGCGTCGCGCCGCGAACATCGTAGGCCTCTACCACGGCGCCGAGGCGCCGCGCCGTGGCGATGGCCTGCAGTCCCGCAACGCCCGCCCCAATGACCAGCACCTGGGCCGGACGGATGGTGCCGGCGGCCGTGGTGAGCATGGGCAGAAACTTCTGCAGGTGATCGGCCGCGATGAGCGCCGCCTTGTAGCCGGCAACGGCCGCTTGCGAGGACAGCGCATCCATCGACTGGGCGCGGGAAATGCGCGGAATGAGTTCCATGGCGAAGCTGGTGATGCCGCCACGCTGCAGGGCCAGAATCTCCTCGCGCCGGGCATGGGGCTGCAGGAACCCGACCAGGACGGCGCTCGCCTTGAGCGCGCCGATCTGCGCGGCCGTGAGCGGTTGCACGCTGAGCAGCACGTCGGCCTGAGCGAGCACCTCTGCCGCATCACCCCATCCGACGCCGTGATATGCCGTATCCGGAAAGTTGGCGCGCTCGCCCGCGCCGCGCTCGAGCAGAATCCGCACTCCCGCGCGCAGGAATTTCTCCGCCACTTCCGGCACCAAGCTGACCCGGGTCTCGCGCGGTGCGATTTCACGCAGCGCGCCGATGGTGATTGGCATCAATGTTCCTCGTACCGCCGCTATCGCCCCGATGAAGGGGTCTGGGCCCCTTGAGCGCCTACCCTACACGTTGGCACATTGAACTCAAGCATATTCTTGCCGTAATCTTACACCCGTCATGATGGGCATAGACCTCGATCGGGCCGACCACGGTGTGATCGGTGACCTGCGGATCATCCCGGCCACGGCGGCACGCGGGCTCTCGCAACTCGTCCTGCGCGCGGATGTGTCGGGCATGCCGCTCGAGTGGATCGATTACAAGGAGGCCGCCCGGTTGTATACGCAGGGGCAGGTGGCTTATACCTGCGGGAGCCGTCTGTACACGCTGTTCGGTGGCATCAATGCATGCACCGGGCGGCGCACCGCGCTTGAGATAAACTCCATCGTCGCCACGGTGGGACACAGCGGCAACCCGGGCAGCACGCGCCATGACTACGTGCCGCCGCTGAACAATCAGACGCTCTTTCGCCGCGATGCGCACTTGTGCTTGTATTGCGGTCTGCGGTTTCCGGCGCGCGAACTCTCGCGCGATCACGTGCGGCCATTCAGTCAGGGGGGGCTCGATATCTGGACCAACGTCGTGACGGCGTGCCGGCGCTGCAACAACCAGAAGGCCTCGCGTACCCCGGAGCAGGCCCGGATGCAATTGATTGCCGTGCCGTTCACACCCACGTACGCCGAGTACGTCTTTCTGAAGGGCCGGCGCGTGCTGGCGGATCAGATGCAGTACCTGCTGGCGCACTTCCCACGGTCAAGCCCCCTGCACGACCGCATCCAGCGCTGGTTGAGCTGAGGCCGGCCGGATCGCGCCGGCCGCGGGCGTGCCGACGGTGGAACCGCCGACGTTGGTTTACCTCATCGACGCATCAGTCTACGTCTTCCGGGCGTATCACTCGCAATTGCCCGACATGCTCGATGTCGAGCGGCGCCCCGTGCATGCCGTGTTCGGCTTCGCGCGCTTTCTCGGCGACCTGCTTGAGCGGACACGGCCGCAACGGGTCGCGGTGGCGTTCGACCGCCGGCTCGCCACCTCCTACCGCAATGCCATCTATCCGCTCTACAAGGCCAATCGCGCCCCGGCACCGCCCGATCTGGCCGTACAGTTCGATTATTGCCGGGAGCTCTGCGCACGGCTCGGACTGGCCGTGTTCGTCGACGCCGAGTTCGAGGCCGACGATCTGATCGGCACGCTCGCGGGACTGATGCGTGCGCAGGGAATTCCCTCGGCGTTCATCACGCGCGACAAGGATCTCGCCCAACTGGTACGCATGGGCGACCTGTACTGGGACTTCGGTACGCGCGGGCAGATGGGCTATCACGAGGTCGAGCGCCGCTTCGGGGTGCAGCCCGAGCGCTTTGCGGACTATCTGGCGCTCACCGGGGATGCCTCCGACAACATCCCGGGCGTCCCCGGCGTCGGACCGAAGACCGCGGCGGCGCTGATGCGGGCATTCAGGTCTATCGATGAGCTATATGCCGGACTGGCACGGGTGAGCGCGCTGGGTTTGCGCGGCGGGCGCGAGCTGCGCGATCGATTGAGCGAGCACCGCGAGGCGGTGTACTTGGCGCGCCGCCTGACCCGAATCGTGTGCGATATGCCGCTGGCGGTGACTGCCGCGGATCTGCGCCCGCGCATCCCGGATCTTGCGGCGCTCGATGCGTTGTACGACCGGCTGTGCTTTGGCCCCGTGCTGCGTCACCAGGCGCGGCGGCTGGCGGCCGCGCTCAGCGGCGAGCCGGCGGCGCGCACGTCGGTGTGAAGGCGCCCGGACGCCCGACCGGCATGATTTCCTGAACAGTTCAGTTATGCTCGCCGTTCATCGTACGGCCGACGGGGGCAATCATGGCAAGCAAAAACATCGAGTCCGTCCTGCAGGAGAAGCGCACGTTCGACCCGCCCGCCCTGTTTACCGCGCGCGCGCGGATCAAGAGCGACGATCTGGCGCGCCTGCGACAGGAAGCCGAGAGCGATTACATCGGCTTCTGGGCCCGGCTGGCACGCGAGGAACTGGTCTGGCGCGAGCCGTTCACGATGACGCTCGATGCGAGCGCGGCGCCGAATTACCGTTGGTTCACCGACGGACGGCTCAATGTCTCGTTCAACTGCCTGGACGTGCACCTTGCCGAGCGCGGGCGCAAGGCGGCCATTCTGTTCGAGGGTGAGGCCGGTGACAGCCGCCGTATCAGCTACCAGGATCTGCACGCCGAGGTGTGCCAGTTCGCCAACGCGCTGAAAGCCCAGGGCGTGCGCCGCGGGGATCGGGTCGCGATCTACTTGCCGCTCGTGCCCGAAGTCATCGTGGCCATGCACGCGTGCAACCGCATCGGGGCGATCCATTCGGTCGTGTTTGCGGGCTTTTCCGCCCCGGCACTGAAGGATCGGATCGAGGATACCGGCGCCAAGGTGCTCATCACCGCCGATGGCGGCTGGCGCGGCGGCCAGGCCATCGAGCTGAAAGCGGCGGCGGACAAGGCGCTCGCGAGCGGCTGTCCGAGCATCAAGCGCGTGATCGTGCTGAAGCGTACGGGTCGTCCCGTAGCTCTGCAGCCGGGCCGGGATCTGTGGTGGGACGAGGCGGTCGCGGGCCATGCCTCGGTGTGCGAACCGGAGTGGGTCGAGGCCGAACACCCGCTGTACCTGCTCTATACCTCGGGTTCGACCGGCAAGCCCAAGGGCATTCAACATGCCAGCGCCGGCTTTCTCCTGGGCGCGAAGCTGACCACCCAGTGGGTTTTCGATCTGCGTGAAGACGATGTGTTCTGGTGCACGGCCGATGTCGGCTGGGTGACCGGGCACAGTTACGTGGCGTACGGTCCGCTCGCCGCCGGGGCGACCGTGGTGATGTACGAGGGCGCACCAACATATCCGGATGGCGGGCGATTCTGGAAGATCTGTCAGGATTATCGCGTGACGGTGTTCTATACCGCGCCCACGGCCATCCGCGCGCTGATGAAGCTCGGCGAGGACATCCCAGCCGCTTATGATCTATCCAGTCTGCGTTTGCTCGGCAGCGTCGGGGAACCGATCAATCCCGAGGCGTGGATGTGGTATCAGCGGGTCATCGGGCGGGGCCGCTGTCCGATCGTCGATACGTGGTGGCAGACCGAGACCGGCGCGATCATGATCGCGCCAATCCCGGGCGTGACGGCGACCAAGCCCGGCTCATGCACGCAACCATTGCCGGGCATCGATGCGGACATCGTGGACGACCACGGCGAACCGGTCACGCGGCCGGACGCGGGCGGCTACCTGGTGATCAAGAAGCCCTGGCCATCGATGCTGCGGACGATCTGGCGCAACAATGACCGGTATGTTGCGGCGTATTGGGAGAAGTTCC
The DNA here is from genome assembly GCA_021822385.1 of Pseudomonadota bacterium. Taxonomy (GTDB): domain Bacteria; phylum Pseudomonadota; class Gammaproteobacteria; order Steroidobacterales; family Steroidobacteraceae; genus 13-2-20CM-66-19. The sequence goes on from JAKARC010000001.1 coordinate 120,661, forward strand.
AGAACCGCTACTACGTGGCGGGCGACAGCGCGCACCGCGACGCGGACGGATACTACTGGATCATGGGGCGCATCGACGATGTCCTGAACGTCGCCGGTCATCGGCTCGGGACGATGGAGATCGAGTCGGCGCTGGTGTCGCACCCGCGCATCGCCGAGGCGGCGGTGGTCGGCAGACCGCACGAGATCAAGGGCGAGGCGGTGCTCGCGTACGTCGTGTGCCGTGGCGCGCAGCCCAAGGGGAATACGGCGCATCTGGTGCAGGCTCTGCGCGAATGGGTGAGCGAACAGCTCGGCCCGATCGCCAAACCCGATGAGATCCGCTTCACCGAGAGTCTTCCCAAGACCCGCTCCGGCAAGATCATGCGCCGGCTGTTGCGCGCCATCGCGCGGGGCGAGGACATCACCCAGGACGTCTCGACGCTCGAGAACCCGGCCATACTCGAGCAGTTGCGCGGTGAGGCCGCAGCGCAGCGCAAGCCGGTTCCCGCCAAGCGCGCGGGCCACCCGCGGCGCCGCGCGCGCGCGGCCGCGAAATCGAGTGGCGCGCGGCGGGCGGCGCCGCGGGTGGCGAAATCGCCGATCACTCGGCGCAAGACAGCCAAGTCCAAGACGGCCCGGGTCGTCAAAGCCAAGGCGACCCGGCGGGTCAACGCCCCGAGGGCCAAATCGACTGACGCCAAGGCGGCGCCCTCCGGTCGCAAGACGGCCGGGCGCGCGGGCACGGTAACCCGCCGCGCCGTCCGGCCGCAGCGATCGGTGCGCAGCAGCGCCCGAGGACCGAAGCGGCGGCGCTGAGGCCGGGGCCGGACGAGACGGACTTCGCCGCTGCGCGCGGCGGATCTCAGGATCCGGGTGGATTGCTACGCGTCAGGGGCTCGTAGCGGCGCTCGCCGCTGCCCGGATCGTAGAGAACCTCCATCGACTGGCCCGTGGCCGGATCCTCGAAGCGCTCGCCCGTACGTTCCCAACGGCCTGCGGCGGGGGTGTGCTTGCGGTAACGCCACCGCTCGAAGACGGTGGCGAGAGTCGCGAGCGCCCCGATCACCAGAATCTGCGCGCCTCCGGTCGCGTGGCCGGATGCCAGCAACAGCAGACCGGTCAGCGTCAGCAAGACGCTGACGACAAGCACCGCGGCGCGCAGGCTCATGAGGATTTCTCGATGTCCACCGCGGTGCCGTAGGCAACGATTTCCGTCATCGTCTGGCCGATCTCTGAAGAGTCGAAGCGCATCATGACGACGGCATTGGCCTGCATCAGGGTGGCATTCTTCACCATGCGGTCGACCGCGTGACGGCGTGCCTCCTCCAAAAGTTGCGTGTACTCCGAGATCTCTCCGCCGGCCAGCGAGCGTAAGCCCGCCATGAGGTTGCCGGCCAAGCCGCGGCTACGAACCACGACGCCGAATACCTGGCCCTTCACTGCGGTGACCCGATAGCCCGGAACGTTCTCGGTCGTGACGATCAGCATGGGTGCGGACTCCTCCGGTCTGGTGTGCGCGGCGCAGGGGTGCGCGTCCGGCACGGGATTTCAGGAGCATCGTAGCATCGTAACGTCGGCGCCGGCGTTCCGGCCGAAGTGCGCAAAATTGCACATTTACGCCGGCCATACCGCTGGCAGGCCGGTTCCGGCGCGGCCTACGCTGTGCTGCCCTGCAGGAGGGCAAGCCGCGGGAACGGTGCGCATGAGCGAAAAAATCCGGGTGCGGGGGCAAGCCGAGCGTGATTGGGAACGCGCCCGGGCGCAATGGGTCGAGGATCTGCTCGCGGTGGGGGCAATGTTTGGTGATGATGAAGCGCTGCTGCGCGCCAAGGCGAACTGCGTGCACCAGTTGATGCGCCACATCGTCGAGGATATCCCGGCGGTGCGCATTACCGCCCGCCTTCCTGAGGGCCTGCCGCCCGAGCACATTCCCCTGCTGACCGCCGCGATGCGTGAGGCAGCCCTGAAGGGAATCGAGGTGAGCATGAATCACTCGTTGCGGCTGGTCATGGCGGCGGCCTTCGACCTGTGCACCTCGAAGCTGCGCCGTGCGCCCTCGTAGCCGGCGCGGTTCACGCCGAAGCGTCGCGCGGCATCGGCGCCGGGTGTAGGTCCAGCTCGACCGGTGTCCAGCCCTGGCAGTGCCGGGCAATGAGTTGGGCGAGCACAGCGGCATGCTCCGGGCGGGCGTTCAGCGCCGGGACGTACTCGAACCGCTCGCCACCGGCCTGCAGGAAAGCGGCGCGATTCTCGACCGCAATCTCCTCCAGCGTTTCGAGGCAATCGACCGCGAAGCCCGGGCAGATGACGGTCACCTCCTTGATGCCGCGACCCGGCATCGCCGCGAGCGTTTCGAGCGTGTAGGGCTGCAGCCATTTGGCGCGACCGAGGCGCGATTGGAATGTGACGCTCCACTGGTCCTCGCGCAGCATCAGCTCCTCGGCGAGCAGGCGTGCGGTCTTCTGACACTTGCAGAAGTACGGGTCGCCCTGGAGGAAATAGCGCTCTGGAATTCCATGGAACGAGATCAGAATATGCTCGGTGCGCCCGTGCTCGCGCCAGTGCTGTTTGACGCTCTCGCGCAGCGCATCGATGTACTCGGGCTGATCGTGGTACTCGGCAATGAAGCGCAGCTCCGGCAGCCAGCGCCAGCGGGCGAGTTCGGCGTTGACCTGGTCGTACACCGCAGCAGTGGTGGCACCGCAGTATTGCGGAAACAGCGGCAGCACCAGGATCCGCTGCGCACCGGCCTCGCGCAGCTTGTGCAGGGACTCGGCGACGGTCGGTGTGCCATAGAGCATGCCGAACTCAAGCGAGAACGGGGCCATCATCCGCTGCGCCAGAACGCTGCGCAGCGCCGTGCACAGGCGCTGCGACTGCTCGCGCAGCGGTGAACCTTCCGCCGACCAGATCTGGCGGTATTTGGGGGCAACTCGCGCCGGGCGCAGCGGCAGGATGATGCCGTATAGGATCGGCAGCCACAGCGGCCGGGGTAGTTCCACGACGCGAGGATCGCGCAACATCCGCGCCAGAAAGCGACGTACGTCGCGTGCTGTCGGCGTCTCAGGCGTGCCGAAATTGACCGCGAGGATGCCGATGCGCTCGGCCATATCGCGGTGAAAATCCAAAGACCCGTGATAGCGCATGGCGCGCACGATACCGCAGAGAGCGCAGGCTCAGCCAGACAATTGCGGCAACTCCCTAGTTCAGAGGATCGGAGCGACGCGGGTGAGGTGGTCCAGGCCTTAACCTTCAGCTCGACCTTGCGGCCACGGCGCGTGCGTCAGCCTTGGCCACCGGTTGCCGGAGCGGATCGGCCTGCACCCTCGGGCTGCAGGTTCTGTTCGAGAAACTCAAGCGTGCGCTGTCGCGCGAGTGCAGCCGCGGCGGGGTCGTAGGAGGACCGCAGGTCACAATTGAAGCCGTGCCCGGCCCCCGGATAGATGAAGTATGTTCCGTGCGGATGCAGCGCCTGGATGCGCGCGACCTCCTGCGGCGGAATGCTCTGGTCGGCGTCGCCGAAGTGATAAAGCACCGGACAGCGTGGCGACGTTCCGTCATCCTGGACGCGGCCGTAGTACACGACGGCGCACTGGATTGGCAGGCGGCAGGCTGCGCGATAGGACTGGGCGCCGCCGAAACAATAACCGACGGTGGCGACGTGCCCTGCATGCGCGATGACCGCGATGGCCGCCGCTAAGTCCTTCAGGATGAGATCCGGATCGAGCTCGTGCGCGTAGTTGCGCCCCTCGGTGATCTCGGCTGCGCTGTAGCCGAGCTCAATACCCCGGCGGATGCGGTCAAACAGCGCCGGTGCGATCGCGGTGTAGCCCGCCTGCGCGAAGCCGTCGGTCACACTCCGGATGTGCCGATTGACGCCGAAGATCTCCTGGATGACGACCACCCCGCCGCGGGATTTGGCCGGCGGCGCGGCGAGGTAGGCCTGAAAGTTGTGCCCGTCGCGCGCCATAAGAGTGGTGAACTCGCCCATCACTGCCATCCTTAAGGTCCGTCTTTAGCGATGCCGCAGGATATCCTGCCGCGCGCAGTCGCGAAAGGCGCGGCGCATGCTAGCCTAGCCGGGCAATAGGGGCTGTTCGGCGTCCTGCGGGAGGGGTCTATGCTCGTCGGCTCGGCGGTGCGGCGGGTGGCCATCGTGGGTGGGGTGCGCATACCGTTTGCCCGGGCTCACGGCGCCTACTCGTCCGTGGGTAATCGGGAGATGCTCACCGCGGTGCTGCGAGCGCTGGTGGTGCGCTTCGGCCTGCAGGGTCTGCGGCTCGGTGAAGTGGCCGCCGGGGCGGTCATCAAGCATCCGCGCGATTACAACCTGACGCGCGAATGCGCGCTCTCGTGTGGGCTCGATGCGCGGACTCCGGCGTTCGATCTGCAGCGCGCCTGCGGCACCGGTCTCGAGGCGGCACTGGCCATCGGCAACAAGATCGCCCTCGGGCAGATCGACGCCGGAATAGCCGGCGGCACCGACACCATCAGCGATCCGCCCATTGCCTATCCGCGCCCCTATCAACAGCTGTTGTTGGCGAGTTATCGCGGCCGCACGCTCGGCGCACGCCTGCGGCCATGGCTGCGCCTGCGACCGAGCCATTTTGCGCCGGAGCTGCCGGCGGTGGCCGAGCCGCGCACCGGTCTGTCGATGGGCGCGAGCGCCGAGTCGATGGCGCAGCACTGGCAGATCACGCGTGCGGCGCAGGATCGCCTCGCCCTCGACAGTCACATGCGAGCTGCGGCGGCCTGGCGCGAGGGGTTCTATCAGGATCTGGTCGAGCCGTTTCTCGGTCTGCAGATCGACAATAACATCCGACCCGATACCTCGATGACCAAGCTCGCGCAACTGCGCGCCAGCTTCAATGCGCACGCGGGCACGCTCACGGCCGGCAACAGCACGCCATTGACCGACGGTGCAAGCGCGGTATTGCTGGCCGCCGAGTCATGGGCCGAGCGCCACAAACTGCCGGTACTCGCCTACCTGCGTTACGGCAAGGCGTGGGCGGTCGATTTCGCAACGGGACGGGAGGGACTGTTGATGGCCCCGGCATACGCCGTGGCCGCCATGTTGAATGATGCCCAGCTCGGCCTGCAGGACTTCGATTATTACGAGATCCACGAGGCGTTTGCCGCGCAGGTACTGTGCACGCTGGCGGCCTGGGAGTCGCGCGAGTTCTGTCGTGAGCAGCTCGGGCTCGATGCGCCCCTCGGCACGATCGATCGCGCACGATTGAACGTGAAGGGTGGCAGTGTCGCCATCGGGCACCCGTTCGCCGCGACCGGTACGCGCATCGTGGGGACGCTGGCCAAGCTGCTCGCGCAGGACCCTGCGGCCAAGCGCGGTATGGTTTCCGTGTGCACGGCCGGTGGGATGGGTGTCACGGCAATTCTCGAGAAATAGCCGTGCCGCCGGCGGCCGATACGGCGCGGCGTGCCCGATGCCCGCCGCGTGTTCGAGGACAAACAGACGTGCATAGTCACGCGGGGAGGGAGATGTGAGCGCTACTGCAAGCCAGCGCGCGACGGGGTGCCGGTGAGCCGCGGCCCGCCCGCTGGCGCACCGCCGCGCCTTGACCTGGAGGTGCTGCTCGGCAGGCTCCCCCTGCTCGGCACGCTGGCACCGACTGTGCTGCGGCAACTGGCCGGGGCCGCGCAATGGCTGTCGTTGCCGGGCGGAGCGACGTTGTTTGCGGCGGGCGAGCCCGCTGACTCACTCTACATCGTGCTCAGCGGGACGCTGGCGGTGCTGAGCAGTGAAGCGAGCGGCCCGGGCCGCATCGTGGCGCGTCTCGCGGCCGGCGATACCGTTGGGGAAATGAGTTTGATCTGCGGCCGAGCGCGGCTCGCCAGTGTGGTGGCGCTGCGTAACACGGAGCTGATCCGGCTGTCGGCCGAAGTGTTCAACGCCGTGCTGCGATGCGATCCGGAGGCAATGTGGCGCATCGCGCGCTTGATGGCCGTGCGGCTCGAGCACATGAATGCGGCACCGCGGCCGCATCGGCGCGGTGCGACCACTTTCACCGTGCTGCCCCAGAGCCTGGAGGTCGACTTTGCCGGCTTCGCGACGGCGCTGGTCAAGGCACTTGCTGCGCTCGGGCGCGCCGAGCTGGTCTGGAGTGTGCGCGCGGACACACATACCAGTGAGTGGTTCAACAGCATCGAGGCGGCGAACGACTTCGTCGTCTACGTGGCCGACCCTGCGCCGAGCCGCTGGACGCGGCTGTGCGAGCGGCAGGCGGACGCGCTCTTGCTCTTGGCCCGCGCGGACAGTCCCGCGGGCGACTGGTCGGCGTTGCACGAGGTGGATGATCACGGTCTGACGTCGCGGCACCGGGAACTGATCCTCGTGCACGATGCTGACATCGAAACGGGCGCCGCGGCGCGCTGGCTCCGGGATCTGCCCGACATTGCGCATCACCATGTGCAAGCAAGCGCGGATTACGCACGGCTCGCCCGGCTGTTGACCGGCCACGGCATCGGACTCGTCCTCTCCGGCGGTGGTGCCCGCGGATTTGCCCATATTGGGGCCCTCAAAGCGCTGCACGAGGCGGGCGTGCCGATCGACCTGGTGGGGGGCACCAGCATGGGTGGTATCCTCGGCGCGGGCGTCGCCGCGCACTGGAGTGTGGCCGAATTGACGCAGAGGTTCCGCCACTACTTCGTCGACCAGCGACCGCTACGCGACTATACCCTGCCGTTCGTGTCGCTCGTGTCGGGCCGCAAGGTCAGCCGCCTGCTGTTTGAGGCGTTCGGCGACCTGGCCATCGAGGATCTGCGGCTGCAATTTTTCTGTGTCTCCTCGAATCTGACGACCGGACACCCCTACGTGCATCGGCACGGCGAACTCTGGCGGGCGCTGCGCGCATCCGTGTCGGTGCCGGGTGTGCTGCCACCGGTCATCCAGGCCGGCGAGGTTCTGGTCGACGGCGGCGCCATGAACAATCTGCCGGTGGACGTCATGCAGGAGCTTGCGCGCGGGCCGGTCATCGGTTCCGATGCGGGAGCGGATCGGGCATTCAGCACGCGTGGCAGCACTGTAGATGTTCCGCCTCCCTGGCAGCTCATGCGCTGGCGCAAGACGCGACGCAATCTACCCAATATCTTCCAGATTCTCTGGCGCAGCGGCATGGTCAACAGCACGACACTCTCGGCCGCACAGCGCGCCCGGACCGACCTGCTGCTGCGCCCGCCGCTCGCGGACATCGATATGCTCGACTGGCAGGCATTCGAGCGGGCGATCCGGGCCGGCTACGAATACACCGCGCGACAGCTCGATGCGCTGCCGGAGGATTCGCCCATCCGGCGCAGCGCGGGGTCGGCGAGACCGTGAGGGCACAGCACCGAATGCCATCGGTGCGCCGGGTTTCGAGCGTGGTGAGTCCGTAACTGATCGAGTCCCATGCCGCTCCGACGTAGCGCCCTGGAAACGGAACAGCGCCGCGCCGAACGTGCACGCTCCGCCTGCGCCAGACCCGTGTGCGTCGCAAGCTGGCGCAGGCTTGACGAGGGGGGCTGGCGGCATGGTGAGCAATGCGTACCGGGGTTGGCACCTGAGGATTGCAATAACACCTGTGATCGAGCTGCCTGGGATGATGGTGCCGCCGCAAGTCAGCTCGACGCCACCGGCTCGCAGCGCACCGGGAAGTTGACGGACCGGGCGATGAAACACAAGCCATGCGCCTGCGCGCAATCGACGCCAAAGACGATGCGCACCGCAGGCCGCAAGGTCACCGCGACAAATGCGCCACCGCCATCCTCGACCTCCTCCATGACGCCGTGGGCAGCATCCCGGTAATCGAGCACCGCAATCCCATTGACGGCGCACAAGTGCAGATACCAAAGCATGTGGCAGCTGGCGAGACTCGCCACCAGCAGCTCCTCGGGACTGTAGCGCCGAGGGTCGCCGCGGAAGCACGCATCGCTCGAGGCGCTAATAGGCGCTTTGCCCTCGGCCGTGATCAGATGATCGCGCAGGTATCCGCCGTAGGTGCGCGTACCCAACCCACTCCCGTCCACAGCACGTGGGCCTCGTAGGCGTGGCGCTTACGCATCGGCATGGACCTTCGACCAAGCTTCGGCAACTTCGCGGGCCGCATCCGGTCGGTCGACCACCAGAATGAGGCGATGCGAGTGATCGCTGTAGAGGACCTGGATGTTGACGCCGGCCTGGGCCATACGCCGCGTCAGTCGACCGAGCTGACCGGGAGCCTCCTGACTCAAGCGTACCGCAACCACCTCGCGATCCGCCCGGACCGTGATCCTGGCATCGGCGAGCGCCCGACGGGCGCGCGCCCCGTCTGCGACTAGGAACTGCGCCAGGCCGCCGGTGGACACTGCGCAGGCACCGCCGCCCTCGAGACTCACACCCGCCGCACCCAGGGCCTCGCCCACCTCAGCCAGCGCGCCCGGTCGATCGGCAAGCTGAATCGCCAGATCTCTCATTGCGGGGTCCCAGCCGCCTCGGGCCACGTGAGATCGAACCGACGCTGCAGTTCGAGCCGTCCGGCCGGCGTCACGGCGAGCGCTCGCGACCCCCGGACACGCCGCAGCAGATCCTTTTCCTCGAGCCGCTGGCACAGCGCCGCACCCAGCCACCCGGCCAGATGCGCCCGGCGCTCCGTCCAATCCAGGCAGAAGCGCACCAGCGGACGGCGCAGCCCCGCCGGGGCGGGCAACTCGAGCGACTCGAGCCAGCGGTTCCCGGCCGCCGTCAGGGCCGCGCCCGTACCCTCGGCAACGACATAGCGGCGCCGAACGGCATACTCGCACAAGGCCACACCGAGTCGACCGGCCACATGGTCGTAACAGCGCCGGGCTCTGCGGATTTCGGGTGCAATCCGGGGTTCGGGCGTCGCGTCCATCGCCGTCCGCGCCAGCACTTCGATCGCCTCGGCGACGTGTTCGCTGTGGATGCGAAACAGCCGATAGCGCCCCGCGGCACGCACCGCCAGCATCCCGCCCGCCACGAGACTGGCGAGGTGAGCGCTCGCCGCCTGCGCCGAGACGCCGAGTTGCACCGCGAGCGCGCCGGCGGGCCGCTCGCTCCCGTCCATCAGCAAGCCGACGATGCGGGCGCGCACCGGATTGCCGATGAGGGCTCCGATCCGCGCGATGTTCGGTATCTCGTTGCGATGCAACATAGAATCATTGTCCCCGAGGATCGCCTGAGCACGCTACAGATGTTCGTGAAACGATCCGGTCCCCGAACGCGCAGGCTTAAGGCATGAGCACCCCGAGCGACTTCGTCACGATCTGCCCGGAAATTCTCTATTTCGGTACACCGGTGGCCGTCGTGAGCAGCCTCAACCCCGGCGGCAGCACGAACCTTGCGGCCGTCTCGAGCTTCTGGGCGCTCGGCGAGCGCCTCGTGCTCGGACTGACGGTGTTCGGACAGACTGCGGCCAATCTGCGCCGCCACCCCGGCTGCGTCCTCAATCTGCCCTCGCCTCGGCAGTGGCTTGAGGTCGAGCGACTGGGGCATACCACCGGATGTGCCGAGCTGACCGAATATCATCGGGCCGCCGGCATCACCTACGCCCAGGACAAATTCACCGTCTCCGGCTTCACGGCACTGCCGGCCGAGTGCGTCAAACCCGATCGAGTCGCCGAATGCCCCGTGCAGATCGAGGCTCAAGTGAGCGCAGTCCATCCCGCCACCGAGGCCGCCCCGTTCATTTACGTGGAGACGCGAAAGTTGCGGGTCCATGCGCAGCGCGGCGTGCTCGATGCGCACGCGACCCGCATTGACATCGAGGCGTGGTCGCCACTGTTCTACGTGTTCCGGCACTATTACGGCAAGGGCGCGCATCTCGGCGCGAGTTTCCGTGCGCGCGGCGAGCCGCGCTGAGCGCTCGACCGATCCACACCGTTCGGCTCCCGGGCGCCGTGCCGCGCCCGCACCGCAGCGGGCCACGGCAGTGAAATCACCGGGACAGCGACGATGCTGCACTGGCATCGGTCCCACGCCGCCACGCGCGCATCACGTTCCATCCGGCGGTCACGGCCCAAAACACCAGGGTCGCATAGGCTGCGCCTTGCCCGATGGCGGCGCGCATCGGTGCGTGCAGGACCCCTCCGGCCTGCAAAGCGCCGAAGGAGAAGACGGCGGTCAAAAATGTTGGCGGCCAAGAACCTGCAGCCCGGAATGCACATCGGCGCAATAGGAACCCCGTGCTCAGTACCAACACCGGCATGGCGAGGACAATCGCGACGCTCACCGACACGACCATCGCTGCGATGAGCCATGCGCTCGGCAGTGGCACCAGAGCTCGGCCGCGCAATACCGCGCTCAGCGCCGCGGCCGCCAATCCCGCGCACCCCATGGCGATCCACCCGATCAGGGCGCTGCCCGTCGCGAGCCCCCACAGCGCCTTCGCCCACGGTCCGCCGAGTCGCGTGGTCAGCCGATCCGTCGCGATGACGCCGCCCAGCAGTACTGCGGGTACCAGGAACCAACTACCGTCGAGCGAGTGCAGATCCACGTCCCGAGCCGTCAATGCTGCGAAGAACCGCCCGACCGCGATCACCGTGGTCATTCATGCCGCACTGAGGCGGAACTGCACCAACAGCACGGACCCGCGCGTGACCACTGCGCCACTGATCCCAAGCAGACCGCTCGCAATCATCGCCAGACCCAGCGGAACTGTGTGCATGCCGGAGTGCTCCTGCACCGGTCCCAACGCCCGTCACGCCTTCCACCCGGCGCGAAAGTCCCAGCGGTGACGGACGATTCCGTATGCCGTTATCCACCCGCGCCTGAAGGGTCGCGAGACAGAGCAGCGGCCGCAAGAGCTGCGGCAATCCGCACCGCTGCGCCAACGCCGCGGTTGCGGCAGTGGCCATGACTGCCCCGAACGGCAATCCACTGCGCAATGCGGCCGCGCGCATTTGCTCCGTCGTGGCGTGCGCGCAGGCCGGCGCCAGCGGACACCGGTCGCAGCGCCCCGCGGTGGCGCACTTCAGGCCCGCGCGACGCCGGCGCACTCGATCGCCCGCCGTGCATGCCGTTCCTGGCGCGGAAAATCATGCGGATTTCGCCTCATGCGTCGCACTCGTGAGATTGATCGCATGCAGTAACAATCCTGGTCAGCCGCAAGGCCACACCCATCATGGCGGTGTATTTCTTTTCTCCGCCCACCCCATTCAGACAGAGGCTTGTCTGGTGACGTTCCGTGTCGTTCTCGACACCGTGATGAGCCGCGCGAGCGTGCCGTATGCACAAGAACGCGATCAGCGGGCGAGAGCCCAGCGGAAATCGCGGACCTGACTTGACAGGGTGACGCACCCAACAGTGACCACGGTATTTCGATCCGGGTGGCAGCAGGGCCCTTGCGCCCGATTCAAGTCCGGTCAAATGACTCGGAAACAATTGCAGCGAGTTCGGCAAATTCCGGCCAATTTGGACAGCAGTGGACGACAGCGGTAGACTCCGACGCCCGCCGGCCGAGGGACGCTCATGCTCACGCTGTTTCATCATCCCAAGACGCGCTCCACGCGCTTCATCTTCCTGCTCGAGGAGCTGGGCGTCGCCTATACTGTCCGGCGGGTCGAGATCCGCAAGCGCGACGGCGCAGGTGCCGTCGATGCGCTCAACCCGCATCCCCACGGCAAGGTGCCTGCGCTCGACGATGACGGCGTGGTGGTGTTCGAGTCGAGCGCCATCGCCCTGTATCTTACCGACCGGTTTCCCGAGCGCGGCTTGGGGCCGACCGTCACGGATCCGGATCGCGGCGCGTACCTGTCGTGGCTGGCGTATTACAGCGGCGTGGTGGAGCCGGCTTTCGTTTCCAAATTCATGAACGTCGCAGTTCCGCGCGGGACTGCCGGGTGGGTTGCAGTCGAGGAAGTGATGCCCGTACTGATCGACAGACTGGCGCGTGGGCCGTACCTGCTTGGCGAGCGGTTCAGCGCGGCCGATATCCTCTATGGGACCACCTTCGCGATGTTCGCGCAGAGTCCGTTACTGGCGAAATCGCCCGTGATCGATGCCTACGCCGAGCGGGTAGTGGCGCGCCCGGCGTTTCAGCGCGCCCAGGCACGGGACGAGCGCGCATGAATTCACCCCGGCGCTCTGGCGAGTGTCACGACAGGGTGATCGGCGCCGTTGCCAAGGTGCCCCGTGAGGTCGCGGACGCGCTGCAGCCGTACCCGCCATCATCCTCAGCGAATGCAGTTTCAGCTGTGGCGGAGATGGGAGCGATGGTGCGCAGTCCGGCGCTATCGCGCGGTGGCTCGCCACCGGCGCGCCGTCCTTGTTGACCTGATGTCCCACCGGCCGTTCGAGAGGCAGGGGCTGGTCGGCAGGGTATTTCAGCTCGAGTGTGCGCGCATTGCGGCCCGAGATCTTGCCCAGCTATCGTGCAACGACTTCAAGGTGTTGCGCTGACGTGCACAGCTGCGCTGCGCCAACGCGATGACGACGCTCGCGACCTGGAAGCCTGTGCCGCGAGAGTCCGGCGGCCACACCCGGATCGAGGCGCGGCGAGATCCGGCACGGCCGGAGGCACTGCGATGTCCAGCCACGAACCGCTGAATCGTGCAGCGGCGCTGGTGCTGTTCTGCCGCAAGCCCGTATCGGGCGCCGGCAAGCGCCGGCTCGCCCAATATATCGGCGATGCCCGAACGCTGGCCGTCGCTCAAGGCCTGCTCGAGTGCGCACTCGAGGACGTCGCTGCGTGGCCGCACACACTGATCATCGCACCGGCGGCTGCGGCCGATGAACATTGGGCGGCGCAGCTGATCTGCCGGCCGGTGCGCGTCGTGCCGCAGCCGGCGGGCAGTCTCGGCGAGCGGATCGCGGCGGTTGATACCCGTGTGCGCGCGCACGGCTGCACCCAGGTGCTGTTCATCGGCAGTGACGCCCCGTCGATGCGGAGTGAGGACCTGCTGGCGGCGCACGCCGCGCTCGCTGATAGCGATGTCGTGTTGATTCCCGCGGCCGACGGCGGCGTCACCTTGATGGGTGCGCGCGTGCCCTGGCCGGAGCTCACCGACCTGCCGTGGAGTGAAGCGACGCTCGGGGCGGCGCTCGCAGACCGTTGCCTGCAGGCCGGGCACACGGTCACCCGGCTCCCGGAATCCTATGATGTCGATACACCGGCCGATCTGATTCTGGCCCGCCAACGGCTGCAGCACGATCCCCGCCCGGCGCGTCGCCATCTGTATGCGCTGCTGGGTACGATCGTACAATCGCAAGCCGACGCGGCAGGATCGTGTGCCGCGCGCGGTGCCTGAGCGCGACGGCTCAGCGGGCGAGAAAGTCGAGGATCTCGAGCTGCGCCGCACTCAGGTGTTCGCGCGGCGTGACCACGGCGCCCTGCAATGCCCGCCGGCACGGCCGTGACTCGTCGTCCTGGTAGTCGGCGATCGCACGGGCGATCAGCCGTTGCACCTGCGCCAGGCTGTCGCGGAACTGGTTCATCACCTGATCGACCGAAACGTGTTGCGCCGGATCGTCAAGCCAGCAATCGTAATCGGTCGCCACAGTGACGGTGCAGTAGCCGAGCTGCGCCTCCAGGGCGAGGAACGCCTCGGGGATGTTGGTCATGCCGACCAGGTCCGCGCCCGCGGCGCGCAGCCAGAAGCTTTCCGCGCGGGTGCCCAGGCGGGGGCCCTCGACGCAGGCGTAGGTCTTGCTCCGATGCAGTGTCAGGCCCAACGACTCGGCCGCGCGTGCAAGCAGCGCACTCGTGGCCGCACAGGAGGGATGCGCCGTCGAGACGTGGGCGACCATGCCCTGGCCAAAGAAGCTCGCCGCCCGGATGCCCTTCGTGAAATCCAGATACTGGGCGGGCAGCGCCAGGTCGCCCGGACGGATCTCCTCGCGCAGGCTGCCGACCGCCGACACACCGATCACCGTGCGCACTCCGGCGCTCTTCAGCGCCCAGATATTGGCCCGATAGTTGATCTCACTCGGCAGGAGCCCATGCTGCAAGCCGTGACGGGCTAGGAAAGCCACCGGCCGACCGTCCAGCCGTCCCAGCATTACAGGCGCGGAAGGGCTGCCGTAAGGCGTGTGGCACTCCCGCGACTCATCCACTTCCAGTCCGTTCATGCGGTACAGGCCCGTACCGCCAATGATGCCGATCATGTGATTCTCGGTTGCGCCGCTCGCCGCGAGACTGCAAGATGCCTGAATAGCCGCCGAGCAACAAGTGCCGCGTACAACCCGGGGATCCGTCCATGAGCACCTCCGCCTTCCCCTCGTTGACTCCTGCGCGGTGGCCGGGACGCGTGACCCGGATCGGCTTGTGGACCCTGGGCGCGGGGCTGCTGACGGCCGCCACCGCCGGCCCGCTGAACCGCTTTGCGCTGACGAGTGTCAGCGCGGCACTGATGACACTGGTGATCGGGTTCGCGGTGATTGTGCTCGGTACGCTGATCACGCTTATCGGCGTGCTGTCCGGCACCGTCAAGCGGGCCCACGTTCCGGGTACCGCCGCCGTGGTGGGTATCGTGATCGGACTGGCCCTGAGCGCGTACGTGTCATCGTGGCTGTATCGGGCGCAACATACCCCGCCCATCAACGACATCACCACTGACCCGTCCGATCCACCACGGTTCGTCGCGGTCATACCGCTGCGCGCGCGCGCCCATGCGACCGTTTCACCGCAATACATCCGGGAGGAACATGTCGACGGCAGGACGATCGACGTACCGGCGCTACAGGCCAAATACTATCCCTACATCAAGCCGCTGTTCATGAGCCTCCCGCCGTCGCTGGCGCTTGCCAAGGCCCGCCGTGTGGCGGCGGCGCTCGGTTGGCGCATCGATGCATTCGTGCCGTCGCAGGGGCGTCTCGAAGCCACCGCGCACACCCTTTTCTTCGATTTCAAGGATGACGTGGTGGTGCGCGTGCGCCCGCACGGATCCGGCTCGCGTGTCGACGTCAGGAGCGAATCGCGGGTCGGCATCGGCGATCTGGGTACCAATGCGGCGCGCATTCGCGCCTTCCTCGCGCGCATGCGCGCGCCTTGACGTCGGGAGGGTGTCCGTCATGAACGGTCCCGGTCGGGATGGGGTGTTCGAGCAGCGCCTGTCCGCCTTGATCAACAGCGGTCGGCCCGAAATCCTGCAAGGGGGGCGGCGCGGACTGGAGAAGGAGTCGCTGCGCGTGACCCGCAGCGGGCGGGTGGCGCAGACACCGCATCCGCCGGCACTCGGCTCGGCACTCACCAATGAGCACATCACGACCGATTATTCCGAAGCGTTGATCGAGCTCGTCACCCCCACCTTTACCGCGACCTGGGAGCTGCTGCAGTACCTGCTCGATCTGCATCAGTTCGTCTATCGGCACATTGCCGAGGAGCTGCTGTGGGCCACGAGCATGCCCTGCCGGATCGAGCGTGATGAGGAAATTCCCATCGCGCGCTACGGGCGCTCGCACATCGGCCGGATGAAAAGCGTGTATCGCGAAGGACTCGGATTGCGCTACGGCCGCATGATGCAGGCCATCTCGGGGGTGCATTTCAATTATTCGTTCCCGAGCGAATTCTGGCCGGCCTACGCCGCAGTGCTCGGCGCGAGCGCAGCCGGGACCGAATTCGTCTCCGCGCGCTATTTCGATCTGCTGCGCAATTATCGGCGCCATGGCTGGCTGGTGCTGTACCTGTTCGGCGTCTCGCCCGTCTTGTGTCAGTCGTTTCTGCGCGGGCGGGAGATCGCTCTGCCGCAGCTCACGCCGGGGACTGCGTTCGAGCCTTACGCGACCACGCTGCGCATGAGCGACATCGGTTACCGCAACCGCAATCAAGCCAATCTCAGCGTGTCGGTGAACAGCCTCGAGGAGTACGTCACCGATCTGAATAGGGCAATCAGTACGCCGCATCCGCCCTATGCCGCTCTCGGCGTACAGGTCGACGGCGTGTATCGGCAGCTCAACGCGAACCTGTTGCAGATCGAGAACGAATACTACAGCTTCATTCGCCCCAAGCGCGTCGCCCGATCCGGCGAGCGCGCCACCCAGGCGCTCAGGCGCGGCGGCGTCGAGTACGTCGAGGTGCGGGCGCTCGATGTAAGCGCGTTCGATCCGGTCGGGGTGAATCAGAATACCTTGCGCTTTCTCGAGGCATTTCTCGCCCTGTGCCTGCTGAAGGAGAGTCGTCCCATTGGCGCCGCCGAGCAAGAGCGGCTCGACCGCAATCATCTCGAGGTTGCGCATCGCGGCCGGGAACCCGGTTTGAGGCTGTGGCGGGACGGACGGGCGGTGGCGATGCGCGACTGGGCGCGGGCGCTGCTCGATGAAATGGCCGGTCCATGCGAGCTTCTTGATCGCGGCGATCCTCTGCGCCCCTATGCGGTTGCGCTCGAGGCGCAACGGGCCAAGGTCGAGGAGCCCGAGCGCACCCCATCGGCCCGGATGCTGGCCGAACTCGCCGCAACCGGAGAATCCTTCGCGCAACTGGCGCTGCGCATGTCGGCCGAGCACAAGGGATATTTCCTCGACCTTTATCCGCCGAACGAGGCGCGGCTCGCGGAGTTCGCAGGCGAGGCGCGCGCCTCGATCGCGCGGCAGGCGGCCATCGAGGCGGCCGATCAGGGTACCTTTGAGGAGTATCTGGAACGGTATTTCGCCGCGTGATGCGCAGAGCCGGTAAGCGCTCTCCCCGATGGGCGATTGCATCGGGCGGCGCCGTAAGGGATTCTTAGCGGATGAATGCGCTTTCCATCCAGGGGCTGACCAAGGTCTACGGCAACGGGGTGCAGGCCCTCAAAGGCATCGATCTGTCGGTCGAGGAGGGTGACTTCTTCGCCCTGCTCGGGCCTAACGGCGCCGGCAAGACGACTCTGATCGGCATTGTCACCTCGCTGGTGCGCAAGACATCCGGTCACGCCAGCATCTTCGGCCACGATATCGACGATGCGCTGGAACAGGCCAAGAGCTGCATTGGCGTGGTGCCCCAGGAGATCAATTTCAACCAGTTCGAGTCGCCCGAGACCATCGTGGTGAATCAGGCCGGCTTTTACGGGATTCCCCGCGCGCTCGCGCGCGCGCGGGCGGAACAGTACCTGAAGCAGCTGCAGCTGTGGGACAAGCGCAAGCACGCCTCACGCGCCCTCTCCGGCGGCATGAAACGCCGGCTGATGATCGCCCGGGCGCTGATGCACGAGCCGCGGCTGCTGATCCTGGATGAGCCGACCGCGGGGGTCGATATCGAAGTGCGCCGCTCGATGTGGGAGTTTCTGCGCGCCATCAATCAGCGCGGTACGACCATCATTCTCACGACACACTATCTCGAGGAAGCCGAGTCACTGTGCCGCAACATTGCCATCATCGACCGCGGCCAGATCATCGCGCGGGACCGGATGAGCAATCTGCTGCGCCGGCTGCATACCGAGACATTCGTGCTCACCTTGCGCGCGGCGCTCGCACAGCCGCCACCGCTGGCGGGATACCCGGTGCAGCTCGTCGATGAGCACACGCTCGAAGTCGAGATCTCGACCGAGCAGAATGTCAATGATCTGTTCGCACGCCTGTCGGCACTGGGCATCGAAGTGATCTCGTTGCGCAACAAGGTGAACCGCCTGGAGGAGATCTTCATCCGCCTGGTCGAGAAAGGAGCGGCGGCATGAACACTGTGGTGGCAAGCGACACGGCGCGCCCGCGCGCGCTCGGGCGCGCGCGCTGGATCGGCTTTGTGACCATCCTCATCCGCGAGTTCCAGCGGATCATCCGCATCTGGCCCCAGACCATTCTGCCCTCGGCCGTGACCGCGACGCTCTACCTCGTGATCTTCGGCAGCGTGATCGGCCGGCGGATCGGCACCATGGACGGCATCCCCTACATGCTGTACATCGCGCCCGGCCTGATCATGCAGGCCGTGATCATCAATTCCTACAACAACGTCGTGTCGTCGTTCTACGGCGCGAAGTTCGGACGGCACATCGAGGAGTTGCTGGTCTCCCCATTGCCCAGCTGGATCATCGTGTCCGGGTACGTCGCCGGCGGGGTCATGCGCGGGGCCATGGTCGGTGTGGTGGTGAGCGCCGTATGGATGTTCTTTACGCGCTTGCCGGTGCTGCATCCGACGATCATCATGGCTGCGGCGGTGCTGACTTCGGTGACCTTTTCGCTTGGCGGCTTCCTTAATGCGATGTTCGCCAGGAGCTTCGATCAGATCAGCATCATCCCGACCTTCGTGCTGACGCCGCTCATCTATTTCGGCGGCGTTTTCTATTCGATCAACACGCTGCCGGCATGGGCGCGGCATCTGTCCCTGGTCGACCCCATTCTGTACATGGTCAACTCATTTCGCTTCGGCTTTCTCGGCGTGTCCGATGTTGGCGTCTGGTACGCGTTCGCGATCATGCTGGTCGCGGTGACTGTGCTGTTCGTGGCGGCCGTGGTGCTGTTGGATCGCAGTTCGGGGATCCGGGAGTGACGGCGTTGCGGTTCCTGCCCATCTGGATTTGCGCCCGGCCAGGCTGACGGTGCTTCCGCGCGGCCGCCGCAGGCGGTACGCTAGAGGGGTCGGCGCGGACCAGGTGGACCGGCAGAGGCGCAGGTGGAGAATAAAGAGGCGCGGGACGTCGAGAATTTGCGCGCGGCCGGCGAGTGGCAGGCACTGCCGGCGCCGCAGCACGGCTTTCAGCCACCCGTGTGGTTGCGTAATCCGCATCTGCAATCGATGCTGGCCAGCATCGCGGTGCGCAAAGGTGCGATCGTGCACCGGGCAGCGCCGTTGCTCGCGGCGCAGCGGGAACTGGTGCTCGATTGTGGCGCCGGCGTGCGGCTGCAGTGTTGGCGTTCCACCGGTGCCCCGGGCGGTGCGCCGGTGATTCTGTTGCATGGGTGGGAAGGCAGCGCGGAATCGCTCTACGTCTTGTCGCTCGCGCAGCAGCTCTATGCGCTCGGGTTCGACGTATTCCGGCTCAATCTGCGCGATCACGGCGACACCCATCACCTGAATCCCGGACTGTTTCATTCCTGCCGCCTGGAGGAATTCTGCGGCGCTTTGCGCGCGCTGCGGCGGCTCACGGGGCGGGCGCTGCGCCTGGTCGGGTTCTCCCTGGGGGGCAATTTCATGCTGCGCGCGGCCGCCGATGCGCGTCGCGCCGAACTCGATCTGCACTCCGTCATTGCGGTCTCCCCGGTACTCGATCCGCATGCGACCTTGCGGGCGCTGGAGGGGGGCTGGCGCGTGTATGAGCGCTATTTCGTACAGAAGTGGTGGCGTTCGCTGCGCAAGAAAGCGGGTATCTGGCCCGCGCGGTACGATCTGCGCGATCTGCGCGCCCTACGCGACCTGCGGTGCCTCACTGCCGCGCTGATCGATCGATACACGGACTTCCCGAGCCTGGAGGCGTATCTCGATGGGTACGCGTTGGTCGGCTCGCGCCTGGCGGGACTGACGGTGCCGGCACTGATCATCACCGCAATCGATGACCCGATCATTCCGGTGACGGATCTGGCGCGCTTGGCGCGAGCGCCGTGCCTGCGCATTCTCGTGACCCGGCATGGCGGGCACTGCGGCTTTCTCGATCGGCTCACGGGACCGACCTGGGTGGAGCGGTGTATCCGCAGCGAGCTGACGCCCGAGCCGATCCGCACAAACTGTAACGCTACCGCTGAAGAACCGGCTTAAGCCTTTTCTCGACAGTGTGGTGGCAGCACATCTCCCTTCCGGTGGAGCGGCTGCTCTCTATTTCGTCGGACGGCGAGGCGCAGGCGGTCCGGTGCGGGATGCCGGGCGTACACTGGAACGATGAAACGGACCGCAGTGGCACGCTCTGCCGTGTATGGCCCCGCCGAGCCGGCCGGGCGCGATCAAGTGCATGCGTGGCGGCTCACCAATGGCATGCAGGTCATCATTTGGCCGGTGCACCACATACCCAACGTCGCGCTCAATCTCTGGGTGCGGGTGGGCAGCCGTAACGAGCAGCCGGGGATCACCGGCTTGGCGCATTTCCTCGAGCACATGATGTTCAACGGCACGCGCACGCGTGCACCGGGGGAGTTCGACCGGCTGATGGAGGCGCAAGGCGGAGCGAACAATGCCTTCACCAGCGACGACGTCACTGTCTACGAGGACTGGTTCCCCGCGGGTGCTCTGGCGTTGGTTCTCGAGCTCGAGGCGGACCGGGTGGCGAATCTGGCGTTCGTGCCCGAGTTGATCGAGAGCGAACGCAGCGTCGTGGCTTCGGAGCGGCGGCTACGAGTCGAGGATAACAGCCACGGCCTGCTGGCCGAGCGCGTGCAGGCGGCCGCGTTCACCACGCATCCGTACCGTTTTCCGACCGTCGGCTGGCCGCAGGATATCCGCTCCTGGCGCCGGGAGGATCTGCAACGCTTCCAGCGCACCTATTACGCCCCGAACAACCTGACACTGACCTTGGCTGGAGACATCGATCCGGACGAGTCAATTGCACTCGTGCGTCGTTACTTCGAGCCGATCCCGGCGCAAGCGCCGCCCGCGCCACTTGCGGCGCAGGAACCGCCGCAGCTCGCGGAGCGGCGTGTGCGTCTGCGGCGCAAGATCCAGACGCCGCTGATTCAATGCGCCTACAAGGCGCCCGCCGCTGCCGATGCGCGTGCGGGCGCGATCCATCTTTTGATGTCGGTTTTGATGGAGGGCGACGCATCGCGCCTGCATCGTGCGTTGGTCGAGGAGCGGCATCTGGCGATCGAGGTTGGCGGACATTGGCAGGAAGGCTTCGATCCCGGACTGCTGTGGGTTTCGCTTACCTTGCCGCAACACACCGACCCGCAGACGGCGCTTGCCGCGCTTGATGCCGAACTGGCGCGGGTCAGCGCCGAGGGGGTGACCCAGGCCGAACTCGAGCGTGCACGCAATCTGGCCATGGTGGGGTTCTGGAAGCGCCTGGCGACCATTGACGGCAAGGCGCATCTGCTTGGAGAGTACGCGGTGTTTCATGATCAATGGGAGGCGTTGTTCGAGGAGCCGGCGCGCCTGGCAACCGTATCGCGCGAGCAGCTGCGCGCGACGGCCGCGGATCTGTTTGCCGTCGAGCGGCGCACGGTGGGCATACTTGCGAGCAGCGGCACCGCCGTGGCCGACCGCTGAATGGTGCGCGTGCCAGCGCATGCGCGGGTGGAGCTCGACAACGGGGCGGTCCTGATCCTGCTGCCGCGTCGCGATGTTCCCTTGGTCGCCTGTCAGGTGTTCTTGCGCGGTGGCGCGTGCGGCGATCCGCCGGCGCTGCCCGGAGTCGCTTCCCTCGTGGCCGCGCTGCTCGAGAAGGGTGCCGGCCCGCGCGATGCCTACGCGTTTGCGGAAGCGGTCGAGGGAGCCGGCGGCAGTTTCACCGCGGCCGCCGGCCCTGAAGCGATTGCCGTGCGCAGCCAGTTCATGGCTCGCGACCAGGGTCTGATGCTCGAATTGCTCGGCGACGCATTGCGCGCGCCACGGCTCGCGAGCGAAGAGTTCATGTCGCTGCGCGACCGACAGATCGAGTTCATCAAAGCGGTCAAGGACAGCGAGCCGGCGGAATTGCTCGATGCCTACGGGCGGGCGCTTCTTTTCGCCGAGCATCCGTACGGTCGCGCGGTTCACGGCAGCGAATCCTCCCTCGCCGCCATCACGCCGGCACACGTACGCGCTTACTACCGGGCGCATTTCGGTGCCGATCGGTTGCTGCTCGTGCTCGCCGGTGACATCGATGTCGACCGTGCCGAGGCGGCGGTACGTGCCGCCTTCTCGGCGTGGCCACGCGCGCCGGCGCCGCTCGTGCCGCCGGCGCCGCTCGGTACCCGGCCGGCGACTCGGCGCACGCTACTGATCGATGCGCCGGGCGCAACACAGAGTCATTTCTGGATTGGTGCGCCGGGGGTGCCCAAGAACTATCCGCAGCGCGCTGCGCTCGATCTGGTCAACACGCTGTTCGGTGGACGCTTCACCTCGTTGCTGAACGCGGAGCTGCGCATCAAGTCGGGACTATCCTATGGTGCCCGCTCGGGATTCGTGCGTGGCAGCGCCGGCGGCGATTTTTCCATCCGCTCCTTCGTCGAGACCGCCGAGACGGGTCGCGCCATCCGGCTGGCCCTGCAGGCGCTCGCGCGCCTGCAGGGGGACGGGGTGAGTGCCGAGATGCTGCGCTCGGCCCGCGCCTACACCCTCGGCCAGTATGCGCTCGGTCTGGAAACGGCGGCTGATTGGGCCGCGGCGCTCGCAGAAATTGAATTCTTCGGCTTGGGCACCGGCTACATCGATGACTATCCGGAGCAACTCGCCGCCGTCGATCCTCAGGCGGCGCGCGCGGTGATTGCGGCGGCGTTTCCGGATCCGCGCGACACCGTGTTGGTCGTCATCGCGGATGCGGCCCGCATCAGCGGACAGCTCGATGAGTTCGGCCCGGTGCTGCACATGCGGCTCACCGATACGCAGTTCAATCCGACCATCGGCGCGAACCCGGAACTCTCCTAGCGAACCGTGCCGCCTGCGGCGGTGGATTCCGGGAGACGGCCCGGGCTCAGGAGGGGGGGATGAGCGCACGTTCCGTCTCCCGGACCCGTTCTTGTAATCGGGCACGGGGGAGATTCCGGGAGGCGAGGTGCGCTCTTGAGGGGGGGTGAGAGAACACCCCGCCTCCCGGCTCCGTCAACTAATTCGCATCGGTCGCGGTTGCGTGAGCCGCGAGGGCTGCCTCGTTGCCGGTGACGAAGCCGGCCTCCGGCTCAAGCGCGCGCGCCTTGGCGAGATCGGCCCGGGCACCCGCGGGATCATCGGTCAGCCAGCGCATGACTGCGCGATCCGAGTACGCAGCGGCGAGCCGCCGTTGTGTGCTGATGCCGCTCAACTCGACCCAGGGTGCGGTGAATGCGTGCGGGTTGGTCGCGGCGCGCACCGCAGCATCGCAGGCGCTGTGGGCCGCGTGCCACTGTCGGGTCATCGCGTAGGCGACACAACTGTTGATATTGACGGCAGCCGGATCAAGTGCGCCGGTGCCGTACTCGCGCAATTGCTGCAGCGCTGCCGGATAACGTTGCGCGAGCAGCGCGTGTCCGCCGGGTGCGCTGGCATAGGCTGTCATGACGAAAGGATGAGTCTGGTTGCCCGCCCACGCGCGCGCGGATCCCGTGGCCGCGACCGCGGTGCAAACCGCCAGGGTCAATAAATGGCGTGCTCGGCTCGATGGTGACATGTCTGCTCTCTCGTTGGTGGGTGTCTGCGAATGCTTCCTCGGCATCCGCAGCCAGGATAGGAGTCGGATGTTGGTTTCACAAACGAGAAAATTTTCGTTACTCATGAGCCGGCTTCCTCGCTGGGTCGGCCGTGGCGGCGCCCGCGGTGAACTGCTGGCTCATCCAGGTTGTGAACGCGCGCACGTCCGCACGTTCGCCATCCCGAGTCCGATTGACCAGAAAGTAGGACTCGCCCGTCGTGAGCTCGACGGCGAAGATGCGCGCGAGCGTACCGGCGCGAAAGGACGCCGCGCAGTGTACGGTAGGTACCAACGCCAGACCGAGACCGAGTTCGGCGGCCTTTACCATCGCATGCATTGCGTCGAACTCGAGAATGCTCCGGGCTTGTGGCGTCTCGATCCCAGCCTCCTCGGCCCAACGGCTCCAGGCGTCGGGAAACGGCTTGTGCGCAATCAACGGCAACTCCTCGAAGATCCTGCCGCCGAGGCGCGCCACCGCCGGCAGGTGACCGGGCGCGCAGGCCGCGGTGAGCGACAACGGAAACAGGCGAACCGATTCGAGTCCTTCCGGCGCGCTCTCGCGCCGCAGAATCGACACATCCGCGCTGGCCGAATGCTGTGCCGGACGCGGGTCATGCGTGTCGATGCGTATGTCGATGTGCGGGTGCTGGTCGCAGAAGGCGGCGAGCTTCGGTACGACCAGCTCGGTGGCGAAAAACGGGGGCAGCTGCACCCGCAGGGCGCGCCGACCGCCGCCGCGGGCGAGTTGCGCCACGCTGCGGTCAAGGGCATCGAGGAGCGGCTCGGCCTCCTCGAGCAGGGTGGCGCCGCTCGGGGTCAGTTCGAGCGCGCGCGGTTTGCGCTCGAACAGGCGCAGCCCGAGAGCGGTCTCGAGCTCCTTGATCTGATGGCTCACCGCCGACGGTGTCAGAAACAGCTCCTCGGCCGCGAATTTGAAGCTGCGATGGCGGGCGGCGACACAAAAGACCCTGAGACTGCGCGTGGGTGGGGGACGGGACAGGCGCATCAAGACGGAACTCAACGCAATACGTATGCACGGGACTAGCAAGCGCCGTGCCAGCTCGACCCCGGGGGAAAATGGCGGCCGTGACAGCGTTTCCGGCCGCGCGTGCGGCGTTTGCGCACGGATTTGGCGCAAGCGGGACTGCCGGCTGCACCGGTGTGGAGCACGCCGGGCGGGCGGTGCGGATCACTCGAGCGTGGTGCCGCCGGCAAGGAATGCGATCTCCTCGGCAGTGCTCGGACGAGCGAGGATCGGATTGCGCTCCGGGAAGCGGCCGAAGCGGGCGATGATTGCGTGTTGCCGCTGCGCCAGAGCGTGCATCTCGGCGAGGAACGGCCGCAATTCACCGGGGGTCTCGTGCAGCACCCGCCGGTAGGCCGAGACGGACTCTTCCTGGGCATCCAGTCGTTCGGCATGCTGCAGCGGCATGTACAGAAAGACCCGCTCGAGGGGTGACAGCGCCACGTCCGCCGCGGCTTGCAGAGCGGAAAGCGCCAGCGCGAGCGCGCGCGCATCGGTGCTGAAGGCGCGCGGCGTACCCGTGAAGGCGTTGCGCGGGAGCAGATCGAGCAACAGTATCAGCGCCAGCGCGCGGTGCGGACTGGCCGTCCACCCGTCGAGTTCGCCGGCGGCGGCGCGCGCCATGTGAGCTCCAAAGCGCTCGCGGATCATCGCTCCGATCGGCGCCTGCCGCGCGGCCGAGCCGATCCCAAACCACAGTTGCCGCCGCTCATCGACGGTCTTGACGCCGAGCGGCGCCGGTCCGAACCAGAAGCGGTTGATCTCGAGCGCCTGGTCCGCCCGGAATGCTCCGCGGCGCGCGCTCATGACCCGCCTATTCGCAGAGGCTTTCGAGATAGCCTTGGGCGACGGGCGAGAGGCGCTTCAATGCAAGTGCCCGCGCCTTGGGTGCATCCACGATGTATTCCAGCGGGCCGGAGACCAGCATCTGGCGGATACCCGGGTGACGGGCCGAGACCCGCGCCATCTTGTTCAAAACGGTGAAACCGCGATTGATCTTCCGCCGGGGCGCGCGGTTCTGCTCGATGGTGCGCGCCAGGTATTGACCGAAGCGCACGTAGAGAAAGTAATCGTCGTCGCCGACCTGAAAGCGTGCTTCGGCGAAGAAGTCGGGGAAGTTCTTTTCCAGATACGAGTTGACGCTGCAGAGAGCGGGGCGGGGACTGCGATCGGACGACGCTGTTCGCTGCTTCATTTCGCGGGTCACACCTCCAGAGGGTCCAGACCGCCATCGTTGGACGTCGCGGGCGGCACCACACCCCGCGGCGCGGCGCGAATGGTGCGCG
Source organism: Pseudomonadota bacterium (assembly GCA_021822385.1). Lineage (GTDB taxonomy): Bacteria > Pseudomonadota > Gammaproteobacteria > Steroidobacterales > Steroidobacteraceae > 13-2-20CM-66-19. Next base: position 146,079 of record JAKARC010000001.1, read on the forward strand.
AGAAGACCGCTCGATGCAAGCGAAATCGTCCACAGGTTTGGTGCGTGTCGCAGACGCGTTGCGCAGTGGCGCCGCCCGCCGCCGGGCGGCGGGCTTGGCGCACGATCCGCACAGCGAGCACGATGGCGCCGAGGAAGGCGATCAGGCTCGCGGCGAGGATCAGATCCAGCAATTGCTGCAGCGTCTGATCGGGTCCGTGAGCCCAGCGAGCCGATGTTTGTGTCACCTCGAGTCCGGCAATGATGCCGCGGCCGGACGGGCCGCGGATGGGTGCGCCGGCGCTGATGGGCGCATCATGGCCCGCGTCAGCAAGCCTTTGGAACAACAGCGTCAGCATGCTCGCGTGCGGCGCTGGAATCCCCGGCACGATCGGCGCGAGCGCCTGCGCGAGCGGCGCGCCGTCGGTGGTGGTCACGACCAGCCGCAGCCCCGGCCGCAGGAGGCGATGCAGGTAGGCCGGCAGTGCCGCCGAAGCGACGATCAATCCGCCGCGAGCGCGCAGGGTGCGCGGATCAAGCATGCCGAAGAAGCGCGGCGGCGTCTCGCGCCGGTCACGGTCCTCGATCAGGATACCGAAGGGACCTCCGATCATCGCGAGCGGCATTGCGAACTCGACAGCGTAGCCGAAGGGCTCGAGCTGCAGGTTTCCGACGATGCGGGGATCGGGGATCGGCTGCTGCCGGCCGTATGCTCCGATGACGATGCGACGTGCCATCAGAGGTCCTGCGCCTTCGAGCGGCAGGAACTCGGCGTGTGCGCGGCCAAGCGGCCCGCCAAAGCCGATCCAGACCAGATCCCCGATGGCCGCGGGACCCAGTGGATTGGCCAGGGGCGTACCGAATACGGGATGCGGATCTGTGACGCGCAACGCGACATAAAGCATCCGCCCATCGACGCCGGTGAGAATGTCGAAATGGCGGGTGCCGGTGCCGTAGCGACGCCAGGGGCGGATCTGCGGCCAGCCGACCGGATAGTCGGCGAAGGCGATCGGCGCCCGCAGCGGAACCGGTATCAGTGTGTCGGGTCCCGGATCGAGTGTCTCGGCCGGATAACGGTAGATGAGACGTGCCCGACCCTGAAGCGAGGCGGCCAGCGTGCGCGCCAGCCGGCTCAAGTGGCGCTGTTCACTGTGGCGCAGCTGTCGTTCCATCTCGCGCGCGTGGCGGACCGCGTCCCAGGGCAGCACCAGGGCCACCAGCACCAGCAGCAACAGCGAGAGCCAGGATCGCATCGATGCGTTTTGACAATCTGGGCGACTACGCGCTTATAGTGACACCACTGCACACCCTGTGTCCGTGGCCAGGATCATGAAGATACCGGAAATTTTGCGTGTCGAGACGGTTCACCAGCCGGGCAGTCTCGCCAAAGTTCTGCAGGTGATTGCCGCGGCGGGTCTGACCATCCAGCATTTGACCGCCGTGCGGCGCGTGGAAGGCAAAACGCTCTGGGAAATCACCCTGGAGATGGATGAGGAAGCCGACCGCAGTCTCTACGCGCAGATCGACCAGCTGCCCAATGCCCGCTTCATCGGCAAGTCTGATCGCGTATTCAATCTGCACCGGGGCGGCAAGATCCGTACCATGGCGAGCCTGCCGATCAACACACTACAGACGCTGCGCGATATTTATACCCCAGGGGTCGCCCGGGTATGCCTGGCGATTCAGCAGGATCCGCAACTGGCGCACGAATATACCAACGTCGACAGTACGGTGGCGGTGATTACCAACGGCACGGCCATCCTCGGCCTGGGGAATATCGGACCGCTGGCGGGATTGCCGGTGATGGAGGGCAAGGCGGCGCTGTTCGCGGACTTGGTGGGTCTTTCAGCCGTGCCGATCCTGCTCGAGCAGACCCGGCCCGAGAAGGTCGTCGAGCTCATCTGTGGTATTCATTTGTCCTTTGGCGCGATCCAGCTCGAGGATTTTGCTGCGCCGGAATGCTTTGCCATCGAGTCCGCGCTGCGCGAGCGGCTCGAGAAGCCGATTCTGCATGATGACCAGCACGGCACTGCCGTCGTTGCGCTCGCTGCGCTGATCAATGCGGCGCGCCGTGCCGGGCGCAATCTTGCTGACAGCACGGTCGGGCAGATCGGTCTGGGCGCCGCCGGCACGGGGATCGTGCGCCTACTGCGCGCCCACGGCGTCAAGCGGGTGCTTGGTGCCGACCGCAGTCCGCAGGCGCTGGCGCGCCTCGAGGCGCTCGGAGCCGAAGGCGCGAGTATGGAATCGATCATGCAGCACGCGGATATCGTGGTGGCGACCACGGGAGTCAAGGGTTTGATCCGGCCCGAATGGGTCCGGCCGGGACAGGTGATTCTGGCGCTGTCCAATCCTGATCCGGAAATCGAGCCGAACCTGGCCCGCGAGCACGGTGCGAGCTTCGCGGCCGATGGCAAGGGCATCAACAACGTGCTCGCGTTCCCGGGACTGTTCAAAGGCGCACTTGCCGCCAGAGCCAAGCGATTTACCGATGCGATGCTCATGGCTGCGGCGCAGACGCTGGCGACTCTCGCCGAGGATGATGCGCTGGTTCCGGGACCGCTTGACAAGAACGTGCACGAGCGGGTGGCCGCCGCCGTCGAGGCGGCAGCCTCTTAAGCTGCACTCAGGCCGCGGTCGCCTCAGGGGTCATCAAGGTGCGCAGCTTGCCGAGCGCATTGGCTTCGATCTGCCGGATGCGCTCCGCGGAAACGCCATACTGACCGGCCAGCTCGTGCAACGTGGCTTTCTTCTCGCGGATCCAGCGGCGCTCGAGAATGTCGCGGCTGCGCTCATCGAGTCTCTCGAGCGCGCTATGCAGGCGCGAGGAGGAGTCCTGCTCCCATTCGGCGTCTTCGACCTGGTCGGCCGGATCGGCCTCGGGAGACGGCAGGTACGCTGCGGGACTGTACGTCTCGTCCTCGTCCGCATCCGGCATTGGATCGAATGCCAGATCATGCGCGGCGAGACGCTTTTCCATTTCAGTGACCTCGCTTGGACTGACGCCGAGGTCGCGAGCCACCGCTGCGGTTTCCTCCGCGGAGAGCCAGGTGAGGTTCTTCTTCAGGCGGCGCAGATTGAAAAACAGCTTGCGTTGCGCCTTGGTCGTCGCAATCTTCACCAGACGCCAATTGCGTAGAACGTACTCATGGATTTCCGCCCGGATCCAATGAATGGCGAAGGACACCAGACGAACGTTCAGTGCCGGATCGAAGCGCTTCACCGCTTTCATCAGCCCGACGTTGCCTTCCTGAATGAGATCCCCGAGAGGCAGGCCATACCCTCGGTAGCCCCGCGCGACGTGGACCACGAAGCGCAGGTGAGCGAGAACCAATTTGCGTGCGGCATCGAGATCGCCCTGTGTGCGAAAGCGCTCGGCGAGGGCATGTTCCGTTTCGCGATCGAGCACCGGGATACGGCTGACCCGCTCGATATACGAATCGACGCTGCCAATGGGGCCGACGACCGCGAAGTCGTTGGGTCGGGCAATCACTGCAGTACTGGTGGACATCAACGCTCCCATGCGCTTGCATTCAATATTAGCACTCACATCATTTGAGTGCTAATCGCGTCCCGAGTTCCCGTCCATACCGATAAGTTCACGTTATAGTCTGCAGCCGGGGACAGGCACGCGCGACGCCATTACTCGGCCTATATCTAGGCTTTATGGGACCGCCTTCGGGAGCGTCCGGCCGGGATTGGCTTCCGCGAGCCCCCTCCGCCGGTTACCCTCCCCACTCTCATGCCAGAGCTTCCCGAAGTCGAGACCACGCGTCGCGGTATTGCACCGCACGTGACCGGGCGCAGGATCGTCGCCTTGCAGGTCTACGAAAGGCGGTTGCGCTGGCCGATCGCACGCTCATTGGCACCCCGGCTGGCGGGCCAGCGCATCGTGGCCACGGCTCGACGTGCCAAATACCTGCTCCTGACGCTCGAGCGGGGCACGGTGATCATCCATCTGGGGATGTCCGGCTCCTTGCGCGTGTTGCCGGAGGGCACGCCGCGCATGCGCCATGATCAATACGACCTGAAGCTCGATTCCGGTCGGGTATTACGCTTCAACGATCCGAGGCGCTTCGGCAGCCTGCATTTCACCGACGGCGATCCGGCCCGACACCGGCTTTTGAAAGATCTGGCCCCGGAGCCCTTCGATCACCGCTTCGATGCCCAGTATCTCTGGGCGATCTCGCGCGGCCGGCGGACGGCGATCAAAACGCTGCTGATGAACAGCCGCCTGGTTGTCGGCGTGGGGAACATCTATGCCAACGAGGCGCTGTTTCATGCTGGGGTGCGCCCCGGGCGCGCGGCGGGGCGCCTGTCACGCGTCGAGGCACAGCGACTCGTCGCCGCCGTGCGGGCCGTTCTCGCGCAGGCCATCCGATCCGGCGGAACGACACTGCGCGATTACGTGGGTGCGGATGGCGCGCCGGGAGAGTTCCGCCGCCAGCTGTTCGTGTATGAGCGCGCCGGAGTGCCGTGCCGCGCCTGCGGAACCTCTATCCGGCGCCGCATCCAGCAAGGTCGTTCGAGCTATTTCTGTCCGGTCTGCCAGTGCTGAGGACGCTAGGGTTCGCGCCGCTTCTTCAGTTCCTCCTCGACGATCGGATGGACAAATTCGCTCACGTCGCCCCCTAGCACCGCAATCTCGCGTACCAGAGTCGAGGAGATGAATGTGAACTGTTCCTGCGGTGTCAGGAAGACCGTCTCGATGTCACGCTCGAGATGACGACTCATGTTCGCGAGCTGGAATTCGAATTCGAAGTCCGATACCGCGCGCAGCCCGCGCACGATGACGCGAGCGCCCCGCTTGCGCGCGAATTCCACCGTCAGCCCGGCGTAGCCCTCCACCTCGACGTTCGGCAGGTCATGCAGGACCCGGCGGGCCAGATCCACGCGCATCTGCAGCGAGAACATCGGCGCTTTGTTGGGATTTGCCGCAATGGCGACGATCACACGCTCGAAGATGCTGGCAGCGCGGCGTACCAGGTCCTGGTGCCCATTGGTGATCGGATCGAAGGTTCCCGGGTAGACGGCATGACGGTTCATTCGACGGCGATCCCCCTCTGTCGCAAGTAGAGATGATACCCGACCTGTCCTGAACGATTGGAGCGCATGCAGTTCCACTGGGGCGGAACCGAGGGGGTGTCCGCTGCGGCACATTCGACATAAATGCGCGCCTCCGGGCGGAGCCAGCCGCCGGCCTCCAGCCGCGCCATCATCGGCCCTAGCAGCCCCGATGCAAAGGGAGGATCCAGAAAGACGATGTCGAAGGGTTCAGCCACGCCGGCGAGGAATTCCCGGGCATCGGCGCGCACCACCCGTCTGCTGCAGCGTCCCGCGGGATCCCATTGCCGCAGGCAGTCCTCGATGCTGTGTACGGCGCGCGGGTCATGTTCGAGGAAGGTGACGTGCAGGGCACCGCGGGAAATCGCTTCGAGTCCAAGGGCGCCGCTGCCGGCGAACAAATCCAGGCAGCGCGCCCCGACGATCACACCCGTGAGCCAGTTGAACAGCGTCTCGCGGACGCGATCCGGCGTCGGCCGGATGGCCGGCGACGGCGGAAAGCGCAGGCGCCGGCCGCGCCATGCGCCACCAATGATGCGCAACTGGCGTGCGGCGCCGCCGCGCGCATGCGTCTGGGACGGGCTGCTCACGCGATCTTTCAGGCCAGTAGATCAGAGCGCTACGATACACTACCGCCTGCTCATGTTCGGACGCGATACCAAAGACGAAAGCCCCAAGGGCGGGCAGCGTCAGGGCTTTCTACGGCGCCTGACCCAGCGACTCGGCCGCGGCGGCCGGCTCACGTTCGATCTGAGCACTCTGTTGCGCGGCCGCAAGATCGACGCGGAGCTCCTCGAGGATCTCGAGGCCAGGCTGCTCGGCGCCGACGTGGGCGTCGAGGCAACGCAATCCATCCTCGCCGGACTCAACAGGCGCCTGGCGCGCAAAGAGCTTGCCGACGTCGATGCGTTGATTGCGGCGCTGCGCACGGCCGTAGAGGAAATACTGGCGCCGTGCGCGCGCCCACTGGTCGTGGACTCCTCGCGCCGGCCCTTCACCATCCTCGTGGTCGGTGTGAACGGTTCGGGCAAGACCACCACCATCGGCAAGCTCTCACGCCGCCTGCACGAGCAGGGTCACAGCGTGCTGCTCGCTGCCGGCGATACCTTCCGCGCGGCGGCAATTGAACAGCTGGCAGTGTGGGCTGACCGCACCGCGGCGAGCTATGTCGCGCAGCACGCCGGTGCCGATCCGGCCGCGGTCGTGTTCGATGCCCTGCAATCGGCTCGTGCCCGTGGCGTCGATGTCATGATCGCCGATACCGCCGGGCGTCTGCACAGCCAGGCGCACCTGATGGAGGAGCTGAAGAAGATCAAGCGGGTGCTGCAGCGCGGGGATCCGTCCGCACCGGACGAGGTGCTCCTGGTGCTGGACGCCAACCAGGGCCAGAATGCTCTTGCCCAAGCCGTGCAGTTTCACGAGGCCATCGGTGTCACCGGGCTTGTGATCACCAAATTGGACGGGACCGCCAAGGGTGGGATTGTCATTGCCATTGCGCGCCGCCTCGGGCTGCCCATCCGGTTCATCGGCATCGGCGAGCAGCCGGAGGAATTCGGCGATTTCGACGCGCATGCATTCGCGGCTGCGCTGGTTGCCGGACCTGCAGAAACGTTGGCGCAGGATGGCGGGTGATACGGGCTGCGCACGTGGCGCCACACGCGATCGGTCGCGACGTGGCCACGCGCCACGCCCGGGGCCCGGATTACTTGATCTTGGTTTCTTTGTACGCCACGTGCTTGCGTACCACCGGATCGAACTTGCTCACTTCGAGCTTATCCGGATGCAGGCGCTTATTCTTGGTCGTGACATAAAAATGACCGGTGCCCGCGGACGACAGCAGCTTGATCTTTTCGCGCATGGCGCAGCTCCTTAATGCCTCAGATCTTCATGCCTTGCGCACGCAGACCGGCGACCACCTGGTCGATCCCTTTCTTCTCGATCGTGCGCAGACCGTGCGCCGATACGCGCAGTGAAACCCAGCGCTTTTCGGTCTCGAGCCAGAATCGCTGCGTATGCAGGTTCGGCAGGAAGCGGCGACGCCTCTTATTGTTCGCGTGAGAGACGCGATTTCCAACTGCCGGCCCTTTGCCGGTAATCTCGCAGACGCGCGACATAAGCGATGACCTTAAAAATCAAATACCTGTAAAGGACGGCAATGGCCGTCCGGGGGAGGCCGGCTTTATACCAGGAGTGTCCTGCGGCAGCAAGCGCGCCATCACAGCAGCCCGTGCTCGGCAAAGGAATAGCACTGCGTGGCGCCCACGATGATATGGTCGAGCACGCGCATGTCCATCAGGGACAGCCCGGCTTTCAGGCGCCGAGTGATGGCTTCATCCGCCGGGCTGGGCGCGAGTTCGCCTGACGGATGATTGTGCGCGAGGATCACGGCAGCCGCATTGTGCCGCAGGGCTTGGCGCAGCACTTCGCGCGGATGCACTTGTGCGCAATCGACGGTGCCGCGGAACAATTCCTCGAAGGCGATCAGGCGATGGCGACTATCGAGGTGCAGACAGCAGAAGACCTCGTAAGGCCGGTCGCGCAGCTGTGCTTGCAAGAAGCGGAACGTCGCCTGCGGTGTCGTCAATGGCTGGCCGGAGCGCAATTCCTCGTGCAAATGGCGGCAGGCCAGCTCGACGGCCGCCTGGATGGCGGCATATCGGGCCGGCCCGATACCCTTGTGCGTCCACCGGGCGCGCTCGGCGGCAAGCAGGGCGCGCAGCGAACCGAAGTCCGCGAGCAGATTGCGAGCGAGTGCGACCGCCGAGCAGCCGCGCGTCCCGGAGCCGATCAGCAAGGCGAGCAGTTCCGCGTCGGAAAGTGCGCGCGGGCCGTGCTCGAGCAGCTTCTCGCGCGGCCGCTCGGCCCGCGGCCAATCGCGAATCGCCAAGATGGGCGCGGCGGCGGTCGAGCGCATCGGTGGTCTCCTGTGAGTAGGTCGGCCCATCCTCCCGCTGTGCCCCACGGCTTGACCAGCGCTATGGCCGGCCAGTTCGTGCATAAATGCAAAGTTCCGGTCCTGAGGTTTGCGTCGCCGGGGACGGGGGCCGGATAATCGGGCGCATGGGGCAAGGCAAACGTATCCTCCTCGGCGTCACCGGCGGCATCGCCGCGTACAAGAGCGCGGAACTTGTACGCCGACTGCGCGAGCGCGGGGCCGAAGTGCAGGTGGTCATGACGGCAGCGGCGCGGGAGTTCATCTCTCCGCTGGTGTTCCAGGCGCTGTCGGGGCGGCCCGTGCGCGCCGATCTTTGGGATCGTGCGGCGGAGGCCGCGATGGGTCATATCGAGCTGGCGCGCTGGGCCGAGTGTGTGCTCGTGGCACCGGCGACCGCCGACTTTCTGGCGCGCTTGGCGAGTGGGCGCGCCGATGATCTGCTCGCCACACTATGTCTTGCCACCACCGCGCCGATCGCCGTGGCACCGGCCATGAATCGGTACATGTGGGCCAATGCGGCGACGGTGGCCAACATCGCGCAGTTGCGTCAGCGCGGCGTCCACGTTCTCGGGCCCGCCGCGGGCGAGCAGGCCTGCGGCGAGGTGGGTGAGGGCCGCATGCTCGAGCCGCAGGACCTTGCCGACAGTCTGTTTCAGCTGCACTCGGCGCCGGGCCCGCTTTCGGGACGGCGGGTGCTGATTACCGCCGGTCCAACCCGGGAGCGGATCGATCCGGTGCGATTCATCAGCAACCGCAGTTCGGGCAAGATGGGCTTTGCCGTCGCACAGGCCGCGCGTGAGGCGGGCGCCGAAGTCGTACTGGTGAGCGGTCCGGTGGCGCTGGCAACGCCGGCGGGCGTCCGTCGCGTGGACGTGGAGAGCGCTGCCGCGATGTTCACGGCGGTACAGCGCGAAGTTGAGCACGCCGACATCTTCATCTCGACGGCCGCGGTGGCCGACTATCGTCCGGCGCATCCCGCCGAGCAGAAGATCAAGAAGCATGCCGAGCGGCTGCAGCTCGAAATGGAGCGCACCGTCGATGTGCTGGCGAACGTCGCGGCTCGCGCGCACCGCCCGTTCGTGGTTGGATTCGCCGCGGAAACCGAAGCCGTGGAACAGAACGCGCGCGCCAAGATGCTGAAGAAGGGTCTCGACATGATTGCCGCCAACGAGGTCGGGCATACCAAGGGGTTCGATTGCGAGGAGAACCACCTGATCGTATTGTGGCCGTCGGCGCGGCGCGATCTCGGTTGCGGGCCTAAGCTCGAGTTGGCCCGCGCACTGGTGCGACTGATTGCCGAATCACACGCCGCCTGGATCGAAGTGCGCGCGCGCGGCGAGGCGAAGTCTTGAGCCGCTCGGCGCGTACTGCGCATCCGCTCAAGGTCCGCATTCTCGATCCGCGCCTGGGGCGAGAGTTTCCGCTGCCCGCCTACGCGACCGCCGGTTCGGCGGGAATGGATTTGCGCGCCTGTCTCGATGCGCCGCTCGTGCTTGAGCCCGGGCGCGCCGAATTGGTGCCCACTGGTCTTGCCATCCACATCGAGGATGCCGGCCTCGCGGCGATGATCCTGCCGCGCTCCGGGCTCGGCCACAAGCACGGCGTGGTGCTTGGCAACCTGGTCGGGCTGATCGATTCGGATTACCAGGGTCAGTTGCTGGTGTCGTGTTGGAACCGAGGCGCCGCGCCGTTCACCATGCAGCCCGGGGAACGTATCGCCCAGTTGGTGATCGTTCCGGTGGTGCAGGTGGCGCTCGATATCGTCGATTCGTTCGCAGCCAGCACGCGCGGTGCGGGCGGCTTCGGGCATTCCGGCCGTGATTGATGCCGGCGGTCGGTCAGCCGCGCGCAGCGCGCCGACCTGAGAGCCGGTCCAGGCCGGCTCTCAGGTCTGACTGCAAGTCGGCGGGCTCCTCGAGTCCGATCTGCAGACGCAAGACCCAGCCTTCGGGCTGCCAACGCGTCGCGGTACGATAAGCGCGACACTCGACCGGGACGATCAGGCTTTCAAATCCGCCCCAAGAATAGCCCATGGCGAAAATCGACAGATGATCGAGCATCTCGGCAAGGCCCTCTCGGCTGAAGCCGGCGTGCAGGATGACCGAAAACACCCCGGTCGAGCCCGTGAAGTCGCGCTGCCAGAATTCGTGTCCTGGGCAGGACGGCAATGCCGGATGCAGCACAGTGGCAATTTCCGGCTGCGCTTGCAGCCAGCGCGCCATCTCCAGACCGCGAGTCTGTGCCTCCTTCAACCTGATGTGCAGCGTGCGCATGCCTCTCAGGGCAAGCGTGCAGTCCTCCGGTCCGGGCAGCATCGCCAGGCTTTGGTGCGTTTTCCTCAACGCCGGCCAGAGTTCGGCGCGCGCGCTCACCAGCCCGAGCAGCAGATCCGAATGTCCGCCGAGATATTTGGTGCCAGCCTCGATCGCCAGATCGACGCCATGCTGATGGGCGCAGAAGAACAAAGGCGTCGCCCAGGTGTTGTCAATGATCGTCTTCAGGCCGCGTCGAGCGGCGACAGCGGTAATCGCAGGCACATCCTGGACCTCGAAAGTCTGCGAGCCGGGTGATTCGAGAAAGATGGTCGAGGTGTTCGGTCGGACGAGCTGCTCTATGGCGCGACCCAACAGCGGATCGTAAAACGTCGTCTCGACGCCGAATCGGGCCAGCAATCCGCCGCACAACGATCGTGTTGGGAGGTAGACGCTGTCCGGCACGAGCAGGTGATCTCCCTGTTTGAGCGCCGTCAGAAGCGCCATCGCGACCGCGCCCAGTCCCGATGGGCACAGTACCGTGCCGGCGGCGCCCGTGAGTGATGTCCAGGCGCTCTCCAGACTCTCCAGCGTCGGAGAGCCGGCGGTGCCGTAAGTGTAGCGGGCCCGGCCCTGCTCAAGATCATCGAGCGTCTTGAACAACACCGTTGAACCCCGATAAGTCGGCGTGTTGATGAAGCCGTGGTGCTCGGCGGACATCCTGCCCAACTTGGATAACAGGGTGCCGATGCCCAATCGTTCGTCGTCGCTTTGCATGAGGTTCCGCTGGCCTGACCGTGCCCTGGCTATCATAAGGGGAACCGGCTGCAGGCCAAACCCCAGGCACAGCCTGATGGACGCCAGGCGGCCCATCCAGGCATGGCACCGGTGCGGGCACAGCGTGTCTGCGGCGCTCTGCAAGTTGTGAGATAATGTCCGCAGTGCATTCGGGAGGACGGTGCCATGAAGTCGATCAGGTGGCTGAGTCTCACGTGCGTCGTGCTCGCATTGAGCGCCCCGGCTGCGTTCGCGGGTCGCTACAGCGATACTATTGCCTTGTTCCGGAATGCCGGTGCAACCGCGCGGTTCTTCAAGGACAGCTACGGCTATGCCGTTTTCCCGACCATCGCCAAAGGCGGATTCGGTATCGGTGCGGCATACGGCGACGGGCGGGTGTATGCGCAGGGACGCTACCTGGGCACGGCTTCGATGACACAGGTGAGCTTCGGCTTCCAGCTCGGCGGTCAAGCGTACAGTGAAATGGTATTTTTCAAGAATGCGGCAGCGCTGAAACTGTTCGAATCCGGTAATTTCGCGCTGAGCGCGGGAGTGAGCGCCGTGGCGCTCACGGCATCCGCATCCGCCCGCGCCGGCACCGCCGGCGTATCGGCCGGCGCCAGCGGCAGCTCCAAGCACGCAGTCGCCGCCGGTCACTATACCAACGGTGTCGCCGTATTCACGATCACCAAGGGCGGGCTGATGTACGAAGCGGCGGTGGCCGGGCAGAAATTCTCCTTCACGCCGACGCACTGAGGCCGTTGTATGGTGCGGCTGAAATGGGGCAGGGCACAGTGATTTACCGGTCGGTCGCGGTGGGACACGCGCCCGCCGCGCGGCCGGTCCCGCCAGCGCCCCGCGCGTGCAGGCGATCTGCCGGGGTTACCTACTGAACTCGATACGGGACGATGCAGGGCGGCAACTATGACGAACACGGTGCAGAGCGAGAACCGGGCGCGATTCGATACGATCGCCGCCCAGTGGGACGAGTCGCCCATGCGGACCAACATGGCCAGGGCCATCGCGGATGCCATTGCTACGGCGGTGCCATTGGCATCACACTGGCGTGCGCTCGAGTATGGCTGCGGTACCGGCCTGGTCGGATTGCGACTGTTGCCGCATCTGGCCCACCTGCTCGAAACCGACCTGTCGCCCGGCATGCTGACCGTACTCGCAGAGAAAGCTCAGGCGGCGGGACTCGCCAACATCAGCACGGCGGTGCTCGATCTGACCACAAGCCCGCCCCCCGACGGGCAGTTCGACCTGATTTTCAGCAGCATGGCCCTGCACCATATCACCGACGTCGCCGGAATCGTGCGTACGTTCTTTTCCATGTTGGTCCCCGGCGGTTGGGTGGCGCTGGCGGATCTCGATGCAGAGGATGGTACGTTCCATAGCCCCGATGTGCCCGGGGTAGAGCACCACGGATTCGACCGCAAGACCGTTGAAGGCTGGTTACGCGCCGCCGGCTTTGCGGATGTGAGCACACGCACCGCATACACCGTCGAGCGGGAACGGGACGGTAAGCAGCGCCGCTATCCCATTTTTCTCGCCACCGGACGCAGACCGTAACGCCGGACCTGCCCGCCGTACTTGCGCCGCAGTGCGCAGGGGTCGCGGCGTGATCACGACACGGTGGTGGGAGTAATCGCGCCCAGCACGAACAGCAGTCGGTTTGCGCCCCGATCCCACCGGCGCACAGGATCCCGAGCGGCAGCGTCAGTTCGACATGGATCGAGACACCGCTGAGGTAGTCAGTCCGTTGCCGTTGTGTGTGCTCAGATCTTACGCCCGTAATAGACCGCGGCCACGTGTGTCGCCTCAGCGAAGAACAGCCAGCGCTCGAGAAGCAGACCCCCGCCGGCACACAGCACCGCCAGGCTCGCGGTCGCCAGCGGTAACAGTGCGCAGCCGGCAAGCACGCTGCACGCAAGTGGCAACGCGAACCCGATCGCCAGTGCAATCCGCCGTAGTTTTTTTGCATGTCGGCGCGCGATGGAAAATCCCATCTGCCGAAGCACGAAGTTTTCCGTAAAGTGGGGCGCATCGAGCGCCCTGGCTTCAGCGCCGCCGGGCATGCCAATGGCGGCGGCGAGGGTGGCGAGCGGCGCTTGCGCATCGATGTGCCGCCAATAGGCGCGCTTGGCCAGTAGCGCTATCCCCGCCGACGTGACGGCCGCCACGCTCGCCACCGTGCCGGCAGTGCCATGGGCCACAGTGTTCAGCAGCGCATACAAGACCGCTCCGGAGAAAACGGCGTAGATCAGGTAATCGGCTGCGGTGTGCGCGTTGTGCCACTGTCGGATCGGTTTGAGGCTGGCGTAAATCATCGCCGTGCAATACACCGTGCCCAGCGATACGAGCACCAAGACCACCCCCAACAGCCGTGTCCAGAGTGGTGGTTCGTCGCGCCACAGCGCGAGGGCAAAGGCGATGGCTACCGGATAACTCAGTACTCCGGCGATGCCCTCGCGGGACAGCCACGACGAGCGCCACTGACTGAATGCCCGCCAGGCCCGCTCTTTGCGCTCCAGATGGAACACGGAAGCGCCGAGTCCGAGGGAAATGAGCGCGAGCGAGATGCCAACACCGGCGGCGACGAAGAGCCGTGCATGTGTCGGTAGAAATCCCACGGCGCAATACGCTCCAAGCCACGCGAGCAGGCCGAAGCCAAACCCTGTTGCCGTGGTCAGAAGCAGGACCGAGGCGGCCGGTTTCATCGGCTGAGCGCCTTGTCGAGCAATCCGAGCAGTGCGGCGCTCAATCCCTTGCCGCTTGCGGTTGCAGGCTGGACCGGCGGCGTCGGAATGGTTGCGCGGCGCGGCGGCAGATATTTATTGGTTGGCCGATAACCGAGCCCCGCGAGCAGGTCGACGCCGCCGCGCGCCTCGACGAGTTTGGATACCTCGCTGTCCGGATCGGCAAGATCGCCGAAGTGCCGAGCCCGAGACGGGCAGGTCGCCACACAGGCCGGTTCGCGCTCTGCCGGCGGGAGTTTCTCATCATAGATGCGGTCTATGCACAGCGTGCACTTGCGCATCACGCCGGCATTCTCGTCGAGCTCACGCGCACCGTACGGGCAGGCCCATGAGCACAGCTGGCAACCGATGCACTTGTCCGTATCGACCAGCACGATGCCGTCCTCGACGCGCTTGTAGGATGCCCCCGTTGGACACACAGTGACGCACAACGCGTCTTCGCAGTGCAGGCACGAGCGCGGAAAGTTCACGGTCCGGGAGCACCCGCCGGAGTTCGTCTCATAGGAATGGATGCGGTTGAACCACACCCCATCGGGCTCCGGGCCATGTTTGTCGTAATCGGGGAGGATCGCCGCTTCTCCGCCGGTGTTCCATTCCTTGCAGTTGACGGCACAGGCGTGACAGCCGACGCATGTGTCGAGGTCAATCACCAGCCCGAGCCGCTTGGCGCCCGCTGGTCTTTCGGGAAGCATGGTCATAGAGTGCCCTCCGCAGTGCGGCGCACGCGCAGTGGATTCGCCGCCGGACGCGGCGAAGTCTCATCCGGTGTGTTGGGCTCGCACGGCTCTATGGAGACGGTCAGATCGAACCACGCGGCCTGACCGGTGATCGGGTCGGAGTTGGAATCCGCAGCTTGTCCCGGGCGATCGGGCAGGTATTCCGAAATCAGGTGATTGAGCAGGAAGCCACGGCGAAACTCCGGAGCATCGTGCGCCAGCGCCCAGGCGCCAGTGCGCTTGCCGATCGCGTTCCATGTCCAGACGGTGTCGCGGTTGACTCCGCTCATGGTACGCGCCCGACATTTGAGATTGCCGTTGCGCGAGCGAACCCATACCCAGTCCTCATCCCGGATGCCGAGTTGCACGGCGAGGTCGCGATGCAGATAAATCCGGTTTTCGGGCAGGATCTGCCGTAGCCAAGCGTTGTGCGATCCCCAGGAATGGTACATTGCCATAGGTCGTTGCGTGATGGCGTAGAGCGGGAATTTAGCCCGGTCGGTCATGGCTTGCTCGAGTGGCTGGTACCAGATCGGCAGTGGATCGAAAAAGCGGGAGATGCGGGCGCGTAGACGCTCGGGCGGGCGTCGTGAACCGTGTCCCTCGGCCGCCAGACGGAAGCGTTGTAATGGCTCACAGTACAGTTGCAGGACGATCTGGTCGTCACTCTCGAGCAGACCCATCGCCTTGGCACCGGCGAGGTACGCCCTGTTGGCGTGTTTGAAATAGAGCTGCTCTGCGGGCAATTCGTGCTGCCAAAAGCTGCCGTTCTTGATATAGCGATCGAGTTGCCGTGGATTTGGAGCGCCGACACCGATCGCCTGACCGTCCTTGCCACGAAATCCAGCCAACGGACCGATACCCGGCCTGCGCTCGTGGCGGACCATATAGTCGGCATATGAGGAATACAGTGGTACGCCGGTGCCAGTGGCGAATTCCGGCAGGCCGAGTCGCCCGGCAAGATCGATGAGCACGTCCTGGAAAGGCCGTACATCCCGATCGGGCCGCAGCACCGGTATACGGATGGCATCGGCTGGTCCATGCGCCGACCCGATCGGTCGGTCAAGCAGGGAAATGCAGTCATAACGCTCGAGATACGTCGTGTCGGGCAGCACCAGATCCGCGTAGGCGACGGTCTCTGATGCGAACGCATCCGCGACGATGACGAACGGGATGCGGTAATTGCCGGCCGCATCGCATGCGCTCAGCATGCGCGTGGTCTCACCGGGATTCATCGCGGAATTCCACGCCATGTTCGACATGAACAGAAACAGCGTGTCGATTCGGTCCGGCCCGGCCTCGTAGGCACGCGCGATGGCCATGTGCATCAGGCCATGAACGGCAAGCGGCGCTTCCCACGAGAATGCGCGATCAAGCCGCAACGCCTCGCCGGCCTCATCGACCAGAAGGTCCTCGGGCCCGCGTGGAAAGCCGAGCGGTGAGCCATCGAGCGGGCCGCCGGGCACACGCGCCCGGCCCGGTGCCGGCCCGCCGGGAATTTGCCGCGGAAAAGGTGATTTGTAGCGCCAGGAACCCGGCGTATCGATGGCCCCGAGCAGCATTTGCAGAACATGAATTGCACGGCAGGTGTGAAATCCATTCGAGTGCGCCGAGACGCCGCGCATGGCGTGCATGGCTACCGGCCGACCCGTCATGGACGCATGCCGGTGGCCGTCCGTGTCGGTCCACGCCTGCTGCAGCACGACGGGTTGATTGAACGCGACCTCGGCGAGCTCCGCGGCGATGCGGCGGATGGTTCCCGCATCGATGCCACAGCGTGAAGCAACCGCTTCAGGGGCATATTGCGGGTCGGCATACCGTTCGGCAAGCAATGCGAAGGCCGGCCGTGCGCGATGGCCGTCCGGTAGCGTAAAGACCCCGTTCAATGCCGGATCGGTCCCCAGTGCTCGGGCCGCTCTGAGAGCGCCGGCAGTGCGATCAAAGCACAGCTCGAAGCCGGCGGGGTCGCGGGCGAACAGTCCATGCAGCGGATCCCCGGGGGCGTCGACGACCAGATGATGGGCGTTGGTGTAGCGAATGAGAAATTCCGTATCGATCTTGCCCGCATCGAGCAGGCAGTGGATCAGCGCAAATATCAGCAGACCGTCCGTCCCGGGAGTGATGGCGACGAACTCGTCCGCGATCGCGGAATATCCCGTGCGGACTGGATTGATTGAGATGATCTTGGCGCCGCGATCCTTCAGCTTGCCCAAGCCGAGTTTGATCGGGTTCGAATCGTGATCTTCGGCCACACCAAATAATAAGAAGAGCCGCGCGTGCTCCCAGTCCGGCTCCCCGAACTCCCAGAACGAACCGCCGACGGAATACAGCCCGGCGGCGGCCATATCCACCGAACAGAAGCCGCCGTGCGCCGCGTAGTTGATGGTGCCGAACATCTGGGCGAAGTAGCTGGTCAGAGCCTGCGACTGATCGCGCCCGGTGTACAACGCCAGACGGTTCGGATCCGTTGCCCGAATTCGGGCGAGCCGATCGGTGGCAATCCGCAGCGCTTCATCCCACGAGATGGCTTCGAACTGTCCCGAGCCACGTGGACCGGTGCGCCGCAGCGGATTCGACAGGCGCGCCGGCGAGACTGCGGTCATGATGCCGGCAGAACCCTTGCCGCACAGCACCCCGCGGTTGATCGGATGGTCACGGTTGCCCTCGATGTAGCGCAGCTTGCCGTCTTGCAGGTGCACCTTGATGCCGCAGCGGCATGCGCACATGTAGCAGGTCGTGCATGCGACGGTGCGCTTGGGGGCAGTGCTTTGTGTTGTGGCTTCCATCGCAACGTCTACCGTTTCCTCTGCACTGCACCCATGATGGCCCGGGCTTAAATATAAATCCAATGCAAATAAACTTATGTATAGTGTATGTTTTTCTATACCTTGAGCCGCTGGGCTCGACGGCGGTCCGCGCCGCGCCCTGCGGCCTCGCGCCATGAAGTGAATGGCTGCGCTCGCCTCAGCGCGATGGTGCCGTATCGGGGGGGTCCCGCCCCTCAATGCACGTAGGAACCGGCGTTGACGTCAATGGTGCAACCGGTCGCATGATCGGCAAGCCCGCTCGCGAGGAAAACGACCAGAGGGGCTATGTCCTCGGGTGTCGTCAGGCGCGTGAGCGCAATGTCGCCGGTGGCATGGGCCTCGCCATACTGAGCGATGAAGTCCTGCGCCATGTCGGTCGCGGTAAATCCCGGTGCGACGTTGAAGGCGCATACGCCCGACTTGCCGAAGCCGCGTGCGATCGAGCGCGTCAGCGCCACCAAGCCCGCCTTGGATGCCGCATAGGCGAGATACTGCGGCTGATCGCCGCGAAACGCCGCGCGTGAGCTGATGTTGATGATTCTCCCGCCGCCACTGTCGAGGAAATGCGCGAGCGCGAGCCGCGAGAGAATTCCCGGTGCGCGCAGATTCACCGCCATCGTCTCGTCCCAGCCGGCCAGCCACTCCGCGCTGGGTGCTGCAAGCGGCGCCAGCCGGGCGATGCCGGCATTGTTGATCAACGCATGTATTCGACCAAAACGGGCCAGCACGTCTTCCCACAGGCGCGCGCATTCGTCCGCAACGCCGAGATCCGCCTGAAACACCTGTGCGCCACGGCCGATCCGCTCCGCGAGCGCTACGGCCCGATCCCGCTCGGCGCGGTAATGCACCGCAACCCGCGCGCCCGCATCCGCCATGGCACGTGCGATGGCTGCCCCGATCCCACGACTTGCTCCCGTGACAAGCGCCGTAGTGTTGCTCAGATTTACCTGCATGGCTGCCCTCATTCTGCAACAGCGGTACCGCGGGCGCCGCGCCGGACGCAGCGTGCACAGCTGCCGACAATCGCGTCGCGGTTGCTCAAGAACCAACCCGGCCGCCGGGATTCGGCGTCATCCCCGACACCGCGAGCAGCTCGAGGAAAGCCTGCGCAGGCGGCGCAATATAGCCATTTGAGCGCAGGATGAGGCTGAGCGGTCGGCGTATGTCGCAAGATTTCACCGGTAATCTCACCAGTTCTCCCTTAGACAATTCACGGTCCATGCACACGAGCGGCAACCAGGCGATGCCGCCGCCGTGCACCGCCGCCTGCTTGATCGCCTCGGTGCTGCCGAGCTCGACGATATCGTCGAGCTGAATGCCCTGCCGCCGCAGACACCCCTCGACGAGCTCGCGTGTGCCCGAACCGGGTTCCCGCATCAACAGCGGTTGGGCGGTGAGCTCAGCCGGCTGGAGACGCTTCTTGCTGCTCAGCGGGTGATCGCTCGAGGCGACCGGCACAATCTCATCATCGAGAAATTGATGTGCCTGCAGATCCTTGCCGTGCAGCGGACCCTCGATGAACCCGAGCATGAAGCGCAGATCACTCACACCCTGAGTGACCTGTTCAGTATTGCCCACGAACATCGATATGCGCACGCCCGGATGGGTGCGGCGAAACCGCGCCACAAGGCCGGGCAGAATGTATGTTCCTATCGTGTTGCTGGCGCCGATCGCAAGGTGCCCCTGGCGGACGTGGGACAGCTCCTGCACCGAGGCTTCCGCCGCATGTGCGATTTCGAACAACCGGGTCGCGTAATCGCGCAGCACTTCGCCAGCCTGCGTCAGGCGCATGCCGCGCGGCAGCCGCTCGAACAGCTCAACGCCCAGGCGGCGCTCGAAGTCGCGCAACTGCCTTGATACCGCTGGTTGCGAGATGTGCATGCGCTGCGCGCAGCCGGTGATGCTGCCGGTCTCGGCGATGGCATGGAAAATCGCGAGATGATGCAGATTCATGTCAACTCGAGCATGCCGGCGCACCAGGCCACGTACAGATAGCTGATATTGTCACACGTCAGTGATGCGCGGGGAACAGTGCGGTGCGCTCCTGCCGTGTCCGGCCGATGGTCCGCGCGCGGCTCGTCGCGGGCGTGGCGGGGCCGCAGGTGCACCGACGGCGATGCCGCTGCCCCCGCCACGGCGGGTCGGGCCAAACCCGTGCGGTGGCGGCCGGGTGATCAGGCCTCGATGCCGACGGGAACCGCGTACCCGGCTCGCGGTAACAGCCACCGCAGCAACGGGCCGGTCATGACGGTGGTCACGACTGCCATGACGACCATCATGGTAAAGACCTTCTGCGGCAAGAAACCCAGATCGAAGCCGATGTTGAGCACGATCAGTTCCATCAGTGCCCGAGTGTTCATCAACGAGCCGAGAATCGTCGCCTCGTAACGGGTGAAACCGGATGCGCGGCTCGCCAGATAAACCGGTATCAACTTGCCTAGGATCGCCGCGGCGAGTACGACCGCGAGCCAGATCCAATCTGAGCTGTGCGTCAGCCCAAGAATATTCGTGCGCAGCCCCGTGTAAGTGAAGAACACGGGCAGGAAGAAGACCAGCACGAACTTCCCGACCTGCGCGCGCCAGGCCTCGACGAAGCGCCTATCGCGGTGAAACAGCAAACCGGCGAGAAATCCGCCGAAAATAGTGAAGATGCCGAGCTTGTACGTGCAGATGCCGATGATAAAGATCAGGCAGAGGGTCACTGTCATCAGATTCGGCGGGAGCTGACCGTTCTCGACAGGCATGCGTCTGAGCAGCCAGCTCGTCAGCCGTCCGAGGCCGAACCAGGCAATCAATCCCAGCAGGACTATGCCCCCAACCTGCAGCCCGACGGTGGTGGCGGAGAAGCGCGCCGACGCGTAGGCCGCAATGCCCGCTAGGAGCACCCAGCCGGTCACATCGTTGATCGCCGCGGCAGAGATCGCTACCACGCCGATCTTCTTGTCGGTGAGATCGTACTCGCGCAGGATCCGTCCCAGGATCGGCACGGCGGTAATTGCCATCCCGACGCCGAGAAACAGACTGTAGACGAGGGGGTCAATCTTCGGCGCCAGCTGTCCGGCCGAAAGCTCCCCAAGACCCAGCCCGAGCGCGAAGGGCACGCAGATCGACGCGGCGGCGATGCCGAGCGCGGCCCGGCGGTTGCGCGGCAGCGTCATATGCTGAAACTCGAAATCCGCGCCGATCTGGAACATCAAGAGCACGAGGCCGATCTGGCTGATGACGGTAATCGGGACGGAAGACCTGGCCCCAAACACGGCGAGCGATGCGGCTGGGAAGAAATGCCCGAACAGAGACGGTCCGAGCAGCAGCCCCGCGATGATCTCGCCGTTGACCCCGGGTTGGCCGAAACGGCGCAAGATCTGATTGCCGATGCGCGCCGCCGCGATCATCACGATGAGCTGCAGCAGGACGCTCGAGAGCAGAGTTTCAGTCGAATGAACCGGTGTATGCATACGTGCGGACCCCTACGCGCCGGCCAGCACAGGCCCGCCGACGCAACGCGCTCAGGCGCATCGTCAATGGCTCTAAAATGGGTTTCCAGCACGGCCCGCAAGCGCGTACGGTAATAGCATTACTAGTGTATTGAACGAATTCAGTCAAGTCCTTAGCGATGAACAACAGACGTATTCGCAACCTGGTGATTCTGGGGGGTGGCGCGGCCGGATGGATGGCCGCCGCTGCGCTGTCCAGGGCCCTGACCGGGATGAACATCGAGATCCGGCTGATCGAATCCGCTCAGATCGACGCCATCGGCGTCGGGGAAGCGACCGTTCCCCCGATCATGGACTTCATCCGTCAGCTCGGCATCGACGAGAGTGACCTTGTCCGCGAAATCAGCGCCACCTACAAGCTGGGCATAGGCTTTCGCGACTGGACCCGGCCGGGGCACTTCTACTTCCATCCCTTTGGTCCCGCCGCGCCCGGAATCGGCAGCATCCCGTTCCCGGCATACTGGCTCAAGCTGTTCCTCGAAGGCAAAGCGGCGCAGCTTGAGGAATACTCGATCCATGCGGCGGCCGCAATGCGCGGACGATTTGCGCGTCCGGTGCATGCACCGAATACTCCGCTGAACAAATTGACCTACGCCCTGCATTTCGATGCGCAGCAATTCGCGCGGTATCTGCGCCGGTATGCCGAAGCTCGGGGCGTTATCCGAACCGAGGGCCACGTCCGGCATGTATCGGTGCGAAATGCGGACGGATTCGTCGATGCGGTCCTCCTGGAGTCCGGGGCGCGCGTGGCAGCGGATCTCTACATTGATTGCAGCGGTTTTCGCGGCGTGCTCATCGAGGGAGCGCTGCACACAGGCTACGAGGACTGGAGCCGATGGCTGCCCTGCGACCGGGCTTTGCTGGTGCACAGTGAGCGTTGTGGGCCGCCCAATCCCTGTACCCTCGTGACCGCGCGCGATGCCGGCTGGCAGTGGCGGATTCCGCTGCGGCACCGTGACAGTAACGGCTACATCTACAACGGCGAGTTCAGCACAGACGCCACCGCCAGTGCGCTGTTGCTGCGGGAACTCGATGGGTGCGCGCTCAATGATCCGGTCGCGCTGCGCTTCCGTCCCGGACGGCGCACGGTAGCCTGGAACAGGAACGTGGTCGCGCTGGGACTTGCTGCAGGATTTCTCGAGCCGCTCGAGGCCACCTCCATTCACCTCATTCAACGCGGCATCGCCATGCTGCTCAAATTCTTTCCTGACCGTGATTTCGCCGCCGCCGATATCACCCGGTACAACAGGGCGATCGAAGCGGAGTTCAGTGGGATCCGCGACTTTCTACTGCTGCACTACACTCATACCGAGCGCACCGACGGTTTCTGGCGGCATTGCCGAGCGATTCCATTGACTGACAGCCTGCGTGAGAAGATAGCGCTGTTTCAAAGCCATGGTCGAATTCTTCGTGAGACGCCGGAGCTTTTCTCCACGCTCAGCTGGCTCGCCGTGATGGTCGGGCAGGGCATCATTCCGCGGCAGTACGATCCGCTGGTCGATGGGCTCGATGCGCGCAAGATCCACGCGCGTCTCGAGGAGTTGCGTGCGTCGGTCAGGGATTGTGTCGCAGCCATGCCGTTGCATGGGGACTTCATTCAAAGCGACTGCTCGCGTGGAGAAGCTTCCGCCGCGCTGTCTATGCATCCGTCTGTCTGACTTGCTGGCCGGCTTGACGCGCTCGTTATTGTCGCAACTGCACACACGGTGCGGCGCCACGTGCCAACGCACCGGAGCCAGCGCACGCCGCTAGAGCATTAGGCGTCCGATAAAGACTGCGAGCATCGTAAATACGATGAGCAGGCGCACGACCACCGACACGGCAAGCCCCACCCAGGTGCCTGCGCCCACGCGCACGGACTGCCGCACGTGGCGTCGGCTCAGCATCTCCCCGGCAGTCGCGCCGAGGAATGGACCGAGCAGCGCGCCGGGTAGGCCGAAGAAAATACCCACAAAAATCCCGATGGCCGCTCCGATCAGCGCTGCCTTGCTGGCGCCGAACCGCTTGGCGCCGATGAGACTGCCCAGCATGTCGCCGAGGAGTGCCAGAAGGGCAAGCAGTCCCAAGATGACGACTGTCGTCCAGCCAAACCGCCTGAAACCGTCCGCCCACGCGCCGAGCAGCATGCCGCCAAAGACCAGGATTACCCCGGGCGAGACGGGCAAGAAGCTGGTGACCACTCCTGTCAGAATCAGCAGTACCGAGAGCGTCCAGCCGAAAACGGGATTCATCCGAATATTCCGCCGCCGTGACGCCGCGGTGTGCGCACCTCCGTCCCCAGTGAGGGCCACACCGAACGGCAGTGCCCTGCAGCATACCGGTCCGCGCACGGGTGCGACCAGGGGGCTGGTGCCTCAAGTCATCGCGATCACGAGGCGCGCAGGCTCACGCTCCTGGTCTGGCGCATCGCCGACCGCCATAGGCCAGTTCCAGCCGCCAGCGGAAGTGTGCGCGCGAAGATGCCAAATTCCGCCAGGGGGTCTGCACCCTAGGCTCATGCCACGATGCAACGGCGCCACGTCGCGTGGATCCGGGTACCCGTGGTCCGCAGCGCGATTGGCGGAGACGTGGATATCGCGGACCTCCTGGGAGCGCATCCTGATCACGCGCGCACAACACATCCACGTGACCGCATCGTCGCTGGACGCTCTGTGCGGCACTACATCTCCGTTAACAGATTCCACAACGAGACAATCTCCTCGACGCGTCGAAGCCGCACCGCTTTCTGCAGGATCACCTCAAGGGTGGAGACTGCCCGTGCCGAAAAGTCCCACCAGTCCGATGAGGATCAGGTAGATCGCGACGATGTAGTTCAACAGCCGCGGTACCATCAGAATCAATACGCCGGCAATGATCGAGACGATGGGCCCGATGGTCAGATTGAGATTCATGTTTAATCCCTCGCGCATGAGCAGTGGACGCCCGACCGAGCATCTGCATCGGTACCGGCCGGGCGTCCGTGAAACTGAGATCCTACCGACGTATTGACGCACATTCTGTACGCCGCCGGACAGTGCTGGTGCCTCCCCGCCGAACCCCTGGCGGGACGGACGCCCCGGAGAATCAGATTCCACCCGTACAGCTGAAGTCGACGGTTGCCCAGTACCGATGACCGCTAGCCGCGTACCCGTTCAGCGAGGCCGATGTAGACACTCCCGCGAGTGCTCGCGCCCTGCTTATCAAGACAGCGGCGGCATACGTGCTGCGGCAAGGATCCATGCTACGACCGTTGTCAGGATGTCCGAATCTGCTGGCAACACACACCAACGCGAGCCACCCGATTATCTGCTTGCCGACCTCACTCGGGTGATCGCTAGGACGCACGGGCGCTCAGGTAATCGGACCGTACTCATCACGACGTTTTGCGGAACGTAGGCGTGCCGAGTCATGCAATGGGTTTTTGCCGAAATGCAAAAATTACCCGGCAGGGGTCCGGCTCTGAATGATCGCCGTGCCCACTCTGGCCGCGTATGCGTCGCGGTGGAACACCGGTCCCGCAATTCTTGAGCCGAGGCTTAAAACTCACCGACCAAATACCTCAGCGCAAGAGCACGCGGTCCCGTTGGTCGATCATAACGTTACTACGTCAGGTCAACGTCCGCGCTACGGAAATTGCGCGAAGCTGCAGTTGCGGCCGGCAGCGCAAGTCTCGTCGCTTTATCTTCTAAATTTTGCAGCTGTTGCCGCGGCGTAAGGACTCCGGCATCCCCGTTTTTCCGGCTTTGATCTGAGCGGCCGATGCTCTGTGGTGCGGCGAGTGGCCGCATGGCGAAGGCGGACGATGAACGAGCAGAAGCAAGCGGAGCTCCGAATGACCGAAAATGGCCGAAGGCGCTCCATCCTTGATCTACCCGAAGGCCCGGGTAAACAGTTCATCCAGGGCAGCTACGATTGCATCACTTTTCTCGGCGAGTGAACCGATACGCTCCCCCAAGTGCTCGTTGGCAACCGAGACGATTTCGAGCGGATGTAAAACTACCGCGATGCCTTTCACCTTGAAGCTCGGATTGAGGCGTGGATTGGGAATCTGGCGAAGCTCGCTCTTCCGCACGAGGGGAATGACAACGCGGCGACGATAGTCGTCAAACAGCCGAGATTGGGCAACGACGACAAATGGAATGCCGTCCTTATGCCGGCCGACATTGCGATGGATATCAAATTGCGCCATCAGAGTGTTGAATGATCATCGGCGAACGGCCCATTGCGTTCTGCAAAGCTATTCCACAAAGTGGCTGTGGCGCGCGCCTGCTCGATCATGCCCGATCGGCGTTCCCGCTCCCTGGACAGGAACTCGGCGAGGAGCGACTCCACGACTCCAGAGAGATTGCCGGTAACGCCTTTAACCTCCTCAACGAGGTCCTCACTCAGCGTGAGATTGACCGGACGTTTACGTGCTGTACTGGCGGGGTTCCGCATCACTCTGATTCCTTCTGAATTAACGATGCGCATTATATGCGCATTGCTTAAGGCCCGCAACCGCACGCCCGGAAACAGAGTCGTATCCGACCCAATGGAGATCGGAA
>JAKARC010000018.1 GCA_021822385.1 Pseudomonadota bacterium
GGTTCCTGTTAACGGCGCCTCGAAAATCGTTGTGATCGGCCGGTCTGCAAATCGATGGCATAGGATTTGCGTCGCGGCCGCCAGGACCACTCACTGGACGGGTCGACCGACTACCCGCCGCGCAACCACTTGTTGTAGCTGGGGAAGACGCCGGGAAGAACAAGACGGTCAAAGGAAACTACCAGAACAAGGCCAAAAAGACGTCGAGTTTCAAACCGCCCGGATTTCACGACCTTCAGCTCGCCGATGACAGTTCCGGAGACTCCTGCAGCGATGGCTGCCGAGCGGGCGTAGCGAAACGCCGCAGCCGGCGGCGTTCAGCGTCTGGCACTGGATTTGGCACCAGGAACGCGGCGCCTGCACCTAAGCCCATGAGATCAATCGGGAAAGAACTGGCGGAGAGAGAGGGATTCGAACCCTCGAAGGGCTTTTGACCCTTACACCCTTAGCAGGGGTGCGCCTTCGACCACTCGGCCATCTCTCCACATTCGTTGCATTCGGTCCCGGCGTCGTCCGGCGTGGCGCGAATGTAAACGTATCGATGTCGCGGCGTCCTGCAGCGCCATCACGTCTTCACCTGCACCTCGACCGGGATACCAGCCGCAGCTTTCTGCAGGACGCATCGCCCACAGCCCCCACCGGGAGGGGCGCATGATACCGAAAGCGCCCGCGAAATGGGACGCTCGGTCGCCTCAGGCCTCAGAGCACCACATCCCGCACGCGCAGATCCGCCTCATTTTCGTCCGCTCCGGAACTTTCGTGCGGCGAGCCCTCATCATCCGGGTGCTGCGTTCCGGGGGACTGGTCCTTCTCCCTCTGAATGCGCCGGTAGATCTCCTCGCGGTGGACGGCGACGCTCTTCGGCGCCTGGATTCCGATGCGGACCTGATTGCCCTTGACGCCGAGCACGGTGACCGACACTTCGTCGCCGATCATCAGCGTCTCCCCGACTCGTCTGGTCAAAATGAGCATGGCTCGACCTCCTCCTCCCAGGCCACTCTACACCCTTTGGGCCGATCTCCGGGAAATGAACCCCTCGATAATCAGCCGTTCAGGCGATGACGAACCCAATCGGGCACTTCCGCGAGCGCCGGCACCAGCGCCGCCGGGTCGCTGCCCCCTGCCTGGGCAAAGTCCGCGCGGCCCCCGCCACGCCCACCGAGACGGTTGGCCACCGCACCGACCAGTTCACCAGCCTTGATGCGTCCGGTCTGGTCGGCGGTCACGCCCGCCACGAGCACGACCTTTGCCGGCCCCTGTATCGAGGCCAGCACGATGACTGCGGATTTGAGCTTTTCCTTGAGCTGGTCCACCGCCGTGCGCAACGTGGCCATATCGGCATCCGGAATTTGGGTGGCGAGCACTTTGATCCCCTCGACATCCCGCGCTTCGGCCGCCAGATCGCGTCCCTGTCCCGAGGCCAACCGGTCCTTGAGCGTACGAACCTCGCGCTCGAGCTGCTTGGCGCGATCGAGCGTTTCGCGCACCTTGTCCTTCACGTCCTCACGCGAACCGCGCAGCAGCTGCGCAAGCTCCTTCAGTAGCGCGTCATTCTGCTCCACAAGCTCGATGGCACCCTCGCCCGTGACCGCCTCGATACGGCGCACGCCGGCGGCCACTCCACTCTCGCCGACGATCTTGAACAGGCCGATATCGCCGGCGTGGCGCACATGCGTGCCACCGCAGAGTTCCATCGAGAAGTCCCCGATCCGAAGCACACGCACGTCCTTGGTGTATTTCTCGCCGAACAGCGCCATGGCTCCGGCCGCCACCGCGCTCTCATAGTCCATCAATCGCGTCTCGGCGGCGGCGTTGGCCCGGATCTGGGCATTGACCTGCCGTTCGACGGAGGTGAGTTCCTCGTCCGTGAGCGGCTGCGGGTGCGAGAAATCGAACCGCAAGCGATCAGGCGCAACGCGCGAACCTTTCTGCTGGACGTGCGCGCCGAGCGTCTTGCGCAGCGCCGCATGCAGCAGGTGAGTAGCGGAATGATTGAGCGCAGTGGCATGCCGGCGCGCGCCATCCACCACTGCCGAGAGCGTGTCCCCAACGCGAATTCGCCCGTCGCGCAGATGGCCGACGTGCGCATGCGCATGACCGCGTTTGATCGTATCCTCGACCTCGAAGCGCACCCCCGCAGCACTGAGCACCCCGGTATCGCCGACCTGGCCGCCGGATTCAGCATAAAACGGCGTACGGTCGAGGACTACTTCCGCCCGATCTCCGGCACCGATCTCCGGCACCCATTGACCCTCCTTGAGCAGCGCGACCACACGTCCCTCGGCGCTGAGCGTGGTGTAGCCCTCGAACACCGTCGGGGTCTCGATCGCCGCGACGCCGCGCAGGTCGGCGCCGAACTTACTCGCCTCCTGGGAGCGGCGCCGCTGTACGTCCATGGCCGCATCGAAACCGTGCTGATCGATGGCCAGACCACGCTCGCGAGCGATGTCGGCGGTCAGATCAGCCGGAAAGCCGTATGTGTCGTAGAGCTTGAAGACCACCTCTCCCGGAATGACGGGTCCCGCGCCAGCGCCACCGCCGGCCGTGAGGCCGGTGATGACATCATCGAGCAGGGCCATACCCTTGGCCAGGGTCTCGGCAAAGCGCTCCTCCTCGTGCTTGAGCACGCGCTCGGCCGCAGCGCGGCCGGCCCGAAGCTCCGGATATGCAGCGCCCATTTCCCGCTCAAGAACCGCCACCAGCTTGTAGAAGAACGGTGCCTCGATGCCGAGCTTGTACCCGTGGCGGGCGGCCCGACGGATGATTCGTCGCAGCACATAGCCGCGACCTTCGTTGGCCGGCAGCACACCATCGACCAGCAGGAACGTGCACGCACGGATATGGTCGGCGATCACCCGCAGGGAGCTCGACGTGTGATCCGTGGTGCCGGCGAGCTCGGCCGCCGCAGCGATCAGATTGCGGAACAGATCGATGTCGTAGTTCGAATGCACGCCCTGCAGCACCGCGGCAATGCGCTCGAGACCCATGCCCGTGTCGACCGAGGGCTTCGGCAACGGTGTGAGGGTACCGTCGGCGGCCCGGTCGAACTGCATGAACACCAGATTCCAGATCTCGACGAAGCGGTCGCCCTCCTCATCGGGGGACCCCGGCGGCCCGCCGGGAATCTCCGCGCCGTGATCGTAGAAAATCTCGCTGCACGGTCCACAGGGACCGGTATCGCCCATGGCCCAGAAATTTGATTTCTCGCCGAGGCGCGCAAAGCGCTGCGGCGGCACGCCGATCTCCTTCAGCCAGATGTCGGCGGCCGCGTCATCCTCGCGAAACACCGTCACCCACAGGCGCTCGGGATCGAGCTTCAGCGTTTCTGTGAGGAACGCCCAGGCGAAGCCGATTGCCTCGCGCTTGAAGTAATCGCCAAAGGAGAAATTCCCCAGCATCTCGAAGAACGTGTGGTGCCGGGCCGTATAGCCGACGTTCTCCAGATCGTTGTGCTTGCCGCCGGCACGCACGCAGCGCTGGCTGCTGGCCGCACGCCGGTAGTCGCGCAACTCCTTGCCGAGGAACACGTCCTTGAACTGCACCATGCCGGCATTGGTGAACAACAGCGTCGGATCGTTGCCGGGCACGAGCGAGCTCGAGGGCACGACGGTGTGGCCGCGGTCGCGAAAGAATTCCAGGAATGCGCGGCGCACGTCGGCCGCGCCAAGATAGGGGGGTCGGGTCACAGGTGTCAGTCCAATTCGAATTCGGCGCCAGTGGCCGCCCGGATATCATCCGCTGAAAAGCCCCGATACTGCAAAAATCGGGCTTGGCGCGCCCGTTCAGCCCAGCCCGAGGGCAGCGTGGCGCCGAACTTGCGCCGGCGCACCCGCGCGGCCAGAGCCCGCCAGTCGGGTCCGCCGGCCAGAGCCGCCTCGATGAGCGCATCGGCCGCCCCATGCGCGCGCAGGTCGCGGCCGATGCGCAGCGGCCCCTGGCCACGCTCGGCGCGGTAGGCCACGAACCGCTCGGCGCAGCGCGCATCGTCGAGCAGGCGCTCGGCGGTGAGCGTCGCGAGCACTGCGGCCGTGGTATCCGCCGCGAACCCGCGGGCCTGCAACTTAGCCGCCAGCTCGGTGCCGAAATAGTCCCGCCGCGCGAGCAGCGCCACCGCCGCGGCCCGAATGCCGTGCGCGTCGGCGCTCGCCTCAGGCCGAGGCGGCTTCGCCACCGCTGCGCGGCGGGCGGACCGGCAGCAGCCGGGCACGCACTTCCGCCTCGATCTCGCGCGCGACCTCCGGGTTGCTCTGCAGGAATGCGCGCGCGTTGTCCTTGCCCTGCCCGATGCGGTTGCCTTTGTAGGAATACCAGGCACCGGACTTCTCGATGATCTCCTGGGCGCTCGCGAGATCGATGATCTCGCCCTCGCGCGAGATGCCGAGCCCGTACATGATCTCGAATTCGGCCTCGCGGAACGGCGGGGCCACCTTGTTCTTGACCACCTTGACGCGGGTCATGTTGCCGACCACTTCCTCGCCGTTCTTGATCGCGCCGATGCGACGGATGTCGAGCCGCACCGAGGCGTAGAACTTCAGCGCGTTGCCGCCCGTGGTGGTCTCCGGATTGCCGAACATCACCCCGATCTTCATGCGAATCTGGTTGATGAAGATCACGATGGTGTTGGAACGTTTGATGTTGCCGGTGAGCTTGCGCAACGCCTGCGACATCAGGCGCGCCTGCAATCCGACCTGCATCTCGCCCATCTCGCCTTCGATCTCGGCCTTGGGAGTGAGCGCCGCCACCGAGTCGATGACCACGATGTCCACTGCGTTGGAACGGACCAGCATGTCGGTGATCTCGAGCGCCTGCTCGCCGGTGTCGGGTTGCGAGACCAGCAGCTCGGCGATGTTCACTCCCAGCTTCTCGGCGTACGCAGGATCAAGTGCGTGCTCGGCATCGACGAATGCGGCCGTACCGCCGATGCGCTGCACTTCGGCGATGACCTGCAGGGTGAGCGTGGTTTTGCCCGATGACTCCGGGCCATAGATCTCCACCACCCGTCCGCGCGGCAAGCCGCCGACGCCGAGGGCGATGTCCAGACCCAGAGAGCCGGTCGAGACGGACTCGACATCATAGACGGCGGTGGCATCGCCCAGACGCATGACCGAGCCCTTGCCGAATTGCTTCTCGATCTGTCCCAGTGCGGCGACCAGCGCCTTCTTGCGATTCTCTTCCATCTGGATTTCCCGGAATATGGTGGTGACCCACGTACTGGATAAATTATCCCACAAAGCGCCCACACACCACAGCCTCTGTTTGTGCGCGCACGGTGTTATTTCGCCGCCAATACGCCGCCAACCAGTGGATAGGTTTGCACAACACTGTATACGGGCCCGGCTGTCACCGTGCGGCTGTCAATGAGCGCGCACGCATCGAACCGCCAGAGCACCGCGTGCGGCAGCACAGAGTCACTTGGGCGCTTGACTTTGCGTGCCACGGTGACATGTGGTCGGAAGGGCTTGAGATCCGGAGCAAAACCGGCCGTAACCAGGGCCGCGCGCACCGCGCTCGCCCGCTCGGCCAGTCCCGCGGGCGCTGTTCGCGGCACCGCGCACAGCACACGGGGTGCGGACCAATACACCAGATCCTGCAGTGCCATCTCAATGGACGAGGTCCCCGCGAAATGCCGGGCCGCGGCCTTGATTGCGACATCGAGCGCCTCGAGGCGGGTTTCGGGCACCGCTCCGATGAACACCAGAGTGAGATGGTAATGGCTCGCCGGCACCGCCTGTCCGGCGCAGGCCGACACGCTGGGGGACACCGCTTCGGCCAGCCGCGCGCGCATCGAGGCCTCGGGCCACAGCGCCAGAAACAGTCGGCGCAGCGGCGGCGCATGCGGTTCGGCGCTCAAGGTCCACGCACCCCGGAACTCATGCCTGGCACGGCAGGGTGGCGCGCGCCCTCACCTCGAGCAGTTCCAGCCCCAGGCGCAAGGCATGCGCCACTGTCTGGCGCCGCACCGCCTCGCGATCGCCCTCGAATCGGCGCCGTTCGCAGACCGGCTCCGGTCCCGCGCGCACGGCCGCGGCGAACCACACCGTTCCGACTGGCTTTTCCGCCGTCCCCCCGTCCGGCCCGGCAATGCCGCTCACCGCCACCGCAAGATCGACTTCGGCGATCCTCAGTGTGCCTTGGACCATCTCGCGCACCGTGGCGACGCTCACGGCGCCGTGCGTCGCCAGAGTGTCGGCCGACACGCCGACATCCCGCATCTTCGCCGCATTCGAGTACGTCGCATAGCCGCACTCGAACCAGTGCGAGCTCCCGGGGACGTCCGTCAGCGCCTTGGCGATCCAGCCGGCGGTGCAGGATTCGGCTGTGGCAATGCGCCAGCCTGCCGCGGCGAGCGTCATGCCGAGCCGCTCGGCCAACCGATAGAGGTCGGCATCGGTCGCGAGGGAAACGGAGCTCATCGAGCCAGTCTAGCGCGCCGGCGGCGGCCTGACAGCGGGCCGGCCCGCCCTCAACTCGAACGCAGCACGAGCGCCGTGGGCAGCATCTGCGACTCGACCGTCTCCCCGCGGAGCAGGCCCAGCACCTTGCGAGCGAGCAGCACACCACCCTCCTGCCAGTTCTGCCGCACGCTCGAGAGCGGCGGCAGGAATGTCGCCGCCTGCGGCGTATCGTCGTAACCAATCACCGAAACGTCCGCCGGCACGGACAGGCCGAGCTCGACCAGGGCGCGGATCGCACCCATGGCCACCAGATCGCTGCAGGCGAAGATCGCATCGAACTGCACGTGCCGGTTGTGCAGCGAGCGCACGGCCTGCACACCGCTCTCGAGCGTGAAATCCGCCCGCCGCATCAGCAGCGGCTTGATGCCGTGGCGGCCGAGCTCAGCGACGAAGCCAAACAGGCGCTCGGCCATCTCCGGATGATCGGGATTGCCGATGAACACCGGGTGGCGCCGTCCAATCGACACGAACCGTTCCGCGACACTCATGCCGCCGTGGCGATTGTCACTGCCGACGACGATATGGGAGTCGCCCCCCATCCCGGCTGCCCCCCAGACCACCATCGGCAGCCCGAGCCTGTCGTAGACGCGCACGGCATCCTGATGGGCGCCCTGCCCGAGGAGAATCAGCCCGTCGGCCGCCTGCAGGGCCACGTCGCCGTCGGCCGCGTTCCGGGTGGTGAGCAAAACGTTGTAGCGCGCCGAGGTCAGTTCCTGGGAAATGCCGCCGAGCAGCGCCAGAGGATACGGATCCCACATGGTGCGCTCGGGGGTCGGGGTCATCTCGACGATGACCGCCACCGCGTGACTGCGCCGCAGGCGCAGATTCCGCGCGCTCACGTTGAGCTTGTAGCCGTGCCTGCGCGCGAGCTGCTGCACCCGCTCGCGGGTCTCGGGATTGACCCGCGCGCTGCCGCTCAAGGCGCGTGAGACGGTGATGGTGGACACTCCGGCGAGCGCGGCCAGATCCGCCATGGTAAGACTGCCGCGCCCGCCCGGGCCCTTTTTCTTACGTTCCGCCATCGGTGCTTCGCGCCGGAATAGATATCGATATCATCCCCGGGCGCACCGTGCGCGTAAAGGCTGCAGAATGTCGAATACTCTCAACCGCTACCGGCTGATCGGCGCGCTGGCGCTGAGTTTCATGATCTTCGCCATTCTGCTGAACAGCGTCGGCACGGTGATCCTGCAGGTCATCCATACCTTCCAGGTCGACAAGCCGCAGGCCAGCCTGCTCGAGCTGTTCAAAGACCTGCCGATCGTGATCACCTCGTTCACGTTCGCCTCGTTCCTGCCCATTCTCGGCTATCGGCGCTCGATGCTCATCGCGCTCGCCATCGTTGCGGTGGCATGCACGCTCATGCCACTGCTGCCGAGCTTCCGCACCACCGAGGTGCTGTTCGTGTGCGTCGGCATCGCGTTTGCGCTGACCAAGGTCTCGGTGTACGGCTCGATCGGATTGCTCACCAGCAGCAAGAGTGAGCACAACCGGCTCACCAATACGATCGAAGGGCTGTTCATGGTCGGGGTGGTCATCTCCGGCTGGCTGTTCAGCGCATTCATTCCCGGCCGCAGCGGACCCCGCGCCGCATGGCTGCACGTGTACTGGGTGCTGGTCGGCGCGTCCCTGCTCGCGATGCTGCTGCTCGCCGGCGCGCGGCTTGACGAATCGGCGGCGCGGGCCAATGCCCGGCCCTTTCGCGAATCGCTGGCGCAGATCCGCCGGCTCTCGCTGCGGCCGACGGTTTACGCGTTCCTCGCCTCGATATTCCTGTACGTATTGATCGAGCAGAGCTTCGGCACCTGGCTGCCCACCTTCAACAACGAGGTGCTGCGGCTGCCCGATGCGCTCGCCGTGCAGATGGCGAGCATCCTGGCCGCCTCCATCGCCGTCGGCCGCATCGTGGCCGGGCAACTGCTGCGCCGCATGTCCTGGTATGTCCTGCTCAATATCTGCGTGCTCGGCATGGGCCTGCTGATCATGCTGACGCTGCCGCTGGCACGCCAGACGACCGGCACGCCGCACAGCTGGGCGCAGGCCCCGACCGCCGCCTATCTGATCCCGTTGATCGGGCTGCTGATGGCGCCGATCTATCCGGTGATCAACTCGGTTATCCTCTCCGCCCTGCCCAAGCCCGCGCATGCGGCCATGACCGGATTGATCCTGGTATTCTCGGCGCTCGGCGGCACCCTCGGCTCGCGCATCACCGCCATCATCTTCGCCGGCTACGGAGGCATCCGCGCGTTCTACTTTTCGCTGCTGCCGATGAGCCTGTTGTTGATCACGTTGTTCCTGCTGAAGAGCGCGGCGGCCCGCGCCGCCGCGGGGCCGGAGCCGGCGGTCGGTTGGGACCAACCGCAGCACAGCGGCGAGCGGTGAGCGGCTCGTCCGCGGATCGCGGCCCGCCTCGACCCGGCGATTTGCCGCGGCATCTTTGCCCAGCCCGAACAGCCGGGGCCTGCGGTCGCCCGTTGAGCGTGAAAACACGCGGCGCCACAACAAACATTGAGCGCACCGGTTTCGTCTCCTCCAAGAGTGGAACACATGCCGGCGAGCTTCCGTGCCTCGAGTTCCTCAGTCCACGCGCGGAACTCGAATACATCCGACTCCTGATCCGCCACGGCGACCGCCCGTGTTCCCGGCGGCGTGCGCTCGTTAGGCTCGCGCAACGCGTGCAGACACTTCGCGCTTTCCTTCTCTTCGATGGCGGTTTGCTGTCACCGCTCGAATTTCTCCTGATGCCCCTCTTCGGGAATCTCCTGTCGCGCCCCGATGTTCTGGCTCAGCAGCCCAGATCCATTCCCGAGTCCGTCACCACCGGCGTGTTGCGCATGATCAGCCCTTGGTCTTCATTGGCCTTGCCGATCGGACCGACGCCACGAGCGTTCGGGTGACCGTTGCAGGAGATGAAGAAAACGTGTCTACGACCGCAAGTAACAGCTCATCAACAGCGACCCTATGCCGCTCAGTCGCCCGGATATGCGGCTCGAGGATCGATTCCGGTTGTTGACGGAGATCGAGATGTGCTCCTGTGGACGCAGTCCGGTTCAGTGATGGTGTCGACACGCATGGCTTGCCGTAAGGGAAGCAGATTAAGCGTGGACTTGTTGGAGTTTAAGAGTGTGTCCGGGACCCATCGTTGGCACTTGCGCGCGACGTAAAGTTCGCACGCTTGACCAATTGCAGGGGTGGCACCAACGATTCGCTTCGCCCGCACCTCGTCGATGTGGTCGAACGCCCCTTTTCCGCGCGGTGTGCCATGAAGTAGATTCGACCCAGACGAGCACTTTGCAGCTATGGTGGGCGCCCTCCTACCAGCCAACGAGCCATGAGCGCGTGACTTTGCCTGTCTTTACTTGGGGAGACGCATCACGCGCATGCCGAAGGAGCTGTCGATTTGGTGCGCGTGCTCGACCTGGGTTTTTGTCGAAGGCGGCGGCATCGCAAGGGCTTCCTTTTCCGAGAAAACGATGTGCTTTTGTCTCTACGACAGCCCAAAATGTGCGGTTGCAAAGATTCGCCCAATTGGGCGTATTTGTGGGCGGTTTAAAGCGGAAAATCCAGGATATACCGCTCAATTTTTACGGCCATGAGTGTCAGCTGAGTCACGGAACATGAGCGTAACTTACTAATTTTAAATGAAAAGAACATCTACGCCTGACGAGCAAGGGGGCGCCCCTGAGCATACTCCAGTTATGCAGCAGTACCTGCGGATCAAGAGCCGCCATCCCGAGGCGCTGCTCTTCTACCGCATGGGCGACTTCTACGAGCTGTTCTACGACGATGCGCGCCGGGCCGCGGCGCTCCTCGATATCACCCTCACCTCGCGCGGCCACTCGGCCGGCCAGCCCATTCCCATGGCCGGCGTGCCCGTGCACAGCGTGGAAGGGTACCTCGCCCGTCTGGTGCGCAAGGGCGAGAGCGTGGCCATCTGCGAGCAGCTTGGGGATCCGTCGCAAGCCAAAGGACCGATCGAGCGCGAAGTGGTGCGGATCCTCACCCCGGGAACGGTGACCGATGCGGCGCTGCTCGATGAGCGCCACGACACGCTGCTCGCCGCGCTCGCCCGCGATGCCGAGCGCTTCGGGCTCGCCTGGCTCGATCTGGCCGCCGGCCGTTTTACCGTGCTCGAATCAAGCGGTATCGAGGCGCTCGCCGCCGAGCTCGAGCGCCTCAAGCCGGCCGAGCTGCTCATGCCGGAGGGCGCGGACGCGCCGCCCGCGCGCGGGCCGGCGCTGCGCACCCGCCCACCGTGGCATTTCGAGCTCGCCAGCGCCTCGCGGCTGCTCACCGATCAGCTCGGTACGCTCGACCTGAAAGGCTTCGGGGCCGACGATCTGCCGCTCGCGCTCTGTGCCGCAGGCGCACTGCTGCAGTACGTGCGCGATACGCAGAAGACCGCGGTGCCGCACATCCGCGGGCTCAGCGTCGAGGAGCGCTCGGACGCGCTCGTGATCGATGCGGCGACGCGCCGCAATCTCGAGCTCGACACGAGCCTCGGCGGACGGGAGGATGCGACGCTGTTCGCGCTGCTCGATGTCTGTGTCACGGCGATGGGCTCGCGGCAGCTGCGCCGCTGGCTGAATCGCCCACTCACCGATCACCAGCCGCTGCGCGAGCGCTATCAGGCCATCGGGGCGCTGCGCGAGGCGCGCTGCTTCGAGGATCTGCGCGAGCGCCTGCGCGCGATCGGCGACATCGAGCGGATCCTGGCGCGCGTGGCGCTGCGCTCGGCGCGCCCACGCGATCTGACCCAGCTGCGCGCCTCGCTCACGGCCGTGCCATCCGTGCACGCGGCGCTCGCGCCGATCGACTCGCCGCTCCTCGCGGCCCTGGGCGCGCGCATCGGTGCACACGAGGACATGGCAGCGCTGCTCGGCCGTGCCATCGCCGCGGAGCCCGCCGCCTTCCTGCGCGATGGCAACGTCATCGCACCGGGCTACGACGCCGAGCTCGACGAGCTGCGGCGGATCGCCACGCATACCGATCAGTTCCTGCTCGCACTCGAGCAGCGCGAGCGCGAGCGCACGGGCATCGCGACCTTGAAGCTCGGCTACAACCGGGTGCAGGGGTATTTCATCGAGATTCCGCGCAAGGATGCCGAACGCGCGCCGCCCGACTATGTGCGCCGCCAGACCGTCAAATCGGCCGAGCGCTTCATCACTGCCGAACTGAAGGGCTTCGAGGACCGGGTGTTCGGCGCGCGCGAACGCGCGCTCGCGCGCGAGAAGGAGCGGTACGAGGAGCTGCTGACGCTGTTGATCGAGCAGCTTGCGCACCTGCAGCGCACCGCCGCGGCGATCGCCGAGCTTGATGCGCTCGCGGCACTCGCCGAGCGCGCCGAAACGCTGCAGTGGTGCGAGCCGCAGCTCACCAGCGAGCCGGTGCTGCGCCTCAAGGCCGGCCGCCACCCGGTGGTCGAGCGCTTCACCACCGAACCGTTCGTGCCCAACGATCTCGAGCTCGACGCCGCACGGCGCATGTTGATCATCACCGGTCCCAACATGGGCGGCAAATCAACCTTCATGCGCCAGACCGCGCTCATCGTGATCCTGGCGCACATCGGCAGCTGCGTGCCGGCCGAGCACGCGCTGCTCGGGCCGATCGACCGGATCTTCACGCGCATCGGCGCGGCCGACGATCTGGCCGGCGGCCGCTCGACGTTCATGGTCGAGATGACCGAAGCGGCCAACATCCTGAACAATGCCGGGGAACGCAGTCTGATCCTGATGGATGAGATCGGTCGCGGCACCAGCACCTACGACGGTCTGTCGCTCGCCTGGGCGATGGCCCGCCATATCGGCACGCGGCTGAAGTCGTTCACGCTGTTTGCAACGCACTACTTCGAACTGACCAGTCTCGCCACCGAAATCGACGGCTGCGCGAACGTGCATTTGGATGCGACCGAGCACGCCGACCGGATCGTATTCCTGCATGCCGTGAAGGATGGCCCGGCGAGCCGCAGCTACGGCTTGCAGGTGGCACAGCTCGCCGGCGTGCCGCGTGCGGTCATCGCGCAGGCGCGCCAGTATCTCGAGACCCTGGAAGCGCAGCGCGACCGTCGCGAGACCTTGCGCCCGCAGATACAGCCGGAGCTGCCGCTGTTCACGGCGGCCGAGCCGCCGCACGATGCGCTGCGCGCGGCCCTGGCGGCGCTCGATCCTGACAATCTGACCCCAAAGGCGGCGCTCGAGGCCCTGTACCGGCTGCGCCATCTCCTTGAGGGGTAAGCGCCCATGACCCTCCAGCCGCTGATCCGTGCCGCAACCGCCGCCGATCTCACCCCGATCCTGCGCCTCCTCGAGGCCGAGAGTCTCCCGGTGAGCGACCTCGCGGAGGCGCAGCCGCGCTTCCTGATCGCGTGCGCCGGCACGCAACCCGTGGCCGCCGGTGCGCTCGAGATCTACGGCACGGCGGCGCTGCTGCGCTCGGTGGCGGTGAGTGCGTCGTGGCAGCGCCGCGGCCTCGGTCGGCGCATCGTCAAAGCGCTCGAGCGCGAGGCGCGCGCCGCCGGGGTCGGGCAACTGTTCCTGTTGACGACGAGCGCCGCGGCGTTCTTCGCCGGACTCGACTACCGCCCCATCGAACGCGCCGCGGTGCCCGCGGCGGTGTGCGCGAGCACCGAGTTCCGCTCGCTCTGTCCGGCGACGGCGGTGTGCCTGGCGAAAACACTGCGCTGAGGGCGCGTGCTCACGACTCGCGGAAGCACCCCTCGGCGAGAAAATGCGCGCACTCGCGCGCCACTCGCGCCGACACCAGCATGCCGGCGTGACTCACCGGCAGCACGAGGTGCGCGCTCGCGCCCGGCAATCGCGTCTCGCTGACCGCAACGGTGCCATCGCTCGGCTCGTCGAATCCCGCGATGAACTGACCGACGCCGAAGGACAGCGACCCGGCGATGATCCCGAGCGGACGGTCGAAGCGCCAGCGCCGCTCGCGGCGCGTCAGCAGTTCCTCGGCCACGGCCCGCCCCATCAGCGCGCCGATGACGGGCGCATGGCCGGCCTGCTCGGCCGCGCGGCTCGCCACGCAGGGCGTGGCCAGAAACACCACGCGGCCGGGCGGCGGACTGGCGTGACGCTCGAAGAAGTTGTAGAGGACCAGGCCGCCGAGACTGTGGCCGACGAAGTGCACGCGCGGCGGATCGAGCGCAGCAAGAAAATCGGCAAGCCGCGCGGTGATCTCGTCCATGCCATGCAGGACGGCCGAATAGCTGAAGGCGTGCACCTCGGCGCCGAGGGCGCGCGCGAGCCGGTGGCGCAGCAGCAGTCCCTCGCTGCCGGACATCCACAGTCCGTGGACGTAGACGATGTGTTGGAGCGGACGAGTCATCGGGCCGAGTATGCGGCACGCCGTGCGGGCGCGTACGCCCGCCGGGCTCCTCAGGGCTGCCCGGCTGCCGCGTCCGCATGGTGGCACGCCACGGCGCGCCCGTCGATCACCCGCAGCGCCGGCCGCTCGGCGGCACAACGCGCGGTGGCGAGCGGACAGCGGGTACGGAAGACACAGCCCGAGGGCAGCGCAAGCGGCGACGGCAGCTCATCGCGTCCCGGCGGGGCGCGGTGTGTGCGCGCGCGCACCGGATCGGGAATCGGCACCGCCGCGAGCAGCAGCCGGGTGTAGGGGTGGAGCGGATGCGCGTAGAGCGCATCGCGGTCCGTGATCTCCATCACCCGCCCCAGGTACAGCACCATCACGCGGTCGGCGATATGGCGGACGGTGGCGAGATCGTGCGCGACGAAGATGTAGGTGAGATTCTGCTCGGCGCGCAGATCGAGCAGCAGGTTGATGATCTGCGACTTGATGGACACATCGAGCGCCGACACCGGCTCGTCGCAGATCAGCAGCTGCGGCTCGACGACGAGTGCCCGCGCAATGCCGATGCGTTGCGCCTGG
The DNA here is from genome assembly GCA_021822385.1 of Pseudomonadota bacterium. GTDB lineage: Bacteria > Pseudomonadota > Gammaproteobacteria > Steroidobacterales > Steroidobacteraceae > 13-2-20CM-66-19. Next base: position 14,352 of record JAKARC010000018.1, read on the forward strand.
CCGCCGGAGAACTCATGCGGGTAGCGGTTGATCTGTGCCGGCAGCAGGCCCACCTGCTGCAGTGCGCGCTCGACCCGCTGCCGCCGCTCGGCGCGCGCGAGCCCGGGCAGGAGCGCCGTGAGGGGCTCGGCGATGATCTCTCCCACCGTCATGCGCGGATCGAGCGAGGCGAGCGGATCCTGGAAGACGATCTGCATGCGGCGACGCAGCGGACGCAGCGCGGCCTTCTCGAGCGTGGTGAGCTCCACGCCGCTTAAGCGCACACTGCCGGCGGTCACCGGAATCAACCGCAGAATCGCGCGCAGCAGCGTCGATTTGCCGCAGCCGGACTCGCCCACGACCCCGAGCACCTCCCCGGGACGCACCGCGAAGCTCACCTCGTCGACGGCACGCAGCGTCCGGTGGACCGGCAGCCACCCCCGGCCGCGCACCGGAAAGTGGACCGCGAGATCGCGCACCTCGAGCAACGCCGTCGCGCTCATGCGCCGCGCGCCTCGGACTTGAGCGCACCGCCGTAATGACACGCACGCAGGTGCTCGGGACCCAGGGCCACGAGCGGCGGCATCTGCTGCGCACAGATCGGAGCCGCATATGCGCAGCGCGGCGCGAACGGACACCCCGGAGGCCGCTGCGCCAGATCCGGAGGCCGCCCCGGGATGGTTGCCAGGCGCTCGGCGCGCGCCTCGTCGAGACGCGGCACCGAGCGCAGGAGGCCCTCGGTGTACGGATGCCGATAGGCTCCATAGAGCGTGTGGACCTCGGCGGTCTCGACCTGCCGCCCCGCGTACATCACCACCACCCGGTCAGCCAGCTGGGCGACCACGCCGAGGTCGTGGGTGATGAGTACGATGGCGGTGCCGTGACGCTGCCGCAGCTCATCGAGCAGCGCCAGGATCTGCGCCTGCACCGTGACATCGAGGGCCGTGGTCGGCTCGTCGCAGATCAGCAGTTGCGGCTCGGTCAGGAGGGCCGTTGCGATCATCACGCGCTGGCGCATGCCGCCGGAGAACTCGTGCGGGTACATCTGCAGCCGCCGCGCCGCATCCGTGATGTGCACCGCCGTCAGGGCCTCGATGCAGCGTGCCTCGGCCGCGCGGCGCGAAAGGCCGCGATGCCACTGGAGCACCTCGGTCATCTGCCGTCCGACCGTGAGAAACGGATTCATCGCGGTCATCGGATCCTGAAAGATCATCCCGACCCGGTTGCCGCGCAGCCGCGTGAGCGTGCGCGACGGGGCGTTGAGGATCTCCTCACCGTCGAGGCGCACGCTGCCCTCGGCGTGGCCGTTCTTGGCGAGCAGTCCCAGGACGGCAAGCCACGTCTGGCTCTTGCCGGAGCCAGACTCGCCGACCATGCCGAGCACCTCGCCGCGTCGCACCTGCAAATCGAGGTCGTTCACCGCGTACACCGGTCCATCGCCGGTACTGAACTGGACGCTGAGCGCGCGGATCTCGAGCAGCGCGGCCGCAGTCAACTCAGCGGTCCTTCGGGTCGAGCGCATCGCGCAGACCGTCGCCGATGAAGTTGAAACAGTAGACGATCACGGCGAGAAACGTCGCCGGGATCACCAGCATGTAGGGATGCACCTGCAACACCGAGGCGCCGTCGCTCACCAGACCGCCGAGGGAGGTGAGCGGCGCCTGCACGCCGAGGCCAAGGAAACTGAGGAACGCCTCGAAGAGGATCACCGCCGGAATGGTGAGGGTGACATAGACGATCACGATGCCGAGCAGGTTCGGCACGATGTGCCGGCGGATGATGGCGGCAGTGCCAACGCCGCTCGCCCGCGCGGCCTCGACGAATTCCCGCTGGCGCAGACTCAGCGTCTGGCCGCGCACGATACGCGCGATGTCGAGCCACGATACCGCGCCGATGGCCGCGAAGATCAACAGCAGGTTGCGACCGAACAGCACCATCAGCACGATCACGAAGGGAATGAACGGGATCGAGTAGAGGATGTCGACGATGCGCATCATCACGCCATCCAGCCAGCCGCCGATGAAACCGGCGACCGCGCCCCAGGTCACGCCGATCACCAACGTCACCAGCGTCGCGACCACGCCCACCATCAGGGAAATCCGGCACCCCCACATGACCCGGATGAACAGATCGCGACCGAGCGCATCGGTGCCGAAGATGTGCCCGCCGGCCCAGGTGGGCGGGTGATACATCAGGTTCCAGTTCGGCTGCGCGTAGCCGTAGGGCCAGACCCAGGGCAGCACGATGGCCGCGAGCGTGATCAGGCCGAGCACCCACAGGCTGACGAGCGCGGCGCGATTGCGCCGCAGCCGCACCCACGCGTCCTGCCACAGCGAGCGTCCCGCCACCGCGCCGGCGGCAAGCGTCTCGGCCTTGCGTGCCGCGCCGCGTCCGGGCACCCAGTTGTACCAGACGTGCCGCTCGGGACTGCTCATGACAGTCGGGCGCGCGGATCGAGCACGCCGTAGAGCACATCGGCGAGCAGGTTGAAGGCAATGATGAGCACGGCATAGAGGATGGTCACACCCATCACCAGCGTGTAATCGCGGTTCATCGCCCCGTCGACGAAGAAGCGACCGATACCGGGCAGGCCGAAGATCTCCTCGACGATGATCGAGCCGGTCAGGGTATTCACCGCCGCCGGCCCCAGGAACGAGATGAGCGGCATGAGCGCGGGCCTGAGCGCATGGCGCAGCAGCACCGTGCGCTCGGGCAACCCCTTGGCGCGCGCGGTGCGTATGTAGGGGCTGTTCAGCACTTCGATCATCGAGCCGCGCATCAGCCGCGCCACGTAGGCGAGGAGCGGCAGCGTCAGCACCGCCACCGGCAGCACCAGATGCGACAGGCGCCCGTGGCTCCAGCCGCCGGCCGGCAGCCAGTGGGCTTTCACCGCGAGCAGGAGGATCAGGAGGGGGGCGACGACAAAGGTGGGCACCGAGATACCGATCATGGCGCCAGCCATCGAGACATAGTCCCAGGCCCGGTTCTGCCGCAGCGCCGCGAGCATGCCGAGCGGCATGCCGATGAGCAGCGCCAGCGCGAGCGCGAGCCCACCGATGGTCAGGTCCACCGGCAGTCCCTGGGCGATCAGCTGGTTGACCGTGGTGCTGCGGTAAACATAGGAGGGGCCGAAGTCCCCGCGCACCATGTGCTCGAGATACCGTCCGTACTGCTCCCAGACCGGCTCGTTCAGGTGGTACATGCGCTCGAGATTGGCCATCACCTGCGGCGGTAGCCGGCGCGCCTCGGTGAACGGACCGCCGGGCGCCAGACGCAGCATGAAAAAGCTCAAGGTCACGATGACCCACAGGGTCGGGATGGCCCAGGCCAGGCGCCGCAGCAGGAAGCGGATCATGGCTGCACCGAGTGCTGGCGGATCCACAGGTAGCGCGCCAGATGCAGATCCATCACGTTGGCCTCGAACCCGGCCACATAGGGCTTGACCAGATCGTTCGAGTTGTAGAAGTAGAGCGGAATGAATGGCTCGTCGCGGTTGAGAATGGCGTCGGCCTTGGCATAGAGCGCATAGCGGCGCGCCCGGTTCGGCTCGTCCACGGCCGCGCGCACCACCGCCTGATAGGTCGGGTTGTCATAGTCGCCATAGTTCATGGCAAAGCCCTGCACGAACTGATGGGCGAAGGTGTATGGCGAGGGATAATCGCCCACCCAGGAGCTCCAGAAGAGCTTGGCGTTCTTGTACTGGATGTCCTGCAGCATCACCTTCCATTGCTCCTGCCACAGCTCGATGTCAGCCCCCAGCGCCTGGTGCCACATGGTGGCAATGGCCTCCATGAAGTTGCGGGTCTGCACGCCCTGGATCATATACAGGAGCTTCACGCGCAACGGATGCGCGCGGGAATACCCGGCGGCGCGGTACAGGCGGCGCGCCACGGCCAGACGCTTCGCCATCGGCCAGTGTGCCCATGCGGGTGACTGGCGGGTGAAGCCCGGCAGCGGCGGAAACAGCGAATGCGCCGGTACCCCCGCGCCCGCCAGGAGCTTGTCGTCGAGTACCCGGCGATCGAGCGTCATGGCAAGCGCCAGGCGCAGATCGCGATTATCGAACGGCTTCTCGTGCAAGAGCATGCCGAGATAGCCCGTGCCATACATCGGCGCCACCCGCACCTGCGTGCCGAGGGCGCGCCGCAGCCACGCGGCGTCGCTCGGCGGGTAGGCCGGATCGTCGACCAGATCGACATCGCCGGCGAGGTAGCGCGCGAGCGCCGCGGCGGAGGACGCGATCGGGTAATCGATCACCTTGCGCAGACGCACGTGGGCGGCATCCCAGTAGTACGGGTTCTTCTTCAGGGTCAGGTGCCCGTTAATCACCCACTGGGTGAGGTAGAACGGGCCGTCGCTCACCAGATGGCCCGGGCGCGTCCAGGCCATGCCCCACTTGCGGATGGCCGGCGGGTAGAGCGGCATGTAATACGTGTTGAACAACATCGAGAGAAAATACGGCGTGGCGTGCACCAGCCGCACCTCGAGGGTGTGGGGTCCGAGCGCCGTGACGCCGAGCGTGTCCGGCGGTTTCCGCCCATCGATGATCGCCTGCGCATTGACGATGCGGGAGAGCGACTGGGCATATTCTGCGGCGGTGTTCGGGTTCACCTCGCGCCGCCAGGCGTAGACGAAGTCGGCGGCGGTGACCGGCTGGCCGTTCGACCAGCGCGCATCGGCGCGCAGGTGGAAAATGTAGCGCGTGCCGTGGTCGGTGATCTGCCAGGACTGGGCCACACCCGGGGCCATCTGCCCGTTCGCGCTGAGGGTCAGCAGGCCCTCGAACAGGTCCTCCAGCACGTCGGTCGACGGGACATCGGCGGCGAGCGAGGGATCGAGGCTGCGCGGCGTCAGCACCAGGCGCTCGCGCAGCACCTGCTGCGCCTCGGGCGCGGGCCGATTCGAGATGACGTAGTGCAGGACAGGCCCGGGCAGATGGCCCGAGGCGCTGCTGCAGGCACTCAGCAGTACGGGCAGGAGCGCGGCGAGGAGTGCAAGCTGCCGGCGCCTGCGCGGCACCCTGGGCGCGGCGCGCTGCGGCGCACCCGCGGCCACTGCGTGTCCGCTCACACGCCGCACCGGCCCCCACGCCTCTTTGGGACGATCATTGCGCTTGGACCGCCGGACCGGCGCAAAGTGCCGCCGGACACACCACCGCCGCAGTGAGTGCGCGGTGGCGTCCCACGGCTCACGCCTGCGGCCCGCGCAGCCGGATGTGCAGCTCGCGCAACTGCGCCTCGCTCACGGCGGTGGGCGCCTCGGTCATCGGATCGGCGGCCGTCTGGGTCTTGGGGAAGGCGATGACCTCGCGGATGCTGTCGGCGCCGGCCATGAGCATGGCCAGCCGATCGAGCCCGAAGGCAATGCCGCCATGGGGCGGCGCGCCGAACTGCAGCGCATCGAGCAGGAACCCGAACTTGCTGCGCGCTTCCGCGGGCGCGATGCCGAGCAGGTCGAACACGGTCGCCTGCATGTCCTGACGATGAATACGCACCGAGCCGCCGCCGATCTCCGCGCCATTCAACACCAGGTCATAGGCCTTGGCGAGCGCGGCGCCGGGGTTGGCGGCAACCTCCGCCGGATCGTCGCTCTGCGGCGAGGTGAACGGGTGATGCATGGCCACCCAGCGGCGCTCGTCCGCGTCCCACTCGAACATCGGGAAATCGACCACCCAGAGCGGCCGCCAGCCGCTTTGCACGATGCCGAGATCCTGCCCGAGCAGAAGCCGCAGCGCCCCGAGCGCATCGCTCACCACCTTGGCGCTGTCGGCGCCGAAGAAAATGAGGTCGTTGTCCTCGGCGCCGGTGCGCTCGAGGATGTCCCCCACCTGCGCATCGCTCAGGAATTTCACAATCGGGGACTGCAGGCCTTCGCGCCCGCGCGCGCGCGCGTTGACCTTGATGTAGGCGAGTCCCTTGGCACCGAAGCGCGCGACGAAGGCGGTGTAGGCATCGATCTGCGAGCGCGCGAGCGCCGCCCCGCCCGGCACCCGCAGCGCCGCAACGCGCCCATGCGGGTCGTTGGCCGGTCCTGAAAACACCTTGAAATCGCACGTTCGCACCAGATCGGCGATGTCGGTGAGCTCGAGCGCAATGCGCAGATCCGGCTTGTCGGAGCCGAAGCGGCTCATGGCCTGCGCGTAGCTCATGCGCGGGAACGGATCGGGCAGCGCCGTGCCGAGCACGTCCTGGAACAGGTGGCGCACCAGCCCCTCCATGAGGGCCATGATCTCGTCCTGGGAGAGAAAGGACGTCTCGATATCGAGCTGAGTGAACTCGGGCTGGCGATCGGCGCGCAGATCCTCGTCGCGAAAGCAGCGCACGATCTGGTAGTAGCGGTCGAAGCCCGCCACCATCAGCAGCTGTTTGAAGATCTGCGGGGACTGCGGCAGGGCGAAGAACTTGCCGGGATGGGTGCGGCTCGGCACCAGATAGTCGCGCGCGCCCTCTGGCGTCGCCTTCGTCAACATCGGCGTCTCGATATCGATGAACGCGTGCGCATCGAGATAACCGCGCATGGCGCGCGTGATGCGGTGGCGCTGGCGCAGCCGCCCGCTCATGACTTCGCGCCTGAGGTCGAGATACCGATAGCGCAGGCGCACTTCCTCGCTCACCGTCTCATCGAGCTGGAACGGCAGCGGCTCGCAGCGGTTCAGCACCACCAGTGCCTCGGCGAGCAGCTCCACCTGTCCGGAGGCGAGGTGCGCATTGACGGTGCCGGTGGGGCGCGCGCGCACGCGGCCGGTAACCTGAACCACGAATTCGTTGCGCAAACGCTCGGCATCCGCGAACAGAGCCGCGGCGTCTGGATCGAAGACGATCTGCAGCACGCCCTCGCGGTCGCGCAGATCGATGAAAATGATGCCGCCATGATCGCGCCGGCGGTGGACCCAGCCGGCGACCTGGAGGGTCTGACCGATCAGGCGTGCATCGACCTGTCCGCAGTAATGTGTACGCATAAGGGGCGCGATGTTACGAAGCCGCACCGCCCCCCGCAACCAGGACCGCCGCGCCCTGCAGCGTGCCGGCGCGCACACGCGCGAGGGCCTCGTTGGCCGCGGCCAGGGCAAAGCACTCGACGGTGGCGCGCAGGCCGAGCTCGACCGCGCGCCGCAGGAACGCTTCGCCGTCGGCGCGGGTGAGATTCGCGACCGACTCGACGCGGCGCTCGCCCCACAACAGTGCATAGGGAAAAGCCGGAATCTCGCTCATGTGGATGCCGGCGCAGATCACGCGGCCGCCGGGTCGAACCGCAGCGAGCGCCGCCGGCACCAGCGCGCCCACCGGCGCGAACAGGATGGCCGCATCGAGCGGCTCGGGCGGCACCCGATCCGACCCTCCAGCCCAGACGGCTCCCAGCTCTCGTGCGAACGCTTGGCTCGCGACATCCTCGGGCCGCGTGAATGCGTAGACGCTCCGGCCGTCGGCGCACGCCACCTGCGCCAGCAGATGCGCCGCGGCGCCGAAGCCGTACAGGCCGAGACGCGGACCGGGGCCGGCGGCCCGATACGCCCGGTAGCCGATCAGCCCGGCACACAGCAGCGGTGCGAGCTCGGCGGCGGGTACGCCCGCGGGCAGTGCCAAGCAGTAGCGCGCATCCGCCACGATCTCCTCGGCGTAACCGCCATCGACCGTACAGCCGGTGAAGCGGGCATCGGGACAGAGATTTTCCCGCCCCTCCCGGCAGTCGCGGCACACGCCGCAGGTGTGGGCGAGCCACGGCACCCCGAGGCGCTGTCCCACCTGAAACCGCTCGACCGCCGCGCCACGTTCGATGACGACACCGACGACCTCGTGTCCCGGCGTGAGCGGAAAGGCTGCCTGCGGCAGCTCGCCGTCGAGCAGATGCAGGTCGGTGCGGCAAACGCCACAGGCCTCGACGGCAAGGCGCACCTGCTGCGGTTCAAGCGCCGGCCGCATCCGCGTCTCGAGGCGCAACGGCGCGCCCGGCCGCTCGAGCCGCAGCGCCTTCACGCGTTTTCCACCTGCGCCGGCCCGCCCGGCGCCGGCGCGGGCGGACCGACCACTCCGCAGGTGATGATCATCTTCATGGCCGCATCCACGCTCATGTCGAGCGCGACCAGCTGCCGGCGCGGCACGATGACCAGCACGCCCGCGGTGGCGTTCAGCGCCGCGGAGATGTACACGGCCGCATGCGGCTCCCCGGTGCGGGCCGTGACCTCCGGCACATCCTCGGCGGTGAGGAACCCGAGACTCCAGAGACCCTGGCGCGGATACTCCACCAGCACCACGGTGCGAAACGCGCTCGACTGCGAGAACACGCTCTCGGCGAAGCTCTTCACACCGCCATACACCGCGCCCACGAACGGGATGTGATGGACCAGTTCCTCGCCGTACACCACCAGGCGCCGGCCGATCAGGTTCGTTGCGAGGATGCCGGTCAGCACCAGCAGTCCGACGGCAAGCAGCAGTCCGAGGCCCGCCTGCACGAGCGGATCGAGGACTTGAACCGCGTGCGCCGCCGGCGCCGGCAGCAGCTGCACCAGCCGCGCCAGCGCGCGGATCAGGAACATCAGCACCCAGACCGTGACCCCGACCGGCAACCAGAACAGCACGCCGGCGAGCAGGAGCCGCCGCAGGGTCGAGCGCTTCGGCTTCGGCTTCGGCGGTTGCACGGTGACGGGGATGGTCAAGGGCTCATCGCCTCGAGCGACCCTTGGCTGCGGGTTTGGCGCTGCGGGCCTTGGGCTTCGCCCGCTGCGCCACCGTGCGCACGGATTTCCCGGCCGGGCGGGCCTTCGCGGCGCGCCCGGCGGCAGGTTTCGTGGCCGGTGCGCTTGGGGTTGCCGCCGGCGCGGGACTTGCGTCCGTGGCCGCTGCAGCGGCGGGCGCGGGCGCGTCAGGCTTTTTGGCCTCAGCCTCGGTGCGGGCCAGATTGCGCTTGCGCTCCTCGGCCGACTTGAAGTCGGTCTCGTACCAGCCGCTGCCTTTCAAGCGAAAGACCGGGGCCGAGACCAGCTTGCGCAGCGTCAAGCGGCCACAGGAGGGGCATTTTTTGAGCGGCGCGTCCGTGATCTTCTGCATCACTTCGACGTAGTACTTGCAGCTCTGGCATTCGTATTCGTAGAACGGCATGTTGCGAACGTTGTGCAGGGTTGATGGAGACCGGGGCCGATTATACGCATCGGGCCTCAAGCCTTGGCGAAGTGCAGCTGGCCGTCGCGCACGGTGACCATCACGCGATCGCCCGGCCCGAACTGCCCCTTCAGGATACGCTGCGCGAGCGGATTCTCGATCTGCTGCTGCACGGTGCGCTTGAGCGGCCGGGCGCCGTAGACCGGATCGAAGCCCGCTTCGCCCAGGCGATCGCGCGCCGCATCGTCGAGGGTGAGCTCCATGTTGCGCTCCTGCAGGCGCTTGCGCAGGTAGAGCAGCTGGATATCGACGATGGCGCGGATCTGCGCCGCACCGAGCGGATGAAACACCACGATGTCGTCGATCCGGTTGATGAACTCAGGCCGGAAGCTCTGCTGCACGATCTGCATGACCGCGCTTTTCATGCGTGCGTAGTTGCCCTCCCCGGCGTACTCCTGGATGACCTCGGAGCCGAGGTTGGAGGTCATGATGATCACCGTGTTGCGAAAGTCGACGGTGCGGCCCTGGCCGTCGGTGAGCCGGCCGTCATCGAGCACCTGCAGCAGCACGTTGAACACGTCCGGATGCGCCTTCTCGACCTCATCGAGCAGGATCACCGCGTACGGCCGGCGGCGCACCGCCTCGGTGAGATAGCCGCCTTCTTCATAGCCGACATAGCCCGGCGGCGCGCCGATCATGCGAGCCACGGAATGCTTTTCCATGAACTCCGACATGTCGATGCGCACCATGGCCTCCTCGGTGTCGAACAGGAACTCCGCGAGGGCCTTGGAGAGCTCGGTCTTGCCGACGCCGGTCGGCCCGAGGAAGAGGAACGAGCCGGTCGGCCGGCGCGGATCGGCAAGCCCGGCACGCGAGCGGCGGATAGCCTCGGCGACGATGCGCAGTGCCTCGTCCTGTCCGACCACGCGCTTGCCGAGCGCCTCTTCCATGCGCAGCAGCTTGTCGCGCTCGCCCTCCAGCATCTTGGTCACCGGAATGCCGGTCCACTTGGAGACGACCTCGGCGATTTCCTCCTCGGTGACCTTGTTGCGCACCAGTGTGGGAGTGCTGTCCTCGCTCGCCTCGGCGCTGGCGAGGCGCTTCTCGAGCTCCGGGATCCGTCCATATTGCAACTCGGCCATGCGGCCGAGATCGCCGGCCCGGCGGGCCGCTTCGAGCTCGAGGCGCGCCCGGTCGAGCTCTTCGCGGAACTGCGCCGTGCCCTGCAGCGCCGCCTTCTCGGACTTCCACACCTCCTCGAGATCGGCGTACTCGCGCTCGAGGCCATGCAGCGTCTCCTGCAGCGCCGCCAGGCGCTTGCGCGAGGCCTCGTCGTGCTCCTTCTTCAGCGCCTCCTGCTCGATCTTCAGCTGGATGATGCGCCGCTCGAGCCGGTCGAGCGCTTCGGGCTTGGAGTCGATTTCCATGCGGATGCGAGCCGCGGCCTCGTCGATCAGATCGATGGCCTTGTCGGGCAGCTGCCGGTCGGTGATATAGCGGTGCGAAAGCGTGGCGGCCGCGACGATCGCCGGGTCGGTGATGTCGACCCCGTGATGCACTTCGTAGCGCTCCTGCAGGCCGCGCAGGATTGCGATCGTGTCCTCCACCGAGGGCTCATCGACCAGCACCTTCTGGAAGCGCCGCTCGAGCGCGGCATCCTTCTCGATGTACTTGCGATATTCATCGAGCGTGGTGGCCCCGACGCAGTGCAGCTCCCCGCGGGCGAGCGCCGGCTTCAACATGTTGCCGGCGTCCATGGCGCCCTCGGCCTTGCCGGCTCCGACCATGGTGTGCAGCTCGTCGATGAACAGGATCACCTGGCCTTCCTGCTTGGCAAGATCGGTGAGCACCGCCTTCAGCCGCTCCTCGAACTCGCCGCGGAACTTCGCGCCAGCGATGAGCGCGCCCATGTCGAGCGCGAGAATGCGTTTGTGCTTCAGTCCCTCGGGCACTTCGCCATTGATGATGCGCTGCGCGAGTCCCTCGACGATGGCGGTCTTGCCGACCCCCGGCTCACCGATCAGCACCGGATTGTTCTTGGTCCGCCGCTGCAGCACCTGGATGGTGCGGCGGATCTCCTCATCGCGGCCGATCACCGGGTCGAGCTTGCCCGCGCTCGCCCGCGCGGTCAGATCGACGGTGTACTTCTCGAGCGCCTGGCGGCTCTCCTCGGCGTTCGCATCGGCGACCGTCGCGCCGCCGCGCACTTCGTCGATGGCTTTCTCGAGCGCGCCACGCACGAGCGCGCTCTGCTGGAACAGCTGTGCGAGGGCGCGATCCTCGAACGCCGCGAGCACGAACATCTCGCTCGAGATGAACTGATCGCCGCGCTGCTGCGCCAGCTTGTCGGTGACGTTGAAGAGCCGGTTGAGCTCGTTCGACACGTGCACCTCGCCGGCGGTGCCCTCGACCTTCGGCAGCCGCTCGAGCTGCGCGAGCAGACCGGCGCGCAGGGTGTTGAGGTCGGCGCCCGCTTTCACCAGCAGCGGACGCACGCCGCCGCTGGCGGTATCGATGAGCGCGAGCAGCACGTGCGCCGGCTCGATGAATTGATGGTCGCGCCCGACGGCGAGGGACTGCGCCTCGGCGAGCGCCTGCTGAAATCGGCTGGTCAATCGATCCATTCGCATGGGAACACCTGCATCCTCGGTTTACCCGGCAATGGGGGCGCGGCGCGAGCCGTTCAAGCCCGCCAGATCAGCGCGGCCATGCGCCCGCAGCGCCCGTCGCGCCGGTAGGAAAAGAACCGGTCGCGTTGCGCATAGGTACACCAGGGGCCCCCATGGATGCTGTGCACGCCGAGCGCCCGCAGGCGCTGGCGCGCGAGCGCATACAAATCGCATTGCCAGCGGCCGCGCGCATTGGCGCTGAAGGCGGCCGCCGCAGCCGGATCGGCGCGCACGAAGGCCGTGCGTACCTCCTCGCCGACTTCGAAGTGCTCGGGCCCGATCGCCGGCCCGAGCCAGGCGAGCACCTGCGCGGCGGGGGTGCCGAGCGCCCCGAGCGCCGCCTCCAGCACGCCTCCGGCGAGGCCGCGCCAGCCCGCGTGCGCGACGCCCACCGCCGCGCCATCGCCGGCGGCAAGCAGGACCGGCAGACAGTCGGCCACCTGAACCACGCAGACGCGGCCGCGCTCGCGGGTGATCGCGGCATCGGCCACCACCGGCGCGACCGGCGCGCCCGCGAGCACGACGGCGCGTGCGCCATGGACCTGCTCGAGCCAGACGGGCTCGTCGGTCAATTCGAGCACGGTCCGCAGGCGCGCGCGGTTCTCAGCCACGGCGTGCGGCGCGTCCCCGACATGGGCGGCGCAGTTGAACGAATCATAGGGCGGTGCGCTCACCCCGCCGGTCCGCAGGGTGAAGGCGGCCCGCACGCCCGGGGGGGCGGGCCAGTCCGGTTCGATCAGATCAGGGCTGCGCACGGACATCCACCGCCAGCGCGGCGCACAGGGCCGCCAGGTCGGCGGGCATCGGAGACTCGCACACCAGGGGCCGGCCGGTCAGCGGGTGACTCAGCGCGAGGCGCGAGGCGTGCAGGGCCTGGCGCCGGAAGGTCTGCAGCGCCGCCGCAAGCGGCGCGCTGCATCCGGCGGGCAGGCGCCGCCGACCGCCGTACACCGGGTCGCCGACGAGCGGATGGCCGATGTGCGCCAGATGAACCCGGATCTGATGGGTGCGTCCGGTCTCGAGCCGCACCAGCACCAGCGTGTGGGCCCGAAATCGCTCGACGATGCGGTAATGCGTGACGGCCGCACGCCCATCGGCACGCACTGTCATGCGCGTGCGCTGGGTTCGGTGACGACCGATCGGCTCCGCGACCGTGCCACCGCCGGTCAGCACGCCGGTGCAGACCGCTAGGTACGACCGCTCGATCTGTCGGTCCGCGAGCGCTTCGACCAGGCGCAGGTGCGCCTCGAGACTGCGTGCCACCACGAGCAGTCCGCTGGTGTCTTTGTCCAGGCGATGCACGAGACCTGCGCGCGGCACGCGAGCGAGGGCAGGATCGAACGCGAGCAGCGCGTTCTGCAGGGTATGGTGGGGATTGCCCGCGCCCGGATGCACCACCCAGCCGGCCGGCTTGTCGATGACGAGCAGCGCGCGATCCTGATACACGATGTTCAGCGCCCGCGGCTCCGGCTCGATGCGCGTCGCGACCGCGCAGTGCGCGCGCACGCGCACCTGCTCCCCGCCCAGCACCCGATCCTTGGCGCGCAGCCGCCGGCCATCGACGGCCACCGCGCCGGCCTCGATCCAGCCCTGCAGTCGGGCGCGCGAATATTGCGGCAGCGCGCGCGCGAGCGCCTGGTCGAGCCTCATTCCGGCCGCCTCCACCGGCAGCTGCAGCGCATGTTCGTGGAACTCGCCGGCCGCCCCCCGGTCGGAATCCAAAGCATCCGCGGCCGATTCGCTATACTGCTTTCCCATGCCATCCCATTCGAGCTCTCGGGGCCGCGCACGCGGCGCCTACGTCGCCGCACTGTCTGTGCTGGCGCTCGCCCTTGCCGGCTGCGCACACCGCAAGCTGATGCTGAACAGCCCCGTCGCGGTCTACACCCAGGCCAAGAAGGATCTGGCCGACTACGACTACGGCTCGGCGATCAAGCTGCTGCAGCGGCTGACCGCGGTCTTCCCCTTCTCGATGCAGGCCCGTCAGGCGCAACTCGACCTGATCTTTGCATATTACCGCGCGGGCGAGAACAAGGCGGCGCTCGATGCGGCCGACACGTTTATCCAACAGCACCCCACGCAGCCGCGCTGTGATTACGCCTGGTACATGAAGGGTGTGATCAACTTTCCGCGCCGCGCCGATCCGATCGAGCGGGCCTTCGGCGCGCGCATGTCCAAGCGTCCGCCGATCAAGCTGCGCAAATCCTTCGATGCCTTCCGCACCGTGGTCGAGCGCTATCCGTATAGTCGTTATGCCCGCGATGCCTGGCAGCGCATGATCTATCTGCGCGACCGCCTGGCGGCCTACGACGTGTACGTGGCGCGCTACTACTACATGCGCCACGCCTATGTCGCGGCGGCGCGGCGCGCCCAGGATGTCGTCGAGCGATTCCAGGGCGCCCCGGCCGTGCGCTCGGCGCTCGCGCTGATGGTGCTCGCGTACCGGCGGCTCGGCCTCAAGACCCCGGCGCGGCAGGCGCAGGAGGTCTACGCGAAGAACTTCAAGGGCTCGATCGTCGCGGCCGCGGCGCTGCGCCACGACCATTGGTGGCGGTTCTGGTAGCCGGTCCGGCGCGCCGGCCGGCCGCTAGCGGCGATAGCCGTTCGTGATCGGATAGCGCCAGTCGCGGCCGAAGGCGCGGCGGCTGACCCGAACGCCGGGGGGCGCCTGGCGGCGCTTGTACTCGTTGCGCTTGACCAGATCGAGCACCCGGCCGACGGTGGCGCGGTCGAACCCGCGCGCGGCGATCTCATCGACCGACAGATCCTCCTCGATGAAGGCCGCCAGAATCGGATCGAGCACCTCGTAGGGCGGCAGCGCATCGGAGTCCTTCTGCTCGGGGCGCAGCTCCGCCGACGGCGGCCGCTCGATCACCCGCTGCGGAATGACCGCACCGAGAGCATTGCGGTATGCGGCCAGACGGTAGACGAGCAGCTTGCTGCAATCCTTGATGGGCGCGAACCCGCCGGCCATGTCGCCGTAGAGCGTGGCATAGCCGACGGCCATCTCGCTCTTGTTGCCGGTGGTGAGCAGCATCCGTCCGGTCTTGTTGGACAGGCCCATCAACAGCAGCATGCGGCAGCGCGACTGGATGTTCTCCTCGGTGGTATCGGGCGCGAGTCCGGCGAACTCACCGGCCAGCGTCGCCAGAGTGGCGTTGAACATCGCCTCGATGGGCAACACGCTGTACTTGACCCCGAGCTGCCGCGCCTCGGTGGCCGCGTCCTCCAGACTCATCGGCGCGGTATAGCGCGAGGGCATCATGACCGCGTGCACACGCTCCGGTCCGAGCGCATCCACGGCGATTGCCAGGGTCAGCGCCGAATCGATGCCGCCGGACAGACCGAGCACCACGCCCGGAAAGCCGTGCTTGTTGACGTAGTCGCGCACGCCGAGCACGAGGGCGCCGTAGATGCTCGCCTCGTCGCTGAGCACGGGGGCGACGGGCCCCGGCAGTGGCTCGACTTTGCCCCCCCGGCGGACGAAATCGACGCCGTACAGTCCCTCCACGAAGGCCGGGGCGCGCATGCACACCTCGCCGGCGGCATTCATGGCGAAGGAATTCCCATCGAAGACCAGCTCGTCCTGCCCGCTGATCGTGTTGACATAGGCGAGCGGCAACCCGACGTCGCGCACGCGCTCGCGTGCGACGCTCTCGCGCTCGCGCTGCTTGCCGCACTCGTAGGGTGAGGCGTTGATCACGGCGAGCAGCTCCGCCCCGGCCGCCCGGGCCCAGCGCGCCGGCTCCGGCACCCAGATGTCCTCGCAGATGAGCACGCCGACGCGAAAGCCCTTGATCGCGACTACGGTGGGCCGCGTGCCGGGGTGGAAATAACGCTTCTCGTCGAAGACCTTGTAGTTGGGCAGCTCCGCCTTGCGATGCACGGCCAGAACACGCCCGGCGCTCACCACTGCCGCCGCGTTGGCGATGGTGTGATCGGCATACTCCGGAAAACCGACCACGAGGGTGCCGTCGGGCACCGCTCGGCAGATCTCATCGAGCGCGCGCTCGAGCTGCGCGCGCAAGCCGCGGTGAAACAGCAGATCCTCCGGCGGATAGCCCGAGAGCGCGAGTTCGGGCAACAGCGTCAGATCCGCGTGCTGCTCACGCCCGGCCGCATGCACGGTGCGCACGATGCGGCGCAGGTTCCCCTGCACGTCGCCGACCAACAGGTCGAGCTGCGCCAGGGCAATGCGCAGAGTGTCGCTTGTGACGGTCGCGCCGTCGGACATGAGGGATTCCTACTGGAGTCGCAGGGCCTGAGCATCCCGCAGTGCGGCGCGGCGCACCCGCCACCGCGCCAGCCCCGCCGGAGCCGCGAGGCCGCCCGCCCGTTCACGCCCCCTGACGGGTCGCGCTCCCATGGTCGTCGCCGTGTCTGTCTGCGGCGTTGTCCGGGCCGGTCAGCGTCTGCGCCGGGTTGCCACGGCGCGCCGGCGCGCCGGCCGGGCCGCGGGCTTGCCGCCCTTACGTGCCGCTCGGACCGGTCGCTCGACTTTGCGCGCCGGCTTGGCGGGGCGACGGGCAGCGCTCTTGCGCGCCGCCGGCGGACGCTTCGGCGTCGGCTTACGCCCGCTCGTGCGCGCCGCCGGCGGCGCCGCTGCCCTGGCCGTTGCCGCGGCGCGCTGGGCCGTGCGGGCGCGGCGGCGGCGCAGCAGATCGTTCATGGCGCTGCCGAGTTCGGCCGGGGATTTCACGGTGCGCACGCCCGCGGCCTCGAAGGCGGCATATTTGTCGGCTGCGGTACCCTTGCCGCCGGCGACGATGGCGCCGGCATGACCCATGCGCTTGCCGGGCGGAGCGGTCACCCCGGCGATGTAGGCCACCACCGGTTTGCTCACGAAGCGATGAATGTAGCGGGCCGCCGCCTCCTCGTCGCTGCCGCCGATCTCTCCCACCAGGATGATGCCCTCGGTCCCGGGGTCCCGCTCGAACAGCTCCAGAACATCGACGAAGTTCAAGCCCCGCACCGGATCGCCGCCGATGCCGACGCAGGTGCTCTGCCCGAGCCCGATGCGCGTCGTCTGGTAGACCGCCTCGTACGTGAGCGTGCCGGAGCGCGAGACGATCCCGACGGTGCCCTTCTTGTGGATGAACCCCGGCATGATGCCGATCTTGCATTCATCGGCAGTGATGACACCGGGACAGTTCGGTCCGATGAGGCGTGTAGGCGAGCCGGCCAGGGCCGCCTTGACGCGGATCATATCGTTGACCGGCACGCCCTCGGTGATGCAGACCGCGAGCTCAATGCCGGCGTCTGCCGCCTCGAAAATGGCGTCCGCGGCGCCCGCGGCCGGCACGTAAATCATGCTCGCGGTGGCGCCCGTGGCGCGCACCGCCTCGCGCACCGTATCGAACACCGGCAGGCCGAGATGCTTCTGGCCGCCGCGTCCCGGGGTCACGCCCCCGACCAGCTGCGTGCCGTAGGCGATGGCCTGCTCGGAGTGGAACGTGCCCTGTTTGCCGGTGAACCCCTGGCAGATCACTTTGGTGTGCTTGTTGACTAGAATGCTCATGCGTCGATGCCTTTACGCTTGTGCCAACGCGCCGCTCAGGCAGCGCGGCCTGCCGCGAGCGCCACAACCTTGCGCGCCGCGTCGGTCAGATCGGTGGCGGGGGTGATGGTGAGACCGCTGCCGGCGAGGATCTCGCGCGCCTTCTCGGCGTTGGTGCCCTCGAGACGCACGACCACGGGAACCTTGACGCCGATGTGCTTGACGGCGTTGACGATGCCATCGGCGATCATGTCGCAGCGGACGATGCCGCCGAAGATGTTGACCAGCACGGCGCGCACCTTCGTGTTGGACAGGACGAGCTGGAACGCGTGCGTTACCCGCTCGCTGGTGGCGCCGCCACCGACATCGAGGAAGTTCGCCGGCGCGCCGCCATGGAGCTTGATCAAATCCATGGTCGCCATCGCCAGCCCCGCACCGTTGACCATGCAGGCAATATCGCCATCCAGCGAGACGTAATTCAACTCGTGCTCGCTCGCGCGCCGCTCGAGCGGGTCCTCCTGGCTGGGATCGCGCCAGGCGGCGAGGTCCGGATGGCGGAACAGGGCGTTCGCATCGATGTTGAACTTGGCATCGAGCGCGAGCAGCGCGCCCTGACGGGTCACGATCAGCGGGTTGATCTCGAGCAGGCTCGCATCCTGCTCCTGGTAGATCCGATACAGGGCGAGCACGATGTGTTGGAACTGCTTGATCTGCTCGCCGGCAAGGCCCAGCCCGAAGGCAAGCTCGCGGGCCTGGTAGGCCTGCAGACCCGCCGCCGGATGCACGGTAGTGGTGAGGATCTGCTCGGGGGTCTTCGCGGCGACCTCCTCGATCTCCATGCCGCCGGCGCTGGAGGCGATGAGCGCGATGCGCCCCTTCTCGCGGTTGAGCGTCAGGGACAGATAGATCTCGCGGGCGATGTCCGAGCCGCATTCCACGTAGACCTTCTCGACCGGCAGTCCTTCCGGACCGCTCTGGTGCGTGACCAACCGCGTGCCGAGCATCGCGGCCGCCGCGCGGCGCACCGCCTCGAGGTCGCGCACCACCTTCACGCCGCCCGCCTTGCCGCGCCCGCCCGCGTGCACCTGGGCCTTGACGACCCACACCGTTCCGCCGAGTGCCTGGGCGGCCGCGACCGCCTCCTCGGCGCTGCCGGCGGGCCGGCCCGCGGGCACGGGAATGCCGTATTTCCTGAACAGCTCTTTGGCTTGATATTCGTGCAGGTTCATCGTTGCGCTCTTGAAGTCCGGGCCGAAGACGTAAAGCGGTGGATTCTCGCCAAAAACGGCGGCGGCCGCCAATAAATCACGCTTAAGTCGCGCCGCCGGCGGGATATCGAACGTTCTGCGCCGCGCTGCGACGGCCATCGCGTCGCGGCGCGAGCGCCGGTGCTACAGTCCGCGCCGGTCCGTCACCGCCCGCCTCACTCATGCCGGCCAGCGCCCCCGCCGATCCCGCCGCCTCCGCCGATCTCGCCCGCCGCATCGGCGGCTGGCTCAGCCTCTATCGGCTGCTGGTGCCGGCGGTGCTGCTCGGGGCGCGTGCGCTCGCCGGCGCTACCTTCATGCCGGTGACGCACCCGAGTCTGTTCGTCGGCGCCTGCGCCGGTTACTTCGGGGCCGCGCTCACCCTGGTGGTGCTGCAGGGCCTGCGTGGGGTGCAGCCGCTGATTCAGCCGCTCGCCAACTCGATGCTCGATGCCACGGCGATCGGGCTCATCCTGTATGCGAGCGGGGGAGTCGCGAGCGGTCTGGGGATTCTGCTGGCGCTGCCGGTGCTCGCCCTGACGCTGCTCGCGCAGCGCCGCGAGGGCCTGCTGATCGCCGCGGCTGCGACCGCCGCGGTGCTCGTGCCGCAGGGACTGATCAGCATGCACTCGGCGCACCCGACCGATCTCGCCACGGCCGGCATGCTCGGCGTGGTGCTGTTCGCGATCGCGGTGGCGGTGTGGCCGCTCACCGACCGGCTGCGCTCGAGCGAGGCGACGGTACGGCGCCAGGAGGTCGACCTCGCCAATCTGGCGCAGCTGTCCGAGTACATCGTGCGGCATCTGCGCGAGAGCATCCTGGTGATCGATCCGGAGGATCGGATCCGCCTGATCAATGAGTCGGCCGCACGCCTGCTCGGGGAGACGGCGCGCGTGCAGGCGCCGCTCGCACAGGTCTGCCCGGCGCTCCTCGAACGGCTCGCGCGCTGGCGCGAGAGTACCGACAGCACCGGCCTGTTCCCGCTCCAGGATCCGACGTTTGCAGCGCCCGACGGGGCGCGCGAGATCCGCGCGCATTTCGCAGCGCTGGGCGAGCACAGCCCGGCGGCCGTGCTGGTGTTTCTCGAGGACACGAGCGCGCTGGCCGAAAAGGTGCAGCAATCCAAGCTCGCGGCGCTCGGGCGGCTGTCGGCCAGCATCGCGCACGAGATCCGCAACCCCGTCGGGGCCATGAGTCACGCCGGTCAGCTGCTCGGGGAATCCGCCGCGCTCGGTCCGGAGGACCGGCGCCTGACGGAGATCATCCGTACCCATGCCGGGCGGGTCAGCCACATCATCGACAGTGTGCTGCGCCTCTCGCGCCGGGAGGCGGCGCGGGCCGAGCAGCTCGCGCTCGCGGACTGGGCCGACGCGTTCCGCGAGGAGTTCTGTGAGACCATGCAGCTACCCCCGGATCGGCTCGTGCTGAGCGTGCCCGAGCGCGCGATCACGATCCGCTTCGATCCGGCCCAGCTGCGCCAGATCGTCTGGAATCTGTGCGAGAACGCGCTGCGTCACGCCATGCCGGACTCCGGCGCGGGGGTCATCGAGATCCGTTGCGGGCGGCGCAGCGGGCGGCGACCGTTCCTCGAGATCGCCGATCGCGGCCCCGGCGTGCCACAGGATCAGGTTGAGCGTATCTTCGAGCCTTTCTTCAGCTCGGGCCGGGGGACGGGTCTGGGTCTGTTTTTGGCCCGCGAGCTGGCGCAAGCCAATGGCGCGACGCTGCTCTATGAGCCACGTCACGGCGGCGGCAGCGTATTTCGGCTGGTATTCGCGGACCCGAACCGGTGGACAGGGGAGATCGAGACTTGAGCGCGACTGAAAGCGCTGTGCGCGGCGACGGCACCCGACCTGCGGTGCTGATTGTGGATGACGAGCCGGACTTGCTCGAGCTGCTCAGCCTGACGCTGCGGCGCATGAACCTGCGTACCCGCACGGCCAATGATCTCGGCAGCGCGCAGAAGCTGCTGCGCAGCGAGCCGGTCGACCTGTGCCTGACGGACATGCGCCTGCCCGATGGCAATGGCCTGGAGCTGGTCGAGTGGATCCAGCGCAACCGCGCCGATCTTCCGGTCGCCGTCATCACGGCGCACGGCAGCGTGGAGGCGGCGGTGCGGGCGCTGAAGCTCGGCGCCTTCGATTTCGTCTCCAAGCCGCTCGATCTGGGGGTTCTGCGCAAGCTGATCGACAACGCCATCCGGCTCGGCGCTGGTCCGCCGCCGCCGGCGCCGGAGTTCGGTCGGGCCCGGCTCATCGGCGAGTCGGCCCCGATGGGACATCTGCGCGAGCTCATCGCGCGCGTTGCGCGCAGCGAGGCGCCGGTGCACATCAGCGGGGAGTCCGGCACCGGCAAGGAGCTGGTCGCGCGCCTGATCCACGAGTCCGGTGCGCGCCGCGAGCGCCCCTTCATCGCCGTCAACTGCGGCGCCATCCCCACCGAGCTGATGGAGAGCGAGTTCTTCGGCCATCGGCGCGGCAGCTTCACCGGCGCGGTGGCCGACAAGAAAGGCCTCATCCAGGCCGCCGAGGGCGGCACGCTGTTTCTCGACGAGGTGGCCGATCTGCCGCTGCACATGCAGGTGAAGCTGCTGCGCGTGGTGCAGGAGAAGACCGTGCGTCCCGTGGGCGAGGCGAATGAGGAAAAAGTGGACGTGCGCATCCTCTCGGCCACGCACAAGAACCTGATGGAGCTGGTCGCGCTCGGTCAGTTTCGCGAGGACCTGTTCTATCGCATCAACGTCATCGAGCTGCACGTGCCGGCGCTGCGCGAGCGCCCGGAGGACATTCCCGACCTCGCGCGCGCCGTGCTTGCGCGTCTCGGCCGCCGGCAGAGCGGCCCGACCCCGCGCATCGCCCCGGATGCGCTGGCGATGCTCGCGGACTATCCCTTCCCGGGCAACGTACGCGAGCTCGAGAACGTGCTCGAGCGGGCGCTGACGCTGTGTCTCGGCGGCATGATCACCGCCGAGCACATCAAGCTGCGCACCCCGACGCGAACGCCGCCGGCCGCCGCCGGCCTGGCTGCAGGGGCGAGTGGTCCGCTCGGCGATCACCTGGAAGGCATCGAGCGTAGCGCCATCGTGCAGGCGCTCGAGAAGACCCGCTACAACAAGACCGCCGCCGCCAAGCTCCTCGGCATGAGCTTTCGCGCGCTGCGCTATCGGATCAAGAAGCTCGGAATCGAGTAGCCGGGTAGCCGGGCAACACCGACTGCCCGGTGCGCACGGCGAGGATGGCGCGCTGGTGCTTGCGGGGCCTGACAGCCGGGGACAGGCTCCGGCACACCGCGTAACATCCCCGCGCGAACCGAGGGCACCGAATTGCGTCCGCGGAGCGATCCTCGGACCGTCATTCATTGACCCGTCTGATTGCTACAACGTATCATTTCGCGCCGACTCCTCGAGGGTCCCGGCAGACGGAAACAGTGACGGCACCTCGGCCGGGTGGCCTCCATGGGATATCCAACATTCATGACGCGGAATGCACATGTTGCGCGCAGCACAGCCCCCTGAGCGACCGCTCGCGCCACCGGGCGCCCCCGCCTTGCCGCGCGGAGCGCCAGCGGCGCGCTTCGGCCCGTGGACGCGCGCGCGAACCGCGCACACAACCCTGTGCATGACCCAATTGCTGCGCGCGGTGAGCACTACGCGCGCACGCTCGGGCCGAGAAATTGCGCCGGGCGCTCGCCGCTAGCGCCCTGACCGAACAGCGCTGCAGCCGCTGTTGCACATGGAGACCCGCGTGATGCGCAGGACGGCTCTTATTGCTGCGACCCTCATCTGTGCCCTGCGCGCGTCGGCCGCGGATGCCGGCCTCATTCCCTGGCAGGAATTTACGCCGCATGGCGAGTTCATCGGCGAAACGGTGGGCAATGTGGCCGGCGGCCTGGCGCGCGGCAGCACGGCAACGGCCTATTTCCAGGGGGGCTTCGATTGGATCGGCGCCGCGAACGGGGCTGATCCCGGCGGAAAACTGGTCGTTCGGTATCTCGGAGTCGATACCGGTCAACCGGATGCGCTCTATGTGGGCGATGTGCAGGGCGTCAGCAACCTCACGACGCCGACAAACATCAATCGGCTGTTCAAGCTCTATTTCCGCCAAAGGCTGGGCGCGGTCACCACCCGTTTCGGCCTGATGGATGCCAACGACTATTTTGATTCCGTCCAGGCGGATCGTTATCTGTTGTGCGCCTCCTATGGAATATTTCCGGTGTGGAGCACGAACCTGCCCGGGACCAGCACGTATCCGTATTCGAGCCTGGGGGCAATCGTGTCCGTCGGTGGCAGCCGGCACCAGCTCGAAGCCGGCGTGTTCGGTGGCAATGCCCTGCATCCCTTTCTGCATCCGACGCAAAGCGGAACGTTGGCGCTCATTCAGTACAACCAGTCCGGATCCTTGGGAGCGGGCACCTATGCGCTCAAGCTGGGCGGATTCTTCAATCACCAGAGCCCGCGCGCCGCAGCCCTCCTCGGACCGCAGCTGAACGGCTTTTTCGGCTCCGGTGTCTATCGGTTCCGGGCCGCTGGACTCGACTGGGGCACTTTCCTCATCGGCGGTGGCGCGCCCAACGCCGTCGCCAGCGTACCGTGGTACGTGGGCGGCGGCGTGCGTCTGAAAAAATGGTATCCCGGCCAGCCCGGCGATGTCCTCTCCGTCGGGTTTTCGCGCGCCAGTCTGAGTGGACAACCCCATGCCGAAACCGATTATGAGGCGACCGCCATTTTCAAGGTCTGTGCGGGGGTGGAGATTCAGCCCGACATCCAGGTGATTGCGCATCCCGGTGGCCATCTGCCGACGGCGGTGGCCGGGATACTGCGCATCCGCGTAGATGTGGTCAGGCTGTTCGCGCAGCGCTGAGCGCGCGGGCGTGCAGCGCTGCCCGGACTTCCCGGATGCGTCCCCGAGATCGGTCGCGCCGTGCGCCGTCTTGGGGTCGCGCGCGTGGATGAGTTCTGCCCTGAACGGATCAATGAGGATTTTGGCCCCGCAGGCTGCCGGCTCGGTGCGTCTGCCGATGCTACGATGCGGGCTGTGTGCGTCGTCCTCGAGCGCAGCATAGTGCGCATACACCGGTCAGCTCGAGCAGGCCGACGTCGAGCGTGAAATTCAACCGGCTGCCGAGACGCGAGGCAGCCTCGGACACGGCTTTGTCTTCCGCCTCGATCACCGTGCCACACTGGCGACAGATCAGGAGTTGACCCGGATGCGGCCCCTCGGGATGTTCGCACAGGACGAACGAGCGCGTTGAGTCCATGCGATGCACCAACCCGCTGTCCATCCAGAACTCGAGGGCCCGATACACTGCCGCCGGCGTCGAGCGCCCACCCGAGCGGCGCAGTCGGTCGAGAAGCTCGTAGGCCGTCAGCGCACCGCCCTCGGCCAGCAATACCTGCAGGACCGCGCGCCGCTGGCGCGTGACGCGCTGGCCGCGGACCCGGCATGTCCTCTCGAGCCTCTCGAGCACACGCTGCGTGTCATCCGCCGCGGCATGCTTCAGTTCCCTGCGTATGGTGTGCTTTGCGCTCATAGCGAATGCGCCAGCGCGGCCGCGCCACCCCGCCAGCGCCCGACGACATAACAGAGTATACCCGCGACCCCCACAAAGAACCCCACCGGCCAGTTGCTGACGTATGCCAGTGCAATGGCGCTCCAGATGGTCAACAGGGAAATCCCCACCGTCAGCGCGAGCGCCGACCACGGATGATTCGTGAAGGCGCGCGCCGCGCTACCCGGCCCAACCATCAGGCTGAACACCAACAATGCTCCGACGACCGGCACCGCAATGGCGGCCGCTATGCCGAGAACACCGAGGAACAGCAGCTCGAGCGCCGATGGACGGGCACCGGCGGCGGCGGCCAGCTCGCGCGAAAGCGAATCGAGCAGCAGCGGCCGCGCAATCACGGCCAGGAGCACGAGCATCACGACGCTGCAGCCCCCCACCAGCGCGAGCTCTGCCGCATCGATGCCGAGCAGGTTGCCGAAGAGCAGACCATAGACGCTTTCCGCGTACCGGCCCGACAGGCTGAGCAGGAGCATGCCGAGGGCGAGCGCACCGGTGAGCCAGAGCGCGCTGGCGACTTCGCGCCGTCCGGCGCGCTGCAGCTGATCGATCGCGAGCACACCGAGCACCGCGAACCCCGCCAGTCCCCACAGCTCATTCACGCCGAGGAGACTGGCCGCGGCGGCGCCGGGGAAGGCGCCGAGCGGCAGCGCGTGCGCGGCGAACGACGCCCGGCGCGCCACGACGAAGAACCCGACGCTGCCTGCGCTTATGGCCACGAGCGTCGCGACGATCCACGCGTGCAGCATGAAGGGGGCAAACATCTCAGCGTTCCTGACAACCGGAAAGCGGGGAGGCAGTGAGCGCGCCGACATCGCGATGCGCGAGCACGCTCGTGAGCACATAGGCGCCGCCGATCAACATGACGATGAAGAAGCTGACCGGCCAGCCGTGGCCCAGCGTCCAATAGAAGCTGTCATAGGCGAGTACGATGCCACCCCAGGTCGCCCCGAGACCGATCGCGACCGCAAGCACCAGCGCGCTCACGGGCTTGCGTGCCACCTGCAGGGCGGCGGCCGCAGGTCCGATCAGAAGCGCCGTGGCGAGAATGGCCCCGACCGTGATTGCGGCCAGCGCCACCGCGAGCGCCAGTGCGAGAGCATGGACCAGACTCGCGGTGCGCACATTGACACCCTGGGCGCGGGCCATGTCCACGGACAGTGAACTGACGAGCAGCGGACGAAATACCAGCACACTTGCGGCAAGTGCAATGACCGCGATGGTGAGCACCGTGGGCACGATCGAGGGCGCAATCGAGAACATGGAGCCGAACAGTATGCTGATGGCCGCGTTGCTGACACTGCGCAGCGTCACGTCGAGATACAGCAGCAGCGCAGCGAGCCCAAGGCCGGCGCCCAAGACGACACCGGTCACAAGGTCGCGCTCGCGCGCCTCCTGCACCTGCGCCATCTCCATCACCCCGGCGGCAAGGCCCGCGAGCCCGATGAACCCGAGCAAGGGGTTGATGCCGAGCAGGTAGGCGGCCGAGCCGCCGGCGCCGCTGATATCCGCCAGAGCGTGCCCGGCGAAGGATTGTCGACGCATGACTGTGGACAGGCCGACGACGGCGCACACCACGGCGGCGCCACCGCCCACCGCCAGCGCCACGCGCACCGGACCGTTGCTCCAGAACGCGCTAATGAAGCCCGCGCCAACGCCGCTGATCATTGTCTAGGGCACCGTCACCGTATGGATCGGGTCGCGCTCAAGAGCGATTCGGGTCTCATCGCGCTCGCCGGCGACCACCACCACCCGCCCGTGCACGCGCAGCACGTCGACGTGGTAGCCGTAAAGACGGCTCAGCACCTCGGTCCTGACGACATCCTCCGCCTTGCCCGAGACGGCACACCCGTTCGCGAGGTACACGATGCGATCCACGGCAGGCAGGAGCGGGTTCATATCGTGCGCCGACAGCAGCACTGCGGTGCCGTAGTCGCGCGCCAGACGGCGCAGCAGCGCCACGATGTCAGCGGTACTGCCGACGTCGAGGTTTGCGAGCGGCTCATCCAGGAGCAGTAGCTTCGGCCGGCGCACCAGAGCATGCGCCAGCAATACCCGCTGCTGCTGGCCGCCGGAGAGCGCCCCGGAGCGTTGGTCGGCGAATTCCGCCGCGCCGACGGCCCGCAGCATCTCCTCCACCTGCGCGGCGCGGGTCTTCGACGGCAACCGCATGCCGAAGCGCGCGCCGTCGAGCCCGAGCGCGACGATGTCGCGCGCCCGCAGCGGCAACCCAGGGTCGATCGAGATTTTCTGCGGCACGTAGCCGATCCCCGCCGTGGGGGCATCGATCCGGCCGCTGCTGAGCGGTATGAACCCGAGGATTGCGCGCAGCAACGTGGTCTTGCCCGACCCGTTCGGGCCGATGAGGGCGCAGAACTGTGCCGGTTGAAGCGCAAAACTGACTTCGCGCAGCACGGACCGCTCGCCCAGACGGACGCCCACCCGATCGAGCGCCACGGTGGTGCTCATTGCGTGCTCACCGCGCCGCCGAGTCTTGCCGTCGAAATCCCGTGCGCAACGGCGGCACGCAGCGCGCGTATCTCCGCAAGCATCCAGCGTTGATAATCATATCCGGGCTCGGGCATCAGCTCATAAACCCCCACCACGGGTATGTGCTCCGCCCGGGCAAGCTGCAGGAACGATGCCGTCAAGGGGTCCGTCACCTGCTGGTTGTAGACAAACACCTTCACCTTCCGGTCGCGCAGCAATGCCTCCTCGGTGGCCACGTCCTGCGGCGCCGGGTCGGTGCCGTTCATGATCGCGAGCTGAAGGGCCAACGGGGTGAGGATGCGGCAACCGGCGGCCTTGAGCATCATGTCGGCCACAGGCTCGGTCACCGCCACCGGCGTGCCGCTGTACTGCGCGCGGAAGGCCGCAATTTGTGCGTGCCAGGACTGCAGCGATGCGTCGAAGCGCCGCACATGGGCGGCAAAATAGGCCGCATGCTGCGGCGCCATCGCAGTGAACGCCGTGGCCGCGGCTGCGGCCACCGCCGGCATGGTCTTCTGCCCATACCACAAGTGCGGGTTGACGGTATCCGCCGGGAGGTTCAGCAATCGCCGGACGATGAAAATGCGCCGCGCGGGGTTCGGATTTGCGGCAATGAGCGGCTTGATCCAGGCGTCATAGCCAAGACCGTTCTCCACGATGAGACTCGCGTGCGCGATCTTCTCGGCAATCGCTGGACTCGCTTGAAATTCGTGCGGATCGGTGTTGGGGTTGGTCTCGATCGCCCGCACCTTGATATAGGGCGCGCCAATCTGCGCCAGAACGTTTGCATACTGGCTCTCGACACCAATCGCGAGCGGCGGTCCATGCCGGTGCTGCGCCGCACAGCCGGCCGCGATGACCGCATATCCCGCGGTCACGGCCAGACCGAGGTACCGCCATCGTTTCCTCGCGCAGCGACTCATAGACACCGTCCCGAACCGTGATGCTGCTAATGATACATTGTATCACTTCGGCCGGTCAACGGATCGCTGCGCGAATGGCGAACGTGTGCCGCCGGGCCGAGCTGTGGGACAAGCCGTGACCGCCGAGGCATTCTTGTGGGACTGGACGGCGAGCGCGATACATGCCGCGATGCGGCAACGCTTAGACGAACCTCACGCAGTGCCAAGGATACAGCA
Organism: Pseudomonadota bacterium; assembly: GCA_021822385.1. Taxonomy (GTDB): domain Bacteria; phylum Pseudomonadota; class Gammaproteobacteria; order Steroidobacterales; family Steroidobacteraceae; genus 13-2-20CM-66-19. The sequence continues at coordinate 42,030 of JAKARC010000018.1, forward strand.
GCGGCGAATGGCCCGATGGCGGTCAGCGCCCTCGCATTGCCTCACCAAGATTGCTACTCAGCACGATCGTTGCATCACCCGGGATGTTACCGACGGCGCTCGATCGTATAGCCTTCCGGCGAGGCTAAACTGCCCTCTGCTTTCTCGAATTCGAGCGACCGAAATGAGACCGAGAGGCAGAACTCGGTAACAAAATTACGTGCGGCAATACGAGGGATCAGGGACTGATCTCCTCCAGGGCACGGCCGCGGGTCCGGGGGCCGAAGAGGGCAATGGATCCCATGACCATGAGCATGGAGAAGCCAATGAACATCGCCACGGCAGGTACCCCGCCGGTGTGCAACAGATAGCCAATGGCAAGACCGGCAAAGGCCGCGGATAGTCGGCTCCAGGAATAGACGAATCCAATGGCGCGGGCGCGAAACCGAGTTGGGAACAGCTCCGCCTGATAATTATGAAAAGCATAGGACATCACGTTCGAGCACAGAGTGAACAACACCCCGAGTGCGATCAATGCCACAGGCGTCGATAGCACCGCGAACACTCCGATTAAGACCAGCATGGCGAACGCAGCGACCACAATCTGCGTCTTACGTTCGCAGCGATCGGAAAACAGTGTTCCGATCAGCGGGCCGAATGGGTTGGCGATCGCAATGATGAACGCATATTCGAGGCTCTCCGTGACGTGGATGCCACGATGGATCAACAGGGTTGGCACCCAGGCGGCAAAGCCGTAGAAGCCGATTGTCTGGAAGAAGTTGAACACCGAAAGCATGAGCGTCCGCGTCCGATAAGGCGGACGGAACGCCTCGGAGAGTGAGCCGCTGGCACTGTGCTCAGCGTCATTGCGCTCGGGCAGCGGCTCCGGCAGCGGACTGCCGCCGACCGCTGCCGCCGCTTCCAGGCGAGCAACGATGCCTTCGGCTTCAACATTGCGTCCATGTTTGAGAAGCCAGCGCGGACTCTCAGGGATGCCGAGCAGCAGAAACCAGACCAGCAGTGCGCCGAACGACCCGATCAGCACCACCCAGCGCCAACCTTCGAAGCCGAGCGGAGCAATCGGCACCAACTTCCATGCCAAAAAGGCGACTACAGGCACCACAGCATAGGTGATCATCTGATTGACCGAGAAGGCACGCCCGCGCACGTTCTTCGGGACCAGCTCGGCAATGTAGGTGTCGATCGTCACCAATTCGATGCCGAGACCGATGCCGGCAATGAAGCGCCAGATGTTCAACCATAGACCGGTTTGGGCGAACGCCATGATTGCGGTGCAGATCATGTACCACATCAGCGCGCCCACGAAGGCCGTGCGACGTCCTACTCGGTCTGCAATCGGGCTGACCATGAGCGTGCCCACCCAGAGCCCGGCGAAGGTCGCGAAGACGAAGATACCAACCCCCGTCACGGCGATGACCTTCAACGAGGCCAGCCAGCCAAGGGAGGCTGGGCTGAACAGTCCTGACTTCACCATTCCCGGGGTCACGTAGGCCGTGAAGAACAAATCGTAAAATTCGAACACTCCGCCGAGCGACAGAAGTATCACCATACGCCAAATCTGCCAGGAGACCGGCAGCCGGTCGAGACGTGCGGCGAGAGCCGCGCCGGACGGGGCCTTGGGCGTGTCGGGCTTGTTCATCAATTTCTTCCTGCCCAGCTTAGTACTCGAGGAGCGCCTTCCGCGTCCCCAACAGGGCGGGTCCGGCCGGTCCGATATCGCGATTGTATCCCTTCGTCCCTTCCGCTTCGGCGCTCTTGCGTATCCTCGTTATGTACGTCTCTCGAAGGAAGCCCGCGCAGACAACATCTCGCCGCGCGCTGTACGCGGAGCTTGTATGACCGACCGCGCAGCTGCTACCGATGAATAGCCCACAAGACCATGGCGTCAAACAGCACTTTACCCTGCGGCGTCATGTCATCGTACGAAGAATTGTCCAACGGCAACAGCGCACGCCGTGCCGGCGCAATGAACCCGTCGGCCATCCGTGCCCCTTTGGGATAGCCGAAAATCGCATCCTCACGCGGCTCGTTGGGCAGCGTTGCGATCACAGTCGCATCCGGCAGCGGCCACGCCCATTTCAGAACTCCTGGGTGATAGGTGAACTTCATTAACCCCGGCTTCAGGCCTGCCGCCATGGGACTCCAGGCGCCGACGATGTCGAGATAATTCTCCGGCGGATCGTCGCTTTCGAGAATCTCGCCGTGCTCCCCGTAATCGGTGTAACGGTCCCGGCCGGTGAAATGCAGCGTGTCAGATAGCAAACCTTCAAGCGATATCAGCGGAATAGGCGCGTCGACGTATTTATTCGCGAGCTTCCACTTCGAGCACGTGCTGGAGATCATGATCAGATTCATCCCACGCGCGACGCTCTGCGGCGCGGTCTGGTCCACAACTTTCACTTCGAATCCAAGACGGCGCAGGTGCGCGACGATGTGCGCATCGGAGCGCCGCCCTTCCCCGCCATTGACCCGCTCGACATAGAGCACCTTCATACCGCGTGCCGCCCGACGCAGCGCGGTATCGAGCGCCTCCGGGTCGTAAACCGGTTCCGGTGGCGGCGGCGATACGGCCCACTGCAAAGCGGAATCAAAGAGCTTCAGACCGATCGCCCATTGGCGAAGATTGGGGTCCGCGGCGGGCGGCCCGTACACTGCGGTGAGGAGATGAAAATCGTCATTGCCCAGATAAAAGCCCACGCGGCGTGCCGGTGCCGTGCGCCCGTTCTCCAGCGTCGCTTCGCGCTCATAGGTGAACACGGCGGCATAGCGTCGGGAACCAAAGAAGTCTGCAATTACAGTGCCGCCGGGACCTGGGCGCCCCCATCCCGCGGTTTCGGGCTCCAGGTACAACGTGCCGAATAGCTGCGGCTTTAGACCCACAGCGCGGCTGATCTCTGAGGTTATGTTTGCACCGAAGCCGTAGAGAACGGCGAAGCTGTCCGCGTACTGCTGCACCGGATCGATAACACCAAAGTCGCGATGCAATACCGGTCCGGTCATGCCGAGGTTCGGGTAATCGAATGTATTCCAAGTAAAAATCGGAATCGGCATGTCCGCGAACTTCTTGCCGAGCTCGTGCGCGTTGGCGGTGGAGGAGATCACGATCAGGGCGGCACCATCGGCAGCCGCCTGGGGAGCCGCCGCATTTACGGTGCGTACCACGAACCCAAGGTTGCGCAGATGACGCGCCACAGCCGCATCGTCATTAGGCTTGGGGCTCGTAATTCCACCGGTGACGAACAGCACTGCTTTGCCCGCAAGCTTCGGCCAGGGCTGAAGCGCTGCGTATCCCTGTGAGATCAAAACGCTCGCAAGCCAGATCAACAGAACGCGCGTGCTCAATTTGCTGAAGAGTCCGTTCATCGCACCTCCGAGACGGGAGTACCGAGCCGCCACAGCGCCGCGGGCTTACCACCGCTCGGCGCTACGGCGAGCCACAGCACGCCAACCGGGGGGGCAATTGCGAACGCTGTGACACGACGCGTCAGGGGAAATCGCCCGGCGGCCTGATAGCGCACGAAGCTCTGCATTTGAATTGCGCTTACTGCGCCGCCGCCGACAAAGAAAATCCCACCCTTCCAACCGTGAGGGCCGAGGGGACGAAAGGCAAACGCAGCGCGCAAATCTCTGCCGTACTGAATGGGGAATCGGTCGAACGTAAAGCCGAGATCCGCGTCGACGATGAGCGCGCGGCCGTTGCTGCAGGCGGCGAATAGACGCCGACCCACCGTATCCATCGCCAGAGCGCGTGGCGTACTGCAGCGCTGCAGTGGGATAGCACCCTCATAGTTCATCCGGCGCGCACCAATGACATCAATCGCATCGTGCGTCGAGTTCACCACGTACAACGTTCCACGGCCGTTGGCAGCCATTTGTCCCAATGCGCCTACGAGCCGCACACTCCCGAGCGCACGGCCTGTCTGCGGATCTAGGCGCGTAACTGTGTGCGCCGTGCGGTATTCGATGAAAAGCATCCGCGCCAAAGAATCGTAAACGAGCTCCGAAGGCGTCGCCGCGCCAAGCCTCCGCTGGCGCAGCACGCGCAACGACCTGGCGGCGAGAAACTCAAGACGTGAGGGATCGCTTACAGCCACGACGATCGTTCCATCGACCGTAGTCAGGGCGCGCACCGTGCCGTCAAGGTGCTGATGATCGATCCGCTCAGCGCTCGTTGGCGCGTAGAGACTCACCGTATCACCTTGCCCGACACAGACGTCACGTCCGTCCACCGCCAATGCTCCGACACTTCCTGCGTCTGGCAGTGAGATACGGTAAAGCCCGTGGTACGGAAAGATGGTCGCGTGGACTACCGGACCTGCGACCGTAAGCGCCACAAGGCAGATCAGGTTCGATACAAGTTGTCGCACCCCGGCTGCGCTCATCGGTGGGCCCCCGCCTGCTGAAGGCGCGCGATCCGGCGCGCGGTACGTACCTGATAGGCCCGCAAGGGCAGAAACACGGCCTCGTGCCGCACATCATTTTGACCCTGTCGGCTGAGAATAAGCCGCAGAAACTCTCCCAGAACAGGTGGCGGTCGCTTGCCGGGCCGTAGATTGATGTTTGCATAGAGCACACGACTCAGCGGATAGCGAGCCAGCGCGACATTGGTATAAGTCGGCGACAATGCCTGTTCTCCATGACCCAGCGCCAGCACCTTCACACCCGCGTCGAGGAACGCCAGACCCGTGTACCCGATACCCTCTGGATC